>JAQWUD010000019.1 GCA_029242325.1 Luminiphilus sp.
CGGGTATGCCGTCTGTGGCGCTATACATGCACATGGGCGACACGCAAACCCGGTTCTGCAACGTCATGTTTCGAAGTGAGAAAGGCAGGAACATCGGGGGCAGGGGATCGTTAGCCGCCTCGCCGATGTGTCGCTTGGCCAGGTGTGTCTCCATCGAATCCAGCCATACTTTATCGCGCAGGCGCAGATTTTCATGGCTGACCCGCTGACTGCGTGTCAGCATCGAATAGTTGAACTGTTTTAAGTCAAATGCATCGATATAGCGCGGAACATTTTCAAACCAAATCATGGCATTGCGAGCACTATTTTGCAGCCGCAGCACATCAATTTTGCGCTCTTCTTGGTAGTTCGTCAGCGCAGAGGCAATTGATTCTCCACTGTCTAGGTGGTGCGCAAGCGAAATAGCGTCTTCCAATCCTAGTTTCGTTCCTGAACCGATAGAAAAATGAGCGGTGTGAGCCGCGTCTCCGATCAACACAATGCGATCGTCTTTGATCCAGTTTTCACAATAGACTGCGGGAAAGTTAATCCAAGCCGACCCTCGCACGTGAGCCGAATTGGTGAGCAATCTGTGTCCATCCAAATACTTCTCGAAGATTCGGCGGCAGGTCTCTGCGCTCTCTTCGTGAGACATCTCTTCAAAGCCCAGTGCGTCGTAAACATCGGGTGTCGCTTCGACAATAAATGTTGAGGTGTTTTCGTCGAATTGGTATGCGTGGGCCCAGATCCAGCCATGCTCGGTGCGCTCGAATATAAAGGTGAACGCATCCCGGAACGTCTGGTGCGTTCCCAGCCACACGAATTTGTTGGGCCGCGTTTCAACGGTGCAGCCGAATTCGTCGAGATAGGTATTACGGATTTTCGAGTTGAGGCCGTCGCTGGCAACAATGACGTCGGCGTCAGCGAATCGGGTGTCGATATCGTCTAAGCCTATCTCCTGCTCAAAGTGCAGCGCCACGCCTAGCTCTGCGGCCCTCTCGTGCAGGAGCTGCAGGAAGCGCTTTCGACCGAGGCCAATGAAACCGTGACCGCCCGAGCGCTCCACTTTGCCAGACACATGGCAGTCGATTAGATCCCAATGAATGAACTCGTTGACAATGCGCTGAGCGCTGACGGGGTCGTTGGCCGAGATGTTGTCGACTGTTTGGTCTGAAAACACAATACCCCACCCGAAGGTGTCGTCGGGTTTATTGCGCTCGTAAACTTCAATCTCGTGGTCGGGATTGCGCAGTTTTAGGCTGATCCCCAGATACAGGCCGGCGGGCCCGCCTCCGAGACAGATGACTTTCACTGTGTGCTCTCCTATTTAAGGCTAATGCCCGAAACGTTTTATATATAAAATGATTTCACTAGTATAAAGGAAACATTTTATGTTTAAAATATCTACACCATATTTCTCCCACGAGTAATGCGCTATGGATTCAATCGGCGTTCAAGAACCAGTTGATCATGAGTCACGGGCAGAACAGAGCGACCATCAGGCGATCCGGTTGTGGCTTAGGTTGCTGACCTGCACCAATTTGATTGAGCGGCACCTTAGGAATCGATTGCGAGGCGAGTTCGACACCACCCTGCCCAGATTCGATTTGATGGCGCAGTTGGCGCGAGAACCGGAGGGGCTGACAATGGGCGATCTGTCTCAGCGGATGATGGTGTCAGGTGGCAATGTATCCGGTATTGCCAATCAGTTGCAGAGCGAGGGATTGATCAGTCGGGAACCCGTTCCAGGGAATCGTCGTGCCTTCTGTGTCACTCTGACTGCGTTGGGTAACAAGCGATTTTCCGAAATGGCCTCGGCGCATGAAGCCTGGATAGTGAAGTGCTTGGCTGAGTTGAGTGGTGAGGAGCACGAGAACATGATGTCAATGCTGAAACAGATCAAGGTGAGCGTGGGCGGCATCGAGGGCTAGTATCGTGTGGAAACCGCCAGAGCGCATTAAATACCAGACCACTGTTGAGCAGTGGCCTACCAAGCAAGAGGCCGCGAAGAGTCATGTTTACTCGGCGCTATCTGCCCCGAATCTGTGCCTCGAGCAACGCACGTGGGTGCCCGCAATGGTGCCATGGCGTGCCAGTGAGGAAGGTGACGTGACGCAGAACGTGATCGATTGGTATGCGCGTTTTGCGGAGGGCAGACCGGGCGCTCTCGTAGTTGAGGCAACCGGTATACGAGATATCCCCAGCGGACCGCTGCTGCGGATTTCAGACGACCGCTATATCGCCGGCCTGCAACGACTGACTGATGCGGTGAAGGAGGCGAGTAACGGCAGAACCCGTGTGCTAATTCAGCTCATCGATTTTCTAACTATCCGACGACGACCGGAAGCAGAGGCGTTTTTTATGCGGTTTCTGACAGTGACCGCAGCGCATCGACGAGCCTTGCAAATGGAGCATGCGAGTGAAGCGGGGGTAAGGCAGCGCTTGGCGTCGTTAAGCGATATAACGCTGGAGGCGGTGCTGTCGTTGCGGGAGCTTGAGTCACTGCGCCAGGGCTATCGCGAGCGTATCACTGATATGCATTTGTCGGCGGTCGCTGCTCTGCCTGAGACGCTGCCTACGCTGTTCAGTCAAGCCGCTAAGCGAGCGAAAGCGGCCGGCTTTGATGGTGTGGAGTTGCACTACGCTCACGCCTACACAATGGCGTCTTTTCTGTCCGCCACCAATACCCGGGCTGATGGATACGGCGGCAGTCGAGAGCAGCGTCTGCGATTGCCGCTTGAAGTTTATGAGGCGGTGAGGGCGGCGGTCGGTGAAGATTATGCGGTCGGCTGTCGGTTCCTAAGTGATGAAACCATCGCCTCTGGGAGCGACGTTGATGACGCCTGCTTTTTTGCCAGAGAATTTGCTCGAGCCGGCATGGATTTTTTGAGCTTGTCTCGAGGCGGTAAATTTGACGATGCCAAGCAACCCAAAGTTGGATGGGCCGCCTATCCTTATACCGGCCGGAGTGGCTATGAATGCATGCCCTCTTATGTATCTGACGAGCAAGGCCCCTGGGGTCGAAATACAGAGCCTGTTGCGTCAGTGCGAAATGCGGTGCGGGGTGCTGGGTTTGTGACGCCCGTCATCTCGACGGGTGGGATTCATAGTTTCGATCAAGCAGAGTCATTACTTGTCGAGGGTAAGGCCGACGTCGTAGGGCTTGCGCGGCAGGCATTGGCCGATCCGGATTGGTTCGAGAAAGTGCGTCTCGGCCATGGCGAGGAGGTTGTGCTCTGTCGCTACAGCAATTACTGCGAAGGCCTCGATCAAAAGCACAAGCAGGTCACCTGCGAGCTGTGGGATCGCGCGGCGCTTGATGCGCCCGATGCGGTGCTGGCCTCTGATGGTAAGCGTCGGCTGACAGCGCCGAAATGGTTTCCTGAAGGCACCTAAGCCGACCGGAGACGGCCAGCATTGGTCCCAATGGGACGTTGCAGCCTCTGTAGCGCGACCTGCCTATTACGCAAATGGGTATGGTGTAGGGATAAGGATTCATGCAGGATGCTCGGCGTCCGGGGTAATCGGTGTGGTCGCCTCGGTCGTGCTTCGCTGACCTGTCAATGTGGTGACCGTCTGTCGGAGACGTTGAGAATGACTGCATTGGAGTAGATTGCATGAAATCCGAGCTCACAGACCCAGGCTTGCTTAAGACGTCGTCATATGTGGCGGGTCACTGGATGGTTGGCGCTGGCCCTAATCTCGCAGTGACGAACCCTGCTACGGGAGACACCGTAGTCGAAGTGAGCACTGTTAACCGATCGGGCACCGAAGAGGCTATATCCGCCGCCCATGATGCAATGATGAGTTGGAGGGCTGTGCCCGCCAAGTCTCGAGCTCAGGTGCTCAGACGGTGGTTCGACCTGATGATGGCGCATCAGGAGGACCTCTCTGTGATTATGACAACGGAGCAGGGCAAGACGCTTGCCGAGAGCCGAGGCGAGGTAGCCTACGGCGCGTCATTCATGGAGTGGTTCGGCGAGCAGGCCAAGCGAATCGACGGCGATGTGATCCCGGCACCCTCTGCCGACAGGAGAGTGGTCTGTATCAAGCAGCCGATCGGCGTGGTGGCGGCGATTACGCCCTGGAACTTCCCCAACGCCATGATTGCCCGTAAAGCGGCACCTGCGTTGGCGGCGGGTTGTGCCATTGTGATTAAGCCGGCATCGGAAACGCCGCTATCTGCGCTGGCGATGGCGGAGCTTGCGGAGCGGGCAGGGGTGCCTGCGGGCGTCGTCAATGTGGTGGTCGGATCGTCTTCGGAAATCGGGCCAGCGCTCACAGACAGCCCCCTCGTGAGAAAACTGACCTTTACTGGCTCAACCGAAGTGGGGCGGCGGTTGGAGCAGGCATGTTCGGTCACACTCAAGCGAACCTCGATGGAGCTGGGCGGTAATGCGCCGTTTATCGTGTTTGAGGACGCTGATCTCGATGCGGCGGTTCAAGGGGCCGTGGTGTCCAAGTATCGAAATAGTGGACAAACCTGCGTCTGCACCAATCGGATTTTGGTTCAGGACAGTATTCATGATGAGTTCGTCTCCAAGCTTGTCGCGGCGACCGCGGAATTGAAGATGGGCAATGGGCTCGACGAAGGCGTGCAGCAGGGGCCGTTAGTGAACGTTGGCGCCGTCGACGACGTCGAGCAGTTGGTGCAGCGCTCCACAGAGGCGGGCGCTCACATTGCGTTGGGTGGCGCGCGCTCGGATTTAGGGCCCTGCTATTACCAGCCCACGGTATTAACGGGGGTGACTCCCGATATGGCGGTGTTTCGAAACGAAATTTTTGGGCCTGTTGCGCCAGTGACGGCATTTCGGGACGAAGCAGAGGCGATTGCCCTGGCCAATGACACGGAGTTTGGGCTGGCGTCGTATTTCTACACTCGGGATATTGGCCGCGTTTGGCGTGTTGCGGAGGCGTTGGATTACGGCATGGTGGGGATCAACGAAGGCATTATCTCCAATGAAATGGCGCCTTTCGGGGGTGTGAAAGCTTCGGGCTCGGGTCGAGAAGGCTCCAAATACGGCATCGACGATTACCTCGAAATCAAATACATCCTGATGGGCGGGCTGGACCGCTGAAACGGGTGCACGATATTGGCTTAAGATGTCAGGAAGGTTCTCTCATCGTTAGGTTGTTGAAGGTAGAAGTATGAGTAAGGATTCTGCAGACTTCCGACAGGCATTGGGCCGCTTTGCGACGGGTGTGTGTTTGGTCACTGTTAACGACCTCGAGCTGGGGCCGTTAGCCACAACGGTCAATTCTTTCTCGTCGGTCTCATTGGATCCGCCGCTTGTGCTGTGGAGCATTCAAACCTCCTCCGACCACCTGGGCGTGTATACCGGTTGCGCGCATTTTGGTATCAGCGTCCTCTCGGCAGATCAAGCGGCGCTGTCCGGGCATTATGCGGAGCGCAGTGGGCACAACGCGCTACCAGAACACTTCATAACCGGTTCGGCGGGGGAGCCAAAATTGATCGATGCGCTGGCACACTTTTGCTGCGCCACGCATGCGGTCCATCCCGGCGGTGACCACAAGATTATCGTCGGCGAGGTATTGGGCTTTGAAGCAATCGAAGCTGCCCCGCTCGTGTTTTATAGCGGCGGCTATCGCTCGCTTTCCTGATGCGCAGAACCGTCGGCTCGTCGCGGCGCAAAGTGAGTATTTACATGTCGCTTCAACTGGAGCTTACATCCCGTTCATGTAGGTCTCGTGATCGATCAAGCCACCGTTTCGGATGGGTTTGAGAGCGCTCGCGTAGGCAAGCAGCAGTTCGAGCGCATAGTCACAGCGAGCACTGAAGGCATCGTGCAGTGCGCCATTATTTTGGGAAGCGTCCTCATTACACAGGGACTTCACTTGCCTTGCAATCAACTGTTCCGGTAGCCAGCACAGCCGGTTGTTTTTATAGCTGCTCATTCTCAGTTCGGAGATCACATAGGCTCCGCCTTCTCCGGCGGATACGGCACAGGGCAGCGCCGGTTTATGCGAGAGCTCCCCGGTTCCGGCCCACAGAAGAAAGAAATTTTTCAGGGCCGCCGGGACCATGCCATGCCACTCCGGTGCAATCACGATAAATCCATCGCAGGCATCGAGCTCGGCTTTTAGTGCGGGCATGGCAGACCACTGAGGGCCGTTGCTCCACAGACTCTCATCCCACAGAGGCAAGGGTGTTTTGCCTAGATCCAAGGTCCAGGAGCATAAGCCACTCCTCGATGTCAGTGCGGTCTCGAGGAATCGACCTACTTTGGCGCTCTGGGAGTCCTTGCGGTGACTCCCGATAATCACGCCGATTTTCATCGTATGACCTGTCAAGCCGAGAGGGCGTCATGGAATAGCGCCAGCGTTCGTTCCTTGGCCTGCGCTGCAGACGGCGCATCGAAGGCGTCACGTTGATCGCAGTTGAAACCGTGATCAGCGGCGTAAACATGCACCGCCAGGTTTGGCTGTTTCTCTTGAAAGGCGGCGACGGAGTCCATCGGAATGTGGGCGTCCTGCTCGCCGAAATGCAAGATAATCGGGCAGCCGGGCGTCATGTCCGCATTGTTGGGAATGCCGCCGCCATAGTAGGCCGACGCGGCCGAGACGTTGCTCAGGTTGCAGCTGGACAGCCATGTGAGCAATCCGCCGAAACAGTAGCCGACCACGCCGACGCTGCCGTGTGCCGCCGCATGATCGATGGTGGCCTGCAGGTCACTCAACGTTTGGCTCATGTCGAGCTTTTGAAATGCCAGCTCAATGCCCGTGTTCATGTCATCCTCGGTGTAACCCAATTGCACGTCCCGTTCTAACCGGTCAAAAATGGCCGGTGCAATGGCGTAAAAGCCCTCGGCAGCGTAGCCGTCCACGACCGAGCGAATGTGAGAGTTCACACCGAAGATCTCCTGAATCACGACAACTGCGCCTTTGGCTGTCGTCGAGGGGCTGGCCTCGTAGGCGCCTAACTCAAATCCATCTGCGCAGTGAATGGTTGTGACAGTCATCGTGGTCTCCTTTGCGACCCGTGAGCGAGTCATTGTGTGAGCGGACCGGTATTGTGAACAAAGTGAACGCTGATTGAAAACCCCGTCGTCATCAAACAGCAATAATCGGGTCTGAGCAGGGGCTCGACGGTTTCCATCGACAGGGCCAGCCTCTACAATCAGGCTTCTCGGATTCTTCGGTAGACGTTTGGCACTTGTTGCACCGGGTCTATCCCGCAGGATCCGCCCACAGATGGCTTTCCAATATGTCTGCACCGAACACAATGATCTCCACTGCTGATTTGGCCTCGCTCGTCGAGAAGCAGGGCGGGGTAGTGCTCGATGCTTCGTGGTACCTGCCTGCCGACGACCGTGACCCGGGGGCGGAATTTTTGGCCGCGCGGATTCCCAGCGCACAATTCTTTGACATTGAAACGATAGCCGACGCTGACCACGAATGCCCTCATATGCTGCCCAGCGAGGCGCTATTTACCGCGGTTGTTCGTTCGTTGGGAATTGATGGTGATACTCGCGTCGTTGTTTATGACGGAAAAGGTTTGTTCTCGGCAGCCCGAGCCTGGTGGATGTTTCGCGTTTTTGGTCACACTAAGGTTCAGATCCTGGAGGGTGGATTGCCGGGCTGGATCGCTGCCGGATATCGTACCGAGAGCGGCAGCGCTGCGGACTTGCCTGCCGGACAGGATTTCGTCGCGACGCGACAGCGAGAGTGGTTGACCGACGTGAAGGGCGTCAAGGCCGCTCTGATCGATGACGCCAGCATTGTGTTGGACGCGCGCTCCGCAACTCGGTTTCTCGGCCAGGAGCCTGAGCCGAGGCCGGGGGTTCGACCTGGCCATATTCCGGGATCGCAAAATCTTCATTACGCGCAGATTCTCACCGGTGATCCATCACGCCTTAAATCCGCCCCCCAGCTAGAGGCGCTATTCGAATCAGTGGGCGCAGCAGAGGGCAAGACAGTCGTCACCACCTGCGGGTCAGGTATTTCGGCTTGTTTGTTGGCGTTGGCGCTGCACGAGCTGGGGCGCTCACCGGTAGCCGTTTATGATGGCTCTTGGGCAGAATGGGGCTCCCGCGCAGATTGTCCGGTGGCGGGGGAATGAGAAGCGCTGCGCCCTCTGTTATCTTGCCGCGCTTAGAAAATCATGCGTAAGCTATGACCACTTTGTATCTCATTGGCAATTGGAAGCAGCACGGCAGCAGGGCATCGATCGCAGCCTTTGCCAGTCAGTGGTCGTTCGAAGGCCATGAGCGCCTTGCAGTCGCTATTGCCCCTCCTTTTCCGTATATCGGTGAGTTGGGGGCGGCCCTGCCGAATTGTCTGCTGGCCGCCCAGGATTGCTCGATTCATGAGCAGGGAGCGCATACCGGAGAAGTGTCTGTGGGGATGCTTGCGGACGTAGGTTGCCGTTTTGTTTTGGTGGGGCACTCTGAGCGGCGCGTGCATCACGGTGAGACCGATGAATTGATTGGACGCAAGCTGGCTGCCGTGCAGGCCGCAGGACTGACTCCGGTACTGTGCGTCGGCGAAGACAGTGCGACGCGTGAGGCTGGGGACCAGAATCACGCAGTGCGGGCGCAGCTTGGCGGTGCATTGCCGGCTATCGCGTCACAGTTGTTGATTGCCTACGAGCCGGTGTGGGCGATTGGTACAGGACTGACGGCAACGCCTGATCAAGTGGATGACATGCATGCGGTGATCAAAGCCGAGGTCAACGCCTTATTGGGCGGAGACAGCGAAATTCCTGTTCTCTACGGGGGTAGCGTCATTCCCGAAACGGCCGAGGCATTATTCGGTTGCCCCCATGTCGATGGTGCGCTGGTGGGAGGAGCTTCACTAGACCCCGATTCATTTGCCGCAATAGCGCGATCTGCCCGCAATAGCTTGAGTGATTAACATGTCGATAGATCCCGATACGCCGGTTCTGCTGGGGGCTGGCCAGTTCACAGAGCATCTCGATGGTGACTTTGTTGGTCTCACCCCGGAAGAGCTGGCGGCCAAAGCCTGCGAAGCAGCCTTGAGCGACACGGGCGCCGGAGAGGCGGTTGCCGCGCAGATTGATCGCTTGGCTTGTGTCCGGTTATTCGCGCATTCGGTGCCCGAGCCGGTCGTGCCGGTCATTGCGCCGTTTGGTCGCAGTACCAGCCCGCCCCTTTCGATTTTGCGGAGTTTGTCGCTGCCCAACGCGACGGCGATCTATTCTCGAGCCTGCGGTGACGAGCCTCAGCGGCTGGTCTTTGAGATGGGTGGCGCCATCTTGCGGGGTGAGATCCGCGGGGCCGTGATCTGCGGAGCAGAGGCCCTTGCAACCTCGCGACACTTGCAGCGGCAGGGCCTTTCTGCCGACTGGAGTGACGACCCGGTGGGAGAAACGGACGACCGTGGTGCCGGTATCGATCTGTTGTTTGATACCGAGCTGAATCGTCATGGCGCCTTCGCACCGGTCGATATTTACCCGCTACAGGAGCAGGTTCGGCGCAGTGAGCTCGGTCTGAGCAAAACGGAGTATCGCCAGCAGTTGGCAAAGCTCATGGCACATTTCGCGAACGTGGCGTCACATAATCCCTTCGCTATGTTTCGCGAGCCGATGACGGCTGATGAGATTGGGGAGGAATCACCCAAAAATCGTTTAATGGGGGATCCGCATCTCAAATCCATGGTGGCAAAGGATGGCGTAAACCAGGCGGCCGCGCTGGTTATCACGCGCTACGAGACCGCAGTGTCAATGGGGGTGGCTGATCGAGCCATTTACCTTCAGGGTCATGCAACGGGCTCTGAGCCTCAGGTATTGACCCGCCCCTCGTTGGGGCAGGCGGCTTCCATGACAGAGGCTTACCACACCGCGCTTGCCAGTGCCGGCGTGACGGCAGACCAGATTGCGGCCGCTGACTTGTATTCCTGCTTTCCCATCGCAGTGTGGGCGGCGATGGATGCCCTGGGCATTGATTTGGGGGACCCGAGGCCACTGACCCTGACGGGCGGCCTGCCTTTTTTTGGGGGCCCGGGTAACAATTACTCTACCCATGGCATTGCCGAGATGGTGCGCTGGTTGCGCCAGCAATCAGAGCCCACAACCGGCATTGTGGGGGCTAATGGGGGCTATCTGTCCAAGCATGCGGTGGGCGTTTATGCCAACATCCCGGTTGATTTTCCGGTGCCTGCTGCGGAGGCCACCGCGGCTGAGGCTGTCGTGGTGGTGGCGGATCCGGAATCGGAGGGTGTGATCGAGAGCTATACCTTCCAGCGTCAGGCCGACAAGTCCCGTGCGATTGTGGTGGGCCGGCAAGTGTCTGATGGCCGCCGCTGGGTGGGTGTGGCTGATCCCGATGACGCGGACTTGCTCGCCTGGTTTGAGGCAGAAGACCCGCTCGGGGTGCGGGTAGAGGTGGTAGCCGGAGAGCGCAACGTTGTGCGCCGGCTAGCGGAATAAATTGTTTTTAATTTGATTGAGGAAAGGGAGTTAAAGCATGGATATTAATGGGAAAGTTTCGGTCGTTACGGGCGGCGCTTCGGGAATTGGGCAAGCCGTATCGCGACGCATTGCGGCGGCCGGCGGCAAGGTCGTGGTCTTTGACCTGAATGAAGATGCCGGACAGGCAATGGTGGCTGAATTGGGGGCGGGCAACTGCGTTTTTGCCAACGTGAATGTCGTCGATGAAGCCTCAGCCAAAGCGGGTATTGATGCTGCGGTGGCCGCTTTTGACACGATCCATGTCAACGTGAACTGCGCGGGGATTGGCAATGCGGCCAAAACACTCGGTCGTGACGGCCCCTTCCCCATGGATGTCTGGAGCAAGGTCATTGCTGTCAACTTAACGGGCACTTTTAATGTTTTGCGCCTCTGCGCCGAGGTGATGGCGAAAAATGACCCCGTGACGGATGACGGTTCCCGCGGTGTGATTATCAATACCGCATCAGTCGCCGCCTACGAGGGCCAGATGGGCCAAGCCGCTTACAGCGCGAGTAAAGGCGGTATTGTGGGTATGACGCTTCCCATCGCGCGAGACCTGTCCAATGTGGGCATTCGCGTCAACACGATTGTTCCCGGCTTGATTAATACGCCGCTTTTTAACGGGTTGACGCCTGAATTTGTCGAGTCGTTGTCTCAATCGGTGCTGTATCCCAAGCGTCTGGGTCGCCCCGAGGAAATTGCGCAACTCGCGACCGCGATTATCGATAATGACTACATCAATGGTGAATGTATCCGCATGGATGGCGGCATTCGAATGCAGCCGCGATAACAGGAGCACTAACATGACAGAAGAAGCAACTGTACTGACGAACGATGTGGACGGTGTCCTGATTATCACGATCAACCGGCCAAAAGCCAAAAACGCGGTGAATCTTTCTGTGGCGCAGGGCATCGCAGCGGCTCTGGACCGGCTCGATAACGATGATGCTTTGCGCGTCGGGGTTCTCACCGGAGCCGGAGGCACATTTTGCGCTGGCATGGACCTGAAGGCTTTCGTCTCGGGCGAGTTCCCGCAGATTGAGGGTCGAGGATTTGGTGGCATGACAGAGCGCTCGGCGGATAAGCCGCTGATTGCTGCAGTAGAAGGTTATGCCCTGGCGGGGGGCTGTGAGTTGGCCATTGCGTGTGATCTGATCGTCGCAGCGGAGAACGCGAAATTTGGCATTCCTGAAGTGAAGCGCGGGCTCGTTGCCGCCGCTGGTGGCTTGGTGAGACTCCCCTCGCAGATTCCCTATCGCGTCGCAATGGAACTTGCGTTGACCGGGGAATTTATGGGGGCGGAGCGCGCGATGTCGATGGGGCTGATCAACCAGTTGACTGCGCCAGGTGATGCACTGGCGACAGCCCGTTCCCTGGCGGCGCAGATCGCCGAAAACGGCCCGATGGCGGTCAGAGTCAGTAAAGCGATTATCAAGGCATCGCGAGATTGGAGTGGCGACGAGACTTTTACGAATCAGCACGCGCTCACCCAGCCGGTTTTCACCAGTGAAGATGCGATTGAGGGCGCTACCGCCTTTGCAGAAAAGCGGAAGCCTGAGTGGAAAGGTCGCTAGCGAGCGGCGCCTCGATAATCTGTTTGCCTGTTGAATCTGCGATTTAGGGCTGGAATGGAGAGCGGTGACATGAGTGAGGGCGATCTCAGCAATTTGCGCAAGGTGTTGGCTCGTGACTTGATGCAGGTTTACATTCGCCTGCTCCTGCTGATGGGGGTGGTGTGGTTCTGTGTGCAGACCTTTTCACCATTCCTCCCATTGATGTTGTGGGCACTTATCCTTGCCGTATCGCTGCATCCATTCAACCAGTGGCTAGCTGCACGCCTCAACCTGAGGAAGGGGCTGTCAGCGGGGTTGTTTGTGCTGGTGAGTCTGATCCTGATTGGCACGCCCACGGTTCTACTAGCTGTCTCCATGGCTGAGCATGTACGCGACTGGGCTATTTTCCTTGGTGAACATGGTGGCTCGATTCCAGAGGCCAATCCCGAGGTGTCAAATTGGCCGCTCATCGGGCCTGCGCTATTTAACCTGTGGCAAGCAGCGCACCAGGATCTCGTGTCGGTGGCACAGATGGTGCAGCCGCAATTGATGTCAGCGGGCAAGGCGATGTTGGGAGCCGTGGCTAACACCATGCTGGCTTTGGTGCTCTTTTTTCTTGCCCTCATCATCTCTGGTTTTATGATGGCCAGCGCCGATCGAGGTGCCACGCAGGTCGCCCATTTATTCAATACGTTTGCCGACAAGCAACGCGGAGCAGAGCTGCAAGCGCTGATGGTGGCCACGATTCGCTCGGTCTCCAATGGCGTCGTTGGCGTGGCGTTTTTACAGGCATTGGCTTTAGGCGTCGGCTTTTTGGCGCTGGGGGTGCCCGCGGCGGGCGTGCTGGCCATGGTGGTGCTGTTCCTCGGCGTGCTACAGCTGCCATCCGCCCTTGTGGTTTTTCCCGCTATAGCCTGGCTTTGGCTGGGAGGCGAGAGTGCCACCTGGGCCGCTGGGTTTGGCACCGCTTATCTCCTGGCTGCCGGCATGGCGGATGGCCTTTTGAAACCTTACCTGCTGGGGCGCGGCGTGGAGACGCCCATGCCCATCGTTCTGATCGGTGTGCTCGGTGGCATGGCGGCAGAGGGCTTGATCGGCTTGTTTGTGGGGGCAGTCATGCTCTCGGTTGGTTATAAGCTCTTGTCGTCATGGGTGGATCACAGCCTGTCCGAGAGTGATGAACTAGAGCAATCAAGCTCGTAAACACCGCTGCAGACGTGCACAGAAGCACCGACCATTGCTGTGTGGCAATGGTCTGTGTTCCTGCGACTTGCGTATTCTCTTTGGAAGTCATTCAGAGTAGCAACACATGTTTGAGTCATTGACCAGAGGATCGCTCGGCGCGATGATTTTGCTCGTCTGTTGGTCGTGCACCGTGACTGAGCAAGCAGCCATGGAGGGGTCCGTAGTGACCTCCAGCGGACGGGTGAAGCCTGAAGCAGGTCCTGAGGCTTCGGTGAAGTACCGCGACGTTCCCTTTGCGCAGCCGCCTGTGGGCGAGGGGAGATGGTCGGCGCCGGTATCCTTTGATACACCTGAGCACGAGATTGCGCCATTGCAGGAGCCTGTGATGTGCCCTCAGCCGCAAAGCATGACCTCGGGAGGCGCAGAGGGTGACTACCTCGGAGATGAGGATTGCTTATACCTCGATATCTACGCGCCAGGGCCGGCATCGATTATTAGTGACCTGCCCGTCATGGTGTGGATTCATGGTGGTAGCAATGTCAGCGGGTATAAAGGAACGTATGATTTTTCACGGTTAGCCGCTCGTCAAAAAGTAATCGTTGTCGTCATCAATTATCGATTGGGTCCGTTTGGATGGTTCGTGCATCCGGCATTAAACGGCGCCAATTTGGCCTCGCCGGCGCTGGCCAATTTCGGCACTCTGGATATGATTGAGGCCCTTCGCTGGACGCAATCCAACATCGAACGGTTTGGCGGTAATCCGGATAACGTGACGGTATTTGGCGAAAGTGCGGGCGGCAGAAATGTTTTTAGCCTGCTGGCCTCGCCGTTAGCCGAGGGATTGTTTCATCGTGCTATTGCACAGTCAGGCCACGTCAGAAGCGTGACGCCGGCTCAGGCTTACAATGCCGAGCGGCGCTTTTTGAGAGTGGACAGGGGCGGCTGGGAGGTTACTCAGGCACTGGAGCTCGATCAGGCGACTGTTGATGCTGCGGCATTGCGCGCGGTATCGATGGAGCGCTTACTGCGCGCTTATTTCGAGCTTGAGGAGGACCATATTCAACCAGCAATCGTCAACGACGGGATCGTGATCCCGGAAGCCGGCGTGTTGGCGGCGCTGGCTGATACCGATCTTGCCAAGCAGGTGCCCGTGATGGCAGGTACGACTCGAGATGAAATTACGCTCTGGTTAGGGCTCAGCCGATATTTCGTTGATGTCAGCTATCCATTCACCAAGGCCTTACCCGCCAAACTGAGGATTAAGAATCCGCCTCTCTATCGATTTTGGGTAGAAATGCGTTCACGGGGGTGGAAGCTTGGTGCTGTTGATAACCCGTTTGCGGCGATGGAAACGGGGGGTTATAGCGAGTTGTATGCGTACCGATACGATTGGGACGAGCAGCCAGATAATTACTTCGTCCGCTTTTCGGAGCTGTTGGGCGCTTCACATGCGAGCGAAATTGCGTTTGTAATGGGTGCGCCAATGTACGGCACCATCGGCAACTTTATGTATCCCGATAGCGATTCAGCCCGAGAGATGACCGATACCATGATGGCAGTATGGGGATCCTTTGCTCGCGATGGCGTCCCACAACTGCCAGATGGCACTGCATGGCCACGTTACAGTGCTGAAGAGCCCGCCTTCATGAAGCTCGATGTCGGCGATGCTCTGGGGATGAGCGATGACGTGCCCGATTTGGCGGCATTATTGGATCGAGTGGCCAAAACCGAGGTGCTAAATGAGGTGCAGCAGTGTCTGCTCGTGTGGGAATTGCTCACAGCGGTGGGTATTCCGAATTATGAGGCCTACGGGCAATGGCAAGATGCACGTTGTGCTGCCGTTGATCCTCCCGCAGAAAAACGCCGTGTTCGGGAGGCGATCGAAGCGGAGCATGGCAGTGTCTATTTTTCGGGTTGAGCAATAAGGGTGTCACGGCGTTGCTCCTGAAATGAACGTCGTTGTGGCTATCGCTGGTGGGTCGGGAAGTGGCAAATCGACGCTCGCCGAGAGTTTGCTCAGTGTTCTTGGGCCTGAGCGAGTCGCTGTGTTGCCGATCGACGCTTATTACCATGACCTGTCCCAGCTCGATTCCGAAGCTCGCGAAAAAGTTAATTTTGATCACCCGGATGCGCTGGATCTGGCGTTGTTCGCGTCTCATGTTGCCGGATTGCGAGAGGGCAGGCCGGTCCAGTGCCCCGCCTATGAGTTTACGACGCACTGCCGGTTGCACTATTCGATCACGGTGCAACCCCAGTCCTGCATTGTGGTGGAGGGTATTCTGGTCGCTGCTACTCAGGAGCTTCGTGCGCTCTATGATGAGCTGATCTACGTCGATACTGACGCGCAGGTGCGGTGGCCCAGACGCTTGCGTCGGGATCAGGTTGAACGGGGCCGTGACAGGCAGTCGATTGAGCTATTTTGGGCGCGTGCCGAAGGGACATTCAGAGAGTGGGGGTGCCGAGCAAAGGACTATGCTGACCTCGTCATTCGGGGCGATCAGCCCACGGAGGCAATGGTAGCAACGCTGCTCGCACACGTGGGAGAGCGGCTACTGGACTTGGATTAGCGGTCCCCGGGGCGGGCGTGAGGCGGCTCTACTGCTCTCGTTGTTTTGCAGCCCATCCGAAGTGTTTTGACAGCGCTTCGTCCTGCGACAGAGCCGCTAACGAGTTGAAGTTCCTGGCAAGGGTCATCTCATCGTATTGGCGATGAATAGCGCGGTGACAGAGTCGACAAATCCGAATACCCGCCTGTAATCGCGCTTTGCTGTAGTGGCGCCTAAAGTGCGCACGGCGGTGCACCTTTTTGGGTATCAAGTGGTGGAAAGTGAGAGGGGCAGGCCGCCGACAGCAGGCACAGGTTTCGGCCATTGTCCCAATCAGATTTGTTCACTGGGCAGCGCGCTGCGAATGGCTGTTCGCAACTCCTCACTGTCGGGCTTGACGCTACTGGAAAACCGACCGATGACTTGGCCGTCTGAGGAAATGAGATACTTGTTGAAATTCCAGCTCGGGTAACCTGCCGCCGCGCCCAAGCCCTTAAACACCGGATTGGCGTCGTCTCCACGAACGGCGGAAGTAGCCATGACAGGGAAGCTGACTTCATATTTTTCGAAGCAGATTTCTGCGGCATCCCCCTCGTCGTTGTCCTCCTGAAAGAAGTCATCGCTGGAAAATCCCACTACCACGAGTCCGTTTTCTCGATAATCGCGATGTATCTGCTCGAGGCTTTCAAACTGTGGGGTGTACCCACAGTAACTTGCAGTATTGACGATCAATAATGCCTTGCCCTCGTAAGCCTCACAGAATTGAATGGAGTCCGTAGAGGCCAATCGACGCATGGAGTGATCGAGAAAGTCTGGACAGCCGGCATGGAGTGCAGGTGAGTTTGTCAGTGCCGCCATTGTCATAATCAACAAATGCTTTTTCATGTGTCTCAAATCCTTGATGGTCTAGGGTGTATACGGGCTTGAAATCAATATAGATGATGAGCCGGTAGGGGGCCCGCGAGCACACAGTCAGTCGACAAACAATTCAAGAAATTGTGAGACTGTCGCCCTAGTCCAGTCTGGGTGACAGGGATGAGCGGCTACGTGCGACCCCCACGCTCTCTTACCCTCAAGGCAGCTCGCACTGAGATCCACAGCAGGTACCTTTGCTAGTGACACATTGGGGTTGGTTGCGGCGAGCGTGGCGGCATAGGGCGATCGCGTAACGGGATCGTCCCAATCCTGAATGAGCAAAATGGGGAGTGCTATTTTTTGCCCCATGACAAGTGGGCTACGGCTGCCACTGGGAAGATCATATTGATGAATCGCGGCGCTGACTGCTACTGAGAACAATCCGGCGGGTAACAAGGTGGTAACCTGCCCACCCCGCATCAAGCTGTCACGGATATCGAGTTGTGGATCTAGCAGAATGATCCCATCCGCCTCGAGTCCATGGTGTACCGCATGAATCACCGTGCTGCCCCCCATCGAAGCTCCCAAAACGATTCTCGGTAAATTGTTTGGATGATGCTGGTCGAGCCAGCGTGCAGCTGCGATCACGTCGGGCCACTCGCCGCTACCCATTCTTAGAATGCCATCGGTTTGCGGCGAGTTTCCGTGGTTGCGAATGTCCATTGTTACGATGGATATATTGAGTTCGTGCAGGGTGCGATAAAAATCGAGCGAACCGATGTACTGAGAAATTCGGTTAGAGCCGGCACCATGGACAAAAATGAGCTCTGCGGCTGGTTGCTCTGCTGGTATCCACCAGCCTTCTAGCAACAGGTCTTCGCTAGAAATACGAATATCTTCAAAGAAAAGGTCGCGGCTAGCCGGATCCTGATCCACCGGGTAGGGTGTGGTGGTGACGATATAGGCAGGCGCCCACAGCAACGAGAGCAGCAACCAGATGCCGGCTAGGCCCGATACGCCAATGGTAACCAGCCGGAAGAGTTGCAGAAGGCTCATACCATTCAGGCGGACAGTACGCGGCGAAGCCAGCCGTCGCGGTGGCGCTCCCGTTCGCGAAGCAACAAAAGCGCCTTGATTTCCGCATCAATCGCTTTCGCAAATTTTCGTCTGAGAGCTGTCAGCTTTTGTGTCGTCAGTTTCTCGCCCCTGTATTCGTCAAGCGAGATGGGCTTTCCGATGGCGAAGTATGTGGTTTTCGGCTTCGGGAGGGGGCCTCCCAGCATGCCTGTCGGTATTGGAGGCACCAGGTCAGCCCGCAAGTCTGCAGGTAACATCCCTGCCTTCATCATCAACCGTACCAGTGAAGAGTTGAACAGCCGCTCTGAAGAAATCGCATGATCGTAGTATTCATCGGGTCCCACGGATGCCACGGGGACCACGTCGTACCCGGCTTCTGCGGCAAGCCTGACAAACCCATAGCGCTGCTTCCACTGCAACTGATAGCGGGATTCCGGTGGTTTGATGGCTTCGTACGCGCCGCCGGGATAGAGCAGTAAGTCATCTCCCCGTGCCATCAATCGCTGCACGACCGGCGCCCGGCCTGATACGCCCCCCATGGCATGAGCCAGCGCGGCATAATAAGGATTCGCAAATAAGGTTTTATCTCCCAGCCCTTTAACGTATCTGCCATGATCGTAATAGAGGTAGAGATGAAACAGTGCCGCATCTATTGCCATAAAGGCATGATTACCTATCAGCAGTGCAGGTCGGGCTGGGAGATTGTCTGCCCCAATGAAGCGGGGCTTAAACCATTTGCGTGCCAGCCCCGCCGCGGCCGCCACTTGCGGCGCCGCGGGCACGCCAAAACGCGATACGTATTCGACATACGCATCGGGTTCTTTTTCTGGGCAGGGTGCGCGATCTACCATGGTGAGTACTCTTTGGGACCAGCGGGAGCTTAGCAAAAGTTTGGCTATATTTAACTGGCACTATTGCCCGCCGGCATAGCTTCGTTACCGAGATATATATGTCACAGCCAGTTGTTAAGCATTGGGCGTTGCTCGGATATTTGGTCTTTGTATGGGGGTTTGCCTTTGCGTTGATCGCTGTTGCGCTCAAGTCGTTTCATCCGCTATTCATTGTCTGGTGTCGCCTCTGGATGGGGGCACTTGTCATGTGGTGCGTCTGGCGGTGGCGCGGTGGCCATTGGGACATGGAGAGAAGCTGGTGGAGCAGAGTGACCCTGCTCAGCCTAACGGGCAATATCATTCCGTTTTCCCTGATTGCATGGGCGGAGCAGTCAGTTCCTTCGGCAGAAGTGGGTATTCTCATGGCCTTAATGCCGATTGCGACGTTGGTGTTGGCGCACTGGCTTCTCGAACACGAACCGCTGACACGGCAACGCTTATTGGGCGTTGTGATGGGTTTTCTCGGTGTTGCGCTCCTGGTAGGCGACGACATATTCGCCCATGCCAACCGGGGGCAATGGCAAGGTCAACTGGCTGCGCTGGTGGCTACGCTGAGTTATGCCTTTAACGGAGTCTATGCCAAGCGCATGCCCGCGGCTGAACCTATCACGCTGGCGTTGGGTACGCTGACTGTGGGTAGCGTGATCATTGCCGTTCCTGCAGTCGTGATGCAGGCATCTGGCTCCGGGCTCGAGGCGTCGTTTGCATCTTCAAGTGCATTGGTTTTGCTGGGTATGATGGGGACAGGCATCGCCACGTGGTGCTACTTTGTTGTGGTCAGTGAGCGAGGTCCTGGGTTTCTGTCGACCATTAATTATCTGATTCCGGCAGTTGCCTTCGCGGCAGGCACCGTGTTTTTGGCGGAACCTTGGGGGTGGGAGCACTTACTGGCGCTACTCTTGATTTTGGTCGGGGTGGGTTTGATACAGGTGCGTAAGCCTGCGATATGACTAAAGGTTGAAACGCTCTCGTAGAAATCGAGCCACGCCGTCCTCATCGTGATGGCCAATCACCTTGTCCGCTGCGTCTAAAATCACAGGGTCGGCGTTGGCGGGTGCATAGCATTCGCTTGCGGACTCAAACATGCTGAGGTCATTGTCGCCGTCACCAAAGGCGATGACGTGATCAATGTCGAGCTCAGAGCGGAGGCGGTTAATGGCGTTGCCCTTGCTCCCGAGGCTGTGATGAATGTCTACCCAGTGCAGCGCGGGTTCTGTGGCCGCATGCCCCATTTCCCGCTCATGAATCGCCACCCCGGAGTAGGCGATAAGGTGCGGCTCCTCTGCAATGCTGGCGCGGACGTGGGTGACCGCCTCGGCGCTACCCAGTGCGAAGACGTTGATCACGCTAATTTCGTCTGGCATGGCCGTCAGGGGCTCGAGCGGCAGGTGTCGCTCGGCCTCAAAAAGATCTGCCAATTTGTGCTCGCTCTGCGTTTTAAGCGGTCCGTGATACAACACGTGCCGCTGCCCTGGCCGCAGTGAAAAGACAAACGGCGTCAGGTCGTTGAGGGTAAAGGCCGCCAACACGTGCCAGACCTCTTCCTTCGCCAGCAAGTGGTGGTGACTGTAACGCTCCTCCTCGGGTGACCAAATAATGGCGCCATTTTTCAAAATCAGGGGCAGGGTAAAGAAATGATCCTTCAGGGGCGTCACGGCCGCCTGCAATGTACGACCCGTAGCTACCGTGTAGGGAATCGCCCGGGCGCGCATGAGCGACAGCGTCTCGGCGGTGTACGGCGAAATTTTCGAACTCTTGTCTAGGAGCGTGCCATCGAGGTCGAACACAACAAGCGTCATATTTGTGCTCCAGGCAGATAGCGACTCAATGGCACGGGCCTCTCGTCCAACTTAGTGTTCAGTCAGTACCAGGTCAGCCACCAGCGAATCGCGGATGGCTGCAGGCACTTCGTAACGATCTATCCGGTAGCTGGGGTGGTCAATACCGGCGAAGAGCGCGGCACCGTCTTTGAGCGCATTGATCTGTTCTGGTGACACCTCGAAGCGCAAAAAGTGCACTGAAGCGGTTTTGTCGGCAGTCGTTCGGTCAAGATCCTCGTCCGCTATTGGTACGATACGGTCAAGGTCGCCCACCTGCATCCAGATCTGATCTTCAATGCCGATCATTTCTCCTAGTCTGACCGCTCTCTGGGCCGGGTCGGGGATCTCGATCATAAAGGTGACCTTCCAGTTGTGACCGTCTGGGATGAGGGGGTTGTAAGCGCTTAATTCCTCTTCGATGCCTTCTGCCTCAAAAACTCGCTCGATGCGCAGCATTTCTTGAATCTGGTAGCGAACGGTCGTGGCGTCTTCAAAATAGAGCCGGGCATGCTCCCCGAGGGCGAGCTGGCGGTTCTTTTTATGAGCCATCACTTCGGTGCGGAAGTCCGCGCGCTTGGTCGCATATTCTTCAAGGCTCCACAAATCGTCACGTGTCAGGTGTGTCATATTCGATTCCTCGGATTGGTTACAGTTTGAATGATTAGAGGCCGTAAGCTTCTCGGAGCAATGTCATGGGGTGCTCTGCCTTGGCGACCTTTTCCGACAGATGGGCAATATGCTCACCCGCCATGGGGCAGTCACTGATGAATCTGTCTGGCGCTTGCTCGTCAACCTTGCGAACTGTCGGCCGCGCGATCTTTACCGATTTATCCCGCGTCTCCTTTTTGACTGCATAAGTCCCATCATGGCCAGAGCAACGCTCGTAGGCGGTCACATCACTTTCGGAGACCAGATTCAATATGTCGCGCGTTTTCAGCCCGATATTTTGCACTCGCTGGTGGCAAGCAACCTGATACGCCACGTCCCCCAGTGCCGCTTTGAAGTCAGTGTTGAGTGCATTGCCTTTGTGCCGCGCCCAGAGGTATTCGAAAGGATCATAGAAAGCGCTCTGCACCTTCAGCACATCAGGGTCGTCGGGGTACATCAGTGGCAGCTCCTGTTTGTACATGAGCACGCAGGAGGGGATCGGTGCCGTGAGGTCATAGCCCTCATCAACCAGTTTAGCGAGCACGGGAATGTTGGCTTGCTTGAGCGCGTCGACACTGTCGAGGTCACCGAGCTCCAGTTTTGGCATGCCACAACATTGTTCCTTCGGCACAATGTCGATATGAATCTCGTTATGCTGAAAAACCCTGACGAAATCTTCTCCCACCTCAGGGCTGTTGTAGTTGCCATAGCAGGTGGCGTAGAGGGCGACTTTCCCCGTGGTTGTGCCCACAGGATGTGGCTCGATCGTCTGCAGCAAAGGCACCACTCGTTTGCGCAGTGTCTTGCTGTGTAGTGTTGGCAGTGGTGCCTCGTGATGAATATCAAGCCCTGCAGAGAGCGCCTTGCGAAAGACTCCCGTTTTGTTGAGCGCATTCACGGTAATGTCCACCAACGGTATTGAGGTGATGGAGAGTAAGCGGTCTGTGCTGGTCAGCGTCCGATCGCGCAAGGGTGCGCCTTGCTCTTTGAAGCGCTGGGCTTTTGCTCTCAGCATCAGATGTGGGAAGTCCACATTGAATTCGTGGGGTGGCACATAGGGGCACTTGGTGAGGTAGCAGAGATCGCAGAGGTAGCACTGCTCTGCGACTTTGTTGTAGTCCGCTTTGTCGACGCCGTCCACCTCCAGGGTGTCGCATTCATCGATGAGATCGAACAGGGTGGGGAAAGCGTCGCACAAACTTACGCAGCGTCGACAGCCATGGCAGACATCGAACACCCGTTCCAGCTCGTCGTTAAGCGCGCCTTTGTTCCAGAAATCATCACTTTGCCAGTCCAAAGGGTGGCGAGTGGGTGCGTCAATGCTACCTTCTCTCATGGCGTTTGCATCTCATCGTTAACCTTCGGTTTGAGCGCCATCCGCTAATGTTAATTCCCCGCGAGCTTTATTTGCTTCACGTGATCGGAGGGCGAAAAAAACAAGGGGAGCCACTTAGCTCCCCTTGGTGTTGGCGTGAGCCTGGGTTGCAATCAGTCGTCGAGGTTGTCCAGCGCCTTCTGAAAACGGTTGGCGTGACTGCGCTCTGCCTTGGCCAGCGTCTCGAACCAGTCAGCGATTTCGTCAAAACTTTCATCGCGAGCGGTCTTGGCCATGCCGGGATACATGTCGGTGTATTCGTGTGTTTCACCGGCGATCGAAGCTTCGAGGTTCTTCTTGGTATCGCCCATGGGCAAACCGGTAGCGGGGTCGCCAACCTCTTCCAGGTACTCAAGGTGCCCGTGAGCGTGACCCGTCTCGCCCTCGGCTGTCGATCTGAACACGGCAGCGACGTCATTGTAGCCTTCTACGTCGGCTTTTGAGGCGAAATACAGGTACCGTCGATTGGCTTGCGACTCTCCTGCAAATGCATCTTTTAGGTTCTGCTCGGTAGCACTATCTTTTAATCCCATTTCTTGCTCCTTAGATTGCTGTCGTCGATCCTGTGCCCAAACAAACTGTATGAGCTTCGCGGTCATCTTAATATACCGATCTCGTGCAAGTTTGGCTTACTGGAAATTTAAAAAAAATTGATCGAAAAATCCGATTAAAATGTAGGGGCGTAGTGAGCCAAGCATATGCAGCAGCTCACGCTGCCAATGTGTCGCCCGCTTCCTCGCTTTTCGGAAAAAGAGATCTCGTATGCGCTTGCCCACCCTCAAACAGCTTCGCTATCTGTGCGCCCTGGCTGATCACCAGCACTTTGGTCAGGCTGCTGCGGGGTGTCATGTCAGCCAAAGTACGTTGAGCGCCGGTATTTTGGAGCTGGAGGAGTCGCTCGGCGTCAGTCTGGTCGAGCGCAACAACCGCCGAGTGTTTCTAACCTCGTTGGGCGAGGAGGTCATTGTGCGTGCACGGGACTTGCTGGTCGATGTCGAGGATATGGTGTCACTATGCGCGGGCGCGGGGGTGCCATTTCAAGGGCGGATGAGAATGGGGGTTATTCCCACCGTCGCACCGTATCTTTTGCCGGGTCTGCTCAGTCAAATCCGGGAGCGGCATCCCGCGTTGAAGCTGTTTATCAGGGAAGATCTCAGCCAGTCACTTGTCGACAGCCTGTTGGCTGGGGAGTTAGACGTGCTGTTGCTGGCGCTTCCATTCCCGGCTGAACAGGTGCAGACGATGTCGCTGTTCGAGGACGATTTCTTGCTGGCGTGCCCTGCAGAGCACCCACTCGCATCACGCAGCACTGTGCGCACTGCAGACCTTAGAGGGGAGTCCCTTCTTTTGTTGGAGGAGGGGCACTGCTTGCGGGATCATGCGCTCGAAGCGTGCAAGTTGAGGGACTCACAGATAACCGTTCCCTATCAGGCGACCAGTCTCGCGACTATTGTGCAGATGGTGGCAAACGGCATTGGCATCACGTTGCTGCCGGGTATGGCAACCGCTGCCGGCATTGCGGACAACACGGCGCTATGCGTTCGGCCTTTTGATCAAACCAATGTGTCCAGGCAGATTGGTTTGATGTGGCGTAAAAAAACACCAAGGCACGTTGAGTTTCGTCAGCTGGGCGAGCTAATTGCGGGGCTTGTAAAGCCCTGATTCGCGGGGCGGTGTGATTAGCGTCGGCGCCCCTTGCCCCGCTGTTCCCCCGTATGCTGTGTTCGAAAGGTTCCGCCCTCGGGTTTAACCACCCGGTGGCGTTTGGGAGGCTGTCGGGCAGGAATGAGGTGTTTTGATCCGTTACCGATCAGATCACGCCGCCCCAATTTCTTCAAGGCCTTACGTAGCAGGGGCCAATTATCGGGGTCGTGATAGCGTAAAAAGGCTTTGTGTAAGCGTCGCTGGCTCACTCTTTTGACGGCGCCGATTTTCTCGCTATTGCGTTTCACGCGTTGTAACGGGTTGAATCCGGTGTGATACATGGCCGTCGCCGTCGCCATCGGTGACGGGTAGAAAGTTTGCACTTGATCTGCCCGAAAGCGACGCTGCTTGAGCCACAGCGCGAGCGACACCATATCTTCGTCGGTCGTGCCCGGGTGGGCGGCAATGAAATAGGGAATCAGGTACTGTTTTTTACCGGCTTCTTTCGAGAAGCGCTCAAACATTTCCGCGAAGCGATCATAGCTCCCGATTCCCGGTTTCATCATTTTCGATAATGGCCCGGATTCAGTGTGTTCAGGTGCGATTTTTAAATAGCCGCCGACATGGTGGGTCACCAGTTCTCGCACATACTCGGGGCTCTCGACAGCAAGATCGTATCGTAGCCCAGAAGCGATCAGCACTTTTTTAACGCCCTCTGTTTCTCTCGCTCTGCGGTAAAGTGCGATTAAGGGATCGTGGTCTGTATTCAGATTCTTGCAGATGCCTGGATACACGCAGCTGAGTTTTCTGCACGCGGCTTCAGTTGCCTTATCTTTGCAGGCCAGTCGCCACATGTTCGCTGTGGGACCTCCAAGATCTGAGATGACGCCGGTAAACGCGGGACTTGTGTCTCGGATCTGCTCTACCTCCCGGATGATGGAGTCCTCGGAGCGGCTCTGAATGATGCGCCCTTCATGCTCTGTAATAGAGCAAAAAGTGCAGCCGCCAAAGCAACCCCGCATGATATTGACCGAGTGTTGAATCATTTCCATCGCGGGCACCGCGGCGCCACCATAGGACGGGTGCGGCAGTCGTTGGTAGGGCAGTTCAAATACCCAGTCCAGCTCATCCGTTTCCAGCGGTATGGGTGGCGGGTTAAGCCAGACCTCACGGTCGCCGTGAGCCTGAATGAGCGGAAGTGCGTTGTAGGGGTTGGTTTCCTTGTGAAAGACCCGGGAAGCATGGGCATACAAAACGGGGTCTTCCATCACTGCCTCGGCCGAGGGTAATCGGATGGCATGGCTTTCTTTTCGGCTGCTTGCCATGACGCGCACCGGCTCAGCAGCGTCTTTCGTGGTTTTATCTTCGCTACACTGCTCGGGTTCCATGCCCTGATAGGGGTTGGGATGGGCCTCAACGGCTCCGGGTTCGTCTATCGACGTCGAATCAACCAGAACCCGATCTGCTGGCGGTGCGGCGGTAATCAATGCGGTTCCGCGAATATCCTTGAGCGTATCGATCGCCGCGCCATTTGCCAGGCGATGCGCCACCTCCACAATCGCTCTTTCCGCATTACCGAACAGGAGGAGATCACTCCTGCTGTCGAGTAAAATAGAGCGCTTTACGCGATCGCTCCAGTAGTCATAGTGAGCGATTCGGCGCAGGCTGGCTTCAATCCCACCAATGACGATTGGCGTGTCCCTCCATGCTTCTCGCAGCCGCTGACTGTAGACTGTAACGGCATGGTCAGGGCGTTTTCCCGCTACATTGCCGGGAGTGTAAGCGTCATCATTCCGCCGTTTTCGATCCGCCGTGTAGTGATTGATCATCGAATCCATGTTGCCGGCAGTGACCCCGAAAAAAAGATTGGGTCGCCCCAACGCTTTAAAAGCATCGGTAGATCGCCAGTCTGGCTGGGCGATCATGCCTACCCGGAATCCTTGCGCTTCAAGCACTCGACCAATTACCGCCATGCCAAAGCTCGGGTGGTCGACGTAGCCGTCGCCTGAAACAATAATAATGTCGCAACTGTCCCAGCCGAGGCTCTGCATTTCGTCACGAGACATCGGTAGCCAGGGTGCTGGTCCAAGGCACTCGGCCCAGTATTTCCGATAATCAAATAGAGCGCTTGGCTTATCCTGCATCGTGTTTCATCCGTTCCCTGATGCCCCGTGGCACGTCAAGCGCACTCCCGCAATGCTTGCAGTGCATCGCATCCAGGCTATGGCCCTGGTTTTCGCAAATGGGGCAGCTCCAGGGCAGAGTGGCTCCGGGACTCTCCCGTTCGTTAATGCGTTCCCATAGCTCCCGCGTAATGATGGCGGTGGGTACGGCGATAATGCTATAGCCTACCAGCATACCAAAGCCTGCAACGAATCGGCCCGCCGCTGTCTGGGGTACCAGGTCACCGTAGCCGACCGTGGTGATCGTCACAACGGCCCAATAAATACTGAGCGGAATGCTGTCAAACCCATTTGCGGGCCCCTCAATGACGTAGATCACACAGGCAAAAACAATAACGACGATCATGACGATTATGAGAAAAACAAGGATTGATCGCGCAGTATTTCTGAGTACGCCCACTATCTCGTTGAGTTCTTTGAACAGGGTCATCAGTCGCAAAATCCTGAACACACGGACCATCCTCAGGAGCCGCACTACCACCAATGGGCCGGCTTGAGGGGAGAAGAATGCGATATAAGTCGGCAGAATGGCTAGCAAATCCACCATGCCCCAGAAGCTGAAAAAATAGGCTCGCCGGCGCTCCGTGCACCACAGCCGGGTCAGGTATTCGATCGTGAAAAGAGCGGTAAAGACGATTTCAAGTTGCCAGAGTGAGGAGCCGTAAGCGGTATTGATGTGTGGCACAGAATCAATCATCACCGTCAGTACGCTGGCAAGAATCAGGACTAACAGGGCGATATCGAAGGCACGCCCGGCCGGCGTATCCGTGCCAAAGATAATGACCTCCAGTGTTCGTCTAATGGTCATCGGATCCCCTGTGCATGAGCTGAATTTGGGCGTGATAGCCAGCGCATCGCAAGCATCTCCTCGCCGAGGGCTCGCAGATACATGACAGCCCGCTCATAATAGCGCCTCGAGACTTGACCAAACGCTCTCGAGGATGCGCGGTTGCGCCTGGGCGGTTGGGTGTATCCCGTCGGCTTGCATGAGGTCGGTCTTTAATGCGACCGATGCCAGTGGGAACGCTGCCAACGTGGCGTCGGTTCCCTCTATCGCTTGTGCGAAGCTGGCGCGAAAGGCATCAGTATAGATTTTTCCAAAGTTGGGCGGGATTTCCATCGGTAAGATCAGCACCTTTGCGTCATTATTCTCGGCGAGCGCAATCATTCTGGCCAAATTGTCTCGGAGCTGACCAATGGGGTAACCCCGCAGCCCGTCATTCCCGCCCAGCTCAATGATGACGATACTCGGCACATGCTGTCGCAGGAGCACTGGCATTCTCCGTAACCCGCCGCCCGAGGTCTCCCCCGATATACTCGCGTTGACGACTTCAAGGCCCTGATGATCGCGCTGCAACCGGTTTTCTAGAAGTGCCACCCAGCCCTCCCCAAGTGACATGCCATACGCCGCACTGATACTGTCGCCCACTATTAGAATCCCGTCGCGCTGCTTGGAAGGGTCAGCCGAGCCCGACAGTGAGAGCAGCAGCAATCCAAGCAAAGGTAATGCCCGTAAGGGTTTGTCGAGGACACGCAGTATGATCAAAGTTAGTCAACTCCTTAAAACAGTGCCAACCGCTGACGGTGATCTCGATATCCTGGGTGGGATTGAGCTGGAGATCGAGGCAGGGATGTCGGCGGCCATTGTCGGTGCATCCGGGTCGGGTAAGTCTACCTTGCTGGGGCTCCTCGCGGGCATGGATACAGCGACCGCAGGGCAGATTTGGCTCGATGGGGAATGCCTGAGTGATTTGGACGAGGACCAGCGCGCCCGTTTACGGGCTGAGAAAATTGGCTTTGTCTTTCAAAGTTTCCAGTTGTTACCTGCCCTGACCGCCAAGGAGAACGTGATGTTGCCGCTCGAATTGGCCGGGATTGCTGGACCAGGCCCCATAGCAGAGCGCTTTCTGACAGAGGTGGGCCTCGAGAGTCGGTTGGAGCATTATCCGACGACGCTGTCGGGGGGCGAGCAGCAACGTGTAGCGATTGCCCGCGCCTTCGCTCGCGAACCGCGCGTTTTATTTGCGGATGAGCCTACTGGTAATTTAGACACGCGAACGGGCGAGCGAGTGATTAATCTTCTTTTTGAGCTCAATGCGCGTACCAGCACAACACTCGTGCTGGTGACCCATGATGAGCGGTTAGCCCAGCGGTGTGATCGCCGTTTCGCGATGACTGCTGGTGCGTTGTGTGCCCTATAAATGGTCCGGTCCAGTAAAGGCGTGATGCGGTGAGCTCTTCACTGTCACTGACCGGAAAGCTGCTGGTGCGAGAGTGGCGCAGCGGTGAGCTGGGTATTTTACTGCTGGCACTGGTCCTGGCTGTGTCTGTTGTGGTGGGTGTGAGCAGCTTCGTGAGCAGGTTGCAGGCTGCCTTGCTATCCGAAAGTGCGCGGTTTCTTGCTGCAGATATGGTGCTGGTCAGTCGCACTCCAATGCCGGAGGTGTGGTCGGCGAAAGCGGAGGAGATGGGACTGCGGATCACGCTGGGTATGGGGTTTCCGTCCATGGCTGTTGCCGACGCTGATCACATGGCGCTGGTATCAATCAAGGCCGTGTCCGACGGATACCCGTTGAGAGGCGAGTTACAGTGGTCCTCTGAGCCCTATGGCACAATCCTGCCCGGGGGGGTAATACCTCGCGCTGGAGAGGCGTGGCTGGCGCCTCGGTTGTTTGCGCTCCTCGGCATTGAGCTGGGTGATCCGGTTTTCGTGGGGGAGGCCGAGCTCACTGTGTCTGGCGCGATCAGAGCCGAGCCTGACGCTACCACAGCGGTCTTTGGATTTGGCCCGCGTTTGCTGATGAATACGGATGATATTCCGCTCACGGGTGTCATTCAGCCGGGTAGTCGTATCGAATACCGATTGCTCTTAGGTGGATCTGCCGAAGCCATTGAAGCGTTCTCTGAGTGGGTCACTCCCGAGTTGGGTCAGGGGCAGCGCCTGGATTCCGTGGCGGGCTCCCAACCGCGGATCGGCGATACTCTGGACCGAGCTAAAGGGTTCTTGCTCCTAGCGGGCAGTCTGGCCGTGGTGCTGGCGGCCGCCGCCATAACGCTGGCGAGCCGACGCTTCGGTGAGCGGCATACGCAGTATGTCGCCATTCTCAAGAGCCTCGGTGCGGAGTCTGGATATATCGCGGGGCTGTATGGGAGCAGTCTGGTTTATATGGGTCTGTTTGGCGCCGCAGTAGGCTGTTGTCTCGGGTGGGTGTTGCAAGAGGCTTTCATTCAGGTATTGGGTGACCTACTGCCCGTTCAGCCGGGTGCAGCAGGCTGGCAGCCTGCTTTTATCGGCGTGGTCACGGCAATGGTTTGTCTGGTTTTCTTTGCTTGGCCTCCTCTTCGTCGGTTGGGGGCCGCCTCACCCTTGCGAGTGCTGCGTGCCGACATCGGGGTTGCCGAGGCTCAGCGTCCGCTGGATTTCGTCCTCGGAGGTCTCGCCATTATCGGGCTCATGTGGTGGTACAGCGGCAGCGCCCTGATCACCGCAGCCGTGGCGGTGGGTTTAATGATCGTGATTGCACTCGGATTTTCTGTCGCGCGTTTGCTGCTCTCGGGAAGCAAAACGGTGGGGGGGTTCGCAGGCAGTGTGTGGCGCGTGGCGCTGGCGGGGCTGCAAAGGAGAGGGCGGGCCAGTGCGCTGCAAATGGTGATCTTTGCGATGGCGATCATGCTCATGCTGTTGCTATCAGTGGTGCGCTCGTCGCTGATCAGCCAGTGGCAGGCGCAACTCCCGCCGGATGCGCCCAACCACTTTCTGTTAAATCTTGCTCCGGAGGAGAGGCAATCGCTGCAAGACTTTTTCGCCCTGAACCACATCCCTTCTGAGGTCATGTATCCGATGACACGGGGTAGGGTGTTCAGCGTCAACGACGAGCCCCTGCCTCAATGGGAGCAGGTGGAAGCGGAAGATGCGCCGCGCCAGCGCGAGGCGAATTTCACCTGGTCCGATGAGTTGCCGCCAGGCAACGCACTTTTAGATGGGCGATGGTGGTCGGCCGACGATGAATCGTCCTGGGTGTCGGTTGAGGAAGATTTTGCGAAAGCTATCGGGGCGAGTGTGGGCGATCGGTTGGCACTGCGAATCGGTGCCGATAGCTTCGAGGTGGTCGTGGGCAGTATCCGTCAAGTTGATTGGCAATCCATGCGACCCAATTTTTTCATGGTTTTCCCCCGTCACGTACTTGAGAGATATCCCGGCATGTACATGACCAGCTTTCGTCTGCCTCAGGGCCAGAAGCCGCTGCTGAACGAGCTTGTTAAGGTGTTACCCACTGTCACCATCATCGAGTTGGATATCGTTATTCGAGAGATGCGATCGGTGGTTGATCAGGTGGCGAGAGCCCTCGAACTGGTGTTGCTCGTTATCCTGTTGGCGGGAGGCCTGGTGCTTATTTCAGGCGTTCGATCCAGCCTCGACACGCGGCTTCGTGAGAGTGCGCTGATGCGGGCTCTGGGCGCGCGTCGGGGGCTGGTATTGGGGGCTCTATGGGTGGAGTTTCTGGTCCTCGGTGGGTTAGCGGGTGCGCTGGCCAGCGTGGGTGCCGAGGTTGCCGCATGGGCCTTGCAAACTCAGGTATTCGAGATGAGCTGGACGCCCACCCCCGTCATGTGGTGGTTAGGTCCGGTCGCGGGGGCGATGATTGTGGGAGCCTTAGGGGTGTGGTCCAGTCGGCGGGTAGTCAGTGTCCCGCCTGTTGTGCTGCTCCGAGAGGTATAAGCAAACAGACTCCGGGGGCGTCGAGGCCCCCGCCTTTCTCATGCCAGTCAGCCCAGCAAGTGAGCGACAGCATCTCGTTCTTCTGCCAGCTCTTGAGCCGTGGCGTCCATTTTTTCACGACTAAACTCAGAAATGTCCACGCCCTGAACAATCGCCCAATCGCCGTTTTCACAACGGCAGGGGAAGGAATAAATCAGTCCCTGCTCGATGTCATACGACCCGTCGGAGATGACTCCCATTGAGACCCAGTCGTCGGTTGGCGTGCCGAGTGCCCAGCTGCGCATGTGGTCTATGGCGGCGTTGGCGGCAGAGGCAGCCGAGGAGGCGCCCCTCGCCTCAATAATGGCTGCACCTCGCTGCTGAACTGTGGGAATGAAATCTGCGCTGTACCAGTTCATGTCTAGGTTCGACATTGCCGACCCCCCTTTTACCAGGGCGTGATGCAGATCGGGGTATTGCGTAGCAGAGTGGTTGCCCCAAATGGTCATTTGTCGGATGTCATTTACCGTGGTGCCGGTCTTTTGGGCCAACTGGGTCTTGGCGCGGTTGTGGTCCAGGCGGGTCATCGCGGTAAACTGCCTTGGGTCAATATCGGGTGCATTGCGCTGGGTGATGAGCGCGTTCGTGTTTGCGGGGTTACCGACGACCAATACTTTGATGGTTCGGCTGGCTACTTCGTTGATCGCCTTGCCCTGAACGCCAAAAATCGCCGCGTTGGCCTCTAGTAAGTCTTTCCGCTCCATACCGGGGCCTCGCGGGCGGGCTCCCACGAGCATGGCGTAATCACTGTCCTTAAAAGCGACCTCAGGATCGTCTGTGCAGATGACGTTACTCAGCAGGGGAAATGCGCAGTCATCCAGTTCCATCTTGACGCCCCCGAGCGCATCCATTGCCGGGGTAATATCAAGTAGCTGCAGAATGACCGGTTGGTCATCACCGAGCATGGAACCCGATGCGATGCGAAATAGTAGGGCGTAACCAATCTGTCCGGCTGCGCCAGTGACAGTAACGCGAACGGGTGCTTTCATGTAAAGACTCCTCAGTGATGGGAAGAGAGTAAGCGGCTTCGAAGCGGGTCGGATTGTCCAGTCAGATGGCAGAAAACACAAGTCCGTTCACCCTCAGGTTATAGTGGCAGCGTCCATCCCCGCCTCTGATGCCTCTCGGGGGGCTTGTTTCCGCGTGCCTACGCAGCGCCCGCAAGCTACCCCCGTATCAGACCATCTCGATAGGGCGCTGGCTCAGTTGGCGGTGGGTAATGTGTTTCAATCGAGGGGGTGGTCACTGCCCCCGAGCGGGCTTTTGCGCAAAAGGCTTACGTTTTCTATCATCCGCTTCTCAGCGGCTTCAATCGGCAGCCAGTTAACCTTCGCGGCAGTCAGGACACAGACATGGCAGAGCACTTTCACAGGGCGGTCCCCGCGGCGGCTGACACGGACAGCCGACGGGATCGGCTCGAGTTTAATAAGTTACGTAAACGCCTGCGCCGGCAGGTGGGAAAAGCCATTGCCGATTTCAATCTTATTGAAGATGGTGACCGGGTGATGGTCTGTATTTCCGGGGGTAAAGACTCTCACGCCATGCTTGAGCTTTTGATAGCGCTGCGCGACAGCGCGCCGGTGGATTTTGAGATTATCGCTGTAACCCTCGACCAAAAACAGCCGGGATACCCAGAGGAGGTCCTTCCGACTTACTTGGAGAGCCTTAACATTCCTTTCTACATAGTGGAGCGAGACACTTACAGTGTCGTCCGGTCAGTCATTCCCGAGGGCAAAACCACGTGCGGACTCTGCTCCCGGCTGCGTCGAGGAACGCTCTACGGGTTCGCCGAACAGATTGGGGCGACCAAAATGGCTTTGGGTCATCACAGGGATGACATCGTAGAGACCTTATTTTTGAATCTTTTTTTCGGTGGCAAACTGAAGGCGATGCCCGCCAAGCTGAAAAGTGACGATGGCCGCCATATCGTCATCCGTCCGCTGGCTTATTGCCGAGAGTCAGACCTTGAGGATTATGCTCAGGCCATGCAGTTTCCCATTATCCCCTGCAATCTCTGCGGCACTCAGGAGAACCTGCAACGTCAGGAAATCAAACGAATGCTCAGATCATGGGAGCGGCAATATCCGGGGCGCACGGAGACGATTTTTCGGGCCTTAGGTAACGTGGCGCCTTCGCACCTGCTCGATCGGGATCTTTTTGACTTCGGCGAGTTGCACGTCGAAGTCGACACCAGTCTCGGTCTGCCCGATATCCGCGTTGTGAATCTCTGATGCCGCTGCTCACGGCACACGATGTTGGTATTGAGAGAGGCGATCGTCGGCTCTTGACGGGAGTTTCCCTCTCCATCAACAGCGGAGAATTGTGGCAGCTCGTGGGTGCAAACGGTGTGGGCAAGACCAGTCTTCTCAGGGCGCTGAGTGGTTTGGCGCGATTGGGGGTGTCGGGAGAGGTACAGCGGCACGGGTCACTGCTGTATCTCGGGCACGCGTCAGCGCTTAAGCTGAGTCTCACTGCCTCTGAGAATCTGCGTTATCACCCGGCGTGCGATGTTGAGGCTTGCGCCGAACAGATTGCAGCTGCGCTGGCCGAGGTGAGTCTGTCGGGTTTGGAGGACCGTCCCGTCGGGACCTTGTCGGCCGGGCAAAAGCGTCGCGTTGCATTAGCCCGACTCATGTTGAGTCCGGCATCTCTGTGGTTGCTCGACGAGCCGTTTACTGCGCTCGACGCTGCAGGCTGTGAGTGGCTGGAGCGCCGCATGCGCGAGCACATTGCGGCGAACGGGGCCGCGGTATTTACCAGTCACCAGCCTAGTCGGTTTGGTGCATTACAGAGGGATCTGGACCTCAAACATCATGTCGCATGACGTTCCGTCGGTGTCTCTCATCGCCGCATTTGCCGGGCAGTTTGCCCGTCATGCCAAGGCGCTGATCAACAGTCCCGCAGATGTAGCGAATCCGCTACTGTTTTTTTTCATGGTAGTGACGCTGTTTCCCCTAGGTCTCGGTCCTGACCCGGAACGTCTGTCAAGTATGGCGCCCGGGATTCTGTGGGTGGTCGCGTTGCTTGCCAGTCTCATGGTCAGCGGTAAATTATTCGCTTCTGACTTCGAGGACGGGAGTCTGGAGCAACTGATGCTTTCACCCTACCCACTTGCCATTTTGGCACTGGCAGAAGTGGCCGCACATTGGTTTGCAACCGGTGCCCTGCTGGCGCTGATTGCGCCGGTATTTGGGGTCATGCTTGGCTTGCCTTCGGAGGGTCTGCTCGTTTTAACGTTAAGCCTATTGCTCGGTAGCGTTTGCTTAACCCTTATCGGCGCCTTGGGCAGCGCATTGACAGTCAGCATTCGTCGCGGCGGGCTGTTGCTCTCTTTGTTGATTATTCCGCTCAATGTTCCGGTGCTGATATTCGGTACGACTGCCGTTTACGAGGCAGTGGTGGGGGGTAACTGGGTTAGCTGGTTGGCACTACTGGGGGGGCTTGCATTGGGTTCTTTGGCGCTGTTGCCGATTGCGATCGGCGCTGCCTTACGCGTTTCTGTGGACACTTAATTGTGGTGCGAGTGCGGGACTTCTTTCGAGTGCCAACGGGCGTCATTCTGATTGCTTAGGCGCTATACTTGGCCTTATGTGGACCATCATTCATAAAATGGGTTCTCCCCCCTGGTTTTTTCGCTTCAGCGGTGCGTTGGTGCGCTGGCTTCTGCCCCTGACGATTGCGCTGCTGTGTGTCGGCGCGTTCTGGGGATTGTTGATCGCGCCACCTGACTTTCGACAGGGCAATTCTTACCGGATCATCTACATTCATGTGCCCGCTGCGGTAGTTGCGCTGGCGGGTTATTACGTTATGGCATTCGCAGGTGCCGTGAGTCTGATTTGGCGAATCAAGATGGCCGACGTCACTATGCGCGCAGCGGCTCCGGTGGGTGCGGCGCTGACGGCCATCGCTTTGTTCACGGGGGCTATTTGGGGGAAGCCGACATGGGGGGCTTGGTGGGTATGGGACGCCCGTATTACGTCAATGTTGCTGCTTTTCTTCCTGTATTTGGGCGTAGTGGCTTTATTTGAGGCCTATGAAAATAAGACCGCGGCGGCTCGCGCCTGCGCAGTGTTGAGCCTGATTGGCACAGTGAATATTCCGATTATCTATAAGTCAGTGGATTGGTGGTACTCGCTGCACCAACCTGCGTCCATCAAGTTTATGGGCGAGTCGGCGATTGATTCCAGCATGCTTTACCCACTGCTGCTGATGATAGCTGCTTTTTATTGTCTGTTTGTTGTAGCCGTCCTCCTGAATATGCGTGCTGAAGTGCTCTGGCGGCATCGGGAATCTGGGTGGATTCAGCAGTTGGTTGAGCGCGCCTGATGTATTTCGACACGCTCACGGCGCTTTGGTACATGGATGGCCACGGCATTTACGTGTGGGTCGCCTATGCCCTGACAGCCGCCCTGCTGATTGCAATGGTGCGCTTGCCCATCAGCCGGTTCCGCCGGCATTGGGGCTGGGTGGAAGCGGAGAGGCGGAGGACGTCTGTGAGCAGTCCGGCCGAGACGGAAGAGAAAGGAGGGTAGGGTCATGCATCCTGCACGGAAACAACGGTTGATGTTGGTGAGTCTTGTCGTGGTGCTCTCAAGTGCCGCTATCGGGCTGGTCGCATTTGCTCTGAGAGACAACATTAACCTGTTTTATCCGCCCGCGGATGTGGTAGCGGGAAAGGCACCCATAGACCGGAGTATCCGGCTGGGTGGGATGGTGGTGGAGGGTAGCATTGAGCGGAGCGACACAGATCTCGACACCACGTTCTGGGTGACTGATTACGAGGCGTCGGTGGCGGTTCGCTATAGCGGTATATTGCCCGACTTGTTTGCCGAAGGAGAAGGTGTTGTGGTCGAGGGGATGCTGGATAAGGGAGGCGCTTTGAACGCGACCCAGGTGCTCGCCAAGCACGATGAGAACTACATGCCTCCGGAGGTGGCCGCTGCTCTGGAAGGAAAGTCCGGTCCTGTCCAGACGCCTCAGTCCTTATGATTCCTGAGCTGGGTCACGTTGCGCTGATCATTGCCTTTATGCTGGCGTCTGGTTTGGCTGTCTTGCCCATGTGGGGCAGTGCCCGACGCGATGTGGCGATGATGAACCTGGCGCCAACGCTGGCAGTGGGCGTGATGCTATTCGTTGCGCTGGCATTTGCTTTTTTGGCCACGAGCTTTTTGCAGGATGATTTCACGGTTGCCGTGGTTGCTGCGAACTCCAACAGTCTTTTGCCTCCCATTTTCAAGTTTTCTGCTCTGTGGGGTAATCATGAGGGTTCACTGCTCCTGTGGGTATTGATCTTGTCGGGTTGGATGACAGCCGTAGCGTTTTTCAGCCGGGGCTTGCCTCTGGTGATGGTGGCGCGCGTGCTGAGTGTCATGGGAATGATTGCGGTGGGCTTCCTTGCTTTTTCGTTGCTTACCTCCAACCCTTTTGAGCGGCTGCTACCCACTACGCCGCTCGACGGTAACGATCTCAACCCGTTACTACAGGATCCTGGCCTGATTATTCACCCTCCGCTGCTTTACATGGGTTACGTCGGTTTATCAGTGCCTTTTGCCTTCGCCATCGCCGCACTGATTGGGGGTCGTTTGGACGCCTCGTGGGCTCGCTGGTCCCGACCCTGGACCAACGTTGCCTGGGGCTTCCTTTCACTCGGGATTATGCTGGGCAGTTGGTGGGCGTATTACGAACTGGGTTGGGGCGGCTGGTGGTTCTGGGATCCTGTCGAGAACGCCTCTTTCATGCCATGGCTGATGGGAACCGCGCTGGTGCACAGTCTGGCGGTAACCGAGAAGCGCGGAGTATTCCGTTCATGGACGGTATTGCTCGCCATTTTCGCCTTCTCGCTGTCTCTGCTGGGCACTTTTCTGGTGCGTTCCGGAGTCTTGACCAGCGTTCATGCCTTCGCTTCAGACCCCGAGCGCGGGCTCTTCATACTGATTTTTCTGGCTCTGGTGGTGGGCGCTTCACTATTGCTTTATGCGCTCAGAGCGCCCGCGGTTGCCAGCCGGGTGAGCTATGGCCCGGTCTCCCGGGAATCGTTGCTGATGATCAATAATCTCGTCTTTACGGTGGCCGCCACGGTGGTGCTTTTGGGCACCTTGTTTCCATTGGTCATGGACGCTTTTTCTCTAGGGAAATATTCGGTCGGTCCACCCTATTTCAACGCGGTGTTTGTCCCGCTGATGGCCTTGGTTACCCCCTTTATGACTGTGGCTCCGTTGTCACGCTGGCGGGAAGATTCGGCCGCCCGTTGGTTACATGAGCTCGTGGTACCAGCAATCGGAGTCGGTGTCATAGCCGCTGCGTCATCCTTTATGGGGCAGCAGGGATTCAATATATGGATCGGGCTGGCCGTGCTATTGGCGGGGTGGGTATCTCTTGGCGTGGTGAAAGATTTTTTGCGTCGTGTCAAAGGCAAGGGGCAGGGTCCCTTTCGTTGGCGGGCACTCTCCCCAAGCTTTATCGGCATGAGTCTGGCGCACCTGGGCTTTGCTGCCGTTGTGCTGGGTGCGGTGGTGGTAACACAGGAGAACCAAGAGCGAGATTTGAGAATGGCGGTGGGCGATAGTGAGGAGCTGGGAGGTTATCGTTTCGAGCTAAAGCGGCTTGGGCAACTCGCGGGTCCCAACTATGTTGCCGAACAGGCTGTATTCGAGGTGAGCCGGGCGGGCGAACTGCTCGCTGTGCTGGTGCCAGAAAAACGGCGCTATCTGGCGAGTGGCCAGGTGATGACCGAGGCTGCCATTGACGCGAGCTTGTGGCGAGATTTGTATATTGCACTGGGAGAGCCAATAGGCGAGGGTGCATGGGCCGTTCGGCTACAATACAAGCCGCTGGTGAGATGGCTTTGGCTGGGTGCGCTGATGATCGGGCTGGGTGCTATCGTGACAGTGTTTGACCGTCGTTATCGCGCTCAGGCTCAGACCAGGTCAATGATAGAGCACGGGGTGGTGGGGCTTGCGAGTTAGTCGTTTCCTTCCGCTGCTGGCTTTTAGCATGCTGGCGGCGCTCCTCTATAAGGGCCTCTCGATTGATCCGACCGAGTTGCCGGCTGCACGTTTGGGTCAGCCGTTTCCTGAATTTATCAAGATCGACCTGAAAAGCGGACGCGAAATCACGACCGATGCCATGATGCGTAGACCTGCATTGGTCAATGTCTGGGCGACGTGGTGCTACTCGTGCCGGCTAGAGCATCCTTACTTACTGAGGCTCGCCCAGCAGGGAGTCCCAATTTACGGTCTCAATTATAAGGATGACCCCGATAAGGCGCTGGGTTGGCTCGAGCAATTGGGAGATCCTTATCAACTGAATATTGTCGATATTGAGGGTTCTCTGGGCCTGGATCTTGGGGTTTACGGCGCGCCGGAAACCTATGTTATTGGTGCGGATGGACGCATCCTACACCGCCATGTGGGCGTGCTAGACGAGACCGTTTTTTCGCGTGACTTTAGTCGTTGGTTTCCCAATAAAGCCTCGGTAAGCGGCGGCGCGATTGATGAGGGGAGTGGATGAAGGTCTGGTCTTATTTGCTCTTCATTGGGCTGTTTTTATGGTCCGTGGACGGCCGTGCTGTGATCGAAACCTACGAGTTTGCGTCTGCCGAACTCGAGGCTCGTTATCATCGTTTGAGTCAGGAGTTGCGCTGTCCAAAGTGCCAAAATCAAAATATAGCGGATTCCAATGCGCCGATTGCTCGAGATCTGCGGGTGGTGCTTCACGAGCAGCTCGAGAGTGGAGCGAGCGATGACGAGATTCTCGCCTTCATGGTTGCCCGTTATGGCGAATTTGTGCGCTATCGTCCGGACGTAGACCGCAACACCATATGGTTGTGGACTGCCCCAGTCCTGTTGCTGGGTCTTGGCGTTGTGGCTTTGGGTTGGCACCTCCGCGCGCGTCGAAGCGGTGGGCAATCGCCTCTCACTCCGGCAGAACAGGCAAGGGTAGAGGCGCTACTTAAGGGCTCTCGCAATTGAAAACCGATTTCCTCCCCTACGCGCTGGCATTGTTGATGTGTGCGGCGTTTCTGATTGTCATGCTGCCTCGCTTCTGGCGGCGGGATGGCGCGGCCGATACGAACGCAGACTGGTTGCGATTGCGACAGCGAGAGCTTGAGGATGAGTCACTCGAGCTGCGAGAGGAGGCTGCGCTGCGATTTATCGAGGAGCATGAGGATGACGGTCTGACACGGGCGGAAACTGATCGCCCCGCCTATACCCTAAGGATGCAGGCCCTCGGGGTGGCGGGGCTGGTATTAGGTGTATGGTGGTTGTATCAGCTGCTGGGCGGCTGGGAGGATGTGCAAATTGCAGAGGCGCTCGCGCGGGTTGACCAAGCTCAGCCAGACGACGTGTTGGCCCTCATCAGTCGTATTGAGGCCCGTGCAGATGCGCGACCGAGCAATGTCGATTATTCGCTTCTTCTGGCGGAGTATTACCTGTCCGGCAATGATCCGACGGCAGCGCAGGGTTACTTTGACCGGCTTATTGAGTTGGGTGCCACGTCGCCTGACATACTGGGTAAGGCCGCTCAAGCGGAGTTTTTATCCGCTGGAAGGGTGTTGAGCCAGCGGGCGCGAACGCGCGCGGAGCAAGCCCTCGCCGTCGATCCACGTCAGTCCGCCGCACTTGCAACGCTGGGTATGAATGCTTTCGAAACAGCGGATTACCGTCAGGCCATCCTGTATTGGCAGCGCCTTCGCGAACTTGAACCTCCAGGGTCTCCCGGGTACGTCATGCTGGGGCAGGTCATTGAGCGCGCCCGGCAAGAGCTGGGTTCAGATGCCCTGATGGCGCCAGAAGAGGGGGTAGAGCCCCGTGGGGATGAAGCGGAGGCATTGGCCGGCGTGGTCATCGAGATTGCTCCTCCAGTGGCAACGAGGGTGCCAGACAATGCGGTGCTCTTTGTCTTCGCGCGTCAGGAAGGGGCAGAGTCAGGAATGCCGATTGCCGTGACTAAGCTGACTGTGGGGACTTGGCCGATCGCTGTCACCCTTGACGATCGGTTGTCGATGGCGGGGCAGCTGATATCGGACCACGCCAGCGTATCAATTGAGGTGCAAGTTTCCCGCAACGGCCAGCCCGGTCGCGATAACGCGATTTTGTGGAGCAGAGTGGATTCCGTCCCTGTTGGTGAGGCAGATCCCCTGGCTATTGTCCTACAAACCAATTAATCCACATTATTCTCGACCAAACATAGTGTTGTTGCCCCGAAGCAGATACACTACATCTTGTGTTTTTTGCGCGCTGACGGGGGTTTAGACCCTCAGCGACTCGATAGCGACTCGGATACCACAATGCGCCTCAAATCCATCAAGCTGGCCGGCTTCAAGTCCTTTGTAGATCCCACAACGGTCCAGTTCCCCGGCAATATTTGTGCGGTTGTTGGACCAAACGGGTGCGGTAAATCGAACATCATCGACGCGGTGCGCTGGGTGATGGGCGAGAGCTCAGCCAAGACGCTACGTGGCGAGTCCATGACGGACGTGATTTTCAACGGCACCACCGGCCGGCAGCCTGTCAGCCAGGCGTCCATCGAGCTGCTTTTTGATAATTCCCAAGGCAAAGTGTCCGGTGAGTTTGCGGCCTATAACGAAATCTCAGTGCGGAGAGTGGTCACTCGCGAGGCACAGTCTGAGTACTATCTCAACGGCGCCAAATGTCGCCGACGGGACATTACGGATCTGTTTCTTGGCACGGGGCTGGGGCCTCGTAGCTACGCGATTATTGAGCAGGGCGTCGTGTCGCGGCTCATTGAATCAAAGCCCGAAGAGCTCCGCGTTTTTATCGAAGAGGCGGCCGGCATCTCCCGATATAAAGAACGTCGACGCGAGACTGAAAACAGAATGCGGCGCACGGGAGAGAATTTAGAGCGGCTGACCGACTTGCGAGACGAGCTGCAAAGAAACCTATCCCATCTTGACCGGCAAGCGCGAGCGGCGGAAAAGTATGCAGAATTAAAAGCTGAGGAGCGGCGACTGCAGAGTGAGCTTTATGCGATTCAGTGGAGAAGCCTAGCGGGCGCAAGGGGTGAGATCTCCGGCGAAATTGCTGCGCTCGATGTTAAACGCGAGGCCGCTAAGGCCGAGGTTGCGCACACCGTCTCTCAGCTTGAAACGACCCGACTAGAGCAAGCTGCTGCGGCCGATGCATTGAACTCAGCGCAAGAGCGTTACTACTCGGTGGGCGGTGAGGTGACGCGAGTCGAGCAGGCGCTTCGGTTTGCGCAGGAACGACGCGGGGAGTTGCAGCGCGATCTGGAGCAGACGAGAGCCACTCTAGATCAAACCCGTCAGCATCTCATCAGCGATCGCAAGCAGCTCGAGAGGTGGGAGGAAGAACTCAGCCGTTGCGAGCCAACGCTGAAACAACATAAAGTAATCGCCGATGAGGCGGCTGCAGCGCTAGCTGATGTAGAGAGGGCGGTGCAGGCATGGTCTCAAAACTGGGATACATTCAACGAGCGCGCGCGCGAACCGAGTCAATCGGCGGAAGTGCAGCAAAGCCGCATCACCTACCTCGAGCAGGTCCTAACTAAACTGCAAGAGCGCAATCGCCAGCATCAGGCTGAATTGGAAAGCCTGCAGAGTGAGAGCGAAGACGCAGAGATTGCGCCGCTCGTGGCGCGGGTGGCCGAGACGGAGCGCGAGATTCAGGAGCGCGAGCGAACGATTACGGAACTGCAGCGAGATCTGGCTGAGTCCCAGCAAAAAATCGAGAGTGCACGGGCTGAACAAGACGACATCAGAGCGTCCGTTCAGGAGGTGCGGGGCCACATTGCGTCGCTCACCGCGCTGCAGGATGCGGCATCCGATGACCGGGAGCGAGTGGCTGTTAATGACTGGGTCGAGACCGAAGCACTGTCATCGGATGGCAACGTCTACGCTGCGCTGGAGGTGGACAACGGATGGGAGTCGGCGGTTGAGCAGGTGCTGGGCGAGGCGCTTTCCGCGCTGCTGCTGACGGATCAGGCTATCACTGGCTTGCCCGGTATCAGCGAATTACCTCCCGGGGCATTTTTGCTGGACGGGCAGGGTCAAGTGCCCGTGGGGGTGGCCGGAACCTTGGCGGCGCATGTGAAGGGGCCGGCTACTGTCTTGCAATGGCTGGTGGCGGTGAGAACGGCAGATAGTCTTGAAGAGGCGCAGCAGATTGTAGCGGGGGTGGATGGGCACCAGTCGGTTGTGACGCGCGACGGGCATTGGCTGGGCGTCGGCTGGCATCGACGCCGGTCCCAGGCCGAGGCTGCTGCGGGAATGCTCGCCCGGCAGACGCAACTCGAGGCACTGCGCAAAGCGTTGAGTGGAAGCCGATCAGAAGCTGATCGCCTCGAGAAGATTTTGAGCGAATTGCTGACTGCTCGCACTAGTTTGGAGAAATCACTGTCTCAGAGTCAGCAATCCCTGCAGAGGGCCGTTAATGAGCGCGGAGAGTGGATCGCCGAGCAGCGCGCCGTAGCGGCCAAGATCGAGCAGCAAACACAGCGGCGAAAGCAATTGGTTGAGGAGTTGGCCGAGAACGCACGCCAGTATGAGCAGGAGCAAGTTCATTTGGCGGAGGCTCGCAATCAATTATCGAGCGCTCTGGACCAGATGGAGCTGGACGAGGCGGAGCGCGGGCGCTTGCAGGAGCAGCGCACTCGGCTGACTGCAGACCAGTCACGATTGCGTGAAGCATCCCGTGCTGCCTCAGATGATTTAATGCGAGGCGAACTGCAGAGTCAGAATCTGATGGCGCAAGCCGCCACTCTGAGAGAGGCTATTGCTCGAATGGAAAACCAGCTTCGAGGTCTTGAGTCGAGGGAGTTGCAGCTCGCCGACACGTTGCCTTCAGGGGAGGATCCAGACGCAGAGAATAAGGCCAAGTTGGCCGATCTGCTGGAGCAGCGTGTGGTGGCTGAGAGTGAGCTGAGCAGTCAGCGGTCACGCGCTGGCGATATCGACACCAAGCTTCGCGAGTTGGAAAGCCAGAGATTGAATAACGAACAGCATGTGCAGGGTGTACAGGCGGACATTGAGCAACTGCGCTTACAGGAAGCCGAGAGTGCAGTTCGGATTGAAACGCTCGAAAGTGAGATTAAGAAGCGAGACGCCGTGCCGCACGAGGTGGCCAGTTCGTTGGCCGATGAGGCCAGCGAATCGGAGTGGTCAACCCTCGTGGAGCGCACGGCCGCGAGGATTAATCGTCTGGGACCGATCAATCTCGCGGCGATCGACGAGCACGCCAAGGCATCGGAGAGAAAGCGGTATCTCGATGCGCAGAATGCTGATTTGCAGTCCGCGCTGCAGACGTTGCAGTCCGCGATTCGCAAGATCGACAAAGAAACGCGGCAGCGATTCAAAGATACCTTTGATCAGATCAATGTGGGGTTTGCGGAATTGTTCCCCAGAGTTTTTGGTGGCGGCACCGCGTGCTTAGAAATGACGGGAGACGACTTGCTGGATACGGGTGTAGCGATATTCGCTCGACCTCCAGGCAAAAAGAATTCGACCATCCACCTGCTTTCGGGCGGAGAAAAAGCGATGACCGCTATCGCACTGGTGTTTTCGATCTTCCAGCTCAATCCCGCCCCGTTTTGTATGCTGGACGAGGTAGACGCTCCGCTGGACGATGCAAATGTAGGTCGTTACGCGAGAATGGTGCGCGAAATGGCTGAAAAGGTGCAGTTTGTTTTCATCACGCATAACAAGATCACGATGGAAGCGGCCGATCAGCTGATGGGGGTAACCATGCAGGAGCCTGGGGTTTCACGCCTAGTGACCGTGGATGTCGAACAGGCGGCGCAGTTGGTGGCCACTTAGGGATCGCCGAATGGAAGAGCTATCGATCCGACATTGGATGGTAATCATTGGTGGACTGATGATTGCCGCCGTATTGGTGGATTCATTGAGGCGTTTCTGGGGCGAGCGGAGAGCTGAAATCAGACTCAATGCGAGGATTGATCGCTCGAAGTCTGGGGACGCAGAAGACCCCTTTAATTTGCTCACCGAATTGCCGAATGGAGGCGCTCGGATTATTCGGCGAGACGATTTGTTCGACCCGGCTGACGAGCCAGAACACGGGCCCGCCTTCCCTCCGATGGATGCGCTTGCGCAAACGAATGGTGCAGACACTGAATTCGATAATCTCGATCCCATTGACCGCGCGCTTCAGGAGGAAGCCGCTTTTGACAGCGATGCGGAGCTCCCGGGGAGTTCGCCTCATCTGGCAGGTTCAGATGGGTCGGGACCCCCCTCCACATCCATGCAACGGCGCCGGACAGTCAAGTCAGCATCCAAGGAGCCTTCGATTTTGGCTGGGGAAGCGGCCGCGGCAGCGGAGGGGTCACAGACGGTGGACTGGCTAGAAACGCTGGAACCCGATCAGGTCGATGAGGCGGATGAGGTGGAGCATGGCCGCCTTCCGCGCGGCGCGAACACACATGTGTTTATTCTTTACGTTGTGGCAACAACGGAAGAGGGGTTCTCGGGGACTGACATTCTGGAAACATTATTGGCCTGTGATTTGCGATTTGGTGACATGGACTTTTTCCATCGACATGAACGCGCCTCTGGTAGAGGGCCCATTGAGTTCAGTGTTGCCAACATGATGAAACCGGGTGTGTTTGATATCGATAATATGGAGCCACTACAGACCCGCGGATTGATGTTTTTTGTCACCCTGCCTGGCCCGACAGACATGCTAAAAGCCTTCGATTACATGTATGAGACGGCAAAAGTTGTGGTGAAGCGATTGGGTGGCGACATTCAGGACGAGACCCGCAGTGTGATAACACGACAAAGTCTGGAGCACATGCGGCAACAGATTAGGGAGCTCGAGCGGCGGCTACTCGTTCGCCGAAGCTGACTTTTTTATGACGGCCGAGGTAGAAGAGATTGCGGCGCTGAGAGATCGGCTCCAGACGTGGTCAGCCGCCTACTTTGAACAAGATTCACCCCTGGTGCCCGATGCCGACTATGATGCGGCAATGCGCCGGCTCGAGGAGCTTGAGGCGCGTTATCCGAAGCTGCGTACATCGGACTCGCCGACTCAGCGGGTGGGATCAACCCCGCTGAATGCCTTCGATACGGTCGCTCATCGCATGCCGATGCTGTCTCTCGATAATGCGTTCTCGGGTGAGGAGCTCGTCGATTTTGATCGACGTGTGCTAGATCGTCTAGGGCAGAGCGCGACCGATTATTGTTGTGAACCCAAGCTCGATGGTGTGGCGGTGAGTCTGATCTATCGACACGGCGTATTGGTGCAGGCAGCTACCCGAGGTGATGGCGCGTCGGGAGAGGACGTGACGGCCAACGTGAAAACTATTCGCAACGTGCCTTTATCCCTCCAGGGCACGCAAGTGCCCAGCTACCTAGAGGTGCGCGGAGAGGTGGTCATTCCGCGCGCTGGGTTTGAGAAGCTGAATGCGCGAGCAAGAGCCGGCGGACAGAAAGTATTCGTTAATCCTCGTAATGCGGCCGCAGGTAGCCTGAGACAGCTGGACTCTCGCATCACTTCGAAACGACCTTTGGTTTTTACGGCTTATGCGGTGGGAGTTGTGGAGGGCGATCTGCCGGATTTTCACGACGCGACATTGCATCAATTACACGATTGGGGTCTTCCCATTTCCGAACACATGAAGACGGTGACGGGCATCCACGCTTGTGAAAGTTATTACGAGTCGCTGGCAAAGCGTCGGGACGATTTGCCCTTCGATATTGATGGCATTGTATTCAAGGTGAACGGTTTGGCTGAGCAACAACGCCTCGGTTTTGTCTCGCGTGCGCCTCGGTGGGCGATAGCCCGGAAGTTTCCTGCTCAAGAGGTCACCACCCGGCTACTCGACGTCGATTTTCAGGTGGGAAGAACTGGTGCGATAACGCCCGTTGCCCGTCTCGAGCCGGTGTTTGTGGCCGGTGTCACCGTGAGTAACGCGACCTTGCACAACGCAGATGAAATACATCGACTGGGCGTGCGGATTGGTGACTCTGTGATAGTGCGGCGCGCAGGGGATGTAATACCGCAGATTGTCTCTGTGCTGCCAGACAGTGATTCAGGCGCAGCGCAGCGCGTTGCACACGATATTATCTTTCCCAGCCGCTGTCCTGATTGCGGTGGTCCGCTCGAGCGGGAGGACGGAGAAGCGGTGATCCGGTGTGTTGGCGGCATGACCTGCCGAGCGCAATCGAAAGGGGTGATCAAACACTTTGCCTCCCGGAAGGCCATGGATATTGACGGCTTGGGCGATAAGCTAATTGACCAGCTGGTGGATGAGGGGCTGGTCGGTTCGTTAGAGGAGCTCTTTCATCTGAACCAGCAATCATTGAGTTCACTGGATAGAATGGGGGTGAAATCCAGCGCCAACTTGCTGAGGGCCATTGAGCAGGCCAAAGACACCACGTTGCCCCGATTTATTTACGCGTTGGGTATTCGTGAAGTGGGTGAGGCAACTGCCAGAGCGCTGGCTGAGCATTTTCTCACCCTGGAGGCCATATTGCGCGCAGACGGCGAGATACTTGAAGGTGTTGACGATGTGGGTCCTGTTGTCGCGCAGCATATTCTTCGATTTACCGCTGACAAGGGCAATTGCGGGGTGCTGGAGAAGCTGCTTGACGCGGGCGTTCGATGGCCAGAGATCAGTGCCGCCTCGGGTGATGGGCCTCTGGCGGGGACCACTTGGGTTGTCACAGGTAAGTTAGACAGCATGGGGCGCAGTGACGCTGAGGCTCGACTCAGGGCGCTTGGCGCGAAGACGGCGAACAGCGTCTCCAGTCAGACCACGAGTGTGGTTGCAGGGGTGGGCGCGGGAAGCAAAAGGAAGAAGGCTGAGGCGCTGGGTATTGCTATTCTGGATGAGACGGCGTTGCTGGAATTGTTGGAGGAAACTTAGTGGCTGTGGTGCGATGGGTTAGTTATTTGGTAAGCGTTGTGGTGCTCATGGCTTTGGGGGCATGCGCGACTGCACCCCCGGAGCAGGTCGATAATGTCTGCGATATTTTTCGGGAGAAATCGGGGTGGTATGAAGATGCCAAAGAATCTCGTGCGCGATGGGGCGTTCCTGTCTCGATCTCCATGGCATTTATGCATCAGGAGTCTCGATTCATAGCAACGGCGAAACCGCCCCGGAAAAAGCTGTGGGGGGTAATTCCTGGCCCGCGGCCGTCAGATTCATATGGATACTCTCAAGCGAAGGAGAGCACCTGGGAGTGGTATCAGCGTAGTACTGGTAACTACAGTGCGGATCGCGATGATTTTGGCGATGCGATCGATTTCATAGGCTGGTACAACGATGTCACCCATCGAGAGTTGGGCATCGATAAGCAGGACGCGTTCCGGCTTTACCTCGCTTACCATGAGGGCCATGGGGGTTATCGTCGGCAAACGTATCGATCAAAAGACTGGTTGGTCGATGTGGCTAGGAAGGTTGATCGTCAGGCGAAGCAGTACAACAGTCAATTGCAGGATTGCTCAGAGGAGCTGGAGCCTCGCGGCTGGTTTGATCGGTGGTAATTGCAGCTAAAAACAGCGTGGTTAATGTCACTAGAATGTCACAAAAATCGGGTGTAATGCTTGTAATCAGCAGTGAAGAAAGAAGCACCCGGGAGATCAAGTGAGCGGCGAAAAAGTCCTGTTGGTGGATGATGAGCGTGGTATCCGAGAGATGCTGAAGTTGGCTCTCGAGCTGTCTGATTTTCAGTGTATTGAGGCCGCAGAGATTCACAGCGCCTATCGGATGATCACCGAGGAGCAACCCGACATTGTTTTATTGGACTGGATGCTCCCTGGTGGAAGTGGCATAGAGTTGCTGCGAAGACTGAAGAAAGATGAGGCAACTCGGGCCTTGCCCGTGATCATGCTCACTGCAAAAACCCATGAGGACAATGTGATTCAGGGGCTTGAAGTCGGGGCTGATGATTATATCACCAAGCCTTTCGCGCCCAAGGAGTTGATTGCAAGAATGCGTGCGATCCTCAGACGCACGGGTAGTGACGAGGCCGCCTCGGAGGTACGGGTGGGCGAACTGGTTCTGGAAGTGGATAACAGGCGAGTAAGTTTCAGCGGTAAAGCATTGGACATGGGCCCGACAGAGTTCAAATTGCTCCATTTTTTTATGCAAAATCCAGAGCGAGCCTACTCCCGTTCCCAGCTGCTGGATCGCGTTTGGGGGACGAATGTCTACGTGGAGGAGCGAACAGTAGACGTGCACATCCGTCGCCTGAGAAAGGCGTTGCAAGCCGGCAATCCCGCCTACGGCGAGTTGGTTCAGACCGTGCGCGGCACGGGCTACCGGTTCTCGTCCAGAGACTTGGCTGTGTTGTGACCGGGCTCGGGTTTTTTCGTCTTGAAGCCCGCCGCTTGCTGCTTTCCATTATCGCAGGCTCGATCAGTGGGTTGATCACCGCAGATATTCTCATAGGTGTTGCTGCGGCCAGTTCTATTCTCTTGATCTCATGGGGATGGCAGTTGTCGCGGATGTATCGTTGGTTTGCTAATCCAGATGAACTTCCACCGATCGGCAATGCGGGTGTCCGCGGTGTACTGCGTGACGTGTATGTCCTGAGAAGCCGCAGCCTTCAGGGCTCCCAGTCGGCATCACGTGCTCAGCCCTATGCCAAAGAGTCACTTGCATCCATGCGCGAGGCCGCACTGATCGTCAACGTGCGGTTGGAGCTGGTCTGGTGCAACGACGCCGCGGAGTACCTACTCGGGATTCAGTTTTCTGAGGAGGAGGGCAGGCTCCTTTCAGAGGTGATTCCGGGAAAATCACTGAAGAAATACATGCGTCAGGCAAACTTTCAGAAACCACTAAGGATAAAGCCGGGGCCTGATCCGGAATTTTGTTTGCAGTTTGAGTTTTCGCGTTTTGGCGTCCACGATAGCCTGGTATTCGTTAAGGATGTCACCGCCCAAGATAAGTTGGAGCGAATGCGCAGCGATTTCGTGGGCAATGTCTCCCACGAACTCCGCACTCCGCTTACCGTCATCAAGGGATACATCGAGACCTTACAATCCGTTGTGTCAGAAAAAGAAATGACGCTCCAGGCTTCATTGGCATCTATGGATACCCAAGCTGCCAGAATGGAAAATTTGATTGCGGATCTGCTGTGGCTATCGAGAATTGAGAGCGTCGAGGGTGAAAGAAAGGAGGATTTGATAAACATCAGCGAATTGCTTTCAACACTTGTTGCGGAGCTATCCTTAGCTTGGCCGGAGCGCAAGCTAGAGCTAAAACTGGACTCGCCGCAAAGTGTATTGGGCGACGAGGCTGAGCTACTGAGCGCTTTTAGCAACTTAATTGTGAATGCCTTGAAGTATAGTGATAAGCATTCAATAACGATTAAGTGGATTGATACGGCAGTGGGTCCCGCGCTGTTAGTGGAAGACAAGGGGCTGGGAATCGACGCAAAACATATACCGAGGCTGACTGAGCGATTCTACCGTGTAGATAAAAGTCGCAGTCAAGAGCGATCGGGCACAGGCTTGGGCCTAGCGATCGTCAAACACGTCGCGGTTTCGCACGACGCAAAGTTGTTCGTAGATAGTCAGTTGGGCAAGGGCAGTTGTTTCCGACTGGTATTCCCGGCCAGCCGCACCGAATTGGCGCCAGAATCGCCAGGTGGTATTGACGATTACGGGTGAGTTGCGTCTCTGACCTGACTTTCACTTATTGAGGGGTTAGCATGGCGCCGCGTAAACATCGGGGATCAGTCTCATGAGTCGGTTCTGGGTAGACACAGTTCAAGCCCTCAAGCCTTATGTGCCAGGTGAGCAGCCGCGTTCACAGACGCTGCTTAAACTCAATACAAACGAACACGCGTTACCGCCGTCAGAGAGCGCCATGGCAGTGCTGTCCTCAGTGGACCCGGATCAGCTCCGCCGTTACCCCGACCCGACAGCGCGTCGCCTACGAGACGCAATTGCAAATCGGGAAAGCCTTGGGCCAGAGCAGGTTTTTGTAGGCAATGGCTCAGATGAAGTGTTGGCACATGTCTGGGCGGCTTTTCTTTCAGGGCGCGAACTCACCACTGTGAAGACAACCTATGGTTTTTATCCGGTTTGGAGTCGGCTGTATGGCGCCCAGCTTAATCAGGTTGCCTTGTGTGATGACTTTTCGGTTGATTTGAATGCGCTGCAAGCAGTCGGCAGTGCCATCGTGCTGGCGAATCCCAACGCCCCAACGGGTTTGGCTCTGAAACGGATGCAGGTTGAGGAGTTAGTGGCAAGTAATCGGGATCGGCTCGTAGTCATTGACGAAGCTTACTTTGGTTTTGGCGCAGAGACCGCAGCGCCTCTCGTCAGCGACTACGATAATCTTGTGGTGACCAGAAGCCTTTCTAAGAGTCACGCACTCGCGGGTTTACGCGTGGGTTATGCGTTGGCGCACCCCGAATTGATTGAGGGTTTGGTGCGGATCAAGGATTCTTTCAACTCGTATCCCATTGACGCATTAGCGCAGGCGGTGGCGACCGCCTCCATCGAAGATGTCGATTGGTTTAATCGATCCTCAGCGGTGATCGCCCATAGCCGTGAAAAAATGTCGCAAGGCCTTCAAGCTTTGCGCTTTGTGGTTCTGCCGTCGCAGTCGAACTTTGTGTTCGTAAAGCATCCCGCCATGTCGGGGAAGAAAATCTTCAATGCGCTGCGGGAACGCAATATATTGGTGCGCCGCTGGGATACGCCCTTTATCGCGGAGTGGCTCAGGATTTCGCTGGGTACCGCGGAAGAAACGGATCAGTTTTTGCATGCCGTGAACGAGATAACTGCCACGGGGGCCTGACTCGCTACTTTGACTCTCGACGCCGCAGCACTATCGAGCCAATGCTGTATCCCGCACCGAAAGAGCAAAGCACAGCCAAGTCGCCACTATCGAGATCCTTATTATGTTTATGAAATGCAATGATTGATCCCGCTGAAGAGGTATTGGCGTACTCATCCAGGATGGTCGGCGCTTCTCTGGGGCTGGGTTGCCGTCCAAAGATTTTTCGTGCGATCAGGTCGTTCATATTTTGGTTAGCTTGATGCAGCCAGATGCGTTTGAGGCTGTCAGGCGCAATACTTAATCGTTCCAACTGTGCGCTGATTTGAGCCGCTACGGCAGGGCACACCTCCTTAAACACTTTTCTGCCTTCCTGCACAAAGAGCTTATCGATATCACCGATGCCGCGCTCGTCGGCACGGTTGAGGAAACCGAAGTTATTGCGAATATTATTTGAGAACAGTGTTTGCAGGCGTGAGTCGATGATTTCCCAACAAGCTGACGCCGAAGTACTCTCCGGAGATTCAACGACTACCGCCGTTGCGACATCGCCGAAAATGAAATGTGAATCCCGATCACGAAAGTTGAGGTGGCCCGTGCAAATTTCTGGATTGACGACCAAAACCCGTGACGCGCTTCCGGAACGTATCGCGTCGCTGGCTTGTTGAATGCCAAAGGTAGCTGAGGAGCAGGCCACGTTCATGTCAAAAGCAAACCCCTTTGCGCCGAGTGCGGCTTGTACTTCGATCGCCATGGCCGGGTAGGCGCGCTGCATGTTGGAGGCAGCCACAATAACTGCGTCCAGCGTGTCAGCGGTAATTCCAGCGCTCGCCAATGCTTCTTCTGCTGCTCGGCAAGCAATCTCACACATTACTGAGGGTTCATTGTCTGGTCGTTCCGGAATACAAGGCACCATTGTGTTCGGGTCAAGGATGCCTCTCTTGTCAATGACATAGCGGCTTCTGATGCCTGACGCTTTTTCGATGAACTCGGTTGAGGAATAGGTTTGTGCTTCGACCTCGCCTGAGGCTATTGCTCGTGCGTGATGCTCGTTGTGGAGGTCTACCCACGCGTTAAAAGACAACACCAGTTCCTCATTGCTGATGGCGTCTGTCGGTGTATACAAACCCGATCCTGTAATGGCCGCAAGCGTGGTCATCTGTGTGCCTATCGCTGGTCCAGCGGCACAAAGTTTCGTTGCTTTTCGCCGGTGTACAACTGCCGAGGTCGTCCAATACGGTACGCGCCGCCAATCATCTCGTTCCAGTGTGCGATCCAGCCGACCGTTCGGCCAATAGCAAAGATTACTGTGAACATTGAGGTGGGAATACCGAGTGCTTTGAGAATAATGCCAGAGTAGAAGTCGACATTGGGATAAAGCTTCTTTTCGATGAAGTAGCCGTCTTTGAGCGCAATTTCCTCAAGACGTTTGGCAATTTCTAGGTTCTCATCTTCTATGCCCAGCTCGGCCAACACCTCATCGGCCGCCTCTTTCATTACCTTGGCGCGGGGGTCGAAATTTTTGTAGACCCGATGCCCAAACCCCATAAGCCGGAAGGGGTCGTCTTTATCTTTTGCGCGCGCAATAAATTCGTCAATGCGATCAACCGAGCCAATTTCTTCCAGCATCTTGACAACAGCCTCGTTAGCGCCGCCATGAGAAGGGCCCCATAGCGCCGCGATGCCCGCCGCGATACAGGCAAATGGATTCGCCTGCGAGGACCCTGCGAGCCTTACCGTAGAGGTTGACGCGTTTTGTTCATGGTCTGCATGGAGCAGAAAAATCCTGTCCATGGCGCGAGCGATAGTCGGGGAAACCTGGGATGGCTCACATGGGTTGCCAAACATCATATTCAGGAAATTCGCCGCATAATCTAGGCTGTTATCGGGATACATAAAAGGTTGTCCGATGGAAAACTTGTAGCTCATGGCTGCAATGGTGGGCATTTTTGCAATCAGCCGGAACGCCGCGACTTCTCTATGCCAGGGATCCGATATTTCCGTTGAGTCGTGGTAAAACGCAGAGAGGGCTCCAACGACCCCGCACATGATTGCCATGGGGTGCGCGTCACGTCGAAAGCCGTTGAAAAAAGTTCTGATCTGCTCGTGCACCATAGTGTGGCGAGTCATGATGTCGACGAACTCTTTCTTTTCGTCGGCGGTGGGGAGTTCGCCGTTCAGGAGTAGGTAGCATGTCTCAAGGTAGTCCGAGTGTTGCGCCAATTGCTCGATAGGGTACCCGCGGTGGAGCAACACGCCCTTTTCACCATCGATAAACGTAATCTGTGATTCGCACGCTGCTGTGGAGGTAAAGCCAGGATCGTATGTGAAATAGCCGTTCGCGGTAAGTTTGCCCACATCCACCACGTCGGGGCCAAGGCTGCCCGCATAAACAGCGAGATCTATTGACTCTTCCGAGCCGTCGCCGTGTGTAATCTTAAGAGTCGCTTTCGTTTCGGACATTTAGCTGTCTACCGCCGTGAGAGTAAGAGGTTGCCAAACTAATCGCGAGCGCGGGACATGTCAATTTGGAAGAGGGCGCGCGCTAATTTTGTTTGGCAGAAATTGTAATCGCCCGATCGCCCACCTATACTTCGTGGCCGAAAGGTTCCTGAGTTAGACGGGACCCACTCGCAAACCACGAGACAATCCTGAGAGACAATGTGAGACCGACTTCAAGGGACCAGCGTCCCGTCAATTTGGATTTGGGCACCATACATTTGCCCATTACGGCTTATGCATCGATCACGCATCGCGTAACAGGTGTCGCGATGTTCGTGGCGAGTTTTCTGATGCTGTGGGCGCTTGATCAAAGCCTCGCCTCGGAGGCTTCTTTTGACGCGCTCGCCGATACCTTAGCTTCTCTCTGGGCGAAGTTGCTTATCTGGGCAACTGCATCTGCCCTGAGTTATCACGCGTTGGCGGGTCTGAAGCATCTGGTGATGGACGCAGGTTTCGGAGAAACGATGCGTGGCGGCGTCATTGGCGCGCGAGTTGTCTTCGTCCTTGCGGCCTTCGCAGCAGCGCTTTGGGGAGTTGCCCTATGGTAACGTCAGTCACCAGTTTTAGCCGCACAGGCTTGTCGGATTGGCTGATCCAGAGAGTCACTTCCATTATTTTGCTCGCATATTTTATTTTGATTGCCTACCAGTTACTGGGTTCAGTTGACTACACTTCATGGGAGTCCTTGTTCGAGCAAACATGGATGAAGGTGTTCACGTTGCTGGCAGCCCTGTCTTTAGCGGCACACAGCTGGATTGGGTTGTGGTCCGTGTTTACTGATTATTTAACGGAACGCATGCTAGGGCCGAAAGGTAATGTCATCAGACTCACCTGTCAGCTGTGGGCGTCGACCGCACTCGTCGCTTATGTGATTTGGGCGGTCGTTATTGTCTGGAGTTAATAGCGGGTACCGACCCGGGCCTCAGACACGCCCCGTTGTGTTTGCGGGCCAGACAAGCAAATAGAGTGCGATAGAGAGTGCTATGAGAACGATTTCATTTGATGCGGTGATTGTTGGGGGCGGAGGTGCAGGTATGCGAGCTGCTCTTCAGTTGGCGCAGTCCGGCTATAAAACGGCCGTGATTTCTAAGGTATTTCCCACGCGCTCTCATACCGTTTCTGCGCAGGGCGGTATTACCTGTGCGATCGCCAGTGCGGACCCCGACGACGACTGGCGCTGGCACATGTACGACACGGTCAAAGGGTCTGATTATATTGGCGACCAGGATGCGATCGAGTACATGTGCTCGGTGGGCCCGGAAGCCATATTCGAGTTGGAGCACATGGGTTTGCCTTTTTCCCGGACCGAGGAGGGTAGGATCTACCAGCGGCCTTTTGGTGGTCAGTCCAAGAGCTTCGGTGAAGGAGGGCAGGCAGCGCGAACGTGTGCGGCAGCTGATCGCACCGGTCACGCGCTACTGCATACCCTCTATCAAAACAATATCAAGAACGAGACCGTATTTTTTAACGAGTGGTTTGCTGTCGATCTGGTCAAGAACCAAGACGGCGCAGTGGTGGGAGTGATCGCAATTTGCATTGAGACGGGTGAAACCGTCTACGTGAAGTCCAAGGCGACGGTGTTTGCAACGGGGGGTGCGGGTAGGATTTACGCGTCTACGACTAATGCACATATCAACACGGGTGATGGCATGGGTATGGCCCTCAGGGCAGGAGTGCCGGCTCAGGACATGGAAATGTGGCAGTTCCACCCGACCGGAATCTACGGCGCGGGTACTTTGGTGACCGAGGGTTGTCGTGGCGAAGGCGGATACCTTATCAATAAAGATGGCGAGCGTTTTATGGAGCGATACGCACCCAACGCAAAAGACCTTGCTGGGCGCGATGTAGTTGCCCGCTCAATGGTGATGGAGATACTGGAAGGTCGCGGCTGTGGGCCCAATGGCGATCACGTCAAGTTGAAGCTTGATCATCTAGGAGAGGAAGTGCTGGAGTCACGACTGCCGGGTATATGTGAGCTCAGTCGAACCTTTGCCCACGTTGATCCGGTGAAAGAACCCATACCCGTGGTGCCAACCTGTCACTACATGATGGGGGGTATTCCCACTAACATTCACGGACAGGCGTTAAACGTCGATGCTGACGGCAACGACGCGGTTATCCCCGGGTTGTACGCGTGTGGGGAGGCAGCGTGTGTGTCAGTGCACGGCGCAAACCGGCTTGGTGGGAACTCCCTTTTGGATCTGGTCGTGTTCGGGCGCGCATCAGGGTTGTTTATTGAAAAATCCTTGCGCGAGGGTATCGAATTGCGCAATGCGTCGCAGACGGATATCGACGCCGCCAATACGCGACTCCAAGCGCTGAATGATCGCGAGAAAGGCGAATCGGTAGCGCCTCTCCGGCATGAGCTTCAGGAAATTATGCAGAATCATTTTGGTGTGTTCCGGACCGGCGATTTCATGCGCGAAGGTATCGCCAAGCTAGCATCGTTGCGGGAACGGGTTGATTCGGTGGTTTTGGCTGATACCTCCTCAGCCTTCAATACCTCCCGAATAGAGTGCCTTGAGCTTCAGAATCTGTTTGAGACGGCCGAAGCGACCGCTATAGTTGCCGAAGCGAGGGACGAGAGCCGTGGAGCGCACGCGCGCGACGACTTCACCGAGCGTGATGACGAAAACTGGCTATGTCACTCGTTGTATCACAGTGGGGGCAAGCGGGTGTCGAAGCGTGGCGTCAATTTCACGCCGAACACTGTTGAAACGTTTCAACCCAAGGCCAGAAGTTACTGAGGGAGACAGGAGCGCCATCCATGTTAAACGTGAGCCTTTACCGCTATAACCCAGAGACCGATAACGCCCCTTATATGCAAGACTTTACGGTCGATACGGGCGATCGAGACCTGATGGTGCTTGATGTCTTGGAGCTGATCAAGGCGGAGTACGATGGCAGTGTCACTTACCGGCGCAGTTGTCGCGAGGGTGTGTGCGGCTCCGACGGTTTGAATATGAACGGTAAAAACGGCCTTGCTTGCATTACGCCGCTTTCGGAGTCCGTCAAAGGAGGCAAGCTAGTGATTCGACCGCTACCGGGTCTACCTGTGATTCGAGATCTCGTAGTCGACATGAGCCTCTTCTACGCACAGTACGAAAAGGTCCAGCCTTATCTACAAAATCCGACCCCTGCGCCCGCCATCGAGCGTCTTCAGTCCCCGGAAGAGCGCGCGCAGCTTGATGGCCTTTATGAGTGTATTCTTTGCGCATGCTGCTCAACCAGTTGTCCCTCTTTTTGGTGGAATCCGGATCGATTTGTCGGCCCAGCCGGGCTGTTGCAGGCTTATCGATTCCTTGCAGATAGCCGCGACACTGCGACCGAAGAGCGTCTCGCGAAGCTCGATGACCCCTTCAGTGTATTTCGATGCCATGGCATCCAAAATTGCGTCAATGTGTGTCCTAAGGGCTTGAATCCGACCAAGGCAATTGGGCACATCAGGGGCATGCTGCTCAATCGGGCCACGTAAGTGCCTTCGGGCATCCCATATCTAAAATTTATGGGCTCCCACGTCTGGTTATGGGGCTCATAACTGAAAAGAATAATACGTGTTCTAAAAGCACAAACGTCATTTTTTAAGCCTGACGCCGACATTGGACCGGCGTAATCTCCTGCAAAATTCCATACACTACGCTCCGTGGTAGACTCAGGACGCGCGTAAGCGCGGTATCCTGATGTTTCGAGTCGTATGGGGGAGACTGTGTGACCAAGGCGACACCAATGCCCGGCATGATGGCGCAATGGGCGACATCCCACATTGCCGGCGGCAATGCTGAATATGTCGAAGTGCTCTACGAAACCTATCTCAGGGACCCCAATGGGGTAGCACCTGAATGGCGCGACTACTTCGATCAACTCCCCTTAGTGGACTCAACGTCGCGCACTGCACATGACGTTCCGCACTCGGTTCTACGCGAGCGCTTTGCACGCATCTCGAAGATGCGCGTGCGGACAGACGCCACGGTGGCGCACGATGCTCATGCGACCGAGTATGAGCGCAAACAGGTGCGAGTTGTTCAGCTGATCTCTGCCTACCGCCAGCGGGGGCACCAGCAAGCCTCTCTGGACCCGCTTGGGCTGGCAACCCGCGCTTTGGTGTCAGATTTGGAGCTCTCTTTTCATGAGCTGAGTGAGGCGGACCTCGACACAACCTTTCAGGTTGGTACGGTTTATTTCGGTCGCTCTGAAGCCACGTTAGCCGACATTCAGGATGACCTCAAAAAGACCTACTGTGGCACGGTAGGCGCCGAATTTCTGCACATCGTCAATACGGAGGAGCGCCACTGGATAATGAGTCGGATGGAGGCTGTCCGAAGCGCACCCGAGTTTTCACGAGATCAGCGTTTACAAATCTTGAGACAACTTAACAGCGCTGAGGGACTGGAGAAGTCCCTTGGCTCTAAATACCCGGGCACGAAGCGCTTTGGACTGGAGGGCGGTGAGAGTCTGATCCCGCTCATGTCGGAGGCAATACAGCGTGTTGGCGGATACGGTGCCAAAGAGATATGTATCGGTATGGCTCACCGCGGGCGTCTCAATATGCTGGTCAATATTTTGGGAAAGAACCCTGTTGAGTTATTTGATGAATTCGAGGGCAAGGTCACTCACATAGGGTCTGGCGATGTGAAGTATCACCAAGGCTTTTCCTCTAACATGATGACGCCCGGAGGGGAGGTGCATCTCGCGCTGGCCTTTAATCCCTCTCACTTGGAAATTGTCTCTCCAGTGATCGAGGGCTCGGTGCGGGCACGACAGGATCGGCGTTCTGATCGGGTTGGCCAGTCAGTAGTTCCGATAGTAATGCATGGCGACGCTTCTTTTGCAGGGCAGGGCGTGGTCATGGAAACGTTTCAGATGTCCCAGACCCGCGCGCACCGGACGGGTGGAACCTTACACATCGTGCTTAACAACCAGATCGGCTTTACCACCAGCGAGCCAGCTGATGCGCGTTCGACAGAGTACTGCACAGACATTGCGAAAATGGTCCAGGCGCCTATTTTTCACGTCAACGGCGATGACCCTGAAGCGGTTGTGTTCGTCACGCAGCTGGCCGTAGATTTTCGTAACCAGTTTCACAAGGATGTCGTGATCGATTTGGTGTGTTATCGGCGAAGAGGTCATAACGAGGCCGACGAACCGTCTGTCACTCAGCCGGAGATGTACGACAAGATCAAGGCTCAGGCGACAACCAGAGATCTTTACGCGCAGCGTCTTATTGCTGAGGGGCTCCTCAGTGTCGAGGAAGATGCTGAATGGGTGAATCTCTATCGGGAGGCCCTTGAGCGAGACGAGCCGATTGTCAGCTCGCTTGTGTCGAAGCCTAACAAGGCGATGTTTGTCGACTGGACGCCCTACCTTAATCACCGCTGGGACCTGGCCGCTGATACGAAGGTGCCTATTGGCGACCTCAAAAAGCTGTCCGAGCGCACTGCGTCGTTGCCGGACGGGTTTTCCGTCCACCGCGTTGTGAGAAAGTTGTTGGATGACCGTCTCAAAATGGGTGCGGGCGCTCAGGAAGTGAATTGGGGATTTGCTGAGACGATGGCATATGCGTCTCTGTTGGACGAGGGATTTCCCGTGCGCCTCACCGGGCAGGATGTGGGCCGCGGGACATTCAGTCATCGTCATGCAGTGCTTCGCAATCAGCGTGATGGGGGCGCCTGGATTCCATTACAAAATGTCGGTGATGAGCAAGCGTCCTTCCAGATTTATGACTCCCTCCTGTCGGAGGAGGCTGTATTGGCTTTTGAGTATGGCTATGCCACGACCTCGCCCGGGGTCTTGGTGATCTGGGAAGCTCAGTTCGGTGATTTCGCCAACGGCGCACAAGTTGTTATCGACCAATTTATTTCGAGTGGGGAAAACAAGTGGAGCCGTCTCTGTGGGTTGACCATGCTGTTACCGCATGGGTACGAGGGCCAGGGTCCAGAGCACTCCTCCGCGCGGCTAGAGCGGTTTCTGCAGCTTTGTGCTGAAGACAATATCCAAGTGTGTATACCGAGCACACCCGCTCAGGTTTTCCACATGTTGAGGAGACAGGCTATCCGTCCGTTACGGACACCGTTGGTTGTGATGACCCCAAAGAGTTTGTTGCGCCATAAGGAGGCGGTGTCTGGCATTGATGAGTTGGCCGAGGGTAGCTTCAGGACCGTAATTGATGAGACGGACGGGCTTCACGCCGAATCAGTCAAGCGCGTAATCCTGTGTTCTGGCAAGGTTTTCTTCGATCTGAGAGCGGCGCGACGAGAGCGTGACATCAATGACATTGTCATTATTCGCATTGAGCAAATGTATCCCTTTCCCCGAGTTGATCTGCTTGAGGTGATCTCACGTTACGTGAACGTAGAGGACGTTGTTTGGTTGCAAGAGGAGCCTAAAAATCAGGGCGCATGGTATGCCATGCAGAGTCGAATCAGGGCCGTCGTGCAGCGACACAAGGTAGATGTGTTCCTGCGATATGTCGGCAGGGATCCGTCCGCTTCTGCAGCCGCGGGGTATTCAGCGCTTCATATGCGCGAGCAGGAAAAGTTTATAGATGAGGCACTGGGGCCAATGCCCTGGGGCTTTTAATTCAGTTTTGAGGATATTTTCATGAGTGTTGAGATCAAAGCGCCCGCTTTTCCCGAGTCTGTGGCAGACGGGGTGGTGGCCATCTGGCATAAAAAAGCGGGGGATGCCGTTGCTCGGGACGAGCTTCTGGTTGAAATAGAAACCGACAAGGTGGTGATGGAAGTGGTGGCTCCTGAGCCAGGCGTCATCGAATCGATTTTTGTGCAGGTGGGAGAAACCATTGCCAGCGAAGCGTTGCTGGCAACCCTTGTGGCGGGAGAGGTGGCTTCCCCCGACAGGGCAAGTGGTGCTCCTGGCGAAGCGGCTGATGCGGCGGCAGAAGAAGATCGCACGAGGCCTGCGACCGATGCAGATGAACCCGTCCCCATGGGTCCTGCTGTGCGCGCCTTGCTGGAGGAGCACAGCCTGAATGCGCCCGACGTTGCGGCGACGGGAAAAGGCGGACGTCTATTAAAGGAAGATGTACTAGCCCATGTAGCGAGCCAGCAAGCTCAGCAGGAGCGGCCCGCATCGCTAGCGGAACAGCCTGCCTCTCAGCCGTTGGAACTGACCGGCCCCACCAGCGAGCGAATTGAAAAGCGTGTGCCGATGACCCGAATGCGGGCCAGAATTGCTGAGCGTTTGTTGGGGGCTACGCAACAAACGGCCATGCTCACCACTTTCAATGAGGTCAACATGGCGTCGTTGATGAAGTTGCGCAAACAGTACCGCGACCAATTTGAAGCCGTTCACAACGGCACGCGACTAGGATTTATGGGCTTCTTCGTGAAAGCGGCCTGCGAGGCATTAAAGCGCTTCCCAGAGGTGAATGCCTCTATCGATGGTGAGGACGTGGTTTACCATGGGTATCAGGACATCGGTGTAGCGGTATCGGTGGATGAGGGTTTAGTCGTGCCGGTGCTCCGCGATGCGGACTTTATGAGCATCGCCGATGTTGAGGCGGCGATCTACGATTATGGCGTCAAGGCGCGAGACAAAAAGCTCACTATAGAGGAGATGACGGGAGGGACCTTCACCGTCTCCAACGGCGGCGTGTTCGGCTCGCTATTGTCGACGCCGATTCTCAACCCGCCTCAAACCGGCATCTTGGGCATGCACTCTATTCAGGAGCGCCCGATTGCGATGAATGGGGAGGTGGTGATCCAACCCATGATGTATCTGGCGCTTTCGTATGACCACAGGCTGGTAGATGGTAAGACCGCTGTGCAATTTCTTGTAACGATCAAGGGCTTGATTGAGGATCCCGCGCGGATTCTGCTTCAACTCTGAATGGGGGTAACACGTGTCTAGTCACTTTGATGTCATTATCATTGGTTCGGGTCCTGCGGGATATGTCTGTGCCATTCGCTGTGCCCAGCTGGGTTTGTCTACCGCAGTAGTGGAGCAGAATAATAATGCCAAGGGGCAGCCCGAGTTGGGTGGCACCTGTCTGAACGTGGGCTGCATTCCATCCAAAGCCTTGCTGGACAGTTCGCAACGGTATGCTGACGCAGCGGGTCATCTTGCCGAGCACGGCATTGGCGTGAAAGATATCTCGCTGGACATCGCTGCGATGATGGCGCGCAAGGAAAAAATAGTTGGGCAGCTTACCGGCGGCGTCTCCGGCTTACTTAAACACAATGGTGTGACCGTGATCTCTGGCGCGGCGCGGCTGGGTGCGAATCGTCAGGTGGAGGTTGCTGGGGATGATGGCGTAGCCAACGTCTATTCGGCCGAAAATGTGGTGCTCGCGGCGGGGTCGGAACCGATCGAGATTCCACCGGCTCCTACAGACGGCGAGCGCATTGTGGATTCTACTGGTGCGCTTTCCTTTGACGCGGTCCCAGAGCGCTTGGGAGTTATCGGCGCCGGTGTGATTGGACTCGAGTTGGGCAGTGTGTGGGCTCGCTTGGGCGCCGACGTAATCATGCTCGAGGCAATGGATGCTTTTTTGCCCAACATGGATGTCGAGATCGCCAAAGAGTCAGAAAAGATTTTCAGACGTCAGGGGCTGGATATTCGGCTAGGAGCTCGGGTAACCGGAGCCGAGGTTACAGCGGAGTGCGTCACAGTATCCTACGCCTTTGAGGGTGAGGAGAAATCTGAAGTATTCGACAAACTTATCGTAGCGGTAGGGCGAAGGCCTCGGACGGACAAGCTTTTCTCCGCCGATTCGGGGGTCTCTGTTGACGAGAGGGGGTTCGTCTTCGTCAATGATCACTGTGCAACAGAAGCGCCGGGAGTGTGGGCGATCGGTGATATCGTTCGCGGGCTGATGCTGGCCCACAAGGGCTCAGAGGAAGGTGTCATGGTGGCGGAGCGAATTCATGGCAAGGCCGCTCAGCTCAACTACGAGGTAGTGCCGTCCATCATCTATACCCATCCGGAGGTGGCCGCTGTCGGTAAAACCGAGCAGGCGCTGAGATCAGAAGGTGTTGATATCAAGGTGGGCACTTTTCCGTTCATGGCGATCGGGCGTGCTCAGGCTGCGGGTGAAACAGAGGGTATGGTGAAGCTTATATCCGATGCGGAGTCTGATCAGATACTGGGCGCGCATGTTGTGGGGCCGTCAGCAGCGGATTTGGTGCAACAGATCGTGATTGCCATGGAGATGGCAGCGAGCACGGAAGATTTACAACTTATGGTGTTTGGCCATCCAACAATGTCCGAGGCTGTGCACGAGGCTGCGCTTGCAGTCGACGGAAGGGCCGTGCACATGGCGAACAGAGCGAAAAGATAATAACTGTATCCCTTCGCTGCCGCGGGCCCTCGGTTCCCACGGAGTAGGTAGGTAACCGAGGACAACCAGAGAGGAAAGTATGAATTTGCATGAATATCAGGGTAAGGCCCTGTTTGCTGAATACGGTTTGCCGGTTTCTACCGGGCACGCTGTTGAGTCAGCTGAGGCGGCAATTGAAGCGGCGCGCGCAATCGGTGGGGAACGCTGGGTGGTAAAGGCGCAGGTCCATGCAGGGGGTCGCGGCAAGGCGGGCGGTGTTAAATTAGTCGATTCACCAGAGGCCGCGGCCGAGTTTGCTGATCAGTGGCTTGGCAAGAGACTGGTGACCTATCAAACAGACGCCTCTGGCCAGCCCGTCTCTTGTATTTTGGTCGAGTCCTGTATCGATATTGCTGACGAGCTTTATCTTGGGGCAGTTGTTGACCGTGCGAGTCGGCGTATTGTATTCATGGCATCGACTGAGGGTGGTGTGGAGATCGAGAAGGTTGCCCACGAAACACCCGAAAAAATTCTCAAGGCCGAGATTGATCCGCTAGTGGGTGCGCAACCGTTTCAAGGGCGCGATCTGGCTTTTCGCCTTGGCCTCAGCGGCGCACAAATAAAGCAATTCGTTGCCATTTTTATGGGTCTGGCCAGGCTGTTTCAGGATAAAGACCTGGCGCTGATCGAGGTGAACCCTTTGGTGATTACCGATGCAGGCGATCTGCACTGCCTCGATGCAAAGGTTGTCGCTGATTCCAATGCTTTATACCGCCATCCAGAGCTTGAGGCGATGCACGACCCCTCTCAAGATGATGAGCGCGAGGCGCATGCTGCGGCCTGGGATCTGAACTACGTGGCGCTCGATGGCAACATTGGCTGCATGGTCAATGGAGCTGGACTGGCCATGGGCACGATGGACATTGTGAAACTACACGGGGGATCGCCCGCGAATTTTCTGGACGTGGGCGGCGGCGCAACCAAAGAGCGGGTTACCGAAGCGTTTAAAATTATCCTGTCCGACAGCAACGTGCAGGCAGTTCTGATCAACATCTTTGGAGGCATCGTTCGTTGTAACCTGATCGCTGAGGGAGTGGTGGGTGCAGTAGAGGAGGTGGGCGTGGAAGTGCCCGTCGTCGTCCGGCTAGAGGGTAATAACGCAAGTTTGGGTCGTAAAGTGTTGGCAGACAGTGGCCTGAATATTGAGGCGGCAGAGAGCCTCTCCGATGCAGCGAAAAAGGTGGTTGCCGCAGCGGGAGGTGCGCAATGAGTATTTTGATCAATTCCGATACCCGCGTGATTTGTCAGGGATTCACTGGTTCACAAGGCACGTTCCACTCCGAGCAGGCGTTGGCGTATGGCACAAAAATGGTTGGCGGCGTAACGCCAGGCAAAGGGGGTCAAACGCACCTGGAGCTTCCCGTTTTTAATACCGTATCTGAAGCAGTGGATAGCACCGGCGCGGAGGCTTCGGTCATCTATGTGCCTGCGCCATTTTGCAAGGACTCGATTCTCGAGGCTGCCAATGCAGGAATTGAGTTGATCGTTTGTATTACCGAGGGCGTGCCCACCCTCGATATGCTGGACGCCAAGGTAAAGTGTGACGAGATGGGGGTTCGCCTTGTCGGGCCCAATTGTCCTGGCGTGATTACGCCCGGCGAATGCAAGATCGGCATCATGCCCGCGAACATCCACCTGCCTGGTAGGGTTGGAATCGTCTCTCGTTCTGGTACTTTAACTTACGAAGCTGTCAAGCAGACAACAGATGTGGGCTACGGTCAGTCGACTTGCGTCGGCATTGGTGGGGATCCTATCCCAGGCTCCCATTTCGTTGACATTCTTGGCCTGTTTGAGCAGGACGCCCAGACGGAGGCGATTGTCATGATTGGGGAGATTGGCGGGACGGCAGAGGAAGAGGCCGCAGACTTCATTCGTAGTCATGTCAGCAAGCCAGTCGTGTCTTATATCGCAGGCGTTACGGCACCCAAAGGTAAGCGTATGGGCCATGCGGGAGCCATTATCTCTGGGGGTAAGGGTACGGCAGACGAAAAATTTGCAGCACTGGAAGCGGCAGGTGTGCGCACCGTGCGGTCTCTTGCGGATATCGGTGCCGCGCTGACTGAGGTAACGGGTTGGTAACGCGCAGTCGCGTGCTTGAAGAGCCCGCCATTGGCGGGTTTTTTGTTTGCACTAGGCTGTAAGTGCCCTTGAAATATGGTCCTCAGGCCCCACTTACTCTGCACTACACCCTTGAGCGGACTTGATCATGACTGTTGAAGCCACACAAACGATGGGATTCCAGACTGAGGCGAAGCAATTGCTCCACCTCATGATCCATTCTCTTTACTCCAATCGCGAGATTTTCCTGCGAGAACTGATTTCAAATGCTTCGGATGCCGTCGACAAGCATCGGTTTGCTGTGATCGCGGAGCCCGATCTGGGTGCTTCGGTCAGCAGCTATCGCATCCGTGTCGAAGCCAATTCTGAGGCGAAGACAATCACTATTGATGACAACGGTATTGGGATGTCGAGAGATGAAGTGATCGATAATCTTGGCACGATTGCAAAGTCTGGGACCGCTGCCTTTATGGAGCAGCTCAGCGGTGACCAGAAGCAGGATAGTCAGCTCATCGGTCAGTTTGGCGTGGGCTTTTATTCCTCTTTTATTGTCGCGGACCGGGTTGAGGTGCTGACCCGCAAGGCGGGCTCGGAGTCTGCCACGCTGTGGGAGTCCGCGGGAGAAGATGAGTTCACCGTAGCCGCCGCTGAACGTCCCGAACCGGGCACCACCATTACACTGCATCTCAAAGCCGATGCGGATGAGTTTGCAGATAGTTGGCGGGTCCGATCAGTGATTAAAAAATACTCTGATCATATTTCGGTGCCGGTAATGATGCCTGAGCCTCCTGCGCCATCGGCGGATGAATCAGCAGAATCAGAACCTGAGGCCGCCCCGGAGTGGAAAGCGGTTAACGAGGCAAAGGCGCTGTGGACCCGAAGTCGTGCCGATATTGCCGATGAGGAGTACCAGGGGTTTTATAAACATATCTCGCATGACTTTGAGGATGCGCTCACCTGGAGCCATAACGCCGTGGAGGGCAAGCTTGAATATACCTCGCTGCTGTACCTGCCCCGACAGGCGCCCTTTGACTTATGGCACAGAGACGCGGCGAGAGGGTTGAAGCTCTACGTGCAACGCACTTTTATTATGGACGAGGCGGAGCATTTTCTACCGATGTATCTCCGGTTTGTGAAAGGTGTGCTTGACTCAAATGATTTGCCGCTCAACGTGTCGAGAGAGTTGTTGCAACAAAATCAGCAAGTCGACTCTATTCGAGGCGCATTGACCAAGAGGGTTCTCGACATGCTTTCGAAGATGGCGTCAAAGCAGCCAGAGGATTACGAGCAATTCTGGGATACCTTCGGCGTGGTGCTGAAGGAGGGACCAGGTGAGGATTTTGCCAACCGGGAGAAGATCGCAGACCTGTTGCGATTTGCCTCCACGCGTGATGATGCTTCCACTCAGCGCACCTCTCTCAAGCAGTATGTAGCGTCTATGGCCGAGGATCAGAAGGCCATCTATTACGTGGTAGCGGAGAATCATGCCACTGCAAAAAATAGCCCGCACATCGAAGCGCTTAGAAAAAAAGGCATTGAGGTACTGTTGCTCTCTGACCGGGTAGATGAGTGGCTGATGAGCCACCTCGGTGAGTATGGCGGAAAAACGCTACGAGATTGCGCCAAGGGAGCGTGGGACGAAGAGGGAGCCGACGAGACCAGCAAGAAAGCACTGGAAGAGGCTGAAAAGGCCAGTGAGTCGCTGATTGAGCGAATGCAGGACGTGCTACAAGAGCGCGTCGAGTCCATCCGACCCACAACAAGGCTCACTTCATCTCCAGCCTGCCTCACGGTGGCTGAGCATGAGATGGGCGCACAAATGCGGAAGATTATGGAGGCGGCAGGGCAGGCAATGCCCGACTCCAAGCCGACGCTAGAGATCAATGTGGAGCATCCACTCCTACAGCGATTGGATGTAGAGGCTGATGAGGAGCGGTTTGCGGACCTTGCCCAGATTCTACTTGATCAGGCGTTTCTAGCAGAGGGTTCGGCGCTGGAGGATCCAGCGACCTATGTCTCCCGATTGAATAAGTTGTTGGTGGAGATGAGTGGCAAGTAGGAGTGCTGGTAACCATATGGCGTCATGCCGAAGCGGCGCCCGCCCTCGATGATGAGCGCCGCGAGCTCACCGATCGAGGGCGCAAGCAACTGAGCGCGTCAGTTGATGCGTTCTCTGCGTGGCTCGTTGCGGAGTGCATGTCTAGGGTGGATGTGTTGCGATTCAGTCCGCTGATCCGTACCCGTCAAACTGCAGAGCGGTTGGCACAGGGTTGCGGTGTATCAGACTGTGATGAGGCGCTGTGGCTCCGGCCGGTGGTGGCGACACCAGAGGTTGGTGCGTTGATATCAAAATCTCTCGCGTTGAGTGAATGCGCACATATTTTATTGGTGTCTCATCACCCTCTGGTGGCTGGGTTGATCGCGTTGTGGAGCGATAGCGCCGAGTTGCCACCGCTGTTACCCGGAGGCTGTGCCACGCTGGATGTGCTCAGCCCAGAAAGGGGCGGAGCAACGTTATTAAGGCACTGCCCTGACCCAAGGGTTGCCAGCCTGTGAGCGAGCAGGGCACGCCAATATCTTTCGTATCTGATGGTCTGACCTATGCGGGGCTGGAATGGGGTGATCCCGAGGGTCAGCTGGTTCTTGCTTTGCACGGCTGGCTGGATAACGCCCTGTCCTTTTCTGTTTTGGCGCCACATCTCGATAATGTTCGACTCATAGCACTCGATTTATCCGGCCAGGGTTTCAGTGATCATCGGTCTGCGGACGCTACCTACCACATTTGGGATGATGTCCCCCAGTTGGTAGGAATTGTTAATCAGTTGGGTGTATCGCAAGTCGCGGTGATGGGGCACAGCAGAGGGGCGGCCATAGCGACTCTTTTGGCCTCGGCCTTGGGCGGGCGTTGTTCTGATCTCATCCTGTTAGATGGCGCGTTGCCCGTACCCGTTTCTGAAGCCTCGGCAGCAATGCAATTAAGGCAATCGCTACTCGATCATGCTCGTCTGAATCAGTATACGGCGCGTTTGTTCAATGACGACGAGGCATTTATTGCGGCCCGGGCGAAGCTTGGTTTTTCTGCTGCAAGCGCACGGGTGCTAGCGCCTCGAGCTCTGAGATCTAAAGACGACGGCTTCGAGCTGTTGCACGATCCCAGGCTGAACCACGCTTCAGCGGTCAAGTTGACTCAGGGAATGTGCGATGCCTTCTACTCGGCACTCGCGGCCCAGACGCTTGCAATCGTTGCCGAGAGCGGGCGTCAAACCCGCGATAGCTTGAAGCCCGGAATAGCGGCGCTGGAGCGATTGGCCAACGCAGTAGTGAGGGTGGTTCCGGGCGGGCATCACACTCACATGGAGGAGGGGGCGCAGTCTGTTGCCGAGCATATTAATCGGTTTCTCTGCAATGGCCCTACAGACGGCTGATGCCTTCGTCCCTGAAAGCGGAGGTGGTGCCGGGTACTAGCTCAAAAACTCTGCTCTGGAGGCGGGATCAGACTTAAACACCCCTCCCAGCGAGGTGGTACGCGTGCTGCTATTGCCGTCTTTTACGCCGCGCGCTTTCACGCAGTAATGCACCGCGCTGATGGTTACGGCAACATTCTCGGTGTCCAGTAGCGTTTGCATAGCCACCAACACCTGCTGGGTAAGGCGCTCCTGCACCTGAGGGCGCTGGGAAAAGAAGCGCACCAGCCGGTTGATTTTGCTGAGGCCGATTACGGTTTTGTTGGGAATGTAAGCAACCTTTGCCGAGCCGTCGATGGTCACAAAATGATGCTCACAAGTGCTTGTAAGATCAATGTCCTCGACGCACACCATCTCTTCGACGTTCATCTTGTTTTTAATCAGCGTGATTTTTGGGAATTGCGCGTAATCGAGTCCGCCGAAAATTTCGTCGACGTACATCTTGGCGATTCGATGAGGTGTTTCTTCGAGACTGTCATCCCGGAGGTCAAGGCCCAGTGCATCCATGACGTCCCCGAAAGCGTTGCGAATAATCGCGTAGCGCTCGTCACGGGACAGATGATTGTGCGTCATCGGTGTTTCAAGGCCGCGCTCAAGGAGCGCTGCTCTCACAGCGACGGCTTCCGGGGTCAGAGACCCTGGCAATGCAGTGGGGACGCTAGTCTGAAGCGGATTGACTGACATTTTTTACCTCTACCGGTTGGTGCGGCCGTTATTGCTTATAGTACTGCTTGCGTGGGATTTCAGATTGGTTAAAGGCACTTTTCGTTTGCACGGTGCGGTGGAGCGGTGCCAAATCTCGTTTATAGCGTCTGCTTCGGTGCTCCTCATTCTGAAATTGAGGTTAGCATGCAGGTGCCACCATTTTAGACGATTTTTGGAGCAGTTTTGCTTATGAGTAGTTTTGGAGCGAAATTAGCGCAACTGACTCAATCGTTGACCGCTGCTGATATTTTTTGTGGCCATGGTTACGAGTCGATACACGACGAAGCTGTTGCGCTACTTCTCTGCGCAGCCGAACTTGCGCCCGAACAAACCACCGATCTGCTCGAGCACCCGTTCCCGGATGGGGCGTCGACTCGACTATCGCAGATGCTCCGGCTTCGAATGGAGCAACGGCTACCCTTGGCCTATGTGCTGGGTGAAGCCTGGCTGGCAGGCATCCGGTTCCGATGCGATTCAAGAGCACTGGTGCCAAGGTCGCCTATCGCCGGGGTGCTCCTAGAGGCGTGTCGACCCTGGTGGTGCGCAGAGGGTCCGCCGCATACGGTTGTCGACTTATGTTGTGGCGGTGGCAGTCTGGGGATTATAGCCGCGCACATTTTTCCTGCTGCTACAGTGCTGCTGACAGATATTGACGAGCAAGCGCTTGCACTTGCATCGGAAAATATCGACCTGACCCGCACGGTGGACCGTATCGCGTGTTGCCGCGCCGACTTGCTGAGTGCATTAGCCACCGACAGCGTTGATCTGATAGTGGCCAATCCGCCCTATGTGTCAGCGGCGGAGATGACGCAATTGCCGCCAGAGTATGCGCACGAGCCAAGAGGTGCGCTGGAGGCGGAGGAGGCGGGAACCGCACTAGCGGTAGCGATGCTGAGAGATGCGGCGAGGGTGCTCTCGCGGGACGGTCTGCTTGTATTTGAAGTGGGTGAAAGTGCTGAGGCGCTTGAGCGGCGGCTCCCCCGGGTGCCCTTTACCTGGGTTGATCTGCCCCAGGGAGGCTCCGGCGTGGCGGTCGCGAGTGCGCAGGAATTACAGGACTGGATAGCTGCTGGCATCCTATAATCAAGGGCAGGAGGCGCAGATGTCTGGTAATACCTTTGGCAAGCTTTTCACCGTTACGAGCTATGGCGAAAGCCACGGGCCCGCTCTGGGGTGCGTCATTGATGGCTGTCCTTCGGGCATGTCATTGCAGGCGTCAGATCTGCAGCCTGATCTGAACCGCCGAAAGCCGGGGCAATCGCGTTACACCACTCAGCGCAAAGAAGATGACGAAGTGCAAATACTGTCTGGTGTGTTTGAAGGCCTGACCACCGGTACCCCCATCGGCCTGCTGGTGCTCAACCAGGATCAGAAGTCAAAAGACTATAGTAAAATTAAAGATATATACCGCCCTGCTCACGCAGATTATACCTACGATATGAAGTATGGCGTGCGCGACTATCGGGGCGGTGGGCGCGCGTCCGCGCGTGAGACCACGATGCGGGTGGCAGCTGGCGCTATTGCGAAAAAATGGCTGTTTGAGCGTCATGGTGTGCAGATTCGCGGATATTTGAGCGCGCTGGGTCCGCTGCGAGCGACAGAACACGACTGGACTATCGTAGAGAAGAACCCGTTTTTTTGCGCGGATGCGGGTCTTGTGCCGCGTTTGGAGGCGTACATGCAAGACCTGATCAAACAGGGTGACTCGGTAGGCGCACGCATTAATGTAGTGGCCGAGGGTGTCCCCGCGGGATGGGGCGAACCGGTTTTCGATCGACTGGATGCTGATATTGCCCACGCAATGATGAGCATCAATGCGGTTAGGGGCGTTGAGATGGGTGACGGGTTTGATGTGGTCACTCAGTTAGGCAGTGAGCATCGAGATCAGATGACCTCTAAGGGGTTCATGAGTAATCATGCCGGTGGCACGTTGGGCGGTATTTCGTCTGGCCAGCCGCTGACAATGAGTCTGGCGTTGAAACCCACGTCCAGCATCAGGATACCTGGGCAGACCATCGACTCAGCGGGACAGGAAGTCCCCGTTATCACAACGGGGCGGCATGATCCTTGCGTCGGCATCCGGGCGACACCCATTGCTGAGGCGATGCTAGCACTGGTACTTATGGATCATGCGCTCCGGCACCGTGGGCAAAACGCGGACGTAGAGCAGCCCACTTCGCCGATTCCTGGAGTCACAGAGCCCCAATGATCCGCAAACGTCGCAACCGGACGGTCTTTCTGGCGGTCTTGGCATGTCTTGCGCTTTTTTGGGGGGCTATTGATATTGTTGGCGTTTCGGCCAACACCTTGTGGGTGCACCTCGGTTGGGTCACTTTGGGGGTGGGCAGCGTGGTGGTGTTGGCGGCAATGTCTGGCTGGGGCATTAATCGTCTCAGAGGCAAGCGGGCGCGCTAGTCATAGGCGTGAGAGCGCAAATACTTGCGGCACGGTCGCCCGCCAGTGAAAAGCTGGTTATAGTCGCCAGTGAATGTTTTGGCAGATCTGGAGCTGAGAAATGATTCGAGGACAGTGGTTAGGGATTGTGATTTGTCTGGTGATGAGCAGTGTTGCTCACGCTGATCTTGACTGGGGTGCTGCGTTGACCGGTGAGCATCGGTCAGACGCCAACAGAGCGCGTGATGTCTACCGACATCCCCAAGAGACATTGTCATTTTTCGGTCTCCAATCCGGTATGACGGTGATGGAGGTTTCACCCGGAGGGGGCTGGTATACCGAAATATTGGCGCCTCTTATGCGTAGCAATGGGGCGTTGATCGCGGCTCACAGTAGCGCCAACGGCGGCAATTACGCTCGCCGGTCTTTGGGTGGATTTTTGAGAAAACTGGGTGAGGATGGCGAAGTGTATGGGGCGGTGACGGTAGGGGTACTGCAGCCTCCCTCGAGCATGGCGCCGGCTACCCCCAACAGCGTCGATCTCGCGCTTGCATTCAGAAATGTGCACTCTTGGTTGCGCGCTGATCAGGCGGAAATGATGTTTTCAGCTATTGCTGAGGCGCTGAAACCAGGTGGCGTGCTGGGGATTGTGCAGCATCGCGGGGATGACAGTCTGACCATTGAGCAGATGAAGAGTAGCGCTTACGTGAGCGAAGCGAAGGTGATTGAGCTCGCGGAGCTGGCGGGTCTCGAGTTGGATGCCCGGAACGAGATAAACGCCAACCCCGGCGACACCAAGGATTACCCGCGAGGCGTCTGGACGCTCCCGCCGACCCTCGCAGAGGGAGATAAGGACCGTGATCGCTATGTCGCCATTGGTGAGAGTGACAGGATGACCCTGCGATTCATCAAGCCTCAGGACTGATCAATTGGAATGGGCTGAGCCTGAGGAAAAAATTGACGCGGTGGGCCTTAAGTGTCCGGAACCTGTAATGCTGCTTTATGCGGCAATGAGGCGTTTGACGCCCGGACAGGAGCTTGAATTGAGGGCGACTGATCCCTCGACAGAGAGGGATGTGTCGAATTTTTGTGAATTTCTAGGGCACGGATTGCTTCAGGCGGAGCGTGACGGCGACCAGTTCTTCTATCGCATCCGAAAAGCGGACAGCTGATTTTTGTGCAGGAGGTAAGGTTGGAGCCGCTTTCACCAGAGCGTATCTCGGCGTTGTTCAATCGGGAGTTTGAGTCGACCGATTGCACTATCCTTGCCGGGGGGGTCGACGAGCCCTTTTTTTTGCCTGGCAAACCGAGTCGCATTTATTTCCGCTCTGACTTCGCCAGGAGTGCGCTGCATGAAGTTGCGCACTGGTGCGTTGCGGGATCATATAGACGTCAGTTGGCGGATTACGGTTATTGGTATAGCCCAGACGGTCGCGATAGTGAGCGCCAGGACGCTTTTTTTTGCGTTGAAGCAAAGCCTCAGGCAATCGAATCCATCTTCTGTGCTGCCGCGGGCTTGCCGTTTGCGCTGAGCGCAGACAATGTAGAACGCTCGCCCAACCGGGCGGAGATTGCACATTTCCTGCAGCGCATTCTTCACTGGCAACAACGCTTCGCGCTGTCAGGGCTGCCCGCGAGGGCCGCGCGATTTCTCGGATGCCTCCGCTCCCACGGGAGTGATGATGCCGGTCACGCTGATTCGCTCCCTACATGACGAGGGATCCCAGTAAGTTGAGGTGGGTAGTGGATGACGCTATCCCACTGACTCCTCTGTTGCACCGAATCATTGGCGAGGTGGTGTGTCTTCCCGGGCGGGACATCAGCGCGGCGGTTGTTCGCGACGCCGACGTCTTGCTGGTGAGGTCGATTACACCGGTGGACGAGCGCCTTGTTGCGGGCAGTCGCTTGCGCTTTATCGGCACGGCCACAGCGGGGCATGACCATATTGACGCTGAGGCTATGGATAGGTTGGGGATTACATGGTGCTACGCACCGGGCTGTAATGCGGTGTCGGTGGTGGAGTATGTGCTCTCGGCTATTGCTCTGGCCGGTCAACTCAAGTGCATTCTTGCTGGGGCGCCAGTCGGGATCATCGGCTTGGGCGAAGTGGGAACAAGGCTTGGGCAGAAATTAGCCCGTCTGGGCTGTGATGTTGTTGGCTATGATCCGCTGCGAGCGCATTGGCCAGAATGTGTCAGGAGGGCAGCGTTGGATGAGGTCCTCTGTCAGCCAGTCGTTACCCTGCACGCTGCGCTTCATGATGAAGCGGAGCATCCCTCTCATGGTCTGATTGACGCCACAAAGGCCGAGCTGATGTGCCTCGCGGCTAAGAGGAGGCGCGAGCGAGGACTATTTATTAACGCCGGCCGGGGTGACCTAATGACGCAGGAGGCTTTGGACATACTGCTCTCGAGTTCGATGAGCATCGTTTTGGACACGTGGCCCGGTGAACCTCTGTTAGGCGAGGCAGTGCTGCGGCAGGCCGGTTGGGTCTCTCCTCATATTGCGGGACATTCAGTGACGGCGAAGAAGCGGGGCGCCGATATGCTCGCTCAGTCGGTGGCCCGCTGGTCTGGCATTGAGATCATGGCGTTGATCGATGATGTTGACGATCGTGCAGCCCGGTCCCTCGATATGCGACTGATGCGCGATGTGGCGATTGCCGATGCGGCAGAGTGGCTGGAGGCGTTCTTGATTGGCCAAAGCACGTTGCAGCGTGAAGATGTCAGGCTGCGAAGATCGGCAAATCCAGACCTGTCCGCCGGCAAATTCGATGACTTGCGCAGGACTTACCAGCAGCCCACTGAATGGACAGGCCAAACCTTTAGAATGTCGGATCAATCTGGATCTGTGAGTGCGATGACCGAGCGTCTGGGTATAACGGTGGTGAAGGAATAAGGAGATTGGTATGGCCGATGAGAAGAAAGATGATGCGGCGTGGTGTGAGCAGCTCAGCCCTGACGAGTACTATGTTTTGAGAGAGAAAGGCACCGAGCGTGCGTTTACGGGAGAGTACTGGAATGCTTGGGAGAAGGGCGCCTATCGTTGTAGGGGTTGCGGCGAGGTGCTGTTCCAGTCGGATACCAAGTTTGACGCGGGATGCGGCTGGCCCAGCTTTGACCGGCCTGCAGCGGCAGGCGTGACCGAGGAGGCAAGTGACCGGACTCATGGCATGATCAGAACGGAGGTGATGTGCCAGCGATGCGGTGGGCATTTGGGGCATGTATTCCCCGACGGTCCGACCGATACCGGCCAGCGTTACTGTATCAACAGTCTGTCTATAAAATTTGATCCCCAGAACGGGGACTCGTCGGATTGCTGAATCTGAGCCAGACGAAGAGTGGAGCGTAAAACGAGGGTCGAACTCGCGACCTCAACCTTGGCAAGGTTGCGCGCTAGCCACTGAGCTATTCCCGCGCACATGGCGTCCCTACCTATCTGTTGTCAATAATCTCGGAACTTAGGCCGCAGTGCTCCACTAGAATTCCAAATCGTATGACTGGTCATCTACCAAGGCGCCGGCCACAGAAATCCTTCCTCCACTCAGCTAGCATGTCCCGCTTGAAAGTTCACTATGACGGATATGCCAGTATGGGGCTTGTGGAATTTGGCCACGCCCAAGCTGGTGGTGCTTTCCTTAATCGTGCGCTCTTTCGAGGTGGCTCTGACGGTTACGACGTGCTCTTGTAGTGACAAGTTCGTGTATCGGAAGGCCATAGATTTGACGCGGTCGCTCGCCCGGCATCACTTACTCGAAGTTCACATAAAACGTCAGCCGAAGATGGACATCATCATCAGGCTTTACGCCCAGCTCATTGACGCTGTAGTGGATCCAAACAATGTTGGGACCTACGGTAAAATGTTGATTAAAACAATATTCCACGGCTGCCACCAGATTGGTCGCTTTCGCAGTGGGATCAAAAGGAATGTAGGCAATGTCATTGCCTTTCACGTTCGGTTAGAAAAGACGGTGTAGCTGTGCTATCAGGCTCCATAGCCCACCTAATTTGATGGCCCCTATCAGCGTGGCAAGTTCGAGATCCGGGTCCTCGCCTCTATCCTGATTGGTATATTCCAAATCCAAGGTGTATTGCTCGGTCTTTTTGCCCATCAGAAATTGCCAGGTGGATCGATCGTACGGCCCCGGTCGGGATTCCCAATCCACATAGGTGTCTAGAAAAGACCTGTCGAACCTTGCCAGGTAATACCGCCCATGGTTTTGTCAAAAGGGTTTTTGTCAGCTTCCCAGGTTTCTTTAGAACCGTACATAATCCGGTAACGCACGGTCTGTGCCGTCGGTAACGGCCCCATCAACTTTAAGCCCAAATCACGCGCAGCAATGCCTCGTATATCTGGCGCAGTGCGAACTAGATAGCGCTTGCCCTAAAACGCTTCCATTACATCGTAGGTGATCGTCGGAATGAGCCCCCCGACAGTTGGTGATCACTCAATTTTCTCATGATTCCTAAATCGAGACTGCGATGTGTCGCAAATGCTTGATTAATAGGGATTTGGAGCGGGAAACGAGGTTCGAACTCGCGACCTCAACCTTGGCAAGGTTGCGCTCTACCAACTGAGCTATTCCCGCGGATATGGCGTCCCCTAGGGGGTTCGAACCCCTGTTCCCGCCGTGAAAGGGCGGTGTCCTAGGCCACTAGACGAAGGGGACAATGATCCTAATAACAGAAGGCGCGCATGTTAGTGACCCCCTGAGGGCCAGTCAAGGGCGAATTTCTATTCCTTCTGGTGAGGGGTGCGATTGGTTACACTACGCGCCCCCGCAGTATTGTCTTCATAAAGGTAAATCATAATGCCGCATGCGCTGGAAATCCGAGGGCTGGAAAAAGTTTATGCCAATGGCTTACAGGCGTTGAAGGGAATCGACCTGACCGTCGAAAGCGGCGATTTTTTTGCGCTTCTGGGCCCAAACGGCGCTGGAAAGTCCACCACCATTGGCGTGATCTGCTCTCTGGTCAATAAAACTGCTGGTACCGTGCGCGTAGACGGCGTAGATATTGATGAAGACTTTCCCCGTGCGAAACGTCATTTGGGCGTGGTACCTCAGGAATTCAACTTCAATGTATTCGAGAGTGTTGAGGATATACTCATTCACCAGGCCGGCTATTACGGTATTCCGCTCAGCACCGCGCGCCAGCGGATCGATATCTATCTGGCAAAGCTTGGCCTGACCGATAAAAAGCGAACGCGCGCCCGGATGTTATCCGGGGGAATGAAGCGTCGCCTGATGATCGCCCGAGCCTTGATGCATGAACCTCGCGTGTTGATTCTGGATGAACCTACAGCGGGAGTGGATATCGAGATGCGCCGGTCCATGTACGATTTTTTACGCGAAATCAACGCGGCCGGCACTACGATCATTCTGACCACACACTATTTGGAGGAGGCGGAGAGCCTCTGCAAGAATATTGCCATTATCAATCATGGCAAGATCATTACGAATACGTCCATCAAGAACCTTCTGAGAGAACTGCATCGGGAAACCTTCATTCTCGACGCGCGAGAGTGCCTGCCGGCAAAATTGGAGGTTGCGGGCTTTCAATTGCAGCGCGTTGATGATTTCTGCCTTGAAGCTCAGATCGAGCAGGGCCAGGATCTTGCGCAGCTGATGTCTCATCTTCACGAGCAGGGTGTCACGATCCTCAGCATGCGGAATCGTGAAAATCGCCTAGAGCAAATGTTTGTGTCTTTGCTAGAGCAGGCGTCGTGAGCCCATACGAACAATACGTGGCGTTGTTAACGCTGATGCGGAAAGAGATTCGGCGCTATACGCGGATTTGGACGCAGACTCTGCTGCCTTCAGCGATCACCATGTCGCTGTACTTTCTTATTTTCGGGAGTCTGATCGGCTCGAGAATCGGCGACATGGGCGGCGTGAGTTACATGGAATTTGTAGTGCCGGGGCTTATCATGATGGCGATTGTCACGAACTCCTATGCCAATGTTGTCTCCTCTTTTTTTGGTTCTAAATTCAACAACAGTATCGAAGAGTTGTTGGTGTCTCCGACGCCCAACCACATCATCCTGCTGGGATTTGTCTCTGGCGGGGTGAGTCGGGGCATGCTGGTCGCTGTGATTGTGACGACCGTCGCCTCGTTATTTGTTGACCTCAACATTCACAGCTATTGGGTGGTGGTGTCGGTAGTCGCGTTGACATCGATCCTGTTTTCGTTATGCGGCCTGATAAACGCTGTGTTTGCTAATACTTTCGATGACATCAATATCGTACCGGCCTTTGTGCTGACACCGCTTACCTATCTTGGAGGCGTTTTTTATTCGCTTGAGCTGTTACCTGACTTCTGGGCCACGGTGTCACAGGCAAATCCATTGGTGTACGTGGTGAATGCCTTTCGATTTGGCGTGCTCGGTGTCAGCGACGTCAGCGTTGGATTTGCTTTCGGTATGATCGGCGTGTTCACGATGCTGGCCTATCTGTATGCAGCCCATTTGCTGCGCACCGGCAGGCGACTGAGAACCTGATATCGATGAGCGGCGTGCTGGGTCAAAGGGTTTCCGCGCCCGCCTCGTATGCGCCCAATATTCTTGAGCCCATTCAGCGATTAGGACGGTCGGAGCGCGCTGCCCGCGGTTGGGATATCTGGCACGCCTATGAGCTCTCCTGGCTCATTGGGGACGACCCTGTCCACTGGGTAGGGTGGCTCGCGATCCCCGCTGACTCACCCGCCACAGTGGAATCCAAATCGCTCAAGCTCTATCTGAACTCGCTCAATCATCATGCCTTTGCGAATCATGCCGTTGCCATGGACACGATAATCCGGGACATATCGGCACAGGTTGGGACAGGTGTGCAGCTCAATTGCCTGCCGGTCACAGCGCTTTCCAGCATTACCGAGGAGCTCGTCGGTGTAAATCTGCCGGCTTGCACGATAGGCGCGGGGGCTGAGAGAATTAGGACTGATACGTTGATGACGCATTCACCAGGGAAGGGAAATGTTGTGTCAGAACATTTGGTAAGCCATAGTTTACGTTCTTTGTGTCCCGTAACCGGGCAGCCGGATTGGGGCAGCTTATCGATACGCTACACCGGTGAAGCGTTCGATCATCGCAGCATCGCCGCTTACTTGGCGGGCTATCGATCCCATCAGGGTTTTCATGAGCAATGCGTCGAGCAGATCTTCGATGATTTGCTGTTATTGAACCCGTCATCATTGCAGGTCGTCGCGTTTTACCAACGCAGAGGTGGTATTGATATCACTCCCTGGAGGAGTACCGAGGCGGTTCCTGTCAATCCCCAGCGGCTGGGAAGACAGTAGGGTCCATGGCTTCTAAACCTGTTGGGGTGCGTGCTCTCATGAGCGCGCTGCTCTGTTTCTTCTCGGTATTGCCCTCAGAATCCACCCAATCTGCCCCAGGTCTCACTGAAGTGGAATTAAAAGCAGTTTTTTTGCTGCGTCTGCCACAGTTCGTCAGTTGGTCAGACGAACGCCAGCCGACTACCTTCTGTGCGACTGAACGCTCTGAAGTCACCGACTTGCTGGCAGAAATGGTGGTGTTGGAACCGTGGGGGAGGACGCTAAAGATTATTGACGCGGAAGCGTCTGAGGAATGCGACGTTGTGTATGGCTCTGCTGCATCGGTGTTGCGCGTGAGCGCAAGGCGGGCGCTGTTGGTGAGTGATGAGCCGGGTTATGCGCGAAATGGCGGCATGGTAGAGCTCAAGCGACGTGGTGCGCGCATCGACTTGGTAGTGAACGTGGGCGCGCTTGAGTCTGCCGGGCTCCGCGCGAGCAGCAAGCTACTGCAACTTTCCGAGGTGGTTGGGGTGCGACCGGATGACTAAAAGACGTCACCAGACCTCCATTCACCGCCACCTCGCTAGTGTCGGTGCGTTCATTACCAGCGCTGTAGGTGGCGTATTTTTGTTGGTTCTGATCGGTGTGTCCTTCGAGACCTCTCGGACTCAGGTTATAGACCGAAACGCCGCGCTTGGGAGCGTACTGGCATCTAATCTCACTGCGTCGATTGTTTTTCGCGATCCCGCCACTGCGGCGGAACTCTTGAACGGCCTCAGCACGGTGGTCGATGTGTTAGAAGCGGAGGTGCGGTTGGCCGACGGCGCCCATTTTGCCAGCTATCAGGGGCCTTCAAGAGATGGCGCGGCGGCCCTTTCGACTGCAACGATTGAGGCGCTTGAGCAGCCAATATGGTTGGAGGGAGAGCGAATCGCTGCATTGACGATAAGGGTCAATCTTTGGCCGGTCTATGTGCAGTTTCTTTGGATATCTGGACTCGCTGTGGCGCTGTGGCTACTTGGGATGGTGGCTGCTTATTTTTTCTCGAAGCGTTTAAACGCGGGGATTACCCGGCCGCTGACTCAACTGGCTGACATGATGTCGGATGTGACTCAGCGAGAGGACTATAGCCAGCGGTTCAGTTACGGCGTCCAGAATGAACTGGGATCGGTAGTGGACGCCTTCAACGAAATGCTAGAGCGTATTGGCGATCGCGAGCGCCAGTTGAAAGGGATGATCCGTGAGCTCGAGGAAGCAAGAGATCAAGCAGAATCAGCCGCGCGTTCGAAATCCAGTTTTTTGGCCAATATGTCTCATGAAATTCGAACACCCATGAACGGAGTGGTCGGGATGATCGCGCTACTTAAGCAGGGTGAGCTGAGTGATCAGCAGCGAGCCTATTTCGAGACAATCGAGCGATCAGCGGATGCTTTGTTGCTCATCATTGACGATATTCTCGATTTCACAAAGATTGAGTCGGGGCACCTTACTTTGATCAAAGAGCCCTTTGATTTGAGGGATAGCTTGACCGCGATCGAGGCGTTGTTCCAAGAGCCGGCTGCCCAGAAGGATCTGGCGCTGGGCTTCAGCGTGAGTGAGGCGGTCCCTGCACGCGTCATCGGCGATCCGGGCCGTGTGCGGCAGGTTTTGCTGAACCTCATTGGTAACGCGATCAAGTTCACCGAGGTGGGTTCGGTGCATGTTGAGATTGGTGTCAAGGGCTCCGGCACCTCCTCAACGTTGGTTTTTAGCGTTAAAGATAGCGGACCCGGCATTGATCGGGAGGATTTGGACCGGATTTTTGGAGAGTTTTATCAGGCGGATGTGAGCCTTACTCGAGAGCATGGCGGGACGGGGCTTGGCCTAGCGATCGCGCGCCAACTTGTCACTTTGATGGAGGGCGACATCGGCTGCACATCAACAGCGGCGACCGGCAGCACCTTTTGGGTTGAGATTCCCTTGTTAGCCGCTTCAGGAAACGTGCTTGGGGGTTCTTCAATAGCCGTGCTGTCTGCGGCGCAGAGCCGATCAGAATCGGCGCGTCTGGAAAGATTGACGAATCCTGGTCTATCCGAAGCCGCTCCGGACACTGCGCGCACCGAGCACCCTCGGCTGGCGCGAAGTGATCTTAGCGTGTTGATCGCAGAAGACTCAGAGGTGAATCAGTTCATCATTCGTGAATTGCTAGCGAAATGGGGCCTTGAGGCAGCAGTAGTTGGTAACGGGCTGGAGGCCATAGCAGCCTTTAAGGCGCGGGCTTTCGACCTCATCCTGATGGACATTCAAATGCCAGAAATGGATGGGCTTGAAGCGACAAGGCAAATCAAATTACTGCAGCAAAGCGAAGGCTTACATCCCGAATGTATCATTGTTGGCTTATCGGCCCACGCCATGAGTGGTGACAGAGAGCGGTACCTGGGTGAGGGCATGATGGATTATCTCACCAAGCCTATCCGTACGGAAGCATTGAGTGAGGTGCTCGATGCTTGCTTGAGTCTGACAGGGATAAAACCTGATATCTGAGCACAGGAGGTTCTCGATGATGGCGAAACTATTCAATGTTGAAAGGGCGCGGCCAGCCTTGCTGGCGGGCGTTGCTTGGCTGGCCCTGGAAAATACTGCGATTGCACAAACCGTACCCACCGATTTGCTTGATCTCTCTATAGAGGAGCTGTTTGACGCGAATGTAGTGAGCGACGCTGATCGCAAGGACTCGGCGCAAGCGTGGCATGTATCCTATACCTACGCTATCGCCGACTATGATGAATATTATATTGGCACACGTAGTGCCTCATACGAGGACGTGCTGTTTACGCCCGGCGCGGATGTCCGAAGCGAAAATAATTACCCGGTCGTGCCTACAGAAATCACTCAGGAGATACATGCTGTCAGGATCGCCTATGACTTCACCAATACCCTAACGGTTCGCGCGCAGCTGCCATTTGTGATGCAGAGCACGGAGCACATCTCTATCGTGCCAGGTTACGACGCCTTCAACATCAGCTCAGAAGGTGTGGGGGATGTGTCGTTGGTTATGGATTCAAGGATTGCGCAGTCATTGAACAGCGTCTGGAAGATAGGGGGTGGGATCAGCGTACCAACGGGCTCTATAGATGAGGAAGGAGACACGCCGCGTGCGCCGGGCAATCAACAGCTTCCTTATACGATGCAGTTGGGTTCGGGCACATGGGATTTCCCGCTTTTTCTGAGTTTTAGAAAATATGAATCGCGGTGGGACTGGGGAATGGACGCGAGTTTTACGTGGCGAACAGGCACTAATGACCGTCAGTATCGCCTCGGAAACAAGGCGGGTGTGGGTGTTTGGGCGGTGTGGAAGGAGGCGGGCACCATTCAGCCGGGCGTGCGCGTAGACTATCGTTGGCGCGATGACATCCACGGAGAGGACGGCGATCTTCGCGTCCCGATCCCGGCCTTTCCGTATCCGGCGCCGGTCACGAACCCTAACGCCTTTGGAGGTAGTCAGGTCGATCTGACCGCATTTTTAAGGCTCGCTTCCCGCAAGGGTTGGTATGCCGAACTGGCTTATGCGCAGCCCGTTTTCCTTGATCTTAATGGGCCCCAGACATCCGAGAAGTATCACCTCTCCTTAGAGATCGGCACCTCCTTTTAACCGTTCGGCGAGGGGCCACAGCCTCGGGGTGCTGTGCTAGAATCCGCGCCCACGGAGAGGTGGCCGAGTGGTCGAAGGCGCACGCCTGGAAAGTGTGTATACGGCAACGTATCGAGGGTTCGAATCCCTCCCTCTCCGCCAATACAATTGCGTTGGCCTTGCCTGGCGTCATTCGCTGCTGATTGGTGGTATCGGTGAGGTGTCTCTGGGACTTGGTATCCCAGAGTTTAGTTCCCGGACTGCTTTGAGGGTGGCCAATCGTTACGGTTCTCATCGCGACCTTTCGACCACGCCTTGAAGCGGCTGGCGCTGCGGATAAACCAGACCACCGCGGTCAGCATCACAAGGCTGAATAAAATAAAGAAGAGCTCATTAGATAGCTCCATGATGAATTACCCCCAAGCGAATCTCCGCGCCATCTAAGCATGCTATCGATCGTGATTCAAAGTGAGGGCCTTGCCTCAAACCAGTTAGGTGCTGTCCAGGCGCGTTCCTCGATGATTTTCGGGATGAGTTGGTTGATGCATCTGTCGGTGCACCTGTCGATCTTGATTGTTACGGGCTCTGAATGAGGCTCGCCACCCATAAATCTCGATAGGGTCCCCGGGTGCGAAGCCATAAGCATCATCTGGCAGCGTAGGGGCTCCCAGCGGGTTGGCATCGATTGAGCGCGCGGTGCGCAAATGTCAATCACCGAACAGAGGCGTTCTCTCTGCGCTTTGGTGCTCACACGGCTCTCGTGGGAGTGCCTTGTGCGCGGCGGCGGGCTCTGGTGGCGGCTACCACGCGCCAGTGTTCAGGGTCAGCTGGTCACATCGCAGCTCTGGGTTGCGAGGCAGGCCATTATGACGAACGTTGGGAGGTCTTCTTTATACATGTCGCGTCGAGCTCGCGGGCAATGGGCTAGAAATTTGAGGCGCCCAAGCCGATGCCACCATCGACCTCCAGTGCGACTCCTGTGACCCACTCTGCACGAACGAGATACTCCACGCCTTCTGCGACCTCTGTTCCCGTCCCGATGCGTCCGAGTGCGTGGAGCCCTGCTACTGCGTCGTATCGATCTTTCGCCTCATTGGCAGTGAACAGCCCTGCGCGCAGGTTGAGCTCGGTGGAGACAGCGCCCGGCAAAATACAGCCTGTGCGGATTTGCTTGGGCCCCAACTCAGCCGCCATCACTTTAGTCAGGCCCTCAAGGGCTGCTTTTGTCGTGGCATAGGGGGAAGCCCCGGGAAAGGCCCTGCGGGTGTGTGTTGATCCGATGAAAACGATCGCCCCATGCGTGACCTCCAAGTGAGGGACAGCCATACTCGACAACATCATTGCAGAAATGACATTGGTATCAAATGCGTCCTTGAGGAAGGCCTCGGTATACCCGTCGACCGGCTGTCGATACATATTGGCGGCGTTGTTCACCAAAGCATCAAGCTTGCCGCTGCCGTGCCTGAGTGCCGCGCTGAGCATGGCTTCGCGATCAGCCTGATCTGTGACGTCACCCTGAGCGATGTGACAGCGTTCACCGAGCTCCGCCTTCACGGCCTCCAGCTTGTCGAGGCGACGGCCGCTAATGGTGACCTGTGCGCCCATTTCGCAAAACCGTCGCGCACAGTCGGTGCCGATGCCTGAGCCGCCGCCAGTGATCAGAATTGACATGCCCTCAACGTTTCTCATCTTTCGGATCCTTCGGGTGATTATGCTTAGCGGTTGTTGCGCGGGCTGCTTTGTTCAGGCGCGTTACTCGCGTAACCCTGCCTGCCGCATGAGCGGGAGGAGGGTGTCCTGAAACTGTGTCAGTCCTTCTTCGTAGTTCACCCAGCTGAGGGTGATACCATCGAGGCCCGCGTTCGAAAAGGCCAGCATGCCATCAACGATTTGTTCGGGCGTGCCGATTAATGGAATCGCCCCATAGCCCGCAATGAGGTTGGCAGCCATTGATTCCCAGCCTTGCCCTAGCGCGCTTTGCGAGTTGGGAATCAAGACGTCGAGGAGGTTACGAACACCCTGCCAGTCTCCCCGGTCGTAAACGTATTCGCGCACAAAGTCCTGTGCTTCTTTTTCGGTCTCTCTGCAGACAATATAGGCCTGACCGAATATCTGCATGTCGCGACCATATTGTTCTTTTGCAAGGCGCCGGCCGTTGCTGGCTACTGCTCCTGCGGCGGCCATATCTTGCGCTACCACAAAGTTGAAATCAGCGTGTGCCGCGGCAAAATCCTGACCTCTGGGGCTGTTACCCGCACTCATCAGCGCGGGCCAGGGCGCCTGCAGGGGTTTGGGTTCTGAGTAGCAGCCTGGCGCTGTGAAATGCGGGCCGGCGTAATCGAACTCGCCCTCCTTGGTCCACAGATCCTTACAGAGCGAAATCCAGTCATCGGCGACATCGTAGCGGACGTCATGCTCCTTTTGAGGAATGCCAAACATGGCAATCTCGCGCTCGTTCCAGCCCGCCACAATATTCAGGCCAAAGCGTCCTCCGGATATATGATCGATGGTTGCAACTTCTTTGGCTGCTCGAACAGGGTGCACAGTGGGGACATGAAAGGTCGCGAAAACACCGATCTCCTCTGTTTTGGCCGCTAATCCAGCTGCCCAAGTGAACGTCTCAAAATTGCGATGATTGAAATTCACCTTGCCGCCCATGCCTTTCCATCGAGCTACTGGTATCACCGCCTCAATGCCTGCCGCTTCAGCCAGTTGGGCTACCCTGACAGATTCCGGCCACTCCACTTTGAGCGTGTCATCTCTGTCAGTCATCGAGCATCCACTGCTCACGTTGAGGCCAAAGACGCCCAGCTTGAGTTTATGGCGGCTTTTTTTGAGCGGATGCACCGGGAATTCATGGGACATTGAAGTGGGCCTGATTAGCATTTCTACGCCAGTGTCGCAGACTCTCTGCCAACTGCCTAGTGCTCTAAAATAAATAAAAAAACGAATTAATACATGTGGATGAGATCGTTTTATCAGGTCATTTGCATTTTTTTGGGCGTTAAGCTGTGGTTGTGATCAGAGGTAGGCAACGAGCCAATTTGGATGCCGTTACGTAGCACCGACACAGCGTTCGGGAACTCATTTATGCCTAAATCTACAATTGTCGACAGTATGCTTGCCCCGGATCAGTGCAGCCGCAGCGAATTTCAGGCACAGCGTGAGAGAGTTGAGGGTTTGCTGCGCGACGCCGGTCGGGCGGCCATGAAGGAGTCTGCGGTCGCTGATGACGAGCTGCGCAGAGCGGTCGAGTAAAAGCCGACTGGAAAGGTTCAGCCTTTAAGGTCATTTGAACCTTCGCGCACGAGTTGCTTGAGGCGATCTGGTGGACATCAACTATCTGCCTCGTTCGGGCGAATCCGTCCGCCTCAGTACTAAAAACGCTCAGGTGGCCCCCGCCAGAGTCCAAAATTTCCGTTGTTGCGCCACTGCCCGTATCGAAGCACCGATTCACTGATAAGATACTGACACTCAAGTTGGTGTGATGACTCGAGCCGACAGCGCCCGGAGGCAGTGTGCAGCAGTTTATTGATCGTTACATCGCGCAGCATCAGTCAGTCCTGACCGATTTGGCTGCCTATGCGGGGCAAATTGAGCAATTTGCTCGGCGGTGTACTACGGCCCTTGATCGTGGCAACAAGCTCTTGATTTGTGGCAACGGCGGTTCTGCGGCCGATGCCCAGCATATGGCTGCTGAGCTGATAGGTCGATTTGTGTCGGATCGGCGCGCGCTGGCCGCAATAGCCCTCACCACCGACACCTCAGCCTTAACCGCCATTGCCAACGATTATGGCTACGAGTCTGTCTTTAGCCGTCAGGTAGCGGGCTTGGCACGTGAGGGTGATGTGCTGCTCGCCATTTCGACATCGGGCAATAGTGCAAGCGTGCTCGCTGCCTGCGATACCGCACGATCGATGGGTTGCGAGGTCATCGGTTTGTCAGGTCGCGATGGCGGTGAGCTCAAGGAATATTGCGATGCTCTGGTGATCGCACCCTCCGATGAGACCGCGCATATTCAGGAATGCCACATTGTGGTGGTGCATCTGCTGTGCGCCCTTATTGAGCAGGGTCTCGGCCTCGCCTGAGGTCGAATCGATCATCGGCTTTGTGCGATTAGGATGATGCGCGCTGCTTTTTTGGATCGTGACGGCGTCATCAATGTGGATCACGGCTACGTCAGCCAGTGGCGAGATTTTGAGTTCCTACCCGATGTGCCGTCGGCGCTTCGTCGGCTTCAGGATGCGGGTTACCTGTTGGTTGTGGTGTCCAATCAGTCGGGTATAGGCCGAGGATTCTATACCGAAGCCGATCTCCACCACCTCAATACTGAGATCGCCCACTATCTCCGTAAGACTGTGGGAGTCAGCATCGCTGCGTTCTACCATTGCCCCCATCACCCCACAGAGGCCGCGGGGCGGTTTTTAAAGCGATGTGACTGCCGGAAACCGGCCCCGGGCATGATCCATAGCGCAGCGCGGGCGCATAATATCGACCTTGCACAGTCAATATTGGTCGGTGATAACCCTTCCGATATTGAGGCGGGGAGGGCGGCGGGCGTGCCGCGCCTTTTCCGGGTGGGGTCCGAGGCAGGCGACGGTGAGCCCGTTAGGGGAGAACAGTGCGTGGCTTCGTTGAGGGACGTGCCGGCGCTGCTTTGATGAACCGCATTGCCCTCGGAGGCCAGTGTCTCTGGTGCAGTGAATTAGAACTCGTAATCGAAGGCCTCGATGTCGACGGCGAAGTGAGCTGCGACCAGCGCCCGTGTGTCTTCGTCGTAGTAATCGCGGTATCGGGTTCTGTCGGTAGCCTGCCGCCGATGGGGCAGGGCCTGTCTGGGAATGCCAATGCGATCGCAGCAATAATCGAAGTCCCCCTGCAATGACTCGTAGCGACCGACAAAGTCGACGATCTGGTTGCCATCGAGATCCACGAGATACTGACGCTGAGGAGTGATCGATGTGTCGATGTGGTATTGCCAGGGCCGATCTTGGTCTAACTTCCTCCGCAGAAACACTGCAAAAGTCTCGTCGCCCTCGAGAAGATGGGGCCGCTCACGTTTGATATGGTGGTAAGAGCTTACCTGAAGATCCCAGGGGTTGCGTACAAAGGAAAATTTGAAAAGAGTGTCGAAAGTCTCTCGAGGCAGCATTTCTTGTCCGGTGATCGCTTTGCAGTGCCGCGGCAATTTAATCGCTAGCGTATGACCGGTTAAGCCACTCAGTTTGCTGGCTATCCACTGTGGAGCGTAGAAGGGATCGCGCCACCGATATCGTTGTAACGCATTGCGAACACTGGTGCCGCCCGTCTTAGCGATGTGCACAAAAAGAAATTGGTAGCGTCTGGATAGCAGCATGGGGTCGGTGCGTTGTTCCTTTCGGGTTATACGCCAATCTGGGCGGGCTGGCTGGAGCTCTGGCCCCGGTGCGCGTGACTGCAATGGTAAACTAGTGACTCACTTACCCCAAGAGCTCGGTATGTCCCCAGCACCTGAGATTCCACCTTCTACAAAGCGTCCTTTTCTCAGTTTGAGGCAGACGCAGACCGCCTGGTGGGTCGTACTCTTCTTTTTTCTGTGCGGCGTGTTATCTGCGGCGCAATTGGTGATCTGGCTCGCAGCACTGGCCTCCCTCGCCCTCATCCTGTGGAGCCGAGGGGAGTGGGTGCGGTTGCCAGGCATGCGGGTGTACTGGGGGATGCTGGCCTGTCTGCTGCTGCCTGGATTGATCTCCCTCGTGGACGCTATTAATCCGGATCGAGCGCTCTCCACCATTGGCAGGTTGTGCGCTTATGGTTTGGCGGGCTGTCTTTTCATGCGTTTGGCGCCCAGTGCGCGGCAGTGGCCGACAACGGTGCTGTGGCTATCGGGGGTGCTCGTCCTCTGGAGTCTGGACGGTATTGTTCAGGAATGGCGCGGCCTGAGCTTGAGTGGCTACCGCGTGTTCACGGGGTTACCCGAGGGCCACAAGGTCACTGGATCAATGGGGTTGGATTACGGGCCAACGCTCGCGGTGCTCTCTCCGTTTTTGTTTGAGGCGCTGCGCTTGCATGGACGAAAACTTCCATGGCTGTGGCTGGCGCTGCCGCTATTGGCCGTCGCTGTTGCGCTCAGTGCCAGTCGCTACTCTGCGCTGTTGTTATTGGTCAGTGCAATGTTGTGCGGATTGGTATCCATATCTCACCAGTCGCTGAATGGATACCGCAATGCGCTGCTGTTGGCGCTGGGGTGCCTTATCGGCCTTTTGATCCCGATTTTTGTGATCCCTCATTTAGCCGATCGGCTCGCGATCGTGTGGCATGGATTGAGTGCTAGCCAGGAAGATTTGAATGTCGCTTTGGCTTTTCGTCCGGAGCTCTGGAAGGCGAGTTGGCTGGTCTTCACAGACCACTGGCTCAACGGTGTGGGAATACGTGGTTCTGCTCAGGCCATCCAGCCTATCCTGGCAATGTCCCCCGGTTTTCCGGACAGTATGTTGCGTCAGCCATGGCATCCGCATCTCGGGGTTCTCGAGGTTGCCGCGGACACGGGGCTGATCGGTGTGATTGCCTATCTTATGCTGTTGGCGATGATGCTGCGCTTGATGTTCCGAGCGAGTGCCAAGGGTATCTGCGGCGTTCCTGTCTTTGCGGCCGTTGCTATTCTTGCATTGTTTCCTTTTTCCAGCACGCTATCTATGTACTCTTTTTCCACTGGGTCCTTGGCATGGCCCGCGTTGGCTATGGCAGCTGGCGGTTATTTCTCCTCTACAGCGACGACGTAGCTATCGTTTCATGGGAGTCCGTAGTATTCACAGAGTGTCTGGTGATGACCCCTGTGAATGAATACACTCCGGTTTTTAATGAAACAGGGCGCTGGTTTGTCTCAAGTCAGCGATAACCGTGATGCAGAAGCTATCTGACGTCTCGCCCTCGATACTGTGGGTGCTCCTGTTCTTTACGCTTTCGCTCTCGTCGGCGACGCGCCAGGCTATTTGGTTGATGGCGCTGGTGGGGCTGGTGATGTTTGCTCGCGATCCCAAACGGTTTCTTGAGACGGAGGGTGTGCGCAAGTTCTGGGTGGTCCTGGCCTGTTTTCTTTTGCCCGCCTTATTTTCCTTGTTTGGCGCCATTAATTTTGAGCGTTCGCTTTCAGGCGCGGTGCGCTTCTTGTCCTATGGGTTTGCTATTTGGGTGCTGTTGCAAATCAAACTCAACGGTCCCGAGAGTCATCGCTTGATGTCTCTAGTGGGCGCGATGATGATGGTTTGGGTGGTCGATGGACTCCTGCAGCTGCTTACAGGTTTTAGCGTTTTCGGGAACCCGCTGATTGAGCTTGATTCTGGGCACACATTGGTTACCGGTAGCTTGCGGATGGGGTATGGCTCCACATTGGCGATCTTGTCGCCATTCTATCTTGAGGCCTTGCGTAGAAGCAGTTCCAGCCCTGCTTTTAGTATTTTATCGCTGCCATTGTTTGCGGCCATTGTAATGAGCGGTAACGAAGCATCTATGATTCATGCCTTGGTAGCGCTTGGCGGCTATGCGTTGATCCTGCGGCGCGGTGAGTCTGATCATACGGTCAACGCCTGGTTGCTGGCACTTCTATTTTCCTTCTTACTGGCCGTATTATCTGGGTGGATTTTAAGTGAAACCTTCAGGGCGTCAGCCTCAGGGCAAGCCGCCTCTGATGTATACAAAGCGTTCGATTATTTGCCCACATTTTGGGCATCAGCTTGGCAAGGCTTTACCGATCATTGGGTTAATGGAGTAGGCATCCGGGGGTGGGGTTCGCTGGTGGTGTCGCTTGAGAGTATCGGTGTTTTGCCCGTGTCCGAGCGTTGGCATCCGCACTTGTTTATTCTCGAGGTGGCGGTTGATACGGGCATGCCGGGTTTGATTGGTTACGGGTTGTTTTTCGTTTTTTTAGGGAGGCGTTTGTTCGATAAAAGGGCCGAAGTGGCATTGAGTTCGCTGGTCGTGATTCTGGCCTTGTTTCCACTTAACAGCTCTGTTTCGTTTTACTCGTACTTCAACGGCAACATCCTGTTTCTGACGCTGGCATTGCTGATTATTCTGGATCGAGATCTGCCGGCACCCGCTCAGCTGGACACACCGACCCTTGCCGAGAACGGCTGACTCAGAACAAGTTGATGCGGGCATGAAGCGAATTCTGATTATCCGCCTAAGCGCGATCGGCGACGTGGTGTTTGCTTCACCACTGTTGAGTGCTCTTCAGACCCGGTTCCCCGACGCCCAGATTGACTGGCTTGCGGAAGAGACGGTCGCTCCCCTGGTCCAATACCACCCTCATCTGGGAGAGGTCATCATTTGGCCGCGTGCCGCGTGGCGTCAACACTGGAAAGCATGGCGTTTGCTCACGCTAGCGCGAGCAATGCTGGAGTTGAGAGGTCGGCTGAGAGCGAACCAATATGATCTTGTGATCGATGCTCAAGGATTGCTCAAAAGTGCGTTTCTCGCCTGGCTGAGTGCTGCGCCCCGGCGAGTGAGCTTTCGCTCGAAGGAGCCGACGCGCTGGTTTCTGACCGAGCGGATCGAGAAAGACGTGAGCCCTGTAATCAGCTCTGAGTACCGAGCGATGGCTGGCTTTCTTGGTTGCGATACCCAGTATTTCAAACCGGCGATCACCTTGCCTGATGATGCGCTGTCGTGGTCAGCGGATTTTCACGGCGGACAGCCTTACGTTGTTTTTGCGCCGTTCACCACCAGGCCGCAAAAGCATTGGCCAGAACGGCATTGGCAAGCACTGGCCCGCGCGGTTTCTGACGAGGGTTGGCGGGTTGTTGTATTGGGTGCGCCGGCGGACGTTTCGGCAGCTGAACGTATGTTTGCAGGCATCCCGGTTGTGTCAATGGTGGGCGCGTCGTCGCTACTGGAAAGCGCCGCGCTAGTGGCTAGTGCGGCGCTGATGATCGGTGTCGATACGGGCTTGACGCACATGGGGTGGGCTTTCAATGTGCCCACGGTTGCCATTTTTGGTTCTACCTGCCCTTATCGGGAGCTGGGAGAACTGCGGGGTGAGGTGCTATATCTCGATATGGATTGTTCACCTTGTCGTCGGAGGCCCACTTGCGGGGGCACGTATGAGTGCCTCGTAGATCTATTGCCGGATCAAGTACTCGCCGCCGCCAAGCGCCAGCGCCATACATCTTCTGGGTCTGAGCGCGTGATAGCATCTTCTATTACTGAGCGGGAGACTGATTAATGTCTGCATTGCCGAAGATGAGAGGCATACACATCACGGTCATTGGCGACGTCATGTTGGATCGTTTCTGGGCCGGCGCGAGTCGTCGTGTCAGCCCGGAGGCCCCTGTCCCGGTAGTGAATGTAGCTGAGCAGGAAGATCGCGCCGGCGGTGCAGGTAACGTCGCCGTCAATTTGGCCGGCCTCGGTGCTGCCGTTTCACTGGTCGGTCTCTGTGGTGATGATGAACATGCCCGCGCGCTTCGCGCCTGTGTGGAGTCAGCTGGCGTCCGCTGGAATGTCATGCCATGTGCTGCAGAGACAATCGTCAAGCTGCGTGTACTGAGTAGAAATCAGCAGTTGCTGCGGATGGATTTTGAAGAGTCAGTGGCACCCTATGCGAACGATATGTTCGTTGGTTTTGCTCAACAGCACGTAGCCGACGCTGACCTCGTTATTTTCAGTGATTATGCAAAAGGAGCTCTGCGACTGATCGAGCCTCTGATCTCGCATTGTCGCGACAGCGGGATTCCTACTTTGGTTGATCCGAAGGGAATGGATTTTGAACGCTACCGAGGCGCCACGTTGTTGACGCCTAATCTTTCGGAGCTGGAAGCCGTCGTCGGGCCCTGTCCGGATGATACTGCCCTGGCCGAGAAGGCGGAGGCTTTGCGGGTCGAACTGGATGTTCAAGCCATTCTCGTTACGCGCAGCGAGGCGGGCATGACGCTCATAGAATCGGGGCATTCGCCACAGCATTTTGCGGCGAGTGCGAGAGAGGTATTTGATGTGACGGGCGCGGGGGACACTGTGATTGCCGTTATTGCCGGATGTATTGCCGGTGGTCTTCCCATGGGGGATGCGGCGCGATTCGCCAATCAGGCCGCGGGTGTGGTTGTCGGTAAGTTGGGTACGGCGAGTGTGAGTCCTGACGAATTGAATGCTGCCATGGCCGCCGGTTCCAAGGCAGGCCGTCCTGGCGGCGTTGTGACAGCGTCCGAGCTGGTCGCGAGGCTCTCGGCCATGCGTAGCACTGGTGAGCGCATTGTAATGACCAATGGTTGCTTCGATCTCCTGCATCCGGGGCATATCGGCTACCTCGAGCAGGCGGCAGCACTCGGTGATGTATTAGTGGTGGCAGTTAATGACGATGATTCGGTGCGCCGCCTAAAAGGCGCGTCAAGACCGATTAATGCAGTGGACGACAGAATGGCTGTGTTGGCGGGGCTCGCGGCGGTGACCTTCGTCGTCCCCTTCTCCGAAGACACTCCGGCGCGTCTTATTGAGGCGGCCAAGCCAGATGTGTTGGTGAAAGGCGGCGATTACCAGATACACGAGATCGCGGGTCACGAGTCTGTGTTGAAGAGAGGGGGCGAGGTAGTAACACTTGACTATCTCTCCGGCCACTCCACCAGCGAAATGATTGGCCGGATGAGTGAGCCCTAGCGCCCGAGAGCGCCCTCGTGGTCACGTCTCGGATCCGGACATTGTCTGATTTACCCGGTTTAACGACGGATATAGGCCCGTCCCAGCCCTGCGTTCTCGGGGAAATAGCGCTCCAATAGCTGCGTTTGCCGGCTAGTCATCGGGTCGGGCACCCCTTTCGAAAGCACCAGATCTGCGACAGCGTTCACATCCAGCGGATCGCCATTCCAAATGACCAGGTCCGCTGGGGCTCCCGGAGCCACTCGGCGCGCTTCGCCCCCAAAAACAAGCGCGGGCTCAGACGTCATGGCGGTCATAGCGACTTCATAGGGAAGGCCATGTGCCACGGCGTTGCCTGCAACTTGCCGCACCTTACGGGCATTATGTGTCACACCACTATTGAATAGAACGCTCACACCGGCCTGATGCAGCAGGGCAGTATTGTCCAGTCGAGCGCCGAGAGCAGTGGGGAATCTCGGTTTTGCCAATCATTTTGCCCGATGCGCTAACCTACGCTCAATTCTGATGATTGAGGGATATGTTGTGCGGCGTTTTATCGATCTATCCATTTATCTGGAGAACGAAGTCGTCAGCGATCCGCCGGTGATGAAGCCCAATATTGACTATATTCGTCACGATGTGGGCGCACAGCAGATGGCGGCATTTTTTCCCGGTCTTGACAGTGGGGAGTTGCCAGACGGAGAGGGGTGGGCGATCGAATTTGTTCAGCTGTGCACTCACAATGGCACACACCTTGATGCGCCCTATCACTTTCATCCCACCATGAACGAGCAATCTGGGCAGAAGGAGCGCGCGATTACGATTGACGAAGTGCCGCTGGAGTGGTGTTTTCAGCCCGGGGTAAAGTTGGATTTCAGGCACTTCGAAGATGGATATGTCGTGACGGCTGCCGACGTGGAGGCAGAGTTAGCGCGGATACAGCACGACCTCAGCCCGCTGGAGATTGTCGTCGTCAATACTGCCGCTGGAAAGGCTTACGGGCAGGCAGATTTTGTGAGTAAAGGCTGTGGGATGGGGTATGAGGCCACCATGTTTCTACTCGAGCGGGGCATAAAAGTGACGGGCACTGACGCCTGGAGTTGGGATGCGCCCTTTGATAAGACGGCGGAGAAGTATGCGGAGACGGGTGATGCTGGCCTCATATGGGAGGGGCACAAAGCAGGGCGCCATATTGGTTACTGCCACCTCGAAAAAATGCACAACCTGGAGGTGCTTCCACCCAGTGGTTTTATAGTCAGCTGCTTCCCGCACAAGATCCGCGGCGCCTCTGCCGGCTGGACCCGCGCCGTGGCGATCATCGACGACTAGGCCAAGCGCACTCAAAGTTCCTTGAGCGTAGCGTATGCAGCTAGCGCGGTTTCCCTTGCGGTTTTATGGTCAACAATGGGGCGGGGGTAAGTGTCGCCCAGAATCACGGCGGATTCAGTCAGAATATCGAGAGGGGCCTCCCAGGGCTTGTGAAGATATTTGTCGGGAAGCTGACCGAGTTCTGGCACCCAATGACGAGTATATTCTCCCGTCTTATCAAACTTTTCTCCCTGTGCAATGGGGTTGAAGATCCTGAAGTACGGTGCCGCGTCCGCCCCTGATCCGCCCACCCATTGCCAGCTACAGGCGTTTGATGCGAGGTCTGCGTCCAGTAAGCAGTCCCAAAACCAGCGCTCCCCTTCGCGCCAATTGAGCAAGAGATGCTTAGTGAGGAACGAGGCGACGACCATACGTACCCGGTTGTGCATGAAGCCGGTTTGCCACAGCTCTCGCATGCCCGCATCTACGATGGGATAACCCGTTTGTCCTCTCTTCCATGCCGCTAAACGCGAGGCATCTTTGCCCCAGGGGAAAAAGGCAAACTTTTGATTGAAGGCCTCGTCGGGTATTGAAGGAAAGTGAAACAGCAGGTGGTAACAAAACTCTCTCCACCCGATTTCGCTGAGAAACTTGTCAATCGATTCTGCGGCGTCACGGTGCATGAGCTTTGACGCCTGGGCTGCATGCCAAACCTGTCGGGGAGAGATGTTTCCCTGTCGCAGAAAGGGCGATAGTTTGGAGGTGTTTGGCTCCGCGGGAATGTCGCGACCATTGCCATAGCGCTTCACATGTCCTGATAAAAACGTTTCGAGTGTATCTTCAGCCCCTGCCTCACCGGGTGTCCACAGTGTCTCCCAGCCCGCTGCCCAGTTCGGTTTTTCCGGTATTAGTCCCCAGTCACTGAGCATGTCGGTGGGCAGATCAGTGTTGCAGCCGGTCAAAGCCGGGATCGGAAGTGTTGGGGCGGGTTCTGGCCGCCGAAGACACGCGCGCCAAAAGGGCGTGAACACTTTGAATGGTGTGCCGCTTCCCGTGGCGACATCCTCGGGTTCATGGAGCAGTGTCCCGGGAAATCGCTTGAGTGCAACATTGCGTTCATTGAGGCGCGCCCGCAGTGCTTTTTCCAGCGCTCCTGCCCACGGTTGGTATTGGCGGCTGCAAAAGACCGTGCTGGCCCCGACTTCGACGGCTAGTGCCGTGAGGGCCTCAACCGCGTCACCTGTTCTCAAGACAAGTGGCGCGCTGCGCTCGGCAAGCTCCCGCTGCAGTGAGGCGAGGCTGTGGTGAAGCCACCAGTCACTGGCTCCGCCGGGTATCCACTCGCCCGCGCGGCTGAGGTCGCGCACATAGACAGGTACCACAGGGCCGTTCGCCGCTGCAGCCGTCAGCCCGGGAAGATCACTGAGGCGCAAATCATCTCGGAACCAGTAAATTGAAGTATCAGACATGACAGTCCTCCGCGTGATGGCTGGCGAGTGTATTGGCGCACTCAATGAGGACGCCGAAGGGGTTGTTATCGCATCGGTGTCGACTAAGCGGATCTGCTCGCGTCTCGCCCTCATTCAGGATGATGAGTGGCTTGCCCTGCTGATAAGCGTAGCGACAGAATCGGAAGCCTGAGTAGACGGTAAGAGACGTGCCGATGACAACCAGCCCGTCCGCCGCGTCTATCAAGCGGTAGCAAGCCTCGACGCGTTCTGCGGGCACCGAGCCGCCAAAAAAAACCACCTCGGGCTTCATAATGCCCCCACATTCGTAACATTCGGGCACCTGAAAACCTTGTTCCCATTGCAGTGGTAATTCGGCATCCCCGTCGGGTCGCAGCTGCAGCGATGCTGCCTCCGGTAGGGTGTTATGGGTTTCCAGCCATTCCTGGATTTCCGTCCGCGAGGTAATGGAACGGCAGCTCAGACAGCGCACTTCATCCAGCCTTCCGTGCAGGTCGATCACGTTGTGGCTTCCTGCGGACTGATGCAGGCGATCAACATTCTGCGTGATCACGCCAGAAAAAACGCCGCAGGTCTCGAGTTTGGCGATTGCCTCGTGGGTCGTGTTAGGGCTTGCCTGCCCCACTCGTGGCCAGCCGAACACCGACCTTGACCAGTACCGGCGTCGCTTGCTGGGGTCTTCAATAAACTCCTGATGTTGAATAGGCTGACTGCCAAGCCAGAGGCCGCTGTGATCGCGGTAAGTGGGTATACCGGACGCCGCACTGACGCCCGCGCCGGTCAGTGCGACCCAGCGGGCAGGGTCTTGTAATTGTTTCAGCAGAGAGTCAACCAATTTACGCATGGGACGTATACGTGCGTATGGCAACGCGGATCCCCTTGGGGGCATAGAGGTGGTAAATGCATATTCTGATAACGGGTGGCACGGGGTTAATTGGCAGCGCACTGAGCGAGGCACTGCGACAGCGTGGACACCACATCACGGTTTTGACGCGTACCGCACATCCATCGGAAGCGGGTAAAAGCTTTGTGACGTCGCTGCAGGATTGCAGTGAAAAGGTTGATGCCGTGATTAACCTCGCCGGTGCTGGCCTCGCTGATCGACGCTGGACGCGACGGTACAAGAGGGAGATTTTCCGCAGCAGGATTGATCTGACCCGCGAGCTGGTGCAGTGGATGGCTACTCAACCACTGCCGCCGCAGCGCCTGCTGAGTGGCAGCGCCATAGGCTTCTACGGAGCGTCTGATGACGCCATCTTCGATGAGGACTCGTCCCCCGGACAGGGTTTTGCCGCGGACTTGTGCTCGCGCTGGGAAGAAGCGGCAACGACGGCTGAAGAGATAGGTGTTCATGTGACGAGGCTGCGTTTGGGTGTGGTGCTCGCAAAAGAGGGCGGCGCACTGAATAAAATGACGCAGTCCTTCCGCTTTGGAATGGAGTCCTGGCTGGGTTCCGGTGACCAGTGGCTGAGTTGGATTCACCTGCATGACGTGGTCAGGGCCATTGAGTTTATTTTAACTTCGCCCGCTGAACACAAGATATTTAATCTGGCGTCTCCGCATCCGGTCCAGCATCGCACTTTTGCACACTGGGCAGGGCAGTGTCTTGGTACGCGGCTCAAGTTGGGTGTCCCACGCTTGGCTGCACGCCTGCTAGCCGGCGAGATGGCGCAGGAACTGCTGCTGAGTGGGCAACGCGTGCTGCCCGTGGCGCTTTGTGCTCAAGGATTTGACTTTCGATACCCAGTTATCTACCCCGCCCTGCAGAATCTGCTCACAGCAGACGCCTAGGCTGAGACGCCTACCTGCTGATAGTCCACGAACGCCTGCTGTATGCCATCCTGACCTTTCAGCTTCTTGAGTGCAGACCGCTCCAGTTGCCGCACCCACTCTCGACTCACGCCAAGGCGATCGGCAATTTCAGATCGGGAGAGTGGTGGGCCATCGTGCAATCCCCACCGTGCCACCACAACGGCTTGTTCGTTGGCTTCCAACTGATCCACCGCCTCCCCCAGAAAGCGGTGCAGTGAGTCTAACTCAGCATTGGTGGTCGTATCGCCGAACTGATCAGAGGTGAGCGTGTCGACTAGTGTACTCTCGTCGTCATCGTAGCGCGGTGCATCCAATGAAATGGCGAGGTTCCGCACCTCCAGTATTTCCTTGGTCTTTTGCTTGTCCATACCCAGCTTTTGGGCGAGCTGGCCAGCGTCGGGTTCCATCCCCGTTTTCGCTTGCTCAATAGCGCGTTCTCGATAGACCTTGTTGACCTGATCCTGCACATGGGTAGGTAGCCGAATCAGATTTCCAGTATCACCGACATAGCGACGCACGGCTTGTGTGATCCAATTAAAGCAGTAGGTACTGAACCGATACCCTTTTTCAAACTCAAATTTTTCAGCCGCTCGGATGAGACCCAGTGTCCCTTCCTGTACGAGGTCGAGGTAGCCCACTCCGCGGCCACGGTAGCGTCCGGCAATGGAGTGCACTAAGCGCAAATTGTGCATGACCAATGCGTCTCTAGCCTCTGTATAACTCCTTAGCGATGTTCTGAGCGCTTTCAAGTGCTCACGTTCAAGTGCTATTCCAGCGGGAGGTACTTTCCAGTGTCGTGACCAATGACCGATCGCATCACAGACGGCGTCAGGGAACTGGCCGCCGGCCCGGCGTAGCATGAACACGGCGATACCCACGGTGAGGCTTGCGGGCACGTTGAGCGTTTCTACTGCCTGCTCGTGTCGTATTTTAGAGGCGCGTCTCCGCAATACCTTCACTGACGCTCGAGCCTCGTCGGCCAAAGCGCCGTCCGCAAAGTAAGCAGCCAGCTCGCGGCGCAGCGTGAAATGCTGCTCCCGACTGGGGAAGCGCTTAACCTCGGGAGGGTGCTCCAGTGCGTTGTGGAGGATCTCCGCGAACATTAGCCGCAGATCAGGCACGACGGCAAAGGTGGAAGACAGCGCTCTGACCGCAGTCCACTTCCTGCAGTCAATGTCTTTTTCCTGCTCCCCGGTTAGCAACGGGTAGCGTCGGATCTCGGCGAACATCAATTCGAGATCGCCGTCTTCACTACTATCCAGTGTTTGCATCTCATTTTCCCCCAAAAGTCTGCGTGTATACGGTGTGGATTGCGCGAGAGGTTTTGTCGAGGCAGGCATTTGTCCACCTTTATGGTGGACAAAACCTAGACAATGCTGCTGTGTGAACCGACTGAATGCTGTTGCCGTAAACCTCGACAAATACTGAACAGGACAGTTCGATGAACGCTCCGATCAAGTCTGCGCGGGACCTAGAGCCTCGGCCGCTTTACGGTATTGGAACGGTTGCGCGCCTCACCGGGCTAAAGTCCGATACCCTCAGAGTGTGGGAGCGGCGTTATGGTTTGGGTGCGAGCTATAAATCACCTACCGGCCGGCGCCAGTATACGCAGTCAGACCTTGATCACCTTCAGTTGGTCGCCGCGCTAGTGGCGCAGGGTGTTCGTATTGGGGAGATCGCCGCGTCAGACAGGAAAACGCTGGAAATCTTGCTCGAAAAAGAGTTTGCGTTTCAAACGGGCAAAGCGAAGCCGATTCCTCCTGCCAAGAGCAGGGTCGTTTTTCTGGGTCCGGACCTCTGTCATTGGCTTGACGCGCATCAGGGATGTATATCCGGAGTCTCTGCGTTGCTGGCACGGATGTCAGTAGAGCAAGCGGTTCAGGAATTGTATGCCGATGACACCGCGGATCTGCTGGTAGCCCACTGTCCATCTCTGACACTGCAGCACATCAGAGGCGTGGAGGCTCTTGCAGAGCGGTTATCGGTTAGACGCACCATCGTCCTCTATCAATTTGCCAACCAGCAATGGTTAAGTGAGTTGGAGCGAATGGGGCACACGGCGTTGCAGTACCCAGTGGAACCTTCCCGTCTGGCCTTCGAGATTGGGCGCACGCAGATTGAACGAGAAACCGAAGAGGGTATGGGCAACCTCTCGGAGCTGATGCCAGCGAAACCGAGAATGTTCTCTGATGCGGAGCTCCGAGCGGCATCACGGGAAAAAATTGTGATCGATTGCGAGTGCCCCAGGCATCTCTCCGATTTGATCAGGTCATTAAATGAATTTGAATCCTACTCCAGTGCCTGTTCAGTGGATAACTGGAAGGATGCGGCGATTCACGCCAGCATATATGCGTATACCTGCCAGGCGCGACACCTTATGGAAAAAGCATTGCAATCGGCAATGGAGGGAAGAACGTTGAACGTAGGGGCTAGCGACTAGCGGCCGCGTTGGCGATGTCACGGGATAATTCGCTCCACAATGGCGACCCTCTCAGCTGCCATGCCCATAGGCAGACAGGCGCCAATGTGGGCATGAGTAGCACATTGAATTGATAGGTGAGTGCAAGCAGATTGCCCGAGGCTATGCCGGTGGCATTCAAAAAGGCCGCTCCCATCATTAGTAGCAGGTCTTTGCCGAGGATCGATGCCAGTCCAAAGGCCATGAGTAGCCACAGCCAGAACAGTCCAATACAGAACTTGTAAACGCTTTGCTCAAGGTTAGAGGCAATGAGCAAAGCGGCGTAGAACGCAATTGAGTAAGACACCACTCGTGTGTTGACTTTCAGGGCAATCTGGTTGCCCGCCTCCGTGGCGGCGATCAGTTGTCCGTTAGCCTCGCCAATCGTGAGTTTGGTCACCATATCTGCGCCGTTCAGGCGCACAGATTCGATGAGCGTGGGGTACAGACCTGTGAGGGCGAAATCGCACAGCCAGACTGCGGGCGCCGAAAATAGTATGCCTGCCGCGTACCAGATTCCGAATGTAACGGGCATGAGCCCAAGGGTGAGTATGAATTGGCGCCGCAGCAGCATCAGGAGTGCGCAGGCATCTGCGCCTGCCGGTGTTTGCCAAGCCACGCGAGGTAAAGGGCGAATACGATCAGCACGTCGAGCATAATCAGCACGGGCCAGAGGTAAAGATGGAACCACTCGAAAACGGAGTAGTTCCATTGTCCTAGATAAAAGAGCGAGATGATTCGGACAATATTGAGTGCTTGGACAAAAACGAAACCAGCTGCTATTGCGGTGAACTTGTGAATGGCCGCCGCGGGGAAAGCCATGATCCCTGCAATCAGAACGATGGCTGCCTCAATGCCATTGCATCCGGCCTCGATGGAGACGGCGAAACCGGTTGTTCCGTCTCGCAGGATCCTGCCCTGAGCAATCACAGTGTCATCAAAGGGCAGGATGATCGCCGTGCTCACTGTGGCGAGGAGCCCGGTAAAGGGCTGGATCACCGCTTCTTGCACCGGTTTTAACATCTCGAGAGTGAACAAGGCGATCAGCACGCTACAAAATGTGAGCAAAAACCGTGTCATCTGGGCTAAACCAGCGACTGAAGCAGTATGACGCTGATGATAACGGGGCAGATCCAGCGTACATAGATTGGCCATACTTGCCAGAACAGGCTGTGCTCGGCGCTAGCGTCTGCTTTCTGTAGCTCACTCAGTAGCGCATCGCGTCGCCATACCCACCCGGCGAAAACGCAGACCGCTATGCCTAGTAGAGGTTGGCTATAGCGCGTTGATATGGTGACCACCAGCCCGAAAAGCGTATCAAAATTGAGGACAATCAGGCCGCTGAAAGTCGCAATAATGCCGCCTGCCCAGGTCGTGGCGCTGGCACGCGTGAGTCCATGGCGCTCAATCAGGTACGCCACCGGCACCTCAAGCATGGAGATAGAGGAGGTGAGGGCGGCGATACTCATTAACATGAAAAATGCGGTAGCCAACCAGGTGCCGCTTGTGTCCAACGTGGCGAAGAGCGCGGGCATTACCGAGAAAATCAGCGTGTCTTCAGATAGCAGTCCGCCCGCTTCGTTAAAGATGGCAACCCCGCGCGCATCGGCCACATACATGGCCGGCAGGATCAAAAAGCCGGCGAGTATGGCAATGCCAATATCCATTAGCGCCACCTGGGCGCCGACGGTGGGCACGTGCTCGGTGTCGCTCAGATAGGACCCGTAAATCAGCATGGTACCCACGCCAAGCGATAGCGAAAAGAACGCGCTGCCCAGTGCGTCGATTAAGAAGTCGCTAGAGAGCACTTTGCTGAAGTCTGGTAACAGATACACGGCTAGGCCTGTGGTCGCCCCCTCTAGGGTCAGCACATAGAGCGCAAGGGCCACTAAAGTGATCAGCAGCAGCGGCATTAATCTGCGAGACCAGCGCTCAATGCCTTTTTCTACCCCTCCCAGCACTACCGCCATTGTCAGCGCCATGAAAATCAGCATGAGTGTGAGATTGCGCGATGCGGCAAAGGTATTGAGCCAGTTTTCAGTTGACTCGCTTCCCATTGCGCCAAGGGGGTAAGACGCGCCATATCCCAGCATCCAGCCCGCAACAATCGCGTAAAAGCTGAGGATCAGGCTCGCAGTCAGGAGGCCAAGAACCCCCGTCAATTGGCCAGCACGCTGGGTTCTGGGGTCGTCTGACAGCGACCCCAGTGCCATTACCATGTTGCGGTGTGTATGACGTCCGATGAGGAGTTCTGCCATCAGGGCAGGGTAAGCTAACAGGAAAGCCAGCACGAGGTAGGTAATCAAAAATGCTGCGCCGCCATTGCTGGCGGCCTGAGTAGGGAAGCCCCAGATATTACCGAGGCCAACCGCTGATCCAGCAGCGGCAAAAATAAAGCCGAGTCGAGAGCGGAATTCGCCGCGTAGTGCCGTCAAGTTATCTGTCCGGTACGTTTCCGAAGTCTCGGATGTTACCCAAAAGCGCGCGCGCAGTCGCTCTGTTTGAGATCGCCAGTCGCAGAAGAGGCTTTGGATTGTGCGAGCGCGTGGTATCCTGCGCGCCGGCCTGAAACACACGATGCCCGGGTGGTGAAATTGGTAGACACAGGGGACTTAAAATCCCCCGATCATTGCGATCGTGCCGGTTCAAGTCCGGCCCCGGGCACCACTAAAAAAATAATAAAAACAATAATATATAACTTAAATGTGCGAAAATTTCTTCCGCGAGCTTGACCCTAGTCGTTGCTCTAGTGACAAATAAGTGACAAACAGCTCTATGTTGTAATAGACTGATCTTAGTTGGCTTCAGTTGTGTTCTGCCTGATTGAAGTGCAAGTGGACGCGTTTACGAACGAAGGTGTTTCACATGACTAAGACGCGAATACGGGGCGTTTATAAGCACCAATCTGGTGGCTACATTGCTCGACTCCGAGTTAAAGGCGTTTCAACCTCAAAAACCTTTACGTCTCTAGCATCCGCGGAACGGTGGATGAATCAAACCAAAGGCGGATTGGAGACTGGTGACGTTGTTGTTTATGAGGGCGCTCTTCTGTCCAAGGAGGGGGCTAAAGCTCGTGCTAGAGCCAGCACAAATCACACCATTTCGTCGCTCATAGAGCGTTTCAGGCTTTCTGGCGAGTGCCGTATCAAGCATGCTCATCTGACGGCAATTGAGGATGACTTAGGTGGTGATTTTGTTGAAGATTTGTCTCGTGCTACCTGTCTGGAATTTCTGGAGAAACACGCTCAAACCTCTGCCCCAGCGACCTTCAATCGTTGGAGGGCTGGGCTTCATCGGCTGATGTCATATGCGATTGAAGTAGATTGGCGACAGGACAACCCAGTTACGGGCATTAAGCGTAAATCAGAGAAAGGCAACCGTCGGGATAGGTTTCTTGAGGTCGATGAGGAAAAAGCGCTTCAGGCCGCCTGTGATGATCGCAGTGAGGCAATGGGACTGATCTTTGCCCTGTGCATGGCTACTGGCGCTCGCGTTGGAGAAATCACCAGTCTTCTTTGGAAGCATGTTGACCTAAAACGGGGGACAATTCGGCTTGGGGAAGGTGCCACCAAAAACTCTGAACCCAGAACGCTGGTCGTGAGAGGTAGGGCGCTAGACAGGCTGAAGCAATACGCCAAGGTTCAGCCTCTCAACAAGCAGGAGTTGGTGTTTTCATCGACCGCTGGCGGTTTGTTTGATGCCACCAAAGAGTTCAAAAAAGCCGCTGTGAGCATTGGAGAGACTGCAACTCTCCATGTCTGCCGCCATACATGGGCTACCAGATTATCCCGTGTACCGGGGATGACTATGACCCAGCTGCGAGATGCAGGCGGTTGGAAATCTCTGGCCATGGTTGCCCGCTATTCCCACGAAATGACTGATGACCTAGCATCAAAGCTTGAGCAGATGCTTGAGGCTCACGAGTGAGTGACGAACGGATAGCCCTGATGCTTGATGTCTTGGGCAGATCAGACAGTCCAATAGACAGAGCCACATTAGAGGATGATCTCTATCAAGCGCTGAAAGATGATTTACCGCCCAATGCTCATCGGGCGATAGTTGACGTTCTAGCGCTGTTCCAGCAAGCAGAGAGTATTGCTTCTCGCAAGGGTACAAAACGGGGTAAGGGTGCAGAAGTTCTTAATTTGCTGAATTTTACTAATGCAAAATGGCGGCACGTAAAGGCTCGCAACGAAATATTGTGCAGAGTCATAGCTAGTGAGATGCACCGTCGAGACAACCAGAAACTTACTTCGGCTCTCCGCGACGAAATGGCAAATTTAGTTGCCACTGACCCCTCTGAAATCAGCAAAATTTGGAGGGCTGGTAGGAAATCTACATTGGCAATAGTGGGAAAAGAACTGCCAAAAAAGTTGGTGGAAGACGAGAAGACTGCGCTGGCGAAGCTTTCCGAAAAGCTTGGCAACACTAGGGGAAATTAGGCCACTTCTCCCTATCAACACATCCCACCACTGCCTGAAGATTCCAGTCTCCTGTTGACGCTCGGAGACGATCTATGTTCCACCACTCTTACACTAAAACAGCCCCGGCGACCGTGGTTCCCAACCAACGCATCTCTCTAAGCGATATTTACTCGGTCACGGCTTTCAAAGAAAAGTATTCGCATCTCTTCAGATCAAAAAGCGAGTTGGATTACCTTCTGCGTAACCGGAAGCTGAATGGGCTTGAGGCGAGTGGAGCGGTGATAGTTAGCCAGTCTGGCCGCCGGCTAAGTATCGTTGAGCCAATGTTTGCCGATTGGTTCCTTGTGGGGGTGCCTAATGAGTTTTGAGCTTCCTCCTCATAAATGGGCTGCGTTTATGAGCCCTCTGCCTGACGAAATTAAGGCACCTGAGTTCATCATTGACGATGTAATAGCCGCAGGGACAGTCGTGATTGCTGGAGAGCGGGGTCTTGGGAAAACATCAGCACTCGTTCCCCTTATGGCGGCAGCCGCGGGTCTTGCTGTGGACTTCCCGCTGAAGGCAACGATAAGGAGGCACGTTGTTTATGTCTCTGAGTATGTTGAACAAGTGCAGAGAATCCTCATGGCGATGCGCACCAATGGCCAGTTAGTTGATGACGACGCCGAGGTGGAGAGACGGTTCAAGCTCGTTCCTGCGGCCCGAATGAAGGCTCAGGAAATCACTAAGTTGAAACCGCACCTAGATGATCTGTGGGATAACAACGACAGGGTTGATGGCGGCAACTACTGTGCTTCACCTGTTCTGGCTCTGGACACAACAAACGCCACCATCGACCTCGATAACATCTCGGATAACAGTGAGGTGTCAAAGGCCGTATCTACGCTCAGGGAAGGGTTGAGTCCCATCAATGTCATTCTTGTCGGTCACATCGCCAAGTCTCAACGCTCAGACATCAAATCAATATCCTTTGTTGGTGCTGGAGCTTGGGAAGGCGATACCCAGCAGAATCTTTACCTCGTTAGTGAAAATGACTGCCGGTATCTGGTTCTTGGTAAGAAGCGATTTGAGACTGATGTGCGTGAATACCTGCTTCACAGCCGCGGAGCTGAAATGCAGGGCATTAATAAGCTAGGGGAGACGAAGGAGATGCAGTGTTTCTACAGCATCCCAGAACCCATCTCAGACTCGCTGAAAGCGGAGCGCAAAGCCGAGCAGAAGCGTGACTCTGCTGAGCGCAATTTTTTTAGTGTTAAAAAAGATTGCCTAGACCTCATCACTAGGGAACCAGGCATCAAGGTTGGGGTAATTAAAGCGTGCATGTCAAAGCGCAACGAGACCGTTGGTGCGGCGCTTGAGAGTTTGATCGACAGTGGGCAGGTTGGGATGGAGGAGAATGGGAAGGCCAAGAGGTACTACCCCGCGACACATCCCGAGGCGGATTCACTGACCGAAGATCTAGGGGATTATCGTTCCGCCCCCCTATAGATATATATCCGGGGAACGGGTTGGCTGGTTTTAACCACCAGCCTGACCCTCCCCAGTCCCTAATTTCAGGGAAGCTATGGGAACGATGGGGAATACTTAGTAGTAATCAGGATGGGGTTAAGAGAGATACAAAGTAACTGAATATCAAAAGATAGTAATGAGTGAGAAGGTTAGTAATTTTTATCAACCTAAGTGGTTTTACTCAGAGATCCAGCGGTTGATGTGTGTGCTTGTATAGGTACCCCTAACCCTCATTAATTCATTAATCGGGCATAAATCACTATGGGAAAAGCCATGAATAAACGCGGTAGACCCAAGGGTATGCGAGCCACTCAATTGGATATTCAACGCAGGCTTTACGAACACCCAGACAGACAGAAGGTTATTGAGTCGATCTATCGTGCTGCTTTAGACGATGACCACAAATGCCAGGCGGTAGCGATGAAGCTGATCATGGATCGGGTATTACCTGTTTCACTCTGTGACAAGGATGCAGACATCAATAAAGCCATCAGTATCAACATCACATCAGTCAGCTCAGACGATATGCCGCAGTAGGACAAGCTGCCCCCGAGAGAGGGTATTTCGGCAGAGTAGGCCGTTAACGAGAATTGATACCGCGTTTGGAAAAACGTAGGCTATAGATGGCACTTTAGGTCAGGGTTTTTGATGAAATACTGGGGAGTGGATAATGTCCGAAGACGAATTTGTGGCGTGTTTGGTGATTTGGATGGGCGCCGGCGTAGGGACTTACGTTTATTCTGACGTAGTTCAGGAAGGGCGCGAATTCTCTGTCGGCAACGCGCTCATTAGCTCGGTATTTGGCGCAGTCATTCTGCCATGGCTGCTAATCAGTGCTGTGATTAAGGCCGCCACAGAGGCCAAGGAATTAGAAAAGAAGGAAACAACTGCCGCGAAGGCAAGAGCAACAAAGGAAAAAAGAAGGCAAGCGGCTCTGCAGGGTTACGGCAAATTGCTGCAGGATTTAGACGCCTCGCGAAAATCATTTGAAGAGCAAGGCCAGATTTTAGATGAACAATTTTTTAAAAACTGCATCAAACTAGCAACAGATGTCGGATACCTCACTTCTCAAGAGGTGGAACACGGAGCATCGGTTTTCGCAATCATCAAGTTTGCAAGATTGAATGTATTCTCTAGTTTTTCTGACGAAAAAGCTGCTGAAAAATACGCCGATAAGTTAGGGAAAGCTTTAAAGAAAGTTAAGAAATATGACGGGTAGCGGAAAATGTTAAACAAGGAAATTATTCAAGCCGCATATGGCCAATTGAAAAAGGCCAGTCTTAGCAACCTCCAGCCTATTATCGACGAACTGGAACTGCTAGGCATTGAGCATTCAGAACAAGACGTAATTTTAGCTTTTCAGCTTGTTGAGCAATCAGAGTCTCTCAAGGATGCTTTGGAGCGAGGGACACAGCTTACCGACAGCTCTCGCGAAGAGGCATTGTCAGCTGCTCAGAATCAAATGGAGATAGCCAAACAAGAAGAGGCAGAATTCAAGCGACAACAGGAACGTGATCGAAAGGAGCAAGCCGCAAGTCTTGAGCAAGCCGAGTTATCTAATGTGAACAGCAGAATCTGCGACTACACAGTCGTAGCAGCCAAAACTCAGGCGGTATTGATTCAGGGCGTGAAAGCTGCGATGGCTGACGGATGGATTCCATTTGGAGGTGTATCTGCAGCTGCTTTTGGGGTGTCGCCAGTGGCAGGCAATCAATACATTCAGGCCCTGGTGAAGTACAGAACGGCAGAATCTCAGAAAATTCATAGTAATTTTTAGGCGGCAGTGCAAAGGCTGGTTGCGACTAATCATCGAGGGCAAACATTTACGTACCCTGACGCTCGATACGGGCCGTACAACGATCCTTTTAGAAAACCCCTTTTGGCATGCCATTGAATATCTGGCGTTAGAGGATGGCCATGCTAATTGGCGGGACTGGTTCCACGAAAACATCTTGGACGGATGGGATTCGGATACACCGTTAACGAGTCATGTCCGATGTACTGTTTTGATGATGTTGTTAGAGGATTTGAAGGTTTTTAGTGACCTTTCGCGAGATGATCTCAACCGGGACTGCCTACCTTCAATAATTTGAAATCGATCCAATCTTGTGGAACCTGAGCGTCAATCTCTACTGAGTTACCTGACAAATTGGGTAGTTTTTTCAATTTAGCAAGTAGTTCTGAGGACGCGTTTTCAACCCTCATTCTTAAAATTGTACCGCTTGCAAGTGAATCTACTTTAGAACTCCAACCTAGCACTGAGAAGGAAAACTTCGCGATATCGCCGCATCGACTC
>JAQWUD010000025.1 GCA_029242325.1 Luminiphilus sp.
GCCGAGATAGAGCGGTAGCGCGCCGGTTGTTTGAGGCCGATCGTCAGGGCGCCGTGTCCGCCCATTGAGTGGCCCATAATGGCCGCTCGCCCCGTATCAATTTGTGGGCACGCCTCGGCGACGGCGGTTGGCAACTCTGTCAGTACGTAGTCATACATATGGTAGTGCGCTGACCAAGGCGCCTCGGTAGCATTGAGATAAAAGCCGGCGCCGAGCCCCATGTCGTAGCTGCGATCAGGGTCGTCAGCGACTCCCTCGCCCCTTGGGCTGGTGTCGGGTGCTACGATGGCAATCCCCAGTTGTGCGGCGTACTGCTGGGCCCCGGCCTTGGTCACAAAATTTTCGTCCGTGCAGGTCAGCCCAGAAAGGAAATACACGACTGGCACCTGCCCTTCCTTAGCCTGGGGAGGCAGGTACACCGCGTAGATCATGTCGCAGTTCAGCGTAGACGATCGATGTTGGTAGCGGTGCTGTTCGCCATCAAAGCAGCGAACAGAGCTCAAACACTCCGATGACATCAGAACGTCACCACAGAGCGAATGCTTTTTCCTTCATGCATCAGATCGAAAGCAGTATTGATTTCATCAAGTGGCATGGTGTGGGTGATCATCTCATCGATATGGATTTTTCCTTCCATGTACCAGTCGACGATCTTGGGTACATCGGTGCGTCCGCGAGCGCCTCCGAAGGCAGTGCCTCTCCAGGAACGTCCGGTGACCAACTGAAAGGGACGAGTCGAAATTTCCTGCCCCGCACCCGCAACGCCGATGATGCAGCTCTGCCCCCAGCCTTTATGGCAACATTCCAGCGCCTGACGCATGACATTGACGTTACCAATGCACTCAAAGCTGTAGTCAACGCCGCCACCTGTCATTTGAATCAGATGATCAACGACATTGTCCACTTCGCTAGGGTTCACGAAATCGGTCATGCCGAACTGGGTAGCCAGTGGCACTTTGCTAGGGTTGAGGTCTACCCCGATGATGCGACGTGCTCCCACCAGCTTGGCACCCTGAATCACATTGAGTCCGATTCCTCCGAGGCCGAATACGGCAACGGTGGCGCCGGGCTCGACTTTCATGGTGAAAGCGACCGCGCCAATCCCAGTGGTGACACCGCAGCCGATGTAGCAGATCTTTTCGAAAGGCGCGTCTTCCCGCACTTTCGCTAGGGCAATCTCGGGTAGGACGGTGAAGTTCGAGAAGGTCGAGCAGCCCATATAGTGCAAGATGGGCTCGCCATCGATCGAAAAGCGGCTGGTGCGGTCTGGCATCAGGCCCTGTCCCTGGGTTTCCCGGATCGCTTGGCACAGATTCGTTTTGGGGTGCAGGCAGAAGTCGCAGGTCCGGCACTCGGGCGTATAGAGGGGGATCACATGATCACCGACTTTGAGATCCTTGACGCCTTCACCCACCTCTACTACTACGCCTGCGCCCTCGTGACCCAGAATTGCAGGGAAAGCGCCCTCAGGATCGTCACCGGAGAGCGTGAAGGCGTCGGTGTGACAAACACCTGTAGCTTTGATTTCCACCATCACTTCTCCGGTGCCGGGGCCGCCGACTTCAACATCGGCAATCTCAAGGGGTTTACCAGCTTCAAATGCAACAGCGGCTCGGCTTTTCATGGGAAGTACTCCTATTGTTCACAGGGTCGTAGTATGCCTGAGGCAGGCGCTTGGTGCAGGGCTTGGAGTGCCGCTGCTGGGGTGATCGCCCCACTTGAGGGCGTTATAGTGAGGGACGGTTGACGTGATGGGAGACAGTCAGTGCGCGCGGTGTATTACGCAACTCACGGTGAGGCTCAGGTGCTTCAGGTTGGAGAACTGGAACGACCTGCTTGCGGCTCGACGCAGGTGCTGGCAGAGCTCGCAGCGCTTTATGAGCAAGGGATGCTGCCGCGATGCCGTTTGACACTTGTCGCTCAGTTCGTTGAAGTGCGGGCATGAGCAAACTGTTTTTCCGATATGGCGCCATGAACAGCGGCAAGAGCACCGCAATGTTGCAAGTCGCGCACAATTACGAGGAGCGCGCTCAGAATGTTGTACTCGTCAAATCCGCTACCGACACTAAGGGTAAGGACCAAATTGTCTCGCGGCTCGGAGTCAGCCGACAGGCAGATCTCTTGCTCTCCCCTGGGCAGGACTTGCGTGCGTCATTTCACGACTTGTGCCAGCAGCGTGCGCTTGACGCCCGGACTATCGGATGTGTGTTGATCGATGAAGCGCAATTTCTCACTCCCGAGCAAGTGGATCAGGCACTGGAGATTGCCGTGTTGGACAGTATTCCGGTGGTAGCTTTTGGGATCCGTACCGATTTTCGCACTCGGGCATTCCCCGGGAGTCAGCGTCTAATGGAAGTTGCTCACTCGTTGCAGGAAATGAAGACGATTTGCCGTTGCGGGAGCAAGGCAATATTCAACGCCAGAGTGGGTAAGCAAGGCATTATCCGTGAAGGAGAACAGGTGATGATTGATGGGGATAGCGCCCAGTATGAGGCACTCTGTGCGCGATGTTATCTGGTGCCGGATCGCACCTGAACAGGCGAAATAGGCCATGCGGTCATGGCCCAATCAAAAACAGCGGCAAGAGCCGCTGTTTTTGGATATGTAACGCACTGGATACCGCGCTTCCCCTGCACTAATGATCGTGATGGTGATCGTGGGTATGCGGGCTGTGCTCATCATGGTGATGATGGCCATGCCAGTGATCATGTCTGTGGCCGTCACTTTTGTGCTCGTTATCGTGCCCCGCCTCTTCTCCTCTTCGCGGCATGAGCACCTCGAAGTCTTTCGGGCTGTGGGGGTGATTATGGTCCTTACTGAACGCCCAGTGGTAGAGCAAAGGATCGCGGGCCATCAGGCGCGCTTCTGACCGGTCGGCATTTTCTACCGGCGTGGACCACGGGTTGTAGTGGAAATGGTTAAACAGTTTCGAATCCACCCGCCCAAGGGCAATACATCCATACTCTGAGGCAAAGGCACCATGGTTGATGTACGCGGGGCGCCAAAAATAACCCCCTGTTGGAACATCACCAAATTGCATCATCCATGACGTACCCCACAGATGGTAGGACTCCTCTGCACAATCATGGTAGGAGATGTTGTCCTGATAAAAATTTGGCGTCATGCAATATAGGAAGGTCATGGCGAACGAGTTGGGATTGTAATTGAGCAGCTTGATCATGCAGCCCGCGGCGACGCTGGGCTTGGCCACGTTACCCATGGCCCAGGGGATGTCCATGTAGCTGTCGACGTTGTGGTATAGCTGGGTTTGGGCAGATGAGTGATGCTCGGTGGCTTCCTCATGACTGGGTTCGCCGGTGTTGTACATATATAGCACCAGGCAGCCCTGGTCAGAGCTGATCTCTGGAAGGGCGTAGCCCGCAGGCACGTAAAAATAGTGGCCCTTCCGGCAGACGCGATCGCCCACTTTTAATTCCCCTTCGATGACAATAAGTTCGTATTCCGACCATGAAAATCCCGGGGTGCGCTTATAGCCGTTGTCAAACTGCACGGTCATGGAGCAGGCGCCGGTGTCAACATCCATGCTCAGCATCTTGTAGTGCATGCCGGAGCCAAAGCCGATCAATCGCATGGGTTTGAAATGAGAATCCCGATCGCAAAAAGGTTCGATGTGAGGTCGTGCCATGAGTCAGTCCCCCTGTCCGTTTCTTGGGGTGTCATCGCTATCGACCCCGTACTTCCAAACCACTTGATCCCTGCGGTTCTGCGGTTTTGAAGGAAGATCACTTTCCGGAATGCGCATTTTGTCATCGCCATCCACGTTAAAACCATTGGTACAGATTCGATCGAAGAATTCCTGATACCATTTCTCTCGGGTGGGTGCGAGTGCCTCCATCGAGGCTTCAATTTTGGCGAAACGCGCCTCTTGTTCGGTGACCTCTCCTTTCACCCATTCTTCAGCTTCGGCACTGCGTTCATGCTCGATATACAAGTTTTTAAACGTCATAGTGTTGTCTCCTCTTGAATCTGTATGACGCCCTCGGCCTGGAGGGCTGCCAGATGGCGCTCCTCGTAGCCTACTTCGCTGAGTAGCTCCCGGGTATGCTCACCCAGTCTGGGGGGTAGCCGGCGAATACTGGCGGGCGTTTTTTCAAAGTTCATGGGCGGGCTCGAAAATCTCAATCGACCCTCGGTGGGATGGTTGAACTCTTGCCAGAAGCCGCCGCCAACCAGCTGTGGATCTTCTATTAGCTCATCTAGGGTGTTGACCACCATCATGGGGACATTGGTTTCTCCCAACAGGTCAATCCATTCCTGTCGCGTTTTTTCCGCAATGATGGCACCGGTTTCACGGTAAGACTCGTTAATGTTGGCCAGCCGGAGTGACATGGTCTGAAAACGCGGGTCTTCCGCGAGCTCGGGTTTGCCCGCAATCGAGCAGAAGGTGCCCCAATGGTTATCCCAGTAGGGAAGTACGGCGAGGTAAAGGCCATCCGCCGTTTTATAGGGTCGGCGGTGGGAGGCCATCAGCCGCACGTACCCAGCCTTATCCAATGGCGGCTCAAAACTCTGACCCCAAAGGTGTTCGGTCATAACGAATGACACCATGCTTTCAAACATGGGTACTTCGATGGACTGTCCCTCTCCGGTGCGTTCACGATGAAACAAGGCCGCCAGCACGCTCTGCACGACCATCAGGCCCGTTGTTTTGTCCGCAATGATGGTGGGTAGATAGCGTGGCTCTCCCTCCACCATGCTCTGCAGCATGGCGATGCCGCTTGCTGCCTGAATCGAGTCGTCCAGTGCACCCTTATCGCCGTAGGGCCCTTTTTTGCTGTAGCCATACGTTCCACAGTAGATTGCAGTTGGATTGACCGATTTCACTGTGTCGTAGCCAAGGCCCAGTCTTTCCATGGCTTGGGGCCGAAAGTTATGGACGACGACATCGGCCGTGGCAATCAGCTTCAAAGCCGCCTCGCGCCCTGCTTCGCTTTTTAAGTCGAGTGCGACCGATCGCTTGTTACGATTGCAGGTCAGGAACAGTGCCGACATTTTAGGATCGCTGTAGTGTGGGCCGAGGTTGCGATTCGTATCTCCGGCCAATGGCTCGATCTTGACAATGTCTGCGCCGAGATCCCCCAGCATTTGGCAGGCATAGGGGCCAAGGACAACCGAGGTCATCTCAACCACGCGAATGCCATCAAGGGGAGTAGTTATGACAATCCCTCCAGTCCGTATACGCGAATGGCGTTGTCACGCATGAATTTGCGGCGCACTTCGGGCTTCAGCCCAAAGTCATCAACTTCATCGACGGTGCGCTTGAAACGCAGTACCGGGAAATCAGTACCAAAGATCACCTTATCTTGTCCGTAGGAGTTGATATAGCGCTTCACCGAGTCGGGCCAATACTTGGGGCTATGCGCATCGGTAACGATATAAACATGTTCATGTTTCCACGACATCGCAATCATCTCGTCATGCCATGGGATACCCACGTGCGTGCCCAGTAACTTGAGTTCAGGCAGGTCACAGGCGATGTCGTCGAGATAAATAGGTCGTCCCACCGATCGGCAGGGGTGCTCTTTGGCATAAATCAAAGACTGACCAACCTGCATTTGCACGGGAATATCCAGTTCTATGCATTTTGAATAGAACGGGTAGTACTTTGCATGGTGAGGGGGCAGTTCGAACCAGTGCGGATACAGATGCGCGCCGATGAAACCGAAGTCACGCACAGCGATCTCTAGTTGCCTCACCCCGTCCATCCCCATGTAGGGATCTAGGCCGAGCATGCCCCGAAAGCGGTCAGGAAATTGTTCTACTGCCCTTGAAACGACTTCCAGCGGCATGTGGTAACAGCCCGGCAGACCCACTCGACCCGCTTTAGCGGCGACCAGAAATGCGACATCAATGCCCGCCTCATCCATACCGGCGAGCATGGTTTCCAGTGTGATGCCAGCTGAGTCGTGTTTCCCCTTGACCTTGCCAACAAAGAATTCGTCGGTCCAACCCGGCCGATGGGACAGCGCTTCGGGTGTCCAAATGTTACAGACGGCATCGATAACGCTATAGTCAGCCATCGTTAAAGTCCCATCCAGCCAATTGCAACACCACAGCCTAGCATGGCGGCCCCTGCGGTCGAATGGCCGTATCTTGCCAGGGCGGGTATTCGCAAGCGCTCCAGACTCAGTTGACCCAGAGCGACAGCGCCCAGCATGGTGCAAACCGTCACCAGAGCGAACACGCTGGTAACCCAAACGATGCCGCTGACGCTTTGGATCGCGGCGGGGAACATCAGGAGGGGAATGAGTGGTTCGCAGGGACCCAACACAAACACGACAAAGATGGCCCAAGGTGTTAGCGATCCAGAGGGCGGTTCCTCGAACCCCTGCGAGTGCCCCTCGGCTGCGTGCAATTTTTCATGGTAGTGGCTCACATCGCCATGGCGATGCCAACCTGATCGCACCTGTGGCCGATGTTGGTAGGCATGCCGTAGCCCCCAGACGAAATACAGCGCGCCCACAACGCACAAGCCCCAGGCGGCGATATCGCCACGCCAGGCTTCCACCCATTCTAGCTGGGTCACCTCGATGCCAACTCCAATGCCGACGGCGCCAATCACCACCGATCCGACAAGATGTCCGGAACCACAAAGCAACACCACGCGCAGCGTTTTAGAGAGGCTCCAGCCGCGCGCGCGCGCCATCGCGATAAAGGGGAGATAGTGGTCAGGGCCCATCAGGGTATGAACAAAGGCAATAGAAGCGGCTGACGCAATCAGGATTATCAGTTCAGGAGCCATACCACCTTATTACAACACCGCTCAAGCGGAGCCAACTTTGACTGATTGTTCGGTGTTTATATCAAACTGTCGCGCAGATCGCCAATTTTCTGCCTCAGCGACTTGTCTGGCCCTTATCGGAAGTCATTCGGTTGCCAGTAGACACCCTTTGGGAAAGGGTCCGGGTTCCCTCATCGGCAGTTGGGTGCGCAAGGCTGTAGTTTAAAACGAACCGCTCCTACTGCACCGATGCGCCACGATGAGACAGGCAGACAGTGGTGTCAGGGGAGAGTGTTATGCTGGCTATCTATTCGATCAGATGCTGTTGCGCCAACCGCTCACGCCTGTCGACCGGGAGGGGGAACCACCAATCAGTCCGCTGTCTTCGAGTTCACAGCCATTAGGCCGATGGGTCCGCCTGACTTACGGTTTTGGCGCGGTGGCCTATGGCATTAAAGACAATGGTTTCGCTTATTTTTTGTTGTTGTTTTACGGCACTGTCGTGGGACTCGAGCCTGCGCTGGCTGGCACAGCACTGCTGATCGCGCTGGTATGCGATGCCCTGAGTGATCCCATAGTCGGTTATTGGTCCGACAACACCCGGTCGCGGTGGGGCCGACGGCATCCCTTCATGTATGCCGCCGCCCTGCCAGTGGCGCTCTGTTATTACTTGCTCTGGCAGCCGCCTGACTGGAGTGATGGCGCATTGTTTGCCTATTTGGTGATACTGGCGGTCCTGATTCGAACGCTCATTACCTTTTACGAAACGCCCAGTTCCGCGCTGATGCCCGAATTGACCGCTGACTACGACGAGCGCACTGCGATTCAAGCCTGGAGATCCTTTTTTGGATGGACGGGCGGCGCAGGCATGGCCGTGTTTATGTACGCCTTTTTATTGGTACCCAGCGAGGCATATCCGATTGGCACACTCAACCGAGCGGGTTACGAGACCTACGGGGTGATATCGGGGGGTGTGATTTTGCTGGCAATACTGGTTTCAGCGTTGGGCACACACCACCGGATTGATTCTCTCGCGCCACCCCCGCCGAGGCGCGCGCTGGGTTTACGTTCAGTCTTGACCGAGGTCATGGAAACACTCGCAGATAAAAGCTTTTTTGCGCTGTTTGTTTCCACAATAGCCAGTGCCGTGGCAACTGGGCTCACCGCTGCCCTGACTTTTCTCATGCTCACTTACTTCTGGGCGTTTACGTCCCTTGAAATTTTTTACTGGACCGCGTTGGTGTTGTTGTCAGCGTTAATGGGATTATTGATTGCTCCCCGGGCGGCGAGGCGGTGGGGCAAGAAGGGCGCTGCCATGAGGTTGGGTGTGCTCGCATTTGCCGTCCAGCCGCTCCCCGTTTTTTGCCGGCTCATGGGTTGGATGCCGCAGAATGACGACCCGCTCTTATTTCCGCTGCTCGCTGCAATTAACACCATTGATCTGGGTCTGATTATTGCCATGCAAGCGGTGCTCTACTCAATGCTGGCTGATCTCGTGGAGCACTCGGAAGTAAGAACGGGCCGGCGCAATGAGGGCGTCTTTTTTTCCGCACTGACCTTTATTAGAAAAACCAATCAAGGAATCGGGGCATTCATTGCCGGCATAATGCTGCAGATCGTTGAGTTCCCAGAAGGTGCAGCGCCTGCTGCCGTCCCGGAGCCCGTGGTGCAACAGCTCGGCACTTTACTGGTGCCTGCACAATGGCTGTTGTGGGGAATCATGCTATTGGCCCTGGCTTTTTATCGTCTGGATCGCATCCAGCACGAATCCAATCTGGCCGCCATTAATGCTCGGGGGCGCAGCTAGTTCTCGTTGTTGCCAGCTGCGACTCGCCGGTTGGGTGACTGCAAATCTCATGGCATACTCACTGCCATAAGTGGCGTGGCCACTCCTTGAGGCGACAGCGTGGCGTTAAACATTGTGCAATCCTCTGACGGTCGGCGACAGCGCAGTGAGCGCAGTCAGATCGCTATCATCGAAGCAGCTTTGGCACTGATGGAGGAGGGGATTCTGGTGCCCACGGCGCAGCAGATTTCCGATCGTGCTGAGGTGGGAATACGCTCTTTCTTTCGTCATTTCCCAGATATGGACGCTCTGTTTCAAGAAGCCGATGAGATGATCAGGGCCTCTTATGAAGCGCTGTTTAGAGAGGATGATCGGTCGGGTTCGCTGCCCGACCGTGCCGCGAAGGCAATTGATCTGTACGGGAATGGTTTTGAGAACTGCCGACAGATCATTCTCTCTACTCAAGCGCTACTCTGGCGATTTCCCAAACTGAAAGAGAGATACGCTTGGCACCAAAAACGCCTGCGTAAAGAGCTTGAGCTCTGGCTGCCCGAGGTCACAGAGCTGCCCAAGGAGCAGCGGGAATCGGTTCATGCTCTGGCCTCCTTTGAGATGTGGTATCGATTGCGGGAGTATCAGGGCCTCTCCCAGAAAGCCAGTGCCGAGCTTGTGACTGCGCTCGTGATGAGTCTGGTAGCTGCGAGTTGATGCAAGACCTCATCCGTGGCTGAGCAATATAAAGAGCAAGGTGGTGTGGCCACTATGGACCCCAGCCATCTGACACGTTGGCTCACTTCACGTCTGATGACGCGGTTGTTCCGGCCGAGTGCGTTCGCTGCGCGACACGCCAAGGCGGAGCGAATCCGCGTTAAGTCAGGCGCTCCCCACCGGGTCGACTATTTTCATCAGGTTGAAGAGGGTTACAGTCATCTCGCCGCCCAGACGCTTGCGCGGCTTACTGAGCGTTACGACATCGAATTGCACTGCCACCTTGTACACGGCCAGCAAGGGAAGAACGCGCCGGAACCTGAGTTACTTGCGCGCCTCGCCCGTTGTGATTCGCATCTTATCGCACCCGGGTATGGGCTGACCTTTCCCGGACACTCGGACGTGCCGCAGGCGACGTCGATTCATCTGGCTACGCGCATATTGGCGGCGCAATCCGTTGTCGATTTCCCCCGTGTCGTGTCGGAGGTGGGTGACGCCCTTTGGCGGGGCGATAACGCGGCATTGGAAAAGCTGGCAGCGACCTTCGGCGCTGCCACACCTGTAGAGGCAGACGCAGCATTGAATGCTGGGACGACCAAGCGCGGTGAGCTCAAACATTACTCGGGTGCGATGTTCTACTACGGCGACGAGTGGTATTGGGGAGTTGATCGCCTGTACCACCTTGAGCAAAGGCTGGCAGCGCTGGGTGCTGACAAGCGACCCGGCGAGCCACTGATCGCGCCGCGACCGACACTAGATTTAGCCGCCGCATCCGCCGGCCGCGGTCGCTATACCCTCGAGCTATATGCCTCGCTGAGGAGCCCTTACACGGCAGTGATATATGACCGCGCTGTGGCCTTTGCGGAGCAGGCGGGGATTACATTAAAGCTGCGCCCCGTTTTACCCATGGTGATGCGTGGTGTGCCTGCGACCCGAGAGAAGGGCATGTATATTTTCATGGATGCAGCGCGTGAAGCGCGGGCAGCGGGAGTTCCCTACGGTAATTTTTACGACCCCATAGGTGATCCTGCGAGACGTTGTTACGCGCTCTATCCCTGGGCGGCGTCACAAGGTAAAGGGGTTGCACTGTGTTCCAACTTTTTGCGCCACGCTTTTGTGCTGGGCATTAATACCAACAGCGATCGCGGGTTACGCAAAGTGGTCGAGGCTGCTGGGCTCGACTGGGCAGCAGCTCAAGCCTATCGCCATGACACCACTTGGGAGGCACTGCTTGAAGATAATCGACAGGCGATGTACGGAGAGGGGTTGTGGGGCGTTCCTAGCTTCCGGTTGCTGGATCCCTCGGGTGAGCCGCTGCTTGCAACTTGGGGCCAAGACCGTCTGTGGTTGGTGGCCCACACCCTCAGGGATTCGCTGGCGAAAAACGCCGCCTGATCGCAGTCGGGCCTGATTGCATCTTTCATCTATTGGCAGTATAAATGCCAATAGGTGGGCGACGGTGTGCGCCGGTCGCAGTGTCGGGGTGCTATGCGTAAAATTCTGATCTCAGTGGTTGCAGTGTTAGCAGTGGGGATCGGTGGGGTCTATCTCTATCCGAGCGCAGCGATCCTGACGGCCATCAAAGTGCGCAGTGTCCTGTCGACGACTCAGGTCGCACCGCCTCGCAACGTTGCCTGGGAGCAAGGGCCCGCCGCAGCCTCCGCCATCCCTTTAGCTCGTCCTCCCAATATTGTGCTGATCGTGGCTGACGACCTCGGCTACAACGACATTTCTACCTTTGGTGGCGGTGTGGCGGGGGGGCGGCTGCAAACACCTCATATTGATGCTCTGGCTAGGCAGGGTGCGGTGTTTACCCAGTCCTACTCGGGTGCTTCCACCTGCGCGCCTTCCAGGGCTATGCTGATGACCGGGCGGTATCCGAGCCGCACTGGTTTCGCTTACACGCCAATGCCCCCCTCTATGGGGCGGGCAGTATCCCTCGTTGGCTCGGATATGGATCGAACGTTGCCCGATACGCTTTACGATGCTGAGGCGGCCGCCAATAAACCGCCTTACGATTTTCAGGGCCTGCCGCCCGATGAAGTCACACTCGCTGAGTCGCTGAAGGCGCGCGGTTATCACACGGTTCATATCGGTAAATGGCACCTCGGTCGCGAGAACGGGATGGCGGCCCATGAACAGGGTTTTGATGAGAGTCTGTTGATGGCGAGTGGACTGTACTTGCCCGAGGATCATCCTGATGTCGTCAACGCCAAGCTCGATTTTGATCCGATCGACCAGTTTTTATGGTCGGCCCTGACCTATGCCAACTCTTATAACAGTGGCAACGCGGATCAGTTTGAGCCCGGCGGTTATCTCACCGATTACTGGACTGACGAGTCGGTCAAAGTCATCAAAGCCAATCGCAATCGATCCTTCTTTTTGTATCTGGCGCACTGGGGCATTCACACGCCCCTGCAGGCAACGCGAGCTGATTACGAGGCGGTGGGCGATATCAAACCGCATCGTTTAAGGGTCTACGCTGCGATGACTCGCGCTTTGGATCGCAGCGTAGGTAGGGTCATAGCCGCATTGGAAGAGGAAGGTCTGGCCGAAAACACCATTGTCGTGTTTACCAGCGATAACGGTGGCGCCGGCTACGTGGGCCTGGCTGATGTGAACGCGCCGTATCGAGGTTGGAAGATCACTTACTTTGAGGGCGGTATTCGCGTGCCGATGTTTGTGAAATGGCCTGCGCGGATCGCCGCAGGTCAGGCGATTGACACGCCTGTGGCACATATCGATATGATGCCGACGCTGTTGGCCGCAGCCGAGCAGCCACTCCCTAAAGATCGCGAAATGGATGGCGAGAATGTGTTGCCGCTGATGAGTCAGGGCGTCGCAGCACAGACCGAATGGTCGCGGCAGACCCTGTTCTGGTCCTCTGGGCACAATCGCATTGTCCGCCATGGAGACTGGAAGCTGCAGATCGCCGCCCGTCCCGAGAAGCAGTGGCTCTTCAATCTCGCGCAAGACCCTACGGAGCAGATGAATCTGGCTGGGGCGCGGCCCGATAAGGTGTCCGAGCTAATGGCACTGCTCGATGCTCACGCTGCCGAGAGCCGGGCGCCGCTTTACGAGCCCGAAATCGAGGCTGCGGTGGCCGTCGATAAACATCTCGCCCTGCCCTTTGAGCCGGGCGATGAGTGGGTGTCGGTGCGCAACTGATTTCTGTGCGCCATGGCCAGCCCACGGGTTAAATCGGGCCGGTGAATGGCGGTTTTTGACTATCTGAGTGCTACATGCCTGTGCGGGTCTGAATGATCTCCGTTGAGTTGACCGGCAGGCTGAACGAAACCCCGTCATAGCCCACGGTGTAGTCGGGGAAAATCTCTCCTGCGCCATTGAGCCATAGTGTTTCCTGCCCGGGTACGACGATCGGAGGCACCACGTGGTAATACAGCAGGTGACCGACGCCGGCCTCCAGAGCTGTTTCTGCGGCTTCTCTCGGGCTGGCATGATAGTCCGGCACGTCGAACATAATTTTCGCCACGATAGGATTACCCAATGTATTCGCCGTGGCCTCCATCATGCCGATGAGCTCGGGAGAGAGCGCCTCGTGAATCAGTAGGTCAGCCCCTCTCGCGAAGCGACTGATGTTGTCAGATTGGGCCGTATCACCGCTGATCAGCACCGTGCGACCACCGTAGCGGAAGCGATAACCCACTGCGGGTGAGACGGGCGCGTGATCCACTCTTAATGCCTCGACTGTGACGCCGCTCCCCTCGAATACGGTTGTGAGCTCTCCCTCTGGTGGTGCTTCGAAGGGCATGGCAGTTATTCCGGCGGCAGCAAGCGGCGCAGCAAGATCTCCATGGTGGTCGTGCCGGTAAACGAAATCCTGTGCATAAGCGGCGTTGAAACCCGCCACCACGCGATCCACGCCCTCTGGGCCGTATACAGGTAGGGGCGTTACGCCGTCTCCGGTAGCCCACCGGATCGTCGCCAGTTCCCCGAGACCATCAATATGATCGGAGTGAAAATGGGTCAGGAAGACCGCCTCGATACGGCCCGGGGGGTAACCCAGCCGTTGCAGATTGCGCGTGCTGTCGGTGCCCGTATCAACAATGAATAATTGCTCACCCGCAACGATGCCGACACAGGGTCCCGAGGCGCGTGGCGCCGGCATGGGCCCGCCGGCACCACATAGCACAACGTGCAGGCCATCCTGCAGCGTTTCGACCTGATTTGTACCCATTTGTTTGGGCAGGGCTAGCGCCATCAGGCGCTCGGCAATCGTGGCGCGTTGGGTATATCCGACTCCCACTGCAATCGTGACTACCAGCGAAAGAATGACAAGAATGCGTGTTTTCATGCTAAGTCCCTCAGCATCAGGCCCTAAAGATTCCATAAGAGCTTACCTATTGGCAGTTATAATGCCAATATTAACTGCCGTATAGCGAGGCGCCAGCCGCCCAACAGTTGAGGTCGTTGTAGGCACCTCATATTGTACCGAGACAAAAAATGAAGATCATTTTGATACGAGCCTTTATCGTTATATTAGCGCTGGCAGTGTGGCTGGTCTGGCTGGCTTGGTTTTCCGCCCGGCCACCCCTCACGATTGACCCGGCCACGCCAGCGGGGGATGGCTCAACCCTGAATTACTGTGAGTTATCGGTGTTGGATAATTCCGGCAAGAGAGCGGGCGATATACCCAAAGGGAATACGCCGGGCTGTGCTTACGAGCATTTTCCGCTGCCGATTCTGGCCGAGTGCACGGAACCTCTCCCGCCAGAGGCAGATGATATCCGTGGGCTGTGGCGCGGCGTGTCGGGCGGTCACATAGGCCACGTCGAGCGTGTTGAGCAATGCGGGCGTCGAGTGGTGGTGACCGCGGCGGGACTCATTCACGACTACGGACCGAACAGCACAGGCGGTCTCACAACGAATGACACAGAGGGCTCGGTCCTGTTCACCTTGGACGGCAAAGAGCATTGCATGCGGACCTCTGCGAGCATGATTTGGGAGGACAAAATCCTGAATTTTTACGCCTTTGGTTGGGGGCCGAGAGCGGTACGGCGTTACCGCGATGGCGATGACCTGATCTGGGAATATATAGATGGCTCTGTGACACGGATGGAGCGGTTATGCCGCTTGCCTGAAGAGCACAAAGTGCCCACCCCCCGAGGCAGACGGATTGAGTTGCTCTGACGGATTTCGGTGCACCCACTGGTATCGGGGTCATGCCATGCCACAGAAAGTTGCCCACGGCACCGCAACCGTGTCATACAGACGCGATCCGCCTGCACAGTAACGGCGACTGATCAAAAAAGGATGCGAATATGCTGACCGAACTCTGGATTGATCGAAACGACTATCGGCACACCAAGGTGGCGAGCGCCGACATCCCGAGTCCGGGCGCGGGTGAGATCCTGGTGTCCATTGATAAATTTGCCATGACGGCCAATAACGTCACCTATGCGGCGTCGGGTGATGTGTTCGGTTATTGGCAGTTCTACCCCACCGGCGAAGATCCATGGGGTAAGGTCACGGTGTGGGGCATCGGCGAAGTGGTAGAGAGCCGGGTGGAAGGCATAGCGGTGGGCGAGCGGCTTTATGGGTTCTTTCCCATGGGCACTCATGTGCTGATGTCGCCCGGTGATATTTCAGAGCGCGGTTTTACCGACACAATGACACACCGACAATCATTGCCCGGGCTCTACAATCATTACGCGCGGACGCAGTCAGAGCCCACCGAGCTGCGCCAACTGGAAGATCAGCGATGCATCTTTTTCCCACTGTTCATGACCGGCTATGTCATTGCAGATCTGCTACTGGACAGCGATTGGTTTGGTGGGCGCCAAATAGTCATTGGCTCTGCCTCTTCGAAAACCGGTTTCAGTGCCGCTGCGTTTATTCGTGCGGCCGGCTTTGACGGGGCTCTGGTTGGACTCACCGGCGAGCAGAACGTCGCCTTTGCCGAGGGTTTAGACTGCTACGACAGCGTGATCTCATATGCTGGACTGGAAAAGCTGGACCAGATGCCCGCGGTCTATATCGATATCGCTGGTGATGTGGGTGTGCGTTCTCGTCTCCATCATCACCTAGAAAATAATGCGCTCAGAACTTTACTGGTCGGTGCAACGCATTGGGATCAGTTTGCGAAATCCATGGACGATGGCCCATTACCCGGCAGTGAGCCCGAGGTGTTCTTTGCCCCAGCCCAAATAGAGAAACGCGACGCTGAGTGGGGCCAGGGTCTGATAATGAGTAGAGCGTATGCGGCCAGCATTGAGCTGATACAGCAGCTGGCGCCAACGTTAATAATAGAGTCCCACTCTGGCACCGAGGCCTGTAACGAGATGTGGCAAGCGCTTTTGGATAATCAGATTTCGGGCCAACGTGGCATCATGATGTCATTGTAGCCTGTCGATTGAATCGCTTCGCGCCGGGACCTGCGTTAAACCACTGAGTGACATTCACAGTATCTAGGCGCACTTTAGTAAAAAGGGGCTCCACGTGGCCCGGCTGAGAGACGTTGTGACGCCATGAAAAAAATCGCTTTTATCCTGCTGGCGGTTGGGCTGCCCCTGGCCGTCGTTACCCTCGCGAATCCTGCGGGGGCGAACATTATGGGTTGGCCCGCTCTGACCGTTCTGGCCTTGGCCGCCTTGGGTATTCAATGGCTAGCCTTCATCCCCGCCCGGCTTCTGCAAACCGAACGCTTCTACGACCTTACAGGCAGTGTGACTTACGTTGCGGTTACCTTGGGTGCCGTCCTAATGACTGATGAACCTACAGGTGCACAATGGCTGGTTGCGATCATGGTTTGTCTGTGGGCGTTGCGCCTTGGCAGTTTCTTGTTTCGTCGCATTCACGCGGCGGGTGGGGATCAACGCTTCGACCATATCAAGGTGTCTTCGGCGCGCTTTCTTGTGGCTTGGACGCTTCAGGGCACCTGGGTGGTGATGACAAGCTGTGCCGCGTTAACGGCCGTTTTGAGCACTGATTCCCCGCCTGTGGGAACGATTTATGTGCTCGGTGCTGTGATGTGGGCGACGGGCTTTGCGATCGAAGTCATAGCGGATCGCCAAAAGTCGCGCTTCAGGAACAATCCAGCCAATGACGGGCAGTTTATCCACGCTGGTCTGTGGGCCCGCTCTCGCCATCCCAATTATTTTGGTGAGATCTTGTTGTGGGCAGGTATTGCCGTGATGGCCGTGCCGTTTTTATCTGGAGCCCAATGGATCGTCTTGCTGTCGCCGCTATTTGTCTACGCCCTGCTAACACGTATTAGTGGCATGCCGACATTGGTAAAGCGGGGCCAGCAACTGTGGGGTGACGACCCTGCGTATCAGGAATATCTCAAAACCACGCCGCGACTGTTCCCGCGGCTTTTGTAGGGCGAATTAAGCCGCAGGTCTAGCCAGCCGGGTGTCACAATGGGGTCGCCAACCTATGCAACTTGCGATTCAAAACCAAGCAAACTAAGTCGAATCGGCACTGCACCCGTTACGCGTCAGACGTACATCGATCAGAGCGGTTGCGGCCAGCAGAAAGAGTCCCAGGAGCAGGCGCAGGTCGCCGAAATAAATCCGCGCTTCAATAGGGTAGGCAATGGTTTTCTCAAGGCCCGCCAATTTGAAATCATGTCGCTCGTAAAACTCTGGGTTGCCGATGATGTCGATGAGCGTTCGTCGACTTCGGTAACGCATGATCGCACCGTCTGACCACGCTTCGGCACCTTCAATGCCCAGCAGGTCTAAACTGTCGGCCACCGATTTCCCGACCACAACGGGATGGCTTGCTCGCGAGAGCAGTGCGGGGATCATATGCTCCATATAAAGATCGATGAGCGTCTGGGCGTCGGCGTCAGGCGGCGCGCCTTCCATCTCGGGGGGATTTTTCGCCAGATCCACCGCGTTGAGCATCAAAAATTGTCGACCCGTGTCATTGCGGAGAAATTCGAGCAGCGCCCCACGAGCAGAGGGGTCGCCACCGAGATCCCGATCCTGCGTCTTGGCAATGAACGCCTGGATTTCTGCCTCGGTAAGCGGGCCACCAAAGTCGGTGTACCAGCTGACGAACAGCGCGTATAGCAAAACCGAACCGAGCCATAGTTTGCGTCGTGATGTCATATCGGTGTTCTCCCCAGCGTTCTCTGTAGCCACATGCACAGGCAATAGTGACCTGCATAGTGATCTGAGTGGCAGCGCGTCGGCCACGTTGGCATGGCAGGTGCTGTATACCAGTGCTTACTTATTGACACTATTTATGCCAATATATAGGTCCTTCTGTGATGCCGCAAGGAGTCCCAACAATGTCTCGCGAACCCGTCCAGCTGGTGGGGGGCACTGGCTCGCCCTACACCCAGAAAATGGTGGCGCTACTGCGCTACCGACGTATCCCTTATACCATTACCTGGGGTCAGCCCGAGACAATGTGTGAGGCAATGGGGGTCGAGACGCCGAAGCCTTCCTTCATGCCCACGTTCTTCTTTGAGGAGGGTGGTGAGGTCACAGCGCATTGCGATTCCACCCCAATCATTCGCAGACTGGAGGCAGAGCATGCCGGTCGGTCGGTGTTGCCAGAGGATCCGGCACTCGCGTTTATTGATTACCTGATCGAAGACTTTGCTGACGAGTGGTGCACCAAGTATATGTTTCATTACCGCTGGCACTTCGAGGCCGATGCCGACAATGCGGGCACTAAATTACCGCTCAGCATGGATGTCTCCATGCCGCAGGAGCAGTTTCAGCAGTTCAAGGACTTTATCTCGCAGCGACAGATCGAAAGACTGTGGGTGGTCGGCTCCAATGAGGAGACAGCACCGATCATTGATGCAAGCTACCGACGATTCCTTGCTGCGATGGAGAGCCATCTCGCTAACCAACCTTTTATGTTGGGCCAGCGGCCGGGTGCAGGCGACTTTGGCTTGTTTGGTCAGCTCAGTCAGCTGGTGGGCTTTGATCCTACTTCACGCGAGATTGC
>JAQWUD010000030.1 GCA_029242325.1 Luminiphilus sp.
GGCTCTGGTTCCAGAGTGATCGGATTTTTTACCGCCAACCCCTCAAACAGGGCGCGAATGATGTGGTTTTCCGGTACGCCCGTGACGACATGAGGATCCAAGCCCTGTGGTTCGGCACCGTTGCCGTAGTGCAGCACACCATCTCGGTTGCCACTCACCACATTGCTCTCGCCGCCGCCGCAGCCCGACAGCATCAGAGAGAACAATACCGACAACACGGTGAGGAAAGGGCGAGAGGGGATGAGCGGCGCGTTACAACGCGAACGCATCCCCGCACGAAAGGGTGATGAGAGTTTCAAATTTGATGACCTGCCCACAGGGAACCCTAATGCTACCTGAGTTTCGGTGCCGATGAGAGTGCCCAATCTAGGAGCGTCAATAATGTGGGTGATCATAACTAAACGAGCCCTTCGCCTTTGATAGACTAACAACTCTTGACGAGTCCCCTAGTGATGCTTCATGGCGATAAAAACATGACGGTAAGAACACGCGTAGCGCCTTCGCCTACTGGCGATCCCCATGTGGGCACTGCATATATGGCGCTTTTTAATCGCTGCTTTGCTCATGCGCACGGCGGACAATTCATTCTGCGCATAGAAGATACCGATCAGATGCGCAGTACCCCCGAGGCTGAGGAAAAGATTTTTGAATCCCTGCGCTGGTTGGGGCTCGACTGGGATGAGGGCCCCGATGTGGGCGGCCCCAAAGGACCTTACCGGCAGAGCGAGCGGGCCGATATCTACAGTGGCTTCGCTTGGGAGCTGGTTGAAAAAGGGCACGCGTTTGTGTGCTACCGCACGCCGGAGGAGCTTAATGAGCTGCGCGAGGCCCGCCGTGAAGCCGGCAAAGCCACGGCGCTGAAGCCCTCTGACTTGATGCTATCTGCCGATGAGCAGGCAGCGAGAAAAGCGGCGGGGGATCCCTATGTGATTCGCATGATGGTGCCTGAGGACGAGGGCGCCTGCGCCATTGAAGACATGTTGCGCGGCACCATCGAACTCGACTGGAGCATGGTGGATGCGCAAATTCTGATGAAATCTGACGGCCTGCCCACCTACCATCTGGCCAATGTGGTCGATGATCATTTGATGGAGATCACCCATGTGATCCGTGGCGAGGAATGGATTAACTCGGCGCCCAAGCATCGGCTGCTCTACGAGTATTTTGGTTGGGAGATGCCGGTGCTGTGTCATCTGCCGCTGTTGCGGAATCCCGACAAATCCAAGCTGAGCAAACGCAAAAACCCGACCAGTATTCTGTATTACCAGCGGATGGGATTTTTGCCCGAGGCGGTGGTGAACTATCTGGGTCGAATGGGCTGGTCTATGCCCGAAGAGCAGGAGAAATTCACGCTCGATGAAATGCAGGCGGCGTTCGATCTCACGAGGGTGTCGCTAGGTGGCCCTGTGTTTGATGTTGAAAAACTTAAGTGGCTGAACGGCCTGTGGATACGTGAATCTGTGACGACGGATGATCTGGTTCGCCGCTTGAGTGACTGGTCACTGAATCGAGAGATGTTGGGGAAAATTCTGCCGCTGGCGCAGAGCAGGATAGAACTGCTGTCGGATCTGATTCCTCAGGCGGCGTATCTGCTTTCTGGGGACATCGCTCTGGATGCAGCGGGTTTTGGGCAAGAGGGCGAAGAACGGGAGCAGGCTATTGCACAATTGCAATTCGTACTCTGGCGTCTCGAGGCGCAGCAGGATTGGAGCCGGGATGCGATATTTGCCGCACTCAAGGAGCTTGCCGAGGCTATCGACGTCAAGCCAAAGGTGCTGTTTGCACCCTTGTTTGTGGCCCTGTCGGGAGAGAAAATCGCTTACTCCATTCCTGATTCGATGGCCATACTCGGGCCCGATATGACGCGCGCGCGCCTGAGAAACGCGATTGATGCGTGTGGTGGGGTGTCTAAGAAAGCAGGCAAACGGTTGGAAAAAGATTACGGCGCACTCAAGCTCTAGCGGCCCCTAGTTACGATTCTCCGTGTTGAGCAGGCAAAGCCCTGCCATGAGAGAGAAGCTTGCCTCAAATAACAGTGCGTACCAGGTGTAGGAGCTGAAGTCAGAGCTCATTGCAACATCTGTTGCGCCCTGGGCCGCCTGCACGGTCATTTCAAAATCACCAAAAGCCACGCTACCCCGCGCTACCGCCAAGCCGCCGAGGCACATCATGGTGAGCCATAATCCTGGCCGCAGATAACCTTTAAGCACCCCCGACAGAAATATGATGGATCCCAAACAGAGCTGAAGTCCGCCATACATGGCAGCCAGTTCTGCCAAACCATCCTGATGCACGACCCATAAGCCAGCGTACTCGGCTGGGAGCTCTGGGTTGTACCAACACATCGCCCCGTAAACGATGAATAGCGCACCCGGAATGATGAGAACCCCTCTTGCAATCATGGCAACGACCTCCTCAGGCATCGGAATGGAGTTTACTACTGAAAGCACAATAGGGGGCGTCGGTTTGCCCGTGCGTCACTAGGCATGGGCTCGCTTGACAGCTTTTACGAGTATCCGTACTGTTGCGCCCCTCGACGTTCGTCGAGGACTGATGTGGGGCTATAGCTCAGCTGGGAGAGCGCAACACTGGCAGTGTTGAGGTCGACGGTTCGATCCCGTCTAGCTCCACCACTAATTACTAGCAATACCAACGCCTACAGACCATTTCACGGTTTGGGGGCGTTTTTGTTTGGCGCGACCTAAACGCAACATTCTGTAGACCTAGAGGCCATTTTAGGGGTAATGTAGTCCTAAAGTGCGACCTAGAAAGGTGACGGAATGGAATCCATTAAACCGACCAAATCGGGCTTTTCTGCCATAGCAGTGCCCCACAAAAAGCAGACCGAATACCTGATCGAGGGCGTGCCCAATGTCAGGGTGAGGGTCGGTGCAACCGGCAAGCTAGGCTTCTCCCTATCGACCAGAGTGGGAGGCAAATCGAAGCGCATCACGATGGATGTCAGGGAGCTATCCAAGCCGGGATTGATGGGTGCCATGCTCGACGCAAAGGGCCACGCAGAGATCGAGGCAGATGTCGGTGAGGTCAACCTACGCACGGTGGGTAACTCAGTCATCAACAACTCAGACATTGCAGAGGGCACGAAGCGCAACTATCGAACCAGCCTAGAGCGGCTCATCGAGATGATGGGTACACGGCTCACAGGAAGTGCCGGAGAGCTACTGGAAGCGCATCGAAGGATCAGCGACACCTATGGCCCAGTCAGCGCCAACAACGCCCTCAAGTTCTACAGGCGCGTTATTAACTACTCCAACGCGGCATACAGCACGAAGATCGAGTGGCCGACCGACAAGCTGCGAGTGCTCAAGATATGGAACAAGGAGAAGCCCAGAGAGGGCCGTGCGTCGTTTAGTGACCTGCCAGCCATCTGGGAGGCGGCAGACAAGATGCCGGACCCGTGGGGAAGGCTGACCAAGCTCTACCTATTAACCGGCCTGAGAAACACCGAGCCGTTCAAGGGTCGCGTGGAGGGCGACGACCTCGTTATTGAGGACACCAAGAACGCAACGACACACCGTCTGCCACTGACCGACACGATCAAGGAGCTGTACGGCGACGGGTTCAGCGTTAAGAACGGCAGGCACGTCACAGATCGATTGGAGGCGCTCACAGGGATCCACCTGACGCCCCACGATCTTCGCAGGACGTTTGCAGCTATAGCCAACCACGCCGGGGTGCCGGACTACACGATCTTGATGCTGATGAACCTCAAGAAAACAGACATCACGGGGCGCTATATAGGGCGCAACAGGAACACGATGAAGCTGGCGCTAATCACCGTCGAGGAGGCTCTCACCGAGCTTGTGGCGGCCCCTGCGGTTGAGGCTCCCGAGTGGTGGACGTTCACCGACGAGGAGCTGGAGGCCAAGCTGAAGGCCGCAAAGAGGTCTCCAGAGGAGAAGCTGAAAAGAATTCAGGAGATCGCGAAGCGATCAAAAGAGCGCCGGAAATAGGCCGGTAATGATGTTCCATGTGGAGCGACGACGAATCAATGTAAGGCCAAGTCACCCGAGAGCTATACCGTGAAGAAATGTCCGGTCTGCAATTGAACAAGGCGGAAAAGAAGATTGAGAAAGAAACGCGAAAACTGAAATCGCATTTCGACAGAACCTTGGCTCCGTTACCAGAGTATGTGCCAGAGGAGCTCGAGGCTTATGTCATTTTCGCCGCGATTCTAGTGGACGATAGAGCGAGAGACACATTTTATCGCTGCTTCTAATTTGCACACACTCCACGGACCAATACAACATATAGCCCTGCTGGTTTCTCGACTGGCGGTTTTTTTTCGCCCGCGATTTGGGTACCCATCCGGGGGCAGGAGTCCCGCGCTTTTCTCATTTGGCCCCCACGGGGTTATCCACAATCGGGCCATATTTTGTGAGGCGAGCGCGACGCCAAAAAAGTTAAGGGATTTCGGCGTTGTTCTCAAATATGCTAACGTTGTGGGGGTTAAATACATTTAAACAAGTTGTTTATACCTCCTTTTTTAATAAACATTATTTTTGAAGGGAACGAAATGTTAAAAAACATAAAGATGACAACATTTGCAGCAGTCTTATGTTTATTTGGGTTTGTGCATGTGCCAGCAGCATCAGCATTCTAAGGGCCAGTAGTTCGAGGGTGTGATGTTGGCTGGAACACCAAATTAAATCAGGTGAAAGATAAAGATAGACGCAAGTACATAGCCTGTTTGGTGCAAGCTATTAAAAAAGACAAGGATAAGCGTGTCAATGTCTCGTGTAATATGCCATACAAGAAACGGTCGCCGTTTAAAGGGTAATTTCCGCCAGACCATTATGTTGAAAAACGTAAAGATTTACGGGGCTGGATTTGGTGCTTGGAACAACATTTCTATATGATTATCTAATTTATAATAATAGTGAATAATAAAATAAATCTTTAAAAATTCGAGAACGGATTCTGCGGCACCGACTACAATTTATTGAAGAAAGATATATTGTGTAATTGAATAAGGCCCCTGGTACCGGGGGCGGGGGGTCGATTCCTGAGAAATGCGAAAGATTGGAATGTGGTCACAATTATCATAGGCTAAATCCTCACAGCGGGGGGCTGGCACTGGGCCCACCAGGGGGCGATCCCCTAGATATGCCACAGTAGCCCCGTACGAGCCCTGTGTGGATAGGTATGCCACACCAATGCGTTCTACTAATGCCATTGCGTTTAGCCACGGGCCATGCACGAAGCCTCAGAGCATGGTGGTGTGAATTGTGCCGCTTAGGAGACTTATTTATGCGAAGCCTTTTTATTAAATTATCGAATAGTGTGTTGCTGAACTTGTTCGTTGCGTTGATATGTTTGTGCAGTGGAGTTTCTGAAATTGTAACCGTTGCGGAAGAAACAGAATCGACTCGAATGCACGCGGGACACGGTCTAGTCGCGATTGGTCTCTGGAACGCGCTTAAAGCATTGGGCGAAGCTTTTGAGTCATTTGATTATTTTGCCAAAGCGTCAGAGTCGTGAGTGTAAATGTGTGCTTAGTGCGCGATTTGAGCCTTTAAAATATGTGGATGGGGTTCTACCCCGTTCTTCCGGTCACGACGGCAGTAATCCTTTCCTAAAATTTAACAGGCACAGAAGATTTCTTCGACCTATCACCGGCTTATTCGTTTATCCGGTGCTCAGTGGCTTGCGGGAAAATTAGCGCCACGCACCTAGACTATGAAGGCATGAGCGACGAGAACGACCGTTCGATTGTGTGGCGCTAGTGCAGCCTTCAAGCGTGCGAAACGCAATACTGTCGCTTCGAATTAGGCCGCTTATTTAAGCAGAGCCCGTCAAAACAGTCGTTACTGGATTTTCTCGGTTGTATTTCGTAGCCACGGGAATGACACTGACAGGGTGTTCCCGAGAGTGAGCATATCTCCTTTCCAGAGGCGGGGTGTCAATCTGTGCCACGAATGGTTTTACTGGCTTTAAGTGCCTTACTCATCGGGTATTTACTTGGGCTATTTCTTGGGAATGACGACCTGACCGAGCGTTTAGGGTTTACGGCGGAGTCTGTAATGCCAGTGCCCCCTCGCGAGAGCCAAATTGAGAGTCGTTCAGAGCGAGAACCGGCCTGGCAGCAGACACTTCGTGAGCAGAAGGCTCGCTTAGCAGAGCTTGGCTGGAGCATGGCTTTGACGGAAGCGCGACTGCAAGCCCTCGATATGCGCGTTCAAATAGCGCTCAGAGAAGCCGAGCTAGGGAATGCAACATCCGCAGATTCCGACACTAGATCAGCGAAAGGCGTGGACAGATCAGACATACTTGACTCCCCGATTGTGGCAGCGCGAGGGGACGGGCCAGCGGGTACAGATTTTTCAGAGTCACCTAGTTGGTTTGTTCACGTTGCGGCCAGTCAAGATCGATTCGAAGTTGAGGCTGCAGCTCTGCGAGCTGAGACCATTATTGGCATGCCCCTCAACGTATTGGAGGTCGAAACACTAGGATTCGTGGTTCGCGTATGTGGTTTGGAAACGCAGGTCAGAGCCCAAGAACTGGTCGAATTGCTACTAAAGGCCACTAGAAACGGCCAGCTGTGGATTGGCAGGGGCTGTTAGCCGGCCCAGATCGATAAATCGTTTGTGTTTTACCGCCGCGGTACGTAGAGTCTATAACTCGGAGGTGCTATCGGTGATGAAGATACTCCACGCTTGTCTCGCGGCTTTGGCGGTGATCACGCAGACTGCCGTTGCACAGGTGGCAGCCTATGACCGCTTTAATCTGCGCGACGTTTACATCGTTGCGATCACAGATTCAGACAGTCTCTCGGTGGGCTCCCATCTCGTGATTAACTTCCCCGATACGGGGGAGTCGCAAACAGTAGAAATTGTTCAGGTAAGCAATATCGGACAGGACATTGAGCTGGATTTGTACTTCTCGGCCCAGAACCAGCACTATATTGTTGAAGTTTCCAGAGACGGGATTTCCACTTTATTCCGATGATGGGTCGGAGGTGCGCTTTTGATGAATCTTACAAACCTTTTAGACAGAGGAACTATCTTATGAAAAAATTTGCAATCCTAGCTGCTGCAGTCTTCGTGGCTCCTTTTGCCCTTGCTCAGGACGCAGATCTCACTATTGACGGTAGTGTCGAGCAAACGGTGACTCTTGATGCGGGCGCTTTGATTAATGCCTCTGTGGGAGAGGGGACCTCGGCCTCTCAATCGATTGAAGCCGTAGAATCTGGAGACATCACAGGCAACATCACTCAGACCGTCCAGATGGGTGAGGGTGGGGCGGTCAACGCGGCTGTTGGCGATAATAGCTGTGCTGACCAGTCTGTGGCTTCGGTCGGTAAGAAGAGCAGTTGCTGAGGGTAAAGCCCGAGCATTCCAGAGGGGGCACGGTTCCAAAACCGAGGCCCCCTATTTTTTTGCTCGCGGGGCTTATTTTGTGTCTGGGCAGTTTGGCGTCAGAGATTTCGGCGCAGATTCTGGACGACACTGCTAATGCGAAATTGCTCTCGGTGCACTCTAAAACACTGCTGATTAATAATCAGTACTTCGACGATCTACTGCGAGGCTACGGCCTTCCTTCGGGTGCCGATGAGGTTCAGCAAGAGTATCTGAGCAGTGCACAATGCGGCTCGGTAAACATCGGCAATAACTTCGCATCCAATCAAATTGGTGGAGAAATTACAGTCATCATCGTGGGCGATATTCTCAATGTGGGTAATACCTGCGGCGGTTGATTCATGATTTATGCAAATTACGTTAAGTGGCTTGTCGCGGGTATAGCAGTCACGATGATCACTGCCGGCTGTTCCTATCGAAAGGTGCAACCCAGCTCTGAGATTACGGAGCAAATGTCACAAACGTACCCCACCCGTAATTTAACGGGATTCACTCAGGGCTTACGTTGTATGGATTCGATGTTTGTGGCTCGCCGGGTTGAACCTGTTTATGTGACGTCGGCACCCCTCCCTGATTACACCGAAAATCGTGGCGCGGCGGGCTACGGCGCGCGTGATATGTTGATATCTGCATTGTCGGAAATGACCAAGGAAAGTGGCGCCATACGGTTTGTAGCTTTTGACCGCTCAACTCCGGATATCGTAGCGCTGCAGAACAGTCACCCCCAGAAAAAAGAGTTACGCATTCCCGATTTTTTCATCAGGGGCGCAGTCACCCAAATTAACACTTCCCCCTATTCGAAGCAGCGCGGTGCCTCCCTGAGTGTAGGAGAGATAAGTGAGGATATCAGTGGTGCCGGGGCGACTAATTCTAGCTCTGTGAGTCTGGCGACCGTGTCTCTCGATTTGGCAATGGGCCTGGTAAGTAACTACCAGCTGTTGCCAGGTGTGTTTTCTGCCAATACGTTTTCCGTTGGTAAGACCGGTTTATCGGACGATCTGTCCATCAGTTTGTCCAAGGTGGGGGCTGTCTATCGCGCCAGTGAGAATCAGTCCAAGGCCCTCAGTGAGGGTCTACGCGCACTTGTAGAGGTGGGTGCAATTGAGCTGTTTGGCAAGCTATATGGTGTGCCCTACTGGGAATGTTTGGCGGTCATCGGTGAGGAGCGGCCAGAGATTTATCAGGCGCATCGTTTGTATCAGGAGTGGAACAGTCAACGTGTTGAGCGATATGTCTTCGATTATCTGAGAGATCGTGGTTACCTACGTATAGGTGCTCAGCCCTATGTAGACGGGCTGGACAATGCATTGACGCTTGAGTTTCGGGCAGGGATTTTGCAAGTCCGCAGTGAGTTGAACCTCTTTGGTAACCCGGGGGTGGACAAAGCGCTCTTCAGCGAGCTCTGGATTATGGACAATGCAGCGCAGGCCGACCCGGCCAGCCGGGGTCGCGCCAGTCCGTTGTCGCCGGCGCGCGCGCAGGCTACTGCGACCTCGACTGCCAAGCCCGTTTCTAATTCAAGCAACAAATCACCAAGCGTCTCGGATTCGCCGGTTGCACCTGCGCCAGGCTCCCCAGTCCGGCAAACGCCACCTCAGCCCAAGAACCGTCCTGATATTCAACCGGGCAGTTAGGGACTGAGGATACGCGGCCGGAGAATTAAGCATGGCATGCCCAGGCGGTTCAAGAGCAAGGTTAGCAAATAAGCTCTTGCTAGTGCTCATGCTGGCTGGACACCCAATCTGGCTTTTTGCGCAGACGCCGGACGAGGACTCCTACGTGCGTTTCGCGCCGGGCCTGCCGGCCGGTGCTCAGAGGATTCTGCACGAAAAATCTGATCCGCCCGCGGCCCCATTGCGCTTGATTTCTTTCCGCGGCGCGCACAGTCAACAGGCCACCACCGGCAAGGAAAATTATGGCGTGAATCCTCTTGAGATGAGCCTACTGAAACTGAAGAGGCAGCGCTCGGATGTCACGGTAAAAGTGGATATGCAAGCTGATTTAAGAGCGGCAGAGTCATCCTCCGATCTTTCGGTCAAAGCGATTCATCACCACGTGGCCGATACCGTTCTATTTCACGGTGGTATACCCGATGAATCGACTATCCCGGGTGTTAAACCACCAGGTGTCCACGTGCTTGACACGGTGACGCGGTCTCTTTTCAACAGAAACGAACCGGCATTTCAGAAGTCTTTACCCAGTGAGTCATCCTCCAAATCGCTGTCCCGCACGATAAAAAATCTTGAAGCTGTAAAACCTCTTCTTTCTGATGGTGGTTCGGCTTTTGTCACGCCTACGCAGGCCATTTTGGAGAGAGTGAAAGCTTTGAACCTTGGCGATCAGGCGCCACGGATCCCCGATGAGTCCGATCCTAAGGTGACCGATCCTAAGGTGACCGATCCTAAGGTGACCGATCCTAAGGTGACCGATCGGATCCCTGATGAGCCCGATCCTAAAGTGACTGATCGGATCCCTGATGAGTCCGATCCTAAGGTGACCGATCGGATCCCTGATGAGTCCGATCCTAAAGTGACTGATCGGATCCCTGATGAGTCCGATCCTAAGGTGACCGACCGGATCCCTGATGAGTCCGATCCTAAGGTGACCGACCGGATCCCTGATGAGTTCGATCCTAAGGTGACCGACCGGATCCCCGATGAGTCCGATCCTCAGGTGACCGATCGGATCCCTGATGAGTCCGATCCCCGGGTGTCTGATCGGATCCCCGATGAGTCCGATCCCTGGGTTTCAGATCGAATCCCTGATGAGTCTAATCCTGAGTTGACCGATCGGATCCCCGATGAGTCCGATGCTGCAGTGACTGATCGGGTCCCGGATGAGTCGAATCTCGATGTGACTGACCAGATCCCTAGTATCTCCAAAGCGGCCCTGATTGAAAGAGTGGGCAGCGCCACTAAGCCGGCTATCGAAGACTCGGTGCCAGATCAATCGCGGGCTAGTTTGTGCGACCAAATTGCTAGAGGGGCATCCCCTGATACCGGCGGCACGAGGCGAGGATCGGTGCTGGATTTTGATGAGGATTGCAAGGTGGGCAGTAACATTGCGGCGGTCGCCACTCCGTCAGTCACGAAGCACGCTATCTGCGAACAGATTGCCCACGCTGCCTCGGTCAGACCGAAAAATGCCGGTGAATCACCCCCGATACATTTTGGTGGAGAATGTAAGGTGAGCTTTCAGCCTGTCACAGATGAAATAGCTCGGATCGAAAAAAAAATAGCGGCTGCGGTTTCATCGGATGGCATAAAAAAAGAGCTAAAAGCCGATTTGGGCGGTATGGCCAACAAGATCGCGTCCGCAGTGGGCGCTGCCTTTGACAATGTTGAAAAACAACTTAAAGCGCAGGGTAGTGAAGAACGCTCTAAAGCGGGTCAGGTCGATGTTCCTGAAAAAAAATGCAGAATTATCAAGCTGGGTCTTTGTTGGGGTGGGGAGACCTCAAAATCCAAGGCGGATCGTAGCTCTGCGCAGGCCGAAAAGGATGCCCACAACAAAACTGCTGATCAATTTTTCAAAGCAGCAGATCAAATGCCCGTCAAAAAAGCGGTTGCACAAGCGTCGATCTATCAGAAGTTTGCCGGTGCGGAGGGTGCTATTAACAAGGGTTTAGCTCCGAGTTTGTCAGTGCCCTCCACTACAGCGACTGAGTCGGATAAAAATAGTGGGGGGGCTGATAGCTCCAGTCACGGTACGCGGCCTGACAATGGGCATCGTTCTAAGGTGGATAATGATTCTGCGGTAGTAGCACTGGTCACAATCGATTCGCAGACACTCGAGTATGTCATCTCGAATTTGGTGAATGCCGCTATTGGTTACGAAGCCAATGTTGAGCAATACATCGCCGTCATCGATAGTGTCGCAGGCGACCTTACAGTGGACTCTGCAACTTGGTTGCCCACGAGCAGCGATGCTGAGTCGATCAATGCAGCTATTGGGGACCACTCAACAGCGCGCCAACTGGTTGACTCTATCTACGACGAATCGGGTGTCTCGTCCGTGGGGAGAGCGACTTTTATTACGCGCAATATTGGAGAGATTAATGTGGCGATTGGGTCCCGCAGCGAGGCGGAAATGGTGGTTTCTACCCTTACCGGGTCGGTAGAGGGGTCTTTTGACGCGACCTCTGTCACTCTCGCGCCAATCAATGTATCGATGGGGCATGACACCCAATCGACCATGCATCTGGGGGCTTGGCAGGGTAGCGTTAAAACGAACGGGATCTTATTTATCCAGCCCACAGCAGCCTTGTCGGCCGCCATCGGCGAGTCTACATTGGCAACAGTCCGGCTAGCTAGCCAAAGCGTCGGTGCTAGCGCGGATTGGCTCGATATCTCGGTCGTGTCTGAAGGCTCTTTGGCCGCACCATTGGGTTACAGCGCCCAAGCTGAAATAGCAATGGGCAATGTGGATGGGCACGTGGGGCATGGGACTGTCACAGTCGTCACCGGGCCTGTCATTTCGGCAGCCTTGGGTTCCCACACCGCCGCCACCAACCGGGTCGCCAATCTTGAGAAGGGGAAGCGGGTGAGCGGCCAGTACAAGAATCACGCACAAACGGGAGGTCTACTCGCCTTCAGTCTGGGTGATCACACTCACGCGACTAACGCGATCGGCTCAGTAGAGGCAAATGTTGAGGGTTATGCTGACATCAGTGTCACAGCGGGCGAATTGGCAACCGGAACGGTTGGAGAACGCACGGTAGCGGAAACTTACGTTGGTTCAGTACTTGCCGATGTGGTGGGCGATGTCGATATTAATATCGTCGTGGGCGCTATCAATACTTTTGCAGTGGGCCTAAGTAGTGGTGAAGACATTTATGCCAAAACATATATTGGTAATGTCACCGGCCGGCAAAATAGCGTCGACATTAAGGTGAGCATGGGTGGCGTGTTCAACCTTGGCTATGGTTTGATCATTGACTTGGGGGGGGCTCTCGGTACTCTGAATTTCTCCCGGCAGGGATGCGTCAGCGTGGCCAACCAGGGTTCAGCGCCCTGCTAATCCTATTACCCAAGGGGACGGTTCTGGGAGGCGTAATGGGGTTGCCTCCCCCTTGCGAAGACTACGCTATTGCCACCTCTGAGCTTGCCAGTACTAAAATTATCCAACAAGCGGCTTCCGCAACGCTGGCTCAGGCAAATTAGTTGCCACAAACCGTGCTGCTACTGTTGGAGTAACAATGGGTGGGGAAGCTTAGGGTCTTAATCAATCGCCAAAAGCGCTTGCCGCACAATAGGGAGCTGGTCATTCCCGAAGTAAAACGCGTCGTTGACGAGCATAGTGGGTGATCCATAGGCGCCCCGGGATATCGCCTCCTCGGTGTTGGCCCGCAGCTGGTCCTTTATGACTTGCTGAGCGGTTTGCGCGAGCAATTGTTCGCCGGGTAACCCACAGTGATTGGCAATCACGTTGAGCACCGAGGGGTCATCAATGCTCTCGCCGCGGGCGAAGTAAGCTTCAAAGGTGGCCTCAGAAAAGCGAAACAAATTGTGCTGGTCTGACTCCAGCGCGCAGCACATCCTCATCGCCAACACTGACTTGATCGGGTGGTGCTCAGTGGGGAAATTCAAGGGTAAATCAGCCAAGCGCGCCCACTCGTGGAGCCAACGAAAATTATGCGCCACCTTTGGGTCCATCGGGTGAGACCGGGCTTCGTAAACGCTGGGATTCACCGCATTGAAAACGCCTCCCACCAGCATGGGGCGCCATCTCACATTACATCCGGTCTCCTCTACAATGGCTTGCACATTGTGAAAGGCGAGATAAGTCCAGGGTGATGACAGGTCATAAAAGAATTCGAGTTGCGCCACGCGGGTGTCCTGAAGCTGTGTGGCACCTGATGCTGTCGAGTTGCGCCCCATCTTGCAAGCTATTGCTTGCGATTTTACAGCTGCCTTCGCTCCGCGTGAGAGAGGCCAGACAGCTATGGTGGTCTGCTCGGGGATGACCGGCCCACGTTTTATGGCGCTCAGTGCGTTGAGCTTTGCGGTGATGAGCGCCTGTGTAAAGGTCGCTGGGGATACCGGGATTCCAATCCTGCAAATTATCGCAGTTAGAGCGGTGATCTCCATTGGCCTGTCCTACGCCAGTATTCGGCGAGCTGGGGTGAACGTGCTCGGCTACCATCGAGGGCTACTCTTGGCCAGAGGCGTAACTGGGTTTCTCGCGCTCACCTGTGTCTTTTACGCCTTATTGAATTTGCCCTTGGCGCTGGCAACCTTGCTTCAGTACCTGCACCCGATATTCACCGCGGTATTGGCATGGCTTTTCCTGCGCGAGATACCTGACCGGGCTACGCTGGTGTGTGTGGCACTCTCATTGTGTGGCATGGTGACGATTCTCTGGCCCACATTTAGTGCGGGTTCCGCGCCGGTCTCATCGCTCTTTGCTATTGGTATCGGCTTGTGCGGCGCCTTCGGCAGCGCAATCGCTTACACCATTGTCCGCAGACTGACGCGGAGCGAGCATCCGGATGTCATAGTCATTTACTTCCCACTGGTCTGCCTGCCGGGGACGCTGTTGTTCGGCGGTATGGATTTTGTAATGCCGGGTTTAACTGGCTTTTTGGCGTTGCTTGGAGTGGGCGTATTTGCACAGATGGGCCAATTGACGCTGACGCGGGCAATGGCGCTGGATAAAGCAAGCCGAGCCGTCAGTTTGAGTTATCTCCAGATTGTTTTTGCGGCGGTCATTGGTGTGATCTATTTTGGCGAGCATCCGGCATCGCATACGCTTTTGGGGTCTGCATTTGTGTTGCTCGGCGCGGCGGTCGTATTTCGTGACCGCAAAGCGGCAGCATCTTCTCTGCCCGCTTAATGCGGCACGGGTGTTATCGCTTCTTATTGAAGAGGCCTGTTGTCGATACTCAGGCGGAGTTTCTAGCCTGCTGGCTCACGAAGAAATCCTTTAGCAGCGTGGCGGCCGCGTCCACGTCTTCTGCTGGCATTGACAGGGGATAGTCGTCAAAATTTTCGTTAAATAGGGTGATCTGACCCATGAATGCGGCGGCTAAACGGGCATTGCTCACTCTGAAGGGAGCATAAAAGGCCATAGCCGCTTCTCGCGTCGGTTTCAGTCCGGGTCCGGGGGCGTGTTGTGCCAAAAATTGCGACAACGCGCGCCGGGGCTTGTGGTCCACTCCCTGCCCATCCGCGCCTAGCGCTGTGTTGAAGAGTTTCAGCGCAAGTTGACCGGCGGCACTGAGTGAGGTGTTGGACGGCGTGACGGCGCTGTAATCGAGCCGTGCGCCCAGCTCTCGATGACAAAAATCCTCGACGATGTCGTCGTTCACCAGGTGACCGGTTTGATAAATCCTGACGTTGATGTTGTCAGCTCCAAAGGCTTGCGCCCAACGCAGTAGCAGGGATTCGTAGTCGTATAGCGGTGGCAGCGCGACGCACGAACTGACGCGCGGGAGTACGTCTGTGACGTATCCTGCTCTCAGGCCCTCCGTATACCGGCTTATCGCCATCCGGTCCTGCCGACGCAGGTAGCAAACGATGCGGATGGAGGTGAATTCTGACCGCAGAAAATCCGCCAATGACAGAATATTTCCTGATTTAAGCAGTCGCGATGAGAAATGCTCCGAAGACAAAACATATTGCTTGTGGTTTGCTCGAGCCTCTGCGATTTCAGTGCGCACAGATGCGAGCAGCTCGCGAGACCATTGGTTCCTGGCGTCGGCTGATGTCAGTCCTTTGCGGAGCAGATACGGGTCTGTTGCGCGGTAGGGTAGACAGGCAATGGCCAGTCCTTGGGCATTGAGGTTGCCCACAGCTTTGCTATAAAACACGCCCTGCTCAGACAGCAGCGGACGCTGCTCGCTCAGCGCTCGCTGAAGCGTGGTCGAACCGGTTTTTTCGGTTCCAATGTGAACAAGGCAGCGCATGGAACAAAGCCTACCAAAGGCCGGCTAAAAAAGGTCGGTAATTAAACGGGGCTGGCAGTAAAAGGGTCGGGTAATACCCCGTTTGGTCGCGAGCGCGTGCGTCTCTCACGCTGCCAAGTCCGCAATCTGGCCGCTATTGCGTGCTGGCGTCACTCATAGATGGGGTAGGGCTGCCCGGGGTGGGGGGGATTCAATCGACGTGGTGGCGTCGCTGTTATTGGCGAATAGCACTGCGGTGACAAACAGCATGACAACACCGGCGATGAGAATTCTTAAATCCTGCATAAATGACCTCCTGTCAGGTGAGTGTGGCCTCCTGCCACGCGCGCACTCTAAAGGCAGTCGGTCTTCGCCTCAAGGTCAGGATTAACAATCAGACCAGGCTGTCTTTTCTGGCGAAAACGGGCTGCCGCAGCCTCCAACCGCGCACTTCCCATCGCCGCAGGCGGGCAAATATCTAGAATTGAGTAAAAGATATAGAGTTGTGAACAATTCAATAAAACGAAAAAATATTGTTGATTAAGCTGTAATAATAGCGTTAGTAACGCTTTTGTGATTTGATTTTGTGGCGAAAATGACAGAATCCATCAACATATGTGAACGTCATGGCTGTCGCAGACAGGCGAGACGCAAATTTTGCAGCGTTGGGTGCCGGGTCGCGCATCACAATGGCCGTCGGCAACCGGTAGCCAAGGTTCCCATTACTTGCTCGGGCTGCGGAGAAATATTCCTCGGCCGCGCTGACCAAAAGACGTGTGGTACCACCTGTCGTTCCAGGGTTTTTCGATCGCGCCAGCGCGAGGAGTTTGCGCTTCAGCTACAAGCGGGCGGGTCCGCGATTGAGTGGTACAGCATCACACCGTTTTCCCCCGCCGAATTGCGACAGAAGATGCAAGCGCAGCGCATTGATCCCGGCGTTGAGTATTCCTGGCGACCTGTGTCCCCTAAAAAAATCCGGGTCAGGAAGCCGACTTCAGACCCCGATCAGATGCGTTTTGATTTTTTCTCGGAGCCCTCTGGCCAGAGCGACACACAGTAAAGCGTCGATCATAGAAACCAAGAGCCCCCGTCTACCATGTGAGTCTGTCCGGTGACCAGTCGACTTGCATCAGACGCCAAATAAACGATGGTCCCAGTGAGATCCTCGGGCTCAAGGTTGCGGGATATCACTTGGTTCGAGGCAATCACGGCTTTTGCTCGCTCGAATTTTTCGCCGAAAAATTCCTCAGTACCCTCGGTCATTACTGCCGAGGGCGCGACAGCGTTTACCCGGATCTGATCGGCGCCTAGTTCCCTCGCCATTCCTCGGGTCATGCCAATGACAGCCGCTTTGGATGCAACGTAATCAAGGCCATAGGGCAGCCCGAATACTGCCGCAAGCGAGGTGATATTGATGATAGAGCCGCCTCCACCGCTACGCATGGGTTCGACGACTGCACGACTGGCAAGCCAGGTGCCTTTCACGTTCACCTGCATCACACGATCCCATTGCGCTTCATCCAACTGTTCAAAGCGCGCTCCTTTCAGGCCCGCGTATAGGGCGGCATTGTTGATCAGCACGTCCACTCTGCCGAAGGCCTCCATCGCCCGTGCGGCCATGGCCTCGCAGCTTTCGGAATCGGCTACGTCAACGGCCACCGCGATGCCCCGTCCGCCCTTATGCTCGATTGCGGCTATGGTTTCGTCGCAGGCGTTGAGATCAGCAGCGACGATGAGCGCGCCTTCTTGCGCCATGGCCTCGCAATAAGCCCTGCCCAGGCCGCGGGCGGCGCCCGTGACGACGGCTACTTTTCCGGATAGCTGCATCGCAGTTCCCTTTGCTTTATTGACTCAGTGCAAGTGTAGCGCGCACAGCAGTAGAAGGCTCATTGCTGCACCGCCAGATAGATTCAACTGATAAGCCATCTGCGCAGCAGGACGAGGAAAACAATACGATGAGTAGTGCATGGAGGGTAACGTGGCACCGTCAGGCCGAGTCTCGCCCGAGCCGCATGAATGCCTTAGTTTGCCCGCAGTGGCGCCTGGTCATTGTGCTACCTGGCATATTGCGGATCGCCCCATAGTGGATCGTTGATTACGGGTGATTCATTTCTCCCCGAGCGCACGCGTTGTTATGCTCGGGGTTGGCCACACCGTATCGGCAACAGGATCATCATATGACGTTTCCCATCGAATCAGTCAGGTCTCAATTCCCTTCTTTGGCAACGACTGATCAAGGTCAAAGGCGCATTTATTTGGATAACGCTGCGGGCACGCAAGTGCCGCAGCAGACCATCGACCGCATTGTCGACTTCTTTCGACGGTTCAACAGTAATACGGGGGTATTTAATCCGACCTCTGTCGAGGTCGATGCGCTTTATGATGATGTCGTCAAAGCCCTTGCTGACTTTCTCGGTACCAGCGATCCGGGAGAGGTGCTGATTGGCGCGAACATGACGACCTTGACCTATCAGCTATCCCGGAGCTTGGCCCACCAATTTTCGCCCGGAGATGAAATTATTATTTCTCGGATGGAGCATGAGGGCAACGTGACGCCATGGCTGCAAATGGCCGAAGACAATGATCTCATTGTCAAATGGCTGGAATTCGATCGTCGCACCTGGCGAGTCGAACCGGCACTGTTACAACCCTTGTTGACGGATCGGACTCGCCTGGTGGCACTGAATTACGCGAGTAATCTCACGGGCGGGGTGAATGATGTCAAGCGCCTCACCGCTATGGCGCAGGCCGCTGGCGCAATGGTTTATGTGGATGCCGTGCAGTACGCATCTCATCGACTGATTGATGTAACTGACTTGGGCTGCGACTTTATGGCCTGCTCACCCTACAAGTTTTACGGGCCCCACTTGGGCGTGGTGTTTGGGAAACGAGCACGATTGGAGGCGCTGCATGCCTACAAGTTGCGCTGTGCCACAGATGAGCTACCGCTGCGGTTCAGTGTGGGCACCCCGGCGTTTGAGCTGATTGCTGGTCTCATGGGTACGCTGGAGTACTTTCAATGGCTGGCTTCTGAAATGGGTGTCTCAGGAAATCGCCGCGCGCTATTTAAAGGCGCGTACGCGGCGATGGGTGAGCACGAGGACCAGCTTTCAGAGACGTTGCTCGCAGGGCTGCTCGCGATGCCGGGAGTGTCGATTCAGGGCGCGAGCTCTATGGCACACCGCGTGGCGACCTTCTCCTTCACGCACAGCCGACACTCTGCCAGTAAGATTGCTCGCCAACTGTCTGACGCCGGGGTCTATTGCCACTGGGGAGACAATTACGCCTACGAGGTTGCCCGAGCATTGGCGCTCGATCCGCAGGAAGGTGTGCTTCGACTCGGCATAGGGCACTACAACACCGTGCAGGAAATCGAGGAGGCGCTCGGTCTTATTGAGTCCGTGTTGGCGGTCCGATCTGAGTGATAGCGGCGGTGATGTGAGGCCAGCAAGCGAGCTGGGTCGCTACTTTGGGAATCAGGTGGGCACCGCGCTGGCAGGGCGACTGATGCCTGAGTGCATGGCGTTTAAGCCGCCGTATCAGGCGTTTCACATTCGGCCCATATCTCCTGCACCCACTCGCGGATCTGCAGTCCTTCATGCCACCGATCTGACAATTCGCGCTGGTCGGCCCCGGTAATGGCGTAGGCGGGCGGTCCCAATTCAACCAAAAAGTTCAGCGTTGCATCAGCGTGCTGGCGTGATCGCCATCCGCGAATCCCTTGAGCCCACCACTGTCTGTATTGTGTGACCCATTCGCGGTGTTGAGGAAAGTCGATCGCAATTTGAATTTGCTGATTATTGGAGATGCGACCCTGAAATGAATCAGAGCGGTCAAGAATGGTCGAGAAATACTGCGCGTCAGTCTGATTCATGGGCAACTGCAATTCTCGGTCCACTACAAAGTGTGAGAGGTCGGCACACAGCCGTAGTTCAGGTAACGCCTCAAGCACTTCAAGCGTGTAGAACAGGTCGTTCAACGTGCCGTTGCGATGGGTCTCGAGTAGGAGCGGGAAATCATAGGGCTGCGCCATCGACAGCCAGGTATTCACCACAGGCACTGCCTCGGCGGGGGTGAGAGGCATAACACCGCCAATCACGTTCACCTGTATCGCATTCATTTCTGCCGCCATGTCCAGCAAGGGTTTTAACGACGCCACATCATGGGGGAAGGCATTCACCATGCAATTCAGCCCCCTGTCTTCAAAAGCAGGTTTGAGCCTGAGGCAGTCATCAATTTCATCCACATTGGGATCGAGGCAGGCGCCGGCATAGCCGGCGTCCGCGATACGCGAAAGCTGTATTTCAACAGCTTCTTCAGGTTGCCCGGGAATCCGCTGTTCCATTGCCCACAGCGATTGATAGATATCCAGTGTGAGCGTCATGCGCGGGTTAAAAAGACGTCAGAAATGACGCGGCGTTGCCGCCAGTCAGCCGGGCAGACTGGGCAGCGCGTAAGAACGCCTTACCCGAAGCAGGCTCGAGCCCGGGAGCATCGTGGAAAATACGATAGCGTCGGTAGCGGACGTATATCACCACCTGTGGCCACAACCGGATTACCGTTTCGGGGTCGTCTCCAAAAACCTCCCGGTGTAATGAGGGCAGATCAAACCAGGGTGTGGTGGGTTTGGCGTGATGAGCGTTGTGATAACCAAAATTAAGGATCAGCCAGTTTATCCACTCATATCGCCACGAGAGGATGGGGCTGAAAGTGTGCTCCTGCTCCCATTCCAAATCTCCTTTATGTTCGGAGACCTCATTGCTGTACAGGTTGGTGTGGTAGGGGTAGTCGTGCTCCAAGCCGTCTACGAAGCGCAGCACGATGATCATCAGCATGTAGGCCATCAAATAGCCAAGGAAGGCAATTGGGGCATACCAAGCGAGCGCCGCGAGGAGTGTAAAGCGAATCAGAATCACACCTATATTGCGCTGCAGTTGATTGCGTCGCTGCGGAATGATGAAGGCGGTGAATACCATGATGGTGTGCATCAGGATGCAGTGCGCCGGAATAAAACACCACTCAAGAAAAATCGTGATGCGATAGATGAGAGGGTGTTTGCTAAAAAATGCTTCGTAGTCAAACCACACCACGTCGTCGTTTTCCACGTGATGTCGAAAATGCTTGGTACGGATGTCCTCTACCGTCCCGTAGCTGGAGCCGCAGATCCATCCGAGGCAGTTGGCCAGTTGATTGTTGTGCCGGTTAACCGTGAAAACCGTGTTGTGTGCGCATTCATGAATCATGTAAGCAGCAATGATCATGCCGTGGCCGAGCAGGAGAATGCCAGGAATGAAACCCAGCCAACCGCCGCTCAGCAGTAACCACCCACCTGAACCATAGGCGACGATTGCATAGAGCACAGCGGCACTATGCCAGCGGCGGCCCTTGGCGGTTTTAAAAGTCCAGGTTGTCATCAGTGCAGACGCTTCCATTATTCTCGCCACCCTGAGTGGCTAAAAGAGACCGACGGCAGACGAGCTTCCTGCCATGACGGGGCTAGTATACGGACTCCAGAGAGTGGGAAAAACTGCTGCGCGGGCGAGTATTGCGGCAGATTATTGACGCCAGAAGCCGGTGGGGCTATCCGGGACGATGGTCGTCGACGGGTTGCCCAAGCAACCTGAGGCCCAGCGTGGTCGCTGCCGCTGCCAGCAGCATGCCTACCCACCAGGGCAGCCCGAAGCTGATGGGCAAGGTCCCGCATACCAGTGCTGCGGCGCCTGCCAAGGTGGCATAGGGCAATTGCGTGCGCACGTGTTCGATGTGGTCACAGCCTGCCGATAGAGACGACAACACGGTGGTGTCTGAGATCGGTGAGCAATGATCGCCCCAGACAGCCCCTGCCAGTACGCCGGATACCGACGCATAGAGAATGAAATAATCTTCCGCTGCGGTAGTAAGGCCTTGGTTACCCATGAGGGCCCAGCACAGCGGAAGGACAAGGGGTAGCAAGATGCCCATTGCGCCCCAACTGCTGCCTGTTGAGAAGGCGGTAAAAGCTGCCAGTACAAAGACGGTCGCAGGCAGAGCGGCTGCGGGAAGACTGTCGCCAAGGCTGGCAATCAGAAAGTCTGCGGTATGCAGCTCGCGGGTGATTTCCGACATCGACCACGCCAGAACCAGAATGATCATAGCGATAAAGGTAAACCGTGCCCCGGATACCCATGCATCCACAATCTCGTCCAATGAAAGAAGCCGCTGGGCCGCGGTCATGATGATCGCGGTGAGTGCGGATGCGAGTGATGCCCACATGAGCGCGCGGTAGGAGTTGGCAGAGCCGACGATCTCGCTGATCGTATCTCCCTCGCCCGTTAGGTAAAGACCGATCAGAACGCCAACGATCATAGTGGCCACCGGGATCAATGCATTCATCGCGCGGGGCGGTAAGCCGTCTTTCATCGCGAGCGCGGATTCATCGTCCTGGCCTACCGTGGATGTGACCGGTGGCGCTGTGATACCGGTCGCGCGCGCGCGTCGTTCTGCGGCGAGCATGGGGCCAAATTCCCGTCCTGTGGTAATCACCAGAAAGACCAACAAAATCGCCATAAAGGGATAGAAGCTGTACAGGACAGAGTTCAGGAAGATTCCGTACGCACTCATTTCCAGGCCCTCCAATGGGGCGATGGCATCGCCAATCAAGCTCACCTGATATCCAATCCAGGTTGTGACCAGTGCTACCGTCGCAAGCGGTGCGGCGGTAGAGTCGACGAGGTAGGCCAGCTTTTCGCGCGAGATCCTGAGTCGATCCGTGATCGAACGACTGGTATTGCCGACCACAAGCGTGTTGGAGTAGTCATCGAAGAAAATCAGCATTCCCAACGACCACACGGCGAGCTGGCCCCGTTTAGCACTGTTGGCTCCGGTAGTGATCCACTCGACGATCCCGCGCATGCCTCCGTTTCTGGAAATCACGCCGACCATGCCAGCGATCATGAAGGTGAATAGCATGATGGTCGCATGGTCAGCGTCTGCAACTGCATTCACAACGTATACTTCGAAGCTGGAGAATAACCCTATGAACAGTCCTTCTAGGGTGAGCCCCTGCAACGCCCAGGCGCCGAGCCAGAGGCCGAACATGAGAGCCGGGAGGACGCTGCGGATCAGTAGTGCCATGCCAATGGCCACGAGTGGTGGCAGAATCGATATCCACGCAGGGATAATAGGTACGTCGGCGGAGTGTACGATCTTGCCCTGCAATTCAAGCGCAAGATCGGCAGACGATGAGCCACTCGCAATGACATCTGCAAACACCCAGTCACCATGAAGGCGCGTTGCGGTATATAGCGAGTCATTAACGCGCAGTACCGGGGCGAGGTTGTCTAATACATCGGGGTTGGGAGTTGTCGTCGTCAGTGCGAGGTCGTACCGAATACCCTCGAGAAAGATCTGGGGTAGAGCGACGTCGAGCTGGGTGCTGGCAGTACCCACGGCCGACCCCAGAAGTAGCCATGTGAGACTGAGGCCTTTGAGCCACGACAAGAAGTTGTTCGGCATGATGCGCCCCGTAAATGGTTTGGCCGATTATTACAGTAATCGGTCATCATGTGCTCATGTGACGATTTTTCTCGTTGACTCAAGTGTTGACGAATAGGCAAGACTGACGACGGTTTAGTTTATGGTTGAGTTAGTAGGCTTGTTTTTTGCGGGATTGGTGGGAGGCATCATTAACTCGGTCGCCGGGGGTGGAAGTTTTATTACCTTTCCGGCGCTGATCGCTGCCGGCGTGCCGCCCATTGCCGCCAACGCAACCAATACATTTGCCTCTTGCGCTGGCTACCTGAGTGGTGCGGCAGGATTTCGATCCGAGCTGTGGGCGCATCGTGCTCACTTGCCCAGAGTGTTTTGTTGCGCGCTGCTGGGAGGTGGCATGGGCGCGTGGTTGCTGTTGCAGACCCCAGAGGAGGCCTTTAGTCGCGCTGTGCCATGGCTTTTGTTATTGGCGACAGCGCTGCTGATTTGGGGGGAGACGTTACAGGCTGTGTTGTATCGCCACTTGGGTTATCGACAGGGGCTTCCAGTTGCCGCGAGACTCATACTCGCGCTGCTATTGCTCGCCGTTTGCACCTACGGTGGATTCTTCAATGCAGGGTTCGGGATCATCCTGCTGGGATATTTAACGCTTGCAGGATATCAGGACATCCATCTCATGAACGGACTGAAATTGCTGGTCTCGGCGCTGGTGGCGGCATTGGCAATTATTATTTTTAGTGCAGCCGACATCATTGCCTGGCGTCAGGGGAGTGCGGTCCTCATGGGTACGCTTCTTGGAGGTTATGCTGCCGCCAGCGTGGTGCGTGTGGTCAGGCAATCCATCGTACGTCGATGTATTATCACGGTTGCCGCCGGGATGACGGCGTATTTCTTTGTAACAAGCTAATCGCTCTCGATAGCCGGTTCGGCGCGGGTATGGCGGTCAAATAATATCGCCGCGATGGCACCCGCGAGAGAGAAGCCGAGCAAAAAGACAAACAGGTACTGGAACCCCAGAAGACCAGGGTGCTGGTCTATCAGGTAGCCCGCTACCGCGGCGATATAGACATCCGGTGTGTAGCCGATAACAGAAACCAGACCCACCGCCGTGCCCGTGGCGACCGCAGGGATTTTTCCCTCCTCGAGCAAACCGAAGTAAAGACCCCGGAGCCCAAAAATGGCGGTACCGGTGACAAGCGTGTTGAGTAAAATCATGGACAGCGTTCCCAGAGCTGTGCCGGTAAAGGCAAACAGCGAGTGGCTGACAATAAGAAGCGCAAAGCAGAGCAGCGTCATGCGTGAGATGCCAAAGCGGTCCCCTAAAATACCCAGTAGCAGTGCCGCAACCGGCCGCGTCCAGGCGCCTGCGGCCACGATCTGAGCGGCATCAACTTCATCAATACCGTGACCTCGCACGGCAAACAGCGCATATTGGTCGAACGCTTTGTAGCTGGTGTAGGCGCATACCACGATGATCCCCTGCAACCAGACGACTCTGAGCCGGATGACTGCTTTGATTTGCTGTAGGAAATCTGCAAGGGCAAGACTGTCTGAGTGGGGCTCCGCATGATCAAGGTTTCGCAGGGTAAACCACACCAGTAAGCCTATTGCTGCAGTGATAGCGGTGTAGCCATAAATGACTTGCCGGAGTACCCAACCTTTTTGTTCTAGAGTGGCCGCGTCGTACCCCATTGGGAAGGCCAATGAAAAAGCAAATACCCCGGCAGATGCGAGCAAGGCAGCGAGGAGGCCTCTGCCACCGTCAAGCAGTCCATAGGCGAGGCCTTGTTGGTCCTGACCTCCCCATAGGCGCGTGACTTTAATCAGCGCCGCCCAAAACAGCAGGATATTGGTGAGGCCAAAAAACCCCCACAGCAACATGACACCCATCACGTCTGGAAAGGTCGAAAGGTATAGTCCGCCGGCGGCAGTGGCCCAAAGTGAGCTGGCAAGGAGCTTGCGCGGCTCGAGGCGATCCGCCAGCGGGCCTCCGAAAAAATACGCCGCCATGGCAATAATGCCGTAGGCGCTCTGCGCTACTCCCAGCTCAGTGGCACTGAGCTCAAAGACCTCGAGGAAGGTTGGCCGGAAAAAGCGCGTGACATGGTAGGGCAGGGTAAAAATCGCCTCGCCGGCGGCGACCAGCGAAAAGATAACCAGTCCCCGTTGCCATCGGTTGCGTCTCATCGTGGTTTGAGGGCGGTGGCAAGTAAAAGGGTCAGGCTACCCAGCCCAGCAGCAGCTCAATAATGATGACATTGGCGATATCGATAAAAAACGCGCCCACCAGCGGGACAATGATGAAAGCCTGATGGCATGCTCCATACCGTTTGGCGACGGCAGACATATTGGCCATAGCGGTGGGAGTGGCGCCCATCGAGAATCCGCCAAAGCCGGCGGAAACGACAGCCGCTTCGTAGTTTCTACCCATAATGTTGAATACCACGAAGACGATAAATGCGGCGGCAACCAGGACTTGTGCGCCGAGAATGAGAACCAGCGGACCAGCCAAATCGACCAGCTCCCACAGCTGCATACTCATCAGTGACATCGCGAGAAAAGTACCGAGGGAGACGTCGGCAATGAGCGCGACGGCTGGCGTTCGGGCAGGCCACTTGGTCCCGGTGATGCGCGGAAGGGAATCCGGTCGGAGATTGGTAATGAGAATACCGGCAAAGAGGCAGCTCACAAAAAGCGGAAGTTGAATACCCAACTGCTCAAGGCCTTCATCAAACAGTACGCCAAAAATGATACAAATATGAACGGAGAGCACCGCATCCAGAACGTCCATGTAGTGAAGCCCGACAGGCTGGTCGTCTTCCTGAATACCGACGTCGACAGGTTCGTCGGAGTCGGGCGTCAGATTGTGTCGCTGGATGAGAAACTTGGCGATGGGCCCCCCCATCAAGCTCGCCAGTACCAGACCAAAAGTAGCGCAGGCGATGCCAATCTCCATTGCCCCCGCAATACCGTATCTGTCAGAGAAGATGGGTGCCCAAGCGATTGAGGTACCGTGCCCGCCAATCAGCGACACGGTCCCGCCAAGAATGCCCACGGCGGGTTCCAGTCCGACCGCTGAAGCAACACCGATGCCGATGAGATTCTGCAACATCATAAACACGATGGTCGCGATCAGCAGGATAAGCAGTGGCTTGCCGCCTTCGAGCAAATCTCGGAAGCTGGCATTGATGCCAATGGTGGTAAAAAAGTACACCAAAAGGACATCTCGGGCGCCAAGCGTGAACGCGACACTGATTCCCCCAAAGGCGTGGAGCGCGTAGAAAAGAAGACAGATCAACAGGCCGCCGGTGACTGGCTCCGGTATGCTGAATTCACGAAAGGCAGGGATGACTTGATTCAGCCGTTTGCCAATAAACAGCACTACGATCCCCAGCGTCACCGTAAGGAAGTGGTCGATTGTCAACGTGCCATCGACTAGCTCCATTTAGATGCCTCCTTTGTTTGAGCAAAACACACTACATCACCGACCATCACGGAATTGAGTGCTGTGGTCAAGCGATGGCCGTAAAACTGTCACCTAGAGCGGCGCAAGTGGGCGATGGTGAGTGGAGCGTGTCACTTTCAGACGTTTCCAGAGCGGCCTGAACTCGTTACGCTTTCGGGCATGAACTCCATTCGCCAGAGAGTGTGACGTTGCGCCAGCAATTTAAGGTGGCCAGGCCAAATGGGGACTGCGACACGACCACTCGCGGTGCTGCGACCCCACCCATGTGCATCCCAGAGCGTCTCTGAAGCAAGTGCCTTGATGACATGATAAACCCACTGTGCAAAAGGCAAGCCATGCGGCGGTACTCCAGCTACGTTCTGCTGTGGATGATGGCGAGTGGGCAGGTGCTGGCGCAGGTCCCGTCAGCGGAGACGGCCCGAGAGGAAGACGACGAACCAAATCAGCACGATGTTTTTGCCCCGCTGGGCACCGAGTCAGACCGCTCCCGCTGGTTGCTGGAAGGCGCCGAGCTGGTGCTCAAGCCAAGAACCTACTATCTGTATCGCACTTACGACGAGGCAGACACCCGCGCGGGTTTGGCGCTGGGTGGGGGTCTCGAGTTTCGCTCAGGGTGGTGGCAGGATCGCCTCCGCCTGGGTGCTACGGTGTCGACGTCGCAAAAGCTCTACGGTCCGTCCAACAAGGACGGGACTCAGTTGTTCAAACCGGGGCCGGAGCCTTTCTCCGTGATCAGCGAAGCGTATGCGACGCTGAGGCTGGGCGGTGATCATGGAGTTCGCATAGGGCGCCAGACTTTGGATCTTCCTTATCTGGGCAAGCACGATCTGCGGATGGTCCCCAATACCTTTGAGGCGGTGGGGATCGGTAATAAACCACGTGACGGTTTTGCTTACATGGCGGGGTATGTCGATGCCATTAAATATAAAGACAGCGACACATTTATTCCCATGTCCGAAGCTGCGGGAGCGAAGGGAACCGATAAGGGCCTCACCTTTTGGGGTGCGCGTTACAGGATGGCTGATCAGTCAGTTTATGGGCTGCTTCATCAACGCACTCCCGATTTATTCGAAACGACTTTTGCCAAAGCAGAAAAAAAGATACCACTGCGCGAGGCGAGCCACCTTTGGGCGGATTTTTCCTATACCGAACAGCGCAGCGTGGGTGCGGCGCTGATCGGAGATTTCTCGACGCATTTGATTTCCGCCAAGCTTGAGTGGGTGCTTGGGTCCCGAAAATTTCGTTTGGGGATGAGTCGAACGGATGAGGGTGGCAACATTCAGAAGCTTTACGGTAATCCAGCCAACTACCTCTCTGTCATCATCAACGATTTTGATCGAGCGGGCGAGGATGCCATGACGGTGGGTTACTCCCATGATTTTGGTCAAGTGGGCCCCGGCGCTCTAAGCCTGTTTGCGAATATCGTTCGGGGTGATACCCCCGATACGGGACCGATTGCCAGTCCAGACACGACCGAATTTGACCTCACGGTTGACTGGCGGCTGAATGAAGGCTGGTCAGAGAAGATATGGGTACGGTTTCGGGGCGCCTGGACGCATCAGGATGATGATTATCCTGGCGCAGACGATCTCTTTGATTTTCGCATTATTGTGAATTACGACTTCGACCTACTCTGAGTCAGATAAGCCCCGATACTTCGATTCTAGCTTTGATGCTGTGCCTCTTGTGCCAATTCTTGCTTGAGTTGCTGCCCTGCTGTGGATCTTGCCTTGGCAAAGCGCGCAATACCGAGATAGGCAACCGGCGTCAGGTATAGGGTAAAGGCGGTCGCCAGCCCCATTCCGCCAAATACCACCCAGCCTACCGCTGACCGCGCTTCGGATCCTGGGCCGGATGCCAGAATAAGCGGCAGGGCGCCCAGAATTGTCGACACCAACGTCATGACGATGGGCCGCAATCGGATTCTTGCTGCCTCCTCAATGGCGTCGCGCACGCTGTATCCCTGATCCCGTAATTGATCGGCGAACTCGATCAGTAGAATGCCGTTTTTTGCGATGAGGCCAATGAGCATCACCAGGCCTACTTGAGAATAAATGTTGAGTGATGTTCCCGTCAGAAACAGAGCGCAGATCGCCGCTGCGAGGCCAAAGGGCACGATCGCCATAATCACCAAGGCAGAGGTGACGCCTTCGAACTGGGCAACCAATACCAGAAAGACTATGAGCAGAGCGAAGGCGTAGGTGATGACCGTTTCGCGATTGGTTTCGGCCAGTGCGGCAGCCTCACCACGGGTAATCAGTGTGACGCCCTCTGGCAGCACTTCTGTAGCGAGTGTAAAAAGGTCGTCGATCGCTGTTTGCATAGCGACGCCGGGGTTTATCTCGACATCGATCTCGATTGCTCGTCTTTGCTCTCGACGGTCAAGCTGCCCCGCCACGCCTTTTTCGGCCAGTCGCACCACGCTGGACAGCGGAACCAGGGGGCCCGCCCGGGTCCGAACATACAGATTGATGAGGTCGTCTGGGTCACGAATTTTGTCTGAACCGGCCTCCAGCATGATGGGGACGGTCTGATCATCTACGTTGAGGTCGACAATACGCGAGCCGTCCACCATGACACGCAGTGTTTGGGCGATATCCTCCAGTGGCACATCCAGATCCGACGCGCGTTCGCGATCAATTTTGACAGCCAACTGCGGTTGCGAGGGGTCATATCCGATTCGTGGGCGGCTGACCGAATCGAGTCGCTCCCGAATCTGGTCTGTCAACATCCTCGCTGCGGCATAGATTTCGTCGTAATCCGTACCTAGGAGCGCCAGACGCAATCCGCCGCCCGATGCCCCTCTCAGGTTGAGTGAGTTTGCGCTGAATATTCTTGTAGTCATGCCGGGGAGTTCAGCGAAAAAAGGCTTCAACTCCGCCGCGATCTCCTGTTGGCTGCGTTCTCGGTCATCCCAGTCGGTGAGCCGTGCGACCATAAAGACTATGTTGGGATCCCAGCGACCGATGACCGAGTACAGCGAGTCAATCTCGCCGCGCTCCAAAAGCGGGACCAGTATATTCTCCATACGATCTGCTTGTCGCTCTGCGTAGTCCAGTCCCACACCATCGGGACCTCGCGCGAACAGGTTGATCGAGCCACGATCCTCTCGCGGGAGCAATTCTTGATCCAGTTGCGTATACAGCCCCGCTGCGAGGCTCGCCGCTACCACAGAAAGCATGAACGTCCGCCGCGGCGCGTTCAGGACAAAGTTGAGGGATCGCAGATAGCCACCAGCCATCCGATGACCCCAGTGACTGACGCGATGGGACCTGGGTCGTGCTACGGCCAGTCTCGCCATGGCCGCTGGCACCAAGCTCAGCGCCACGAAAGATGAGATCATCACTGCGACAGCCAGCACCAGACCAAATTCCTGAAATAGCCTGCCAGCGGTCCCTGGTAGGAATGCGATCGGGATAAATACAGCGACCAGTACGGCTGTAGTAGCGATCACCGCAAAAAAAACTCGCCGTGTCCCCGTTACCGCGGCTGCGCTGGCTCCAACGCCTTCGGATCGCCGACGCTGCACGCTTTCCAACACCACGATAGCGTCATCCACAATCAGGCCGGCCGCCAGTACCAGCGCCAGCAGGGTCAAAATGTTGATCGAGAAGCCCAGTAGCCAGCTTGCTGCCAGCGTGCCGAGCAGCGAGACTGGAATCGCCAGTGCGGGGATCAGCGTCAGGCGCATCGATCCTGTAAAAAGCCGGATGGTTCCAATTACGACCATAATCGAAATCAATAACGTGGTGATGACTTCGCGCACAGATCCTCGAATAAATATGGAGTCATCTGAGATAATTTGAAGTTCGATGCCCTCCATTCTGGCGTTGATATCCGCGACGGCTAGCTGAACTCCCTCCGCGATGCTGATCGTGTTGGAGCCCGCTTGCCGGATGATGCCGATACCTACTACCCGTTCTCCGTTGAGTCTGACGAAGCCGGATGCATCCTCTGGAGAAAATGCCACCTTGGCGATATTTCCGATGCGAATGTCGTCGCGGATGATCAGCGAAGCGATATCCTCTTCTTTCGTGACAGCGGCGTCGGCCCGCACGAGCAGCTGCTGGTCACCTGCTCTGAAACTGCCGGCTGGGACGTCGAGTGGGGCAGCACGCAGCACGGCCGAGACATCCGCGACGGTGAGCCCATAGCTGGTCAGCCGGAGCGGATCGAGAATGATGCGCAGCACACGCTGTCGCGATCCAAAAAGTGGCACATCGGCAACGCCAGGCAGGGAGATAAATTTCGGCACAATATCCTGCTCAATGAATCGGTTCAGCGTCTCTACAGAGTGCTGGGTCGATTTGACGGCGATGCGAATAATTTCCTCAGCGCGTTCGTCAGCCTTGAGAACCGATAACTGTTCGATGGCATCGGGCAGTTCCCGTTCGATACGGCTGACCGCTTCGCGCACATCGGAGGCGGCCTGATCAACGTCGATATCAGCGCGAAATTCGATCCATATGCGGGTGTTGTTTTCTTCGCTGGAGGAGTTAATTTCCAGCACCCCCGATACTCTGGCCGCCGCGCCCTCGAGCAGGCGGGTTACCTCCGCGTCCATGGTCTCTGGAGATGCTCCGGGCAAAAAAGCGCTAACGGAGACAATCGGTCGATCAACGTCGGGTAACTCCCGGACTTCAATCGCAAGCAATGCGGCCACGCCACCAATCGCTACGAGCAAGTTCAGCACTAAAACCAGCCACGGGCGCCTCACCCCCAGCTCCGGCAAGCCCCCGCCCAGAAACGCGAATTTGTCAGCCATTGGAGGCTCGCTCTTGTTCTTGGCCGCGGTTTGCCGGGGCTCCGGCGTCGAGTTCGTCAACGGTGAGTATCTTCAACGATGCGCCGGCACGGACGCCCTGTATGCCCTCCATCACGACTTGCTCACCTTCGATGAGATCACCCTCTACCAAAATACTTCCTGCCAGTCGCTTGATAAGCCTTACTTCCCTGCGCACGGCACTGCCGTTGTCAGCAACCCAGACGTAGGCGCCATCAGCCCCCCACTGCACTGACACGTCTGGCACCGAGAGAAAGGATCCCCGAGAGGCATTGAGGCTGACCTCAAAAGCCATCCCCGGTCGGAACCGATCAGACTGGTTGTCGATGGCAGCGCGCGCAGTAAAAGCACGCGAATTGATATCAATTCTGGAGTCAACAGCCACGATTTCACCCTCGACGCCTGAGTCAGCAGCATCCCACAATCGGACGCTGACCGTCGTGCCTCGGGTGACTCGCTCAACGTATACCTCAGGCACCGAAAAAGTAATGAGTAAGGAGGCGCGATTATCGATGGTGGTAATCAAAGTATTGCTATCGATACGGTCTCCCACATCGATTTCCGTGAGTCCCACTCGGCCCGCGAAAGGTGCGGCAATGCGTCTTCTATCAAGGTCCACTTTGGCCTGCGCCAGAGCGATGCGGGCGCTATCGACCGAAGCGCGGGCATCATCGAGCTGGCTTTCGGGGATATTGGCATCTCGCGCATTAACCGTGATGTAGCGCTTGACCAGCCTCTCCGCGTCGGCAAGTTGCACGGTGGCGAGCTCTACAGCCAACTGCTCGTCGCGGTTATCTAGCTGCAATAACAGATCATCCGCTGCGACGGATCCGTCGGCTTCAATATTCACTGCTGTGACGCGCCCGGAAGTTTCAGCATAGACTGAGACACTCTGGAGTGCTCTGGCGGTGCCAACAGAGGTCAATGTCTCGCGGAGATCGGTCATACGCGCGGGCTCGGTCACCACGGGAACAGCGGATCCGCGCCCGCTAAAACGAGACCCTTCACTCGGTCCCTTGTCACCACAAGCAATCAGGCTCAGCGAGCAGACCAATGTCACGGCGTAGAGTTGTGTGCAGGCGGTGAGGCGGGGGATCATGATTAGCTCTTCTCAGTCAAGTTGACAGCGCTGGGGCTACCGGCGAGTCGCCCTGTATGCCAACAGTCATTTTTGCTATTGATTCTACGGTAGTTTGGACGATTAGGATCGATTCAATCCAGTCCATGCGAAACCGGTCTTTCGCCCGCCGATGACGCCGGGTGAGGTTGTATGCCACTGCGGGAATCAGCGCCAGACCCTTTATAATACGGCCGATATGAGAGGGTGTGACTGATGGCTGACTCAGCAGACAAGGAAATTGACAACAGGGATTTGCCTTGTCGGGGTTGTACTCCAGAGTGTCCTGACAGAGCGCGATGTGGAGGGATGCCCTGGCGCTTGCCACGACACGAGCGGCCGGGTGTGGTTCCAGCGCTTCCCGAGTAAGGTTTGGACGGGTTTTGGTCTAAGGTGGTGGTGCCTCGGAAGGGTGGGAAAATATGGCACTGACCAGGGGAGCGAAGTGTGAGAGGGGCCGGGTAGGAAATGCCGGGTCAAAGGAGGCTTGGTCCCAACGTTCACAAAACCGCACACAGCTGTCGTAGTAGGGATGGTCACGGTAACACTCTCGAGCGAGCGGATCTTTGCCCAGATGATGGGCGTAATAGGCCATCTGAAACAGTCCGTGATGCGCGACAACCCAATGCACTTCCTCGCTGACATAGGGTTTGAGCAAAGCTGCTGCGAACTCGGAGTGATTCATGGGCGCCAGCTCATCACCAATGTCGTGCACGAGAGCAGCTACAATCCATTCTGCATCAGCACCGTCGTTCTCTGCACGGGTTGCCGATTGCAGGGAGTGCTGCAATCGATCTATTTTGTATCCAGCAAGGCCGCCTTTCAGTCGTTGCAACGCTTCCAGAATACGGCCCGGCAGACCCAAAATGTGCTGCCGTTCATGGCGATCAAGCAGGCGGTAATCCGCTGATGTTCCGCTTTGCATCTCGGTGAATGAAACAATCTCCACAGCGCGCTCCCGGGGTTGTTTGGATAGCGGTTGAGTGTAGGCGGAAAGTGGTTGGGTTGGGAGCGCGTCTATGCCACCGGCCCCGACAAAAGTATGTGTGCAAGGTCATAGCGCAGAGGGAGTGGAAAAATGAATCTAATGCTGGGGGTTGCGGGTTTGCTGGGCGCCAGTGGAGTCGCTGCCGGTGCGTTTGGCGCCCATGCGCTGGAATCCATTGTCACCGTTGAGCGTCTCGCTGTCTGGGAGACGGGTGCGCAGTACCATCTAATGCACGCTGCGGTGATTTTATGCTTGGCGTTACAAAATGGGCGCGAGACTGATGCCCGTTGGTTTTGGCCCATGCTGGGTTTTACGACGGGGACGTTGTTATTTTCTTTTTCACTGTATGCACTGGTCTTGACCAATGTCGCTGCGCTGGCGACGATCACGCCGTTGGGAGGCTTATTGTTAATCATCAGCTGGTTGCTACTGATCAAGGCGGCGTACAACTGATCTCCAGTAGCCTCCGTTGACGCAAAGTCACGCTTGTTGGCCGATTTGTTTACACACGAGTGTCCACGCGGTGAATAGGCGGCGGTGACCAAGGGCATCATGGCAGAGTGTCAATGAACCGCGGTGGCGTGAGGCCAAGTGTTGAGCAGGCTTCAGTCTGATGCGGGCATAAATGGTCTGTCAGCACGAATAAACAGCCACAAAGTGGCGCCCAGCACGGCCATGACGGTACCGCTAGAGAGCGCCGTTGCCCAGCCCACGTGACCGGCGAGATAAGGCATCAAGGGTGCGACCACGATACCCGCAAGGTTCCCACCTGTATTCATTACACCGCAGGCTGGTGCGGTATAGGGGCCTGCAATATAGGTTTGGGCGGACCAGTAGGCTCCCTCAGTGAGTTGTGTGCTGGCAAAACATAGCGACAGCAATATCACCGCAGAGTAGGGGGAGCTGGCGTACAGCCCCGCATAGAGAAAAATACCCGCACTGAGCAGTCCGGTGATGGCGGGAATGCGGCATCCCAGCCTCGGCCCCAAGCGCGCGCAAAGTGTGTCGCAGATATATCCCCCCGCCGAGGCCATCACAGCACCACACAACCAGGGCAGTGAAGCGAGGAAACCGGTCTCCAGAATGCTAAAGCCCAGTTGTGTCACCAGGTAATGGAAAAACCAAGTGAAGAAGAGATAAAAAATGAAGTTCTCTGCAAAGTAAGCGCAAGTCAGCAGGAGCGTATCGCGATTGCGGATCAGTTGTCGCCAGGCGCCAACGCCGACGTTGGGGGTGAGCTGCTCGCGCCCCGCCTGGATCCTGGCGAGTTCCTCAGGTGACATGGCAGGATGGTCAGCGGGGTTGTCCGTCGCGTAGCGCCACCAGAGCCAGAATAAGACGATGCCAAAGGGAATGAAAAGATAAAAAGAGGTCCTCCACCCCCAATAGACCATCGTAAAGGCCACCAACGGTTGCGCCAAAGCGGCGCCGAGGGTTAGCCCGGTACTGCTAATGGCATTCGGTAATGCCCAGTGACCCACAGGGAACCACTGCTCCACCACCGAGGCTTGAATCGGGTAGATCGGCGCATGGACTACGCCAACCAAAAACCTGACGACGAGCAGTGAACCAATAATGCCGGCGCCAGAGGTAAAGATTTGCCCGGGTAACCAACCAGTCAGACCCGTGGTCAGCACCCAAAACGCTCCGACACTTGTGAGTGCTGCCCTGGGGCCAAATCGTTTACCGAATACGCCTCCGGGCAACTGAAACAGAGCGTAGCCCCAAATAAAGGCGGCGTAGATCCATCCCATTTCGATTTCGCTGATGCCGAGCTCCGGCATCATGAACTCTCCCGCGACGTGGATGTTTTGTCGCATCAGATAAGACAGAAAGCTCAGCAGGAAGAGCAGGCTGAAAAGGCGCCAGCGTGTGGGCAAACCCCCGAGGAGCATTATTTTTATTCCTCACCAAGCTTGGAGCGCACATAGTGACGAATATCGAGGCTGTAGTCTTCCATGGGAGCATAGTAGCCGTGCTGAAATACCCGGTTCTGCATTCCGCGCTGAACACTCTCACAAATTTGCCAATCCTGTTGGTTCACAAGATCCCAGAAATCAATCGCATCCGAGCCATCAAAATCCGGTTTGGCCATCGCATCGGGGTGAAACAGAAAATCGCATTGGATGCGCGTCATACCGGGTCCCTGCGGCCACAAGTAGAAGGCCGCGACGTGATCCATGGAGAGACTGAGCATCAGGTTGGGATAAAACAGCTCCCCCTTGTGATGCGTTTTTTCAATCTCACTCAGACCGGGGAAAGGGTTGCGTAGCGTAGTGCCGGAGGCCGTGAAGGTGTTGGTGCCCTCGCGGTGGGGCACGCCTTCGTCCCACTCGAGATCGCTACCGCCGCGCCGAAAGGCGGGCACTAACTCACACAGTTCGGGATGAACAGGGCCGCAGTGATAGCACTCGTTGTAGTTCTCCACGATCACTTTCCAATTAGCGGCTACTTCGTAGGTGATGGCGGCGCCTACTTGAAGATCCTGCAGCGGGTAGCGCTGCAGGCGCTCGACCCCGTGCCCAAGCGTTGACCTCAGCGGATCGTCATTGCCTGGATCAAGACGGATAAAGATGAAGCCACCCCACTGGGCCAGTGTAAGCGCGTGCAGCGACACACCATCAGTGTGGACGGCGAGGTGGGGGGTGCCTCGCAGTCGCCCATCAAGGTGATAACTCCAAGCGTGGTAGGGGCAGATAATGCTGTGCTGGAACTGGCCTGTGATCGGTCCGGGATCTTTGAGTGGTACCAGCTCGGTACCACGATGCCGGCACACGTTATAGAACGCTTTAAGAGCGCCGGTTTCGGTTTTTACCACCAATAGTGATTGGGTGTTCAGGCGGATCGCAAGGTAATCGCCTGCTTGGGTGAGCCCTTCACCGCGTCCTACACAGACCCATCCGGCGTCAAAAATCGCTGCATATTCGCGCTCGAAGTGCGCTTCGCTGAGATAGCTGTCACGGGGTAGGGTTTTTTCAAGTGAATCGAGCATCTGCCGTCAGCTTGTGCCCGATGAGTGCGGGAACGCTCTGTGGGGTTCCGCAGAAACGATCGGGTCGTCTCGCAGATAGCTGGTGTCGTCCTCTGCCAGGCTGCGGGCAAAGCCATGTCCGCTGTGCACCGCATGAACAATCGCACCGGGCGCCAGTGCATCTCCCACCAGGTGGACGGAAGTGGCGTCATCAGTTTTAGTCGTTTGGATTAGCGTTTCATAAATGTCATCGTGGGGTTCTCGGTGTCCCACAATCACAATGCCATCCACGTCGAGCTCCATTGGCGTGGCGTTGAATAGATTCTGCAGCATCGCGCGGTGACCATCGAAAGTCATTAAGTTAGTGCTGGTATGGATCACCACGTTGTGACGTGCCAGCGCTTGATAGACAAACGGCAGCTCATTGGTCATGAAGGTCCAGGCTGAGGCATGGCCCGCGGGCGAGGCGTAAGTAACGGTTCGGCCCTGTGTGGCCAGATGCTCGGCAATCACACCACCCAGATAATAGTTGTCAAAATCAAACACCAGTAACCTGTCGCCCGTGACCCGGCTTGCGAACACATCGTCGGGCGTAAAGACCTGCGGCGTGTTCATGGGCTCGGTTGGGATTTCTAGTGCCGAGTAGAGTCGGCGAGTCCAGCGGGATCCTGTCGCGATAGCAATGTGGTCCGCGCCAAAGCCAAGGGCCGTTTCAGCGTCCAGTTCGCTGTTGGTGAACATGGCGACGTTACCCATCTGTGATAGTAGCCAGACGCGGTGGTCTCTGACTCGGCGCCAGGTTGCCATGCCGGGGAGCTGACTTTCGGATAACACCCTGCCGCCCCAATCGCCGGCTTGTTCAGCGATGGTGACCTCCATACCTTGGCGGGCGGCCACGACAGCGGCTTCCAGCCCCGCGGGGCCGCCGCCCACAATTAGCAGGTTCGACGGCGCTTCGATACGGGTGTAGCGTTCTGGATGCCAGTTTCGTCGCCATTCCTCGCCCGCCGTGGCGTTTTGTGTGCACCGCACCGGTACGCCATCGTGCCAGCTCGCAATGCAGATATTGCAACCAATGCACTCGCGGATATCGTCGCTTCGACCCTCGCGAATTTTGCTAGGAAGAAAGGGGTCTGCAATGCTGGCACGCGCGCCGCCAATGAAATCGAGGACGCCACGGTTGATCTGGGACACCATGGTGTCGGGTGACGTAAAACGTCCCACGCCGACAACCGGGCGATCGGTAACACGCTTGACAAAATCGATGACCGGCTCGTGCGCCCCTTCGGGGCGGAAGCGCGAGGCCCCGCAATCAGTGGGGCTCGAATCCATCTTCACGTCCCAAAGATCGGGCACATCGGACAGCAGGCTTACCACTCCATGGGCTTCACTTTCATAGTGCTCGGCGGGTTTGGCGCGCAATTCCTCCAAGCTGATCCGCAGCGCGACGGCGGCGTGACGGCCCGCCTCATCGCGCGTGACCTCGAGCATTTCACGGACGAAACGCACGCGATTTTCGAGCGATCCGCCGTAGCCATCCAGGCGATGGTTATATTCCGGGAGTAAGAACTCATACCCGAGGTAGCCCATTCCAGCGTAGACATAAAGGATATCAAAACCTGCATCGAGCGCTCGACGGGTAGCAAGTCGTTGCCAGTGCAGCACGGCGTCGATATCTGCTGTGGTCATTTTTTTCGGTCGGAGCTGGCCCATAAAGCCCACATGCGTAGCGGCCCAGGAAATGCCCGAGGGAGAGAGAGGCGGCAGTCGGGAGGTCCGATTCATGACGGCGGCACCCCCGTGCCACAGCTCCACCGCTGCCAGACTGCCATGACGGTGGATGGCGTCGGTGGTCAGGGTGTGGGAAGCAATATCGGCGTCATTCCACAGGCGAGCGAAGGGCAGGGGAGAGTCATCGGAGCTGGGGTGAATCGAAACGGCGCCGGTGCTGACTACACCCCACCCCCCTTCGGCTTTGGTTTCCCGAAAAGCTGCGCGCACGCGGGGGTTGGCTTCTGTCATACCGCTGGCATGAGGCACTTGATAGAACCGATTGGGGGCGATGACCGGCCCAATCTGAACCGGCTCAAACAGCACCCTGTGACTGGGATGGCAGGCGTTCAAATCAGACCGCGCTGCGGTGGTCGAGAGGATCTCTGGTTTACCCATTGTGGCGTTCCTGTGCCCTTTTCATCGCGTCGGTAAATCTACTTTTGCGTCTCGTAACCATACTCGCCACCGGATCGACGCGTCCAGCGCTCCGGCCGAGTTAACCTCGGCGGGCTGACGTTTAACTAGGTTGGTGTCCGATCGGTAGAGCCGAGAACCGACCCCATAACCGTGAGCCCTGCCCCAGCCAGAGCGCAGCAGGCGCCACACATCCAAAATACGCCATCGTGGCTGCCTGTAGTATCGCTGATCTAGCCTGCCAGTGGCGCACTGGTGGCGGTGATCGGAATATGCAGCGGGTTCATAACGCCCAGTGCCCTACCCACACTGCCCACACATGCAGAAGCGTGCCCGCCTGGCTCAGCACTATCAGACCCAGTCCCATGGCAGCGAGTCAAATCATCTCCAAATGTTGCGGTATACAGCCCCATACTCCAGGACACGAAGCCTCCCTGAATAAGCTGTCCGGTGCCAGCCGCAAACACGATCCACCAGCCAGGGTAGAGGCCCGAATGGGGTGGTGTCGCAGAGGAAGGGTTTTCTGGCCATTTGGAATGGGAGATATTACGCTGATAGTGCCTCTGGCTCACTATGCGATATCCAACACCTTAGGTGCTTTGTGGCACCATGGCAAAGACATGCCCACCATCCCGGAGCGATCGATGAGACCCCACAAAACGCTGCGCGGACACATTCGCTACACCAGCGGCAAACCTGATCGGGAGGGAGTTGAGCGTGGCCGCGAGTATTTCACCATTACAGTGCATGGTGATGGCCGTCGGACGTTGCGCGCCCACTGCGAAATTGATGATCCACCCAATGTGCTGAGAGACGTCACGCTCACCAAAAACCGCCATTGGGGCACAACAGATGCTTTTGTAAGGCTGTCGCTGGGTGATGAGGAATATGGGAGTAGCTGGTTTTATTTTGGTGATCAGGGTGCCGACTGCGAGGGTTGGACCCATGAGCGAGGGCGCTTTTCGGAGCGCGAGGTTTATGAGGAACGCCCGGCGATTTTCGGCACGCACCCGATTCAGGGGGACGCCTGGCATCTGGCTGTCATTGACCGAGCGCAGGGGCCACAAGTGCACACCTTTGACCGCTTTCTCATGACGTCTCTGGATCATCGGGGTGCCACCGGACCGTCTCTAGTTTGGCATCACGCGGGGATGAAGATTGAATATGTGGGCGAGGAAAAAATTACCGTCGGCGCAGGGACTTTTGACGCACTGCACTTTTGCTACGGCGAGCGGGGCAGCACTGCGCAAGGGTCCAATGAAACCAATGAACATCCCCCCTATGAAGTGTGGGTGACCGCGGATGACGAGTTTGTGCTGCTCAAGGCTCAGGTGACAGGCTATATGATGACCCACTACGAATTGGTCTCACTTGAGGTGATTGACGGCGCAGCCAGGGGCGACTGACTGGTATCAGGCAACGAGTTGTCATCGATGCTTATTGCCGATCAGCTAATAGAAGGCTGCTGCAGTCCGCCGGCCGTCATTCACCCAAGTCTCCCAGCGCCCCCGGATTCATCAGTCCCTCTGGATCCAGCTCTTTTTTGAGCACCGTCAAGACGCTCCGAGTGTCAGTGTTCAGACTCGCCAGCATCGGGTACGTTTTGCCAATCTGGTTGCTCGCCGCCCCAAACTCAGCGAAGGATTCTACGATTCGGCTTCGAATTTCGTCGACCAATGCGCGACCTTCAGAGTTGGATGGTGGCTCCTTCAGGCGCCCCAAAAATTCGGGCTCGGGAACGTGTCGATGTAGCGGTAACCATTCATCAAACCACCGCAAAACCGGTTCATAACTGAAAATATGTTGGGCAATCGCGATATACAGAAATCTCATGGTGACGCCGTGTAGGGCCATGCGATCTCGGAAGGGATCAATGGCCGCATGCGTCGCGTCAATCAGCCGCTGCGCATCGGAGTGAGGAACTTTTGAGTTGAGCGCTGCCCACCGCTCTCCCTGCGAACCGAGAATGCCCTCAAGCGGCTCAAACGGGCTGGCACGTGCGGCCTTGGGAATGGTGTTGCTGATCTCGACCCCGCCGTCAGCGGTTGCCAATGTCACTACGCCCTGCCGATCATCGCGTACGCTGTCGACAGAGCGCCCTGCACACACGCAGTGCAGGGTGTAAACCGAGCCTTCAATGAAGCGGCGACCCGCCATTGCCATCTTAGCGCCCTCCTGCAGACCTTTTAGCACGCTGGACTGTGATCGGATGACGTTTCCGAGGCGTCCAATATCTTTCATCAAGGTGGCGGGATCCAGAGAGCGTTGGGTGGTAGCGGGATCAAAAACATAGGCTTCCTCACAGTAACCACTTCGCCCGATCGCCGACAGGGCACGAACGGCTTCATCTTGTGTTGCGAAGGCAAAAGAGGCGTAATCAGATGTAACGGGCATGGGCATCATGCGCAATGAGGCGAGCGTCTTGACGCCCAATGCACCGGCGTCGTGATCAAACAACCCAGTCACGTCGGGGCCATACTGCCGAAAGCCGGGGCGGCCATTATGGAAGGCAGCCTGCCCGGTCTGAATCCTTCTTCCCCGGGGCGTCGACGACTTCCAGTCCGCCGACGATGTCTGCGGCACTACCATAGCGGTCCGTGCCCATAAACAGGGCGCCGTTTGAGAGACCGCCGCTAGGCTGCCGGAAAAGGTGCCGAAAAAGGGCAGCCTCAATCCCAAAGGGGTCAACGCATCCCAAATTTGTCGCCACGTGACTCCGGCTTCCACCGTGATGACGAGGTCCTCTTCATCGATGGAAACGATATGATTAAGCGCACTGAGATCCAGTATCAGGGTATTGGGCTGACGGGGAAGATAGCCGCCCGTATAAGACATGCCCCCGCCGCGTTGGGTGATCGCAAAGCCCATGGACGTTGCGATTTCAACAAGGGGCCCGACGCACGTGATCGTTTGCGGCTGGACGACGAGGGCGGGAGGGTGACCGCCCGAATACACGTCTGTTGCATAGAAAGAGTCACTATCGACGTCCATGACCACGGCGTCGCTATCCAGATGCTCCAGAATTCTCTGCCGCAATAATTGTCCTGGTACTGGATGCGAGTGAGTCTTCTTCGGGGTCTCCCTGCATGCCGGGTTGGCCGCGTTCTGCGTTGCCAGTGCCCGTTCTTCGGCCTGATGGTAGCAACCCACGTTGGGTTAATGAAAGTGATGGTAGTGCACGGAATTTAACAGGTGCGCCATCCAACGAGCGACCACTGCGGAGCCTCCCCAGCGATGCTGGGCTTATACTGAGGGGCGTAGTGTCTCGCTATCAATACCGCTCACCGTGCCGCCCATTTTGAAGCGGCGCCACATCTCGTCAAAGCAGGTTTCGAGCTCTTTGACTCTCGCTGCGTGATCCATGAAAGGGCTGTTGATGAGGCTGGGGCGTATAGTGTCGCGGAGCGCGTCGATGTCAGACGGCTGGTGAATCCATTGTGAGGCGCGATTTATCAACTCGGGGACCGACTGCACCACACATTCGTTCAAACCCACGAGTTCCAGCGTGTTGGCACTGTAGCTTTGCATGGCGATGCCTACTGGTGGGGAGAGTGCAAGAACCGGTAGGCCCATCCACAGAGCGTGCAGTGTGGTGACGCCTCCGGATACGGGAAACGAATCGAGCGCAAAGTCAGCTACTGCCGCAACATTCATGAATTCAAGCAGGGTTAATCGGGGTACGGCAGACACGCGATCCATTGGAAAAGATGTTCCCTCAAGACGAGGCAGAAAATGCTCCTGAATGCCTGTGTCACTGGTTTCAGCAGTGACAATGATTAGCCCGCTATTGGGGTTTCTGTTCAGAATGTCGCACCAGGCATCGAGCGCTGCATCGCTGATCTTGCGGGAGTGGTTGAGGCTTATCATGGTCACGTATTGATTGCGGTGCCAGGGGGCGGGGTATTGGTTGTCGCAATTCACGGGCGGGGCGTAGGCCGTGAGGCAGCGCATGCGGCACAGTGACTCTGTGTAATAGGCCTCCGAGCCTTGCGGGCATGTCACCCAATCCGTGAGCCGATAGTCGATTTCGGGCATGCCCAGCGTATGAACAAAACCCCACCACGTTACCTGAACCGGTGCGGCCCGGGCGGCGAAAACCCCCATACGCGACGCTTCGGTATGCCCGGATAAATCGACGAGGATGTCGATTTTGAGGCCTCTGATATAGTCCACAAGCGCATCGTCTTCCAGTCGCTCCACGTTATGCCAGCAGGGCACCCACTCCCGTAGCAAGGTAGAAATTTCATCCTCCTGCCCGGTCATCAAGGCATGAATATCAAAGCGCGACGCATCGTGTGCTCTAAAATAGGGTTCTATGAAGTAGCGAACCGGGTGATTTGACAGGTCGCCCGATAGATAACCGATGCGAATGACGGCATTGTCCTGGTGCTGCTCTTCATGCTGTGTCGTGCGGCTGGATCTTAGCGGTTTGCGCGTGTTGGAGCGGGTTAAAAACTGTGCCGACCAGGCTTCAAAAGCGGCTTTGATCTCAGTTGGTTTGTCACTGTAGTTGCTCCGCCATATGGTCAGGTTCAATGCGGTGACGGCATTGTCGGGTTCGCAAGCGAGCGCGCGCTCGGCGGCAGCGATCGCGTCAGTCCCTTTCCCCAGTGTCATGTAGAGCTCCGCCAGTTGAGCGAGGGATGCGGCGTCCTCCCCTAGTTCTTCCAGAGAGGACAGCAGCGTAGTAATGGCAGCACTGAACCGCCGCTCGGATTGGTCGATGTATGCTAAAAATCGTGCTGCCGCCGCTGCATCTGCTCCGCCCTCTGCTCTCACACTCAGCAGTAGCTCGCGCGCGGCGGCCACGTTATTTTCAGATAACAGCTGGATGCCTTGTTGAAATGGACTGAGCAGTGTCATGCGTCAACCGTGATCCAGCGAAGAGAGAAATGCGCTAGAGCGTTCGAGAATGACCCTCGCCCGCTCTAGTGGATCCGGATAGCGCTCCCGATAATGCGCCGAGCGGATCTCCAGGCTAATGGGTAGTGTCTCAGGCAGCAGTCTGGTCATTTCAGCGAGCGGAAGACTGCCCTCTCCCGGCGCCAACCGCCCGTCGATTGCGTCGAGGAAGTATGCGTCGGGGTCTGTGATCGCTCCGCGCTTGGGCATATCACAAAGCTGCGCATAGGACAGCCAGCGCTCGGGAATTTCTCTTATTTTGTCCGGCACGTGTCCGACCCGCTCATGATGGAAAGGATCCACCAGAATGCCGCCCGCTGGGTGGTTCACTGCCGTCACTACATCCAGCGCATCATCGAGTGTTTTGATTTCAGTGATGGCCATGTATTCGAGGCAGGCACGCATACCCGCTCGCTGTGCATGCTCGCAAAGGTCTTCGAAGAGCTGTTTGGTGAGTTCTCGGTCGGGCTCTGAACTCACGACCAGGCAGTTTCGAGCACCAATATCACCGCCAATGGAGATAATTTCATGATGCACCGGGTCGGGTTGACCGCCGAGCTGGATCCAAATCACCTCCACGTCCAGCGGTATCAGGCCCGTTTGCTGCAGTGCGGATGCCACCTCGCCACTGGTGGATGAGTGCCAGTTATCCCCCGGTGCAACCCACAGTCCCACGCTGTTATAGCCAGCGTCTGCAGCAATTCTCACCATGTCGGGGGGCGATATGATAGGCGGGTTGCCGTCATGTACTCCCGAGGCCAAGGCCATTAACCGTTCGCTCAAGTATCACCTTTCTTTTCGCACTAACGTGCGCGCGAGTGTCATCGTGTCACAATGATGCGTAACATGATGCAGTGATCGGCCCTGTCAATCCAGCCTTTGTGGCTGACCAACCGAGGACGCTTGATCACAAAGTGGGTGCCGATGAAATGGGACAAGGGTGCGCAGATGACAGAGATAACTCAGCAGCTACAGCTTGTGCATACGGGATTGGTATGCCGAGATATGGAGAGCGCTCGAGCAAGACTGGCAATGGCCTTAGGTATTCGCTGGGTTGGCGATGACCGAGAGGAGTGGCCTCTGGTCATCGAAGGCGAGTCCGTCAGGCTGTCACTGCGTATCGCACACGCCAGCAATGGCCAAGCCAATTTCGAATTGATCGAGGCTGTGCCCGATACCCCGTGGGTAACCTCGGAAGCCATCGTTCAGCACCATTTGTGTTTCCACAGCCCAGAATCTGAGGAGGCCTGCATGCAACTGGAGCGTCAGGGTTTCCGCCGTGTGATGGGGCAGTCGGGCGATCCTCAGGGTTACTTTCGCGATCCGGCCGGGTTGCTGATAGAGATTATTGGCGACAATCTCCTCTCCTACTTGAACGGCTTTTATCAGCGATCACTCGAAGCAGGGGTGCAGGAGACACAAGCGATATGACGGATGTGCAGCACATTTGCCCCGACGATATCGACTGGGAGACATTTCATGATCCCCACGGCAGGCCGACGACACCGACTCGCGTGCTCCGTACCAGTGAGCCTTTTCTCATCGAGGCGGATTTTCCCGCACATTTTCATGCCGGTAGGCATTGGCACCCCCACGACACGATTTATCTCATTACCCGAGGCGAGATGCGTATTGGCGACGAGGGCAGTTTTCGTCCCGGTGATATCCGGTGGGTCAAAGCCGGGCATTCCTATGGTCCAGAAGAGGCTGGCCCGGAAGGAGTTCAGTTCCACCTTTTCAGCCTTGGTGGTGACATTGGTCTCAATTGGGCAGATCTTTGCGAGGTGCCCGAGGCGTTGACGCAACGGCTTGAGCGATTTCAACAGCGCTCAGGGCGGCGATCTGTGGCGCAGATGCCACTGGTCCACACAGGTGACAAGCTCCCGGACTGGGACGCGATGCCCGACGAGGGTCCCTTGATCTTCAGGGTCAGCCTGTCTGCGGGTGAGTCCCATCCCTCCTTTTCACCGGGTTTTGACTCAGTGTGGTACGTGGTGTCCGGCGCGCTCGACGTTGAGGGACAAGCGCAGGTCGCGGCGGGAGAATTCTATTGTGCCTCTATGGATGAGATCTATTCCCTCAACGCCCATGACCTGGAGACGGAGTTGCTGGTGTTCTCAAACAGAAGTTTGCAGCCTCTTTAGTGCATGCGGCTCGTGCGAACTGCGTGCCTATCGTTCAAGAAATTCTCGGACCGCCTGATTAATAAAAGCAGCATCCTCAGCCGCAAATCCGCCTCCCGCTAGATGTCCCCAATCTGAAGGGATCGGGAGAAACTGAACGTCTGAAATGAATTGCGATTCGTGCGCCAGGGCGTCGATGTGAAAGTAAAGATCTGTCTCGCAGGGCATGTAAAGCACACTGGCGGAAATGGCGGCTAGGGCCTTTCGGTAATCGCCCGCAAAGCCCATGGTGGTGCCCACATTATTGCTCTGCCAGGTTTCAGCCAGTGCCAGCAGATTGTTTGCGTCCCAGCTGTTCATCAGCGCAAAGTAAAATTCATACACCCCCACCAGGTTAGAAAGCCCAAGCTCCTGCCACGCTTCCCTGCGGAACCATTCCTGAGAGGTGCCCCACGCAGACCAGTGCACGGCCGCTGATCTCAGTCCCGCCTCCGGAGGCGTTTCATACCTGCCGTTTTTGAAATTCGCGTCTGTCGTGATCGCAAGTTTGAAACTCTCTAGCCGCGCTACTCCATGCGGATGCTCTACTGCTGATCCGCACATGGGCACAATGCTGGCGACGAATTCGGGGTGACTCACAGCCCACTGAAAGGCCTGCTGTGCACCCATAGAAAATCCGATGACAGCCTGCAGTTGTGAGATGCCGAGATGTGTTGTCAGCAGTTGCCGCTGTGCCGCAATGTTGTCGCGAATGGAGATGGCGGGGAAGTCAGGGCCGCTGAACGGCGGCGGTGTATTACTTGGGGAGCTGGAGAGACCATTCAGGAACATGTCTGTTGCGATAATAAAATATCGGTCAGGGTTCAACGCTTTACCGGGCCCGATCAGGAAGTCATAGCCGTGGTGATCCCCCAGATAGAAGGAGGGCAATAAGATGGCATTATCGCCAGCGGCGTTTAAGGTGCCATGAGTGGTATAGGAAAGCTTCGCCGAGGGCAGCGTGGCGCCCGCTTCCAGTGGAAAATCGCCTAATTCGTAAACCAGCTGATCGTCATCGGCGAGCACCGGTGGATGACAGATGAGTAACAGCAGTGCCAGTGTCAGGCGCATAACATTTTCCCTCTATGTTGGCTGTTGGCGAAGGGTCCTGTGCACGCCATCAGGTCAAGTGAGTCAGCTCAAATGACCAGCGATAGGGCGCCTCTACGGTACCTTTTACAAAGATGAAGTCTCCATCCGTCGTGACCCATAGGTGATATTCTGGATGCTCTGTGGCCACGACGACATAGGCAAAATGATGACACTCAAATGTCCCCGCGGATACGCTGATCTTCTCTTCACCAAAGTACTCTATCGTGGTGCCTTGTGAACACACCAGAGCCGGCCCTGTCGCGCCACGATGATCGAGGGAGGTCAGGGGACTATTATAAAAAGTGTGTTGCCCGGGTCCCTGAGAGCGGTCAAATCGTGCCACCAGCCAGGCGTCGGAATTGAGTGCATGCGTGCCAAAGCCTCGTACCGTTCGATCGATCGGCAGTGTGCCAGAGATGCGCCCCTCATCCTTGGTAATGCCCTGATAGGTAATCTCCTCGTCGGTAATGTGGTACCAAGTGCTACCCTTGAAAACGCCATCCTCGGTGAGGCGTACGACGCAGTCCTGAGGGTGAAACTCGGCGTCAACACGCTGGATAACGTCGCGAATGAGAGCGGGTTCGTCATCCAGCTCACAAAATGCGCGGAGCACCCGGTCACCATTGGCGTGACGTGTGAGCGTAAAGTGCTCTCTACCCCAGGTGCCGTTGGGGAAGGCGGAGCTGTCGATCAGATATTCAACAGTGCCTCGCCGGGTTGAATGTCGGCGCGTTGCAGGCCTCTGGTCATTTATTTTCATACGATCTCGGATTTGACCGTGGCAGTGTCTCATTTTATCCAGAAAACTGCGGTAGCAGTGAGTAGACTACGGTCGTAACGAGCATCGCGCTAATTGAGGGGGGAGGGCAATGAAGCATTGGTTCGGGCGTTTGGCTTGGATGACCCTTGGGGTTGCCTTGGGGGCGCTATTGCTACCGGCAGGTTGGCAAGCCGCGATGCAGAAGCAATCTGCGGAGTCCGCAGCAGGGTTGCGGGAACGCGCCGCGTTGTGGGCTGCCAGCCAAAGTGAACGCGTCGATGCCCGCGCGTCACTGTTTGTTGAGTTTCCGGGCATTGTGCCCGCCATTCAGCGCGGCGGCGCCTTTGGCGGTACATTCTCGCGCGCAATCGCCACCGATATTTTTAACGCGTCGGAGGAGGGCATCGCTGATGCGCGCAGGCTCTCGCGGATTGAGGCGGTGGCACCCAACACTTGGATCATTTATCTCCCGCTAGTTAATGTGGTGGTGTTCGAGACCGAGGCAGGTTTGGTGTTGGTCGATGCCGGTATGGCGGCAGCGGGCCCTGTGATACGCGAACTCATTGCCAGCGTCACCGATGCATCGATTCACACGATTATCTATACCCACTGCCACGTTGATCACGCCTATGGTACCTGGGCGCTCATGGCAGATAATCCGAACATCGTGGCTCAGGCAGATCTGCCCGCCTGCTTTGATCGTTACATTGAGCTGCCCGGCAGCCTGGCCAAGTACATGGGCCAGCCCGTGTCGAGCTTGCGCCAAACGCAGGATAATTTGATTTACCCCACGCAAACTTTCCGGGGTGAAATGACCCTTAGCGTGGGTCGTGAGGATTTTGTTTTACGCGCTCGCCCTGGCGAAACCGAGGATCAACTCTACGTGTGGGTGCCGGGCCGACAGGCACTGGCGACAGCGGACTACTATCAAGGGTTCTTGCCCAATACCGGCAATGGTAAACGCGTGCAGCGTTACCCTGAAGAGTGGGCCGGTGCGCTGCGGGAGATGGCTGCCGAAAATGCCGCGCTGCTGTTGCCCGCGCACGGTGAGGCGCTGACCGATTCCGAACTCATTCAGGAAAACCTTACGGTCCTTGCCGAGGCTTTGGAGTGGGTCATAGACCACACGAAGGCTGAGCTCAACAAAGGCACGCGACAGGATCTCGTCTACCGATCATTGGACGTGCCAGGTCATTTGCTGACACACCCCACACTCAATCAGCAATACGTTAGCTGGGAAGATATTTCAAAGATGGTCATGCGGCGCTACGTCGGGTGGTGGGACGACATCCCGTCGCATTGGACCTCTGCCTCGTTTGATGCGCAGTCGGCTGTGATTACTGAGCTCGCGGGTGGGGTGGCGGCGCTGGACCGCCGCGCCAGGGCGCTGCTCGAGACCGACATTGTGATGGCTAGCCACATCGCGGACTGGGCCTGGTTCGGTCACCCCGGTGATCCCCTCGCGCAGCGACTACTGATTGACGTTTACGCACACCGCATCGTGAACATCGATTCTAACACTCAGGAAATTCTGGCATGGCTTGAGGCAATGACGCAGGCGCGGCGCCTGCAACTGGCGGCGGAGACCTCCCCTGCTGCGGGGTCAGAGTGAGCGGTAGAATGCGGCGGTCAGCTCACCGATTTCAGCGGCGAGTTGATCTCGCTCTTGGTTCAGAGATTCGATTTCTCTATAGAGCGTGCCGTACAGCGACTCCAGCTGAGTCAATTGGTAGCGCGCCTCTCGGCGAGTATCGCTCGGTAATTGATCATTGTCCCGCGTGATGCGAAGCTGCCTGATCTGCGAAAGCAGTGCGTTTGCCTGTGCCGACTTGTCGTCAATGCGCTCCTCGAGCTCACGCAACTCTCGCTTTAGCGCAAATACATCGAGCCCCTCGCTGTAACCCGATGCGTAGTCAGGGAAATTCTCGCTGACGCACTGCGCGGCATACTCACCGCCATGATCACCGCTTTCGAAGCCCGTCTCTCGCGTGCAGTAGTAGGGAAGGCCGAGAGCGTAACCGTGACGATACAGTTCGAAATCAACGTTCACGCCTGTCTCGGCGCAGGCCTCGCGATGCGCCTGCGAGCGCGAAACCGAGCGGCCCTCTATGGCGTCGTTGTACCCGATCTCCTCCCAGTTGGCCTGCAGGCACTCCTCCGGGCTCATGGTGGCGCATCCGGCGAGTATGACTCCGGCAACTAAAAGACTCGCCCTGTTCATCATTCTTCGATCTCCGGCTGCAGTTGCCACCCGTATACGCAGACCTATAATGCCTGCCTTTCATTGAGACGACACCCGTCGGTTATCGCAAGGGGTCTCTCGGCGCGCCAGTATCGACATCAGGACACCTCTTTCATGCGAGTATGGACCTATCTCCGGCCTTTTGAATATCGCGGGCGCGACTGCGTCGTTGAGGTCACGCTGACTTTTAAAGAGACCATCTCCCGGCTATTCGTTGACAACGAGTTAGTGGATGAGCAGTCGCTGGCCTACTCGGCAGGTGTCACCACTTTCCTACATCCCCTGCCTAGCTCGTCTGGCCAAACGACGCGGGTGAAGTCGGGTTACTACAACTGGTGGAATATCGGTATCGCAGTGAGCGAGGGGGAGGACATCGTCTACGAAAGTCATCCCGGTCGAGACGTGCACCATGGTGAGGCATTGGCCAAAAAGATGTTGGGCTTTGACGGCGCGTCAAACTATAGTGCCACTGAGAAACTGCGCTCCATGGCTGAGACCAACCAAAACAAATGGCAGCGCAATAAATATTCGGTCTACGCTGATCTGGCCCTCGGGGCCTTGTTTTTTATTGTGGGTAAGGTCTCGGAGGACCTCGCTTTGGCCGCGATTGTCGGTGCCGGGGCTGGTCTGGGACTGGTGGTGGCGCAGCGGTTTGTAAAAGTGGATCTGCTTGGTGGATTCGCTGTTTTCGGCACGATTATGTTGCTGGTTTCGGCCGGATTTTCGCTAGCGCTACAGGATGATTATTGGGTGCAAATGAAAGGCACCATTCTCGGGCTATTCACCGCCAGCCTATTTATGGCCGACGGGTTACTGCGCAAGGGAGCCTATTTTGGCGCGCGCATTGAACGGTATATGCCGCTCCCGCTGCATCATGATCGTATTGCGGTGGGGATGAGCGTGCTCGGGATCGTCATGGCGGGTGCCAACTATCTGGTGGCAGAGAATTTCTCCGTGGATTTTTGGCTCACCTGGACGACGTTTCTGGACATGCCAGTGTCGATGGCGCTGTTTTATGCCATCGTGTACTGGGCACGTAAAAAACCGACCGATAGGGTGGCCTGACCGGCGGCCGGTGTTTGTCCGGCCTTTTATCGCCACGCGAGCCTGAAAAGCGCTATCGTAAGATCGTGACAGAGATCATTCGCTCGCAAACGCCGAACCAATAAAAAACGGGTACTTACAGCTATGGCAGTTCAGGAATTTCTTTCTCCGACATCGCTTTCGGAGGCTCAAGCCGCCTTCGATGAGAATGCGGCCAGCTCGTGGCTTGCGGGCGGTACCGATCTACTGGTCGGCATTCGGCTTGGAGCGCGAGACCCTGCGCGCGTTGTCGACCTCAAACAGATCCCAGAGCTGACAGCGATTGAAATTGACGACGCTTCAGTCCGCATCGGTGCGGCTGCGTCCGCTTTTGATGTGTTGCAAAACTCCGCTGTGCCGACACTGTTCCCGGGCCTTGCCGAGGCGCTGGACTTGATCGGTTCCACGCAGATACAGGGCCGTTGCTCGGCGGGTGGCAATCTCTGTAACGCCTCGCCCGCGGCAGACAGCATTCCCGCGCTCATAGCCAATGCGGCACAGTGTCGCATTCTAGGGCCTGACGGCGAGCGCATGCTGCCGGTCGAAGACTTCGTGGTGGGGCCGAATCAGAACGCGTTGGCCCCCGGAGAGTTACTGGTTGAATTGCTATTGCCGCGCCCGTCTGGCGTTACCTCGGATGCTTACCTCAGGCTGACGCCGCGGACCGAGATGGATATCGCGGTGGCCGGTGCCAGCGTATCGATCACATTGGATGATTCGAGAGTGTGCACTGCCGCAAGGGTGGCCATCGGAGCGGTGGCGCCCGCGGCGCTGTTGGTCGAGGCTGCCGGCGATGCGCTGGTTGGTTCGCAGCTGGACCAAGTTGCGATAGATGCCGCTGTCGCCGCAGTCCGTGCGGCGGCAAAGCCCATCTCAGACAAACGCGGTACGGCAGAATATCGGACTCATGTGGTGGGGGTGCTGGTATCGCGCGCTATTGCCAGGGCTCAGGCAAGGATTACGGAGACCCGCCCATGAATAAGCCACTCAACAAAATGGCCGTGCAGACCACAGTCAATGGTGAAAGCACCGCTTTTCTGTGCTCGCCTGGACAGGTGCTTTCCGATGTACTGCGAGATGAACTCGAATTGATCGGCACTAAAATCGGTTGTAATACGGGGGATTGCGGTGCTTGCTCGGTGTTGGTGAACGATCGTCTGGTCTGCTCTTGTCTGGTGCTGGCTGCAGAGGTTGAGGGTCAAACCGTGCAGACCATAGAGGGCATTGCCAAGGGAGGCGAGCTCCACCCGGTACAGCAGAAGCTACTTGAGCACGGCGGATTGCAGTGTGGCATTTGTACCCCGGGGATTGTGGTCGCGGCGAAAGCCCTGCTTGAGCACAACCCCAACCCCACCGAGGAGCAAGCCCGATACTGGTTAGCGGGTAATCTCTGCCGTTGTACCGGTTACGACAAGATCATTCGCGCCGTGTTGGACGCCGCCAAGACGCTGCGCGAGGAGGCCGCATGAACGCCTATCAGGAATTCAGGATCATTGGTTCGCGGCCCGTTCGCCCCGATGGGCTTGATAAAGTCACAGGTCGTGCGCGCTACGGTGCTGATCTTAGTATGCAGGGGCAGCTCTACGGCCACGCGGTGAGAAGCCCCCATGCTCATGCGATTATTCAATCGATCGACTGCAGCAAGGCCCTCGCGATGGAGGGTGTGCTTGCGGTGATGACCGGCGATGACCTAGTTAAACCGGGCAACGAGATGCTGGGCAGCGGCGAGGGCGCCATGGCGCTCAAGGACTTGGTGCCGATGGTGATGTCACAGGGCAAAGTGCTGTTTCACTCGCAAGCGGTGGCCGCGGTGGCGGCCACATCGCCCGAATTAGCGGCGGAAGCGGCGCGCGCGGTGGAGGTGACCTATGAGGTGCTGCCAGCTGTCACCAATGTGCACAAAGCTTTGGCTCCAGATGCGCCGGTTTTGCACCACGACCGTTTTCCGGATGATTACCCCGCGAAGCCCACGAACCTCGCGACGCACATCAGCCTGACCGTGGGTGAGCCTGATGCCGCATTTGCGAGGGCGGATGTGATTGTCGAGCAGACTTATTCAGTGCCCATGTGCCATCAGGGTTATATCGAGCCCCACGCCTGCGTGGCGAGAGTCGACGCTGCGGGTCGGGTGGACCTGTGGTGCTGCACGCAAGGACACTTCGCGGCGAGGCACTTCACGTCCGCTGCTACGGGAATCGATCTCGGGAAAATTACGGTCACAGCCTCGGAAATTGGCGGTGGTTTTGGTGGCAAGACCACGATCTATTTGGAGCCCCTTGCTGTGGTCCTAGCACAGAAAGCGGGCCGGCCGGTGAAGATGGTGATGGATCGGGGTGACGTATTCCGGGCGACGGGGGCCGCACCCGGGGCGGAAACTCGGGTTAAGCTGGGCGCCACCCGTGACGGCAAGTTGGTGGCCGCTGATGTGGATTGTCTGATGGACTCAGGGGCCTATAACGGTGGTCCAGCAGCTTTCCCTGTCTATATGGCAACCGCCTGCTACAAACTCACCGATGCGCGGTCCACGGGCCGCTCAGTGTATACAAATAAACCCAAAATTCATGCGTACCGCGCACCGAGCATGCCCCAGGTGACCTTGGGTTTTGAGCTGGCGATCACCGAGCTCGCCGCCGAATTGGGTATTGACCCGATTGAGTTCAGACTGATAAATGCGGTGGAAGAGGGCGACGCCAACATGATGGGGGCGCCCTACAATCGCATTGGTTTGAGAGAGTGCCTTGAGGTTGCGCGGAATCATGATCATTACAAGTCATCCCTGACTGATGGCGTTGGCCGCGGCGTGGCCATGGGCTACTGGATTAACGCTGGCATGCAATCCAGTGCCATCCTCAATGTGAGTCCAGACGGTCATGTGGCCGTGCTCACGGGCAGTCCTGATATCGGTGGTTCTCGGGCCTCGATGGCGCTGATGGCGGCTGAAGTACTCGGCATCCCTTTTGATCATGTTCAACCTCAGGTCGTGGCTACCGACTCTGTCGGTCACACCGACGTGACCGGTGGCAGCCGCACCACACTGGCCACCGGTCAGGCGGTCATTCAGGCAGCGGAACAGTGTGTGGCGGAAATGTGCCGACGCGCCGCAATAGAGTGGGGGGTGGAGCCTGGCGTGGTGGCATGGTCGCAGGGCGCTGCCCACCATGGTGACCAGACGCTGACCTTCGAAGAGCTGGCCTCAAGAGCGGGCACCATGGGCGGGCCATTGACCTTCTCGAGCTCGTTAAACTCGACCAGCGCGGCGCCGGCGTTTGGCGTGCACATTTGTGATGCTGAGGTCGATAAGGAAACGGGTCGCACCACCATCACCCGCTACACCGCGATTCAGGATGCTGGGAAAGCTATCCACCCCGACTATGTTGAGGGTCAGATGCAGGGCGGTGCCGTGCAGGGCATTGGTTGGGCACTGAATGAGGAGTACCTCTACAACGAGAAAGGGGTGTTGGAAAATCCCGGATTCCTCGACTATCGCATCCCGGTGGCTTCCGATCTGCCCTTTATTGATGCGGTGATTGTGGAAGTGCCCAATCCGTTGCATCCCTTTGGGGTGAAAGGTGTAGGGGAGGTGCCTATCGTGCCGCCTATGCCGGCGATTGCGGAGGCGGTCTATCAGTCCACTGGCGTTCGCTTCAGGGATCTCCCCCTGAATCCACCCAAGATTGTCGCGGCGTTGACCGACAGCAGAGCGTTGTTGCCTGATCCTCAGTGACCTATTGGTCACTTTGAGACGGGGTCGCCGTGTTCAGGTCTTCTTCGACATAGCGAAGTACTGCCCCCAGGGCAATTTCTCTGGGGAAATCGTTTTGGTTGGCAAAGAGTGCCTGCGACACTTCGTGCTGGCGGGCGATCGGCACCGACATGGCCCAGTGGTCGGCATTGAAAAAGCCGAGGACGGTCGAAGCGGGGATCACCTGATCATAGAAAACCACCTGAGCGTCATTGCGGGCATCCTTGAGTTCTCCGAGTTGCCGGTGAAAGCGCTGTAGCCCATTGGAGATATTGTCGGGGTTGGGGAAGGCGACCACCGAGTAGTAGCGGATATGCTCAGCAAACCACGCCTCTCGATTGGCGGGGCTGAGGGTTTCGAGGGCTGTGGAATCTTTTTTCTCGCATTCCGCGCCGGGAATGTGAGTGAGCTCAGGATAACCAACGAGAAAAGCGAAAATATCGGGTAACCCCTTTGAGTATCCTACAAGAATCAACGGCCGATTGTGATGGTCTGGTCCAAGGTTGGCGATATAGTCGGCAATGAGCGCGGCGTTAGTCTCTGAGCCCGCTATGCCCTCGACCTGAATAAATCCTGTCTCATAGCCCAGCGTTGCTACGTGGTTGGGTGCTGAGTTGTCATGGCACAGCAACCGTCACCGGTGACGCCATCCCGACTGAGCATTTTAAGCTCACTTCGGACATCAGCTTGCTCAAGGGGTAGGGGCTGTTGCCACACCGGCGCCTCACCTGGGTTAATCAACAAAAAAGTGAAAGGGGAAGAAGATGAAAAATGGTTTTGGTTTGCTTGACGCTCGTGGCGCCATTGGCATTGGCTGATGGGCACGGCGGTTTGACACTCGAGAAACGGCAGCCCGATGCGAAAATGACGGTAACCTCAGCCAAGATCGGAGAGGAAGTCTCCGTGATCACGGCAGAAGGGGATATGGGTGAGTATGGAGGGGTCTGTGTCACCTACAATCTGGCGTACGACGTTACTCGCACAGCGGGGCAGGTGTATGGTCAGGGTCGTGGATTCACTCAGGACGGCTTCGCTTCAGGTAAATTTACCGGTTACTGGCAAATGGCGGATGGCGGATGGCGTGAACACGATGGGGAGTGTGGTGCAACTCTCAGACGGCACGCAGAATCTGGACATCATTACTTTTACGTCGCATACCAAAGAGTTGGTGGTTAGCGCATATATTCTCAAGTAACACATTGCTGCGACCATAAAAAAACCCCGCCTTGGCGGGGTTTTTTTATGGTGATCACACCACGCGGTATGACCGGAAGTCCGCTCAGCTCTTGATCTGTGCCTTGATGTTCTTGTCGGTAGTTTTGCCGTATGGCGGCAGCAGCCCACCAAGCTTAGCGATGTCGAATTTCGTCGTTTGGCTGTAAACCGACTTTGCATGACTGAAAGTCTTGAAGCCTTCCACGCCATGATAAGAGCCCATGCCGGATGGGCCGACTCCACCAAAAGGCATGTCTTCTTGCATGATGTGGAAGATCACATCGTTGATGCAGACACCGCCAGAGGTGGTGCGATGCAGGAAAGTTTTTTCCTCGGCCTTGTCGACACCAAAATAGTATGCCGCCAGCGGGCGCGGGTTGCTGTTGATGTAATCAGTCGCCTCGCCGAAGTCTCTGTAGGTACGGACGGGTAGCAGCGGGCCGAAGATCTCTTCTTCCATACACAAAGCATCGGTGTCGGGTGACACGATGAGCGTGGGCGGTATTTTGTTCGTGCCGTTGCTGAAGTCTTCATTTGCCGGGTTGAGGGGAATGATACGGCACCCGCGCTGTTCGGCGTCTTCAAGGTACCCACTCAGGCGCTTGTGATGACGCTCATTGATGACGGCCGTGTATTGGTCGTTGTCGCGCAGGCTGGTGTACATCTTACTCACCGTTTTGATCGCGAGCGAAATGACTTCTTCGAGTTCTTCTTCCGGCACCAGTAGGTAGTCTGGGGCGAGACAGATCTGACCCGCGTTCAGCGTCTTGCCGACCATGATCCGCTGAATCGCCTGCTCCAGATTTGCGGAACGCGAGATCACGACCGGGGACTTGCCACCCAACTCCAGCGTGACGGGCACCAGATTACGCGCCGCGGCGGTCAGAATATGTCGGGCGATATTGGTCGCGCCGGTGAAGATCATGTGATCAAAGGGCAGCGCTGAGAATGCCTGGCCCACTTCGGGGCCGCCCGAGAACGTGGTGACCTCGGTCGGATCGAAGGCCTCAGCAATGATTTCTTCAATGACTTTGGAAGTTTCTGGCGTGAACTCCGAAGGCTTGATCATGGCCCGGTTGCCCGCAGCAAGAATGCCTGCCAGCGGCTGGAACACCATCGCCACTGGGAAGTTCCAGGGCGCGACAATGCCCACTACGCCTTTGGGCTGATACTGAATGTGTGAGCGTCCGCCGAGCAGACCCAGAGGGAAAGTGGAGGGGCGCTTCTCGTCCTTCATCCACTTATTCAGGTGCTTTCGGCAGTGCTTCATGGAGCCAATCGACGCTGCGACATCCGTCATGAGGTTGATCTGATCGGGTCGGCAGACAAAATCTTTGTTGATGGCTTCGCTGATACGGTCAGCGTGGCGCACCAATACATCAATGGCACGATTGAGGCGATCAATTCGCGTCTCGGCTGATACAAAGCCTTCCTGCAGGTAGCTCTCGCGCTGCGCCTTCAGCGCATCTTGCATTTTAATCTCGACATCGGGGCTTACTACAACTTGTTGTGGCGCATTCATTATGCTTCTCCCTGTCTAAAGTGGGCACAGGAGTATACACATCTGGCGCCGTAAAACCGATCACCTCCGCGCCCTCTCATGCCCCCTCCGCGCCCCTGAATTTATGCTCAGGCAGGTCAGCTTTCCCGCCCGGGTCTGGTGTGAGGCAATGCTATGCTGAGGGCGAGTGCGCACGACCCACCTGATGGAACATGCAATGAAATGGTTGCGATTGTTGGCTTCATTATTGGCTGCCCCGTTGGTATACGGGCTCCTTTGCTTACCCCTTTTGGGCTGGTGGCGGGGGAGGGCAGTTGGCAGCGATTCTGCGCTGCGGCGGCTACGCTGGGCATGCTCGCGATTGGTGTCATGGTACAACGGCAATTTTGGCATGCGCTGCCGGTCTGGCATCACTGGGTGTTTTTCTTATTGATCCTTACGGCTATTCCGCTCGGGGGGGGGGCTGGACCGATGGCTGCAAGGCCGCAGGGCGAAAACGTGAGTGTGTTGGCCGCAGCGCCAAAATGATGTTGCTCGAAGATAGTCTGCTAACGGTTAGCCAGTGAGGCGATAACCGGTCGCCAGCCCAACTGAGCAGGCGCGATACGCGTCTTGTCCTCGCACACCGCGTGAGGGTGCCAGTTGCGTGGTACTCCTGCGCTTCCGCCCCAATAGTGAGTGAATCGCACCCCGTCGAGCTGTCGGAAGAGCGCTAATGCAATCCGCTCACGGCGGAACCTGATCATCTCGGAGTCGTGCAGCGTGTGCTGAGGCATACACCCCGGCAGATAATGGCCCCTCGCGCCGCCAAATCGGTCTCCAGCAGGGGCTCGTGGGGGGAGCGCACCAGCCCGTCCCACCATAATGATGGGCTGCGAGGGGGCAGCCCATCAGGCTGGGCGTTACCCGCTTGCTGCAAGGATCAAAGCCGCGATCGCTGCCAGAGCGCTGGCTGGATGCTCAGGCATTGAGACGGCGCTCGAGCTCGACATGAAAATGTCGCAGGCGCTGTTCCTGTTCTCCCCACAGTTGCCCTTTAAAAGCTTTGCTGCGCATCCCTTCCTGCACCGATGGCAGAAAGGCGGCGTCCTGGCTGAGCACCAGGCCAAGACCGGGGTCTTCGCTGATCAGGAAACTTTCGGTCTCCGGCCGCACGGCACCGGTCACCTCGATCCCCGCCGGTAGGCCCATCCAGCCGGGTGGGCAGTAGTTGGGATCATCCACCGGGAACATCAGGGTCATCGTGTCATACCAGAAGCGCTCTGGATCGGTATCGTGGGGCATGAAGCGCATCAAAAAAATGGCTTCCGGGTGACAGCCAATCTGTACGTTAGGAAAAATCCCGGTCGCCCAACTGTCTGATAGCTGCCCATCTGTAAAGCGTTCGTAACCTAAACCCAGTCGGTCGGAGCGTTCTCGCTTGGCCTGCTGAATAGCGGTTCTTACCTCGGCCGCTGTTCCACTGAAGCTCGCGGGGTCAACGCCAGACTCCTGGAGCATCCACTGCAGGCCTTCATTCACCGTGGTTTGGTCTGCTTGTCGAGGGCTTGGCTGACCCAGTGGCACGATCATTCGGCTGGCACCGTTGGGATAGCAGTCGTATTGGACATTTGCGTCGCCCATTACGCCTCGGGTCTCGGGGTGCACGGCATGCAAGTGATAGCTCTCGTAAAAGGCTTCTACGCCCACCTTCCAGTTGGAGCCCCATTCGCTGCGCACGTGGCGCACCACACGCATCCGGTCGATCTGATAGTTTTCAAGATATCCTTCCGGTAGCCCCATGGCTTCTTTGAGGGAGGGTGGCTTGTCGGCCATGCTGATAAAAATGAGTCCGGCATGTTCCTCGCAGGCGACGGGAGTCAGGCCCGGTCGATGGCAGATCACGGCATCCTGAAAAGTCTCTTCATCGGTAATGGTGCGAAGCTCCCCGTTATTGCGGAAGCTCCAGCTGTGGAATGGGCAGACGAACACTTTTTTGTTGCCACGCTCCTCAGTGAGGAGCCGAGCCCCGCGGTGGGGGCAGACGTTATAAAACGCCTGAATGCCGTTCTCTGTTTTGGTGACAATGATTGATTCGCGCCGCACCCGAAACAGGAAGTAGTCACCCAGATCTGTGAGGTCAGTGCTGACCCCCGCAATTAACCAGCTCTCCGTCCACAATTTGTGCCACTCGCGCTCCATCTGTTCCGTACTGAAGTAGCCCTCTTTTGCATAGATTTCAGCGCCATTATCGATAGCCGGTTGCTTGGCCTCGAGGCTTTCCGCTGGAGCGTCCGGATTGATTACGGCAACAGGGATCATCTGGCTGTTCATCGTCTTTTCTCCTGATTCAGGATTCCCATCAGTCACCTTCGACACGCGCTGCGGGTTGCAATCGGAATACGGGCAGTGTGATGTCTTCTGACCATGCTGCAAAGTCTACGGAGACCGGAAGCCCCACTGCCAGGGTGTCGGGGTCGACATCGATGATTTGACTCATCATTCTCGGGCCCTCTACGAGATCAATAAGAGCGATCACGTAGGGTGCCTCATAATCACTAGAGACACTCCGACGCACCACGGTATAGCTGGCGATGGTCCCCAGCCCACTGGCAACCTGCCAGATAAGGTTTTCGCTGCTGCAATGGTCACAGAGGGTTCGAGGGTAAAACAGCACATGCGCGCAGTGCTGGCAGTGCTGCAGCTGCAGTTCATGCCGGGCACACCCATCATAAAACGGCTTTTCGGTAGGTGTAGGTCGCGGGATTGGCTTGCCCATGGTCAGCACTCCCTACCCAGAATTAGGCTCGCATGGCTCGACATGATGCCGCCCTGTGCATGGCAAAGTGCGGTACTGACATGTTCAAGTTGTCGCTCACCTGCATTGCCTCGCAGTTGCGTGATCGCTTCGGTAAGCCCGAACATGGCCCCAGGATTTCCGGGATGACAGTAAGACAGCATCCCGCCGTGGGTGTTGAGTGGTTTGCTACCGCCGGGCTTGCTAATGCCGCTGGCTAACCAGTCACCGCCTGCGCCCTTCTCGCAAAAGCCCAGGTCCTCGATTTGAATGAGTAGAGCGGGGGTAAAGCAATCGTAGAGCTGCAGTAGATCGATATCGAGTGGCGCAAGCCCCGCCTGCGCGTAGGCGGCGGCGCCCGACTGCACGGCGGCGGAAGTGGTGAGGTCGGAGGCCTGACTGATGTGTTCGTAGGCGTGTCCTTCGCCATAGCCGAGCATGTAGACCGGGTTGTGCGGACGGTCCAGTGCACGGTCTTTGCGTGTGATCACTACCGCAGCGCCACCATCTGACACCAGCGAGCAATCCAGCACCTTGAGCGGATCGGCGATAGCACGTGAGTTCAATACATCGTTAACGCTGATGGGGTCGCGCATCTGTGCTTTGGGGTGTTGGCTAGCCCAGGCGCGACAGGACACGGCTGCCTCGGCGAAATGCGCCTCAGTGGTGCCGTATTGATGCATGTGTGCCCGAGCAATCAGCGCATAGTAAGCCGGAACCGTGGGGCCGTAGGGTTGCTCGTAGTGAGGATGGCCTGAGCTGGATTGCACCACCATGGCCTGCTCGCGGGTCATGAAACTGCGCAGGCTGTCTGCCATCGCCACCACAACGGTGTTGGCCATCCCCGCGGCGATTGCGGCTGCGGCCATGTTGAGTGCCATAAAGGTAGTACCCCCGCCCGTGCTGACGGAGACACAGTGTCGCGGTTGCCATCCAAGGTACTCCGCCACTGCCTCGGCGTGATATAGGATTGGCTCGGCGAAGGCGTTACAGGTAATGAGGCCATCCACGTCTTTGAGTGTCAGCCCTGCATCACGCACCGCATCCAGCGTTACCTGTACGCAAAGCTCTCTGGGGCTTTTCTCAGGAACGATTCCCACATCGCTCTCGGCCATGCCGATGAGCGCGAAATCACCACTCAATCCACTGGGGGTCATCTATCGATCCAGTCTCGCCGTAATCACGCCCGGTGCCAGAACTTCGTCGCGATCATTCTTAACGAAGACATCCAACGTCAGACTACCGGTTTCCGCATCATAGGCCGTGATGGTGCCACCCGCTGTTACGGTTTCACCCACAAAAGCTGCAACGCGGTTGGAGTACTCGATGCCCGTGATCATGCCGGCATCTTTCAGCCATTCATCGACCACTTGATGCAACCAATCACCGATCAGTGGGCCGGCTACAACCAGTCCTGGGTAACCCTCTACCTCGGTAGCGTAGGGCATATCAAAGTGGATGCGATGGCCGTTCCATAGCGATGCGTTATAAAGCATCTGTTGCACCCCGTCACAGTCGTGCTGCCGCTCTGGGATGGTCATGCCGATAGAGGGTAGGGGTTTCATCGTAAAATCCTAGTGGTTTTCTCGCTGACCACCCGCTCGCCTGCGTTATCGCAGACTTCCATTAACACCTCATAAAAAATGAGTGGGCCACTGCGACCAGACTTCTCATAGATGTCGGTGAGCGTGCGGGTGGCTGTGAGCCAGTCGCCAGGCGTGATCGGTCGGTGATAGGTAATGTCCAACCCTCCCGCCATGGCTTTTTCCAGAGGGAATTTTGGTAGCAGAGTGTCGATGGATACACCGTCTGGAGATAGCTCGCCCAGCGGAACAACGTCCCAGAAAAGGTGTAGATGGAAAAGCGGCGGCGCCACGTCGCCATCAAGATATTTTTTTTGGCGATTGTTTGTGGCAACTGCGTATTTGCGGATATCCCGGCGGGTCACGATTTCTGTGCGCGGTGCACTCTGTTTGCCAATGTGGGCGAGGATATCTTCGGTAAGCAGGTCACTCATACCTGACGCGTCTCGTCTCGCCAGTACGGATCGCGCAGCTCCCGTTTGAGGATTTTACCGGTAGGCGCTTTGGGCAGGGCATCGACAAAATCCACTGACTTGGGTTTTTGATAGGAGGCCAGGAATTTGCTGGCCTCGGCAATAATCTCTTTTTCAGTTGCGCTCTGCCCTGGCTTTAGTACCACCACCCCTTTCACAGCCTCGCCCCAGACATCATCCGGTATACCGAACACCGCAGACTCAAGCACCGCGGGATGTTGATGAATCGCTGCCTCAACCTGAGTGCTGTAGATATTCTCGCCACCGGAGATAATCATGTCTTTGGCGCGATCGACAATGAACACGTATCCCTCGTCATCCCAGGTGGCAATATCGCCCGTCCACATCCAACCATCCCTGAGCGTTTTCTCCGTCAGGTCGGGTCGGCGCCAGTAACCGAGCATATTGGCTTCCGAGCGCACAACGATTTCTCCGGCACTCTGTCCATCCTTGGGAACCGGTTGCCCCTGAGGATCGACGACACGTATTTCCGAGACGAACCCCTCGCGACCACAGGACCCCAATCTCTCCGGGTGATGACCTTCAACCGCACACTGGTGGTCTTCCTGAGAGAGGAAGGTCATGGTCATACCTTCGGTTTGCCCATACCCCTGAATCATGGTGCAGGGGAAGGCTTTTAGCGCTGCCTCGACGACCGAGCGAGGCATGGGGCCGCCACCGTACTGGAAATTACGGAGACTGCTGAGGTCGTAGTTGTCGAAGCCCTCTACTGCCATCATCCAGTTGATCATGGTGGTGATCCCCAAAAAGGCAGATACCTTCTCTTGCTGGATGACATCCAGTGCCAGTTTGGCGTCAAAATTAATGAGCACAACGGGGCAGCCATGAGCCATGTAGTTCATGGCCAATGCCACCGGGATGTGGAACATCTGTCCCGTCAGCATGTAAACGTCTGTGGGGACAATACGTTCGGCGATCGACTGATTTAGCATGCCCATGTATAGGGAGTGTTGGGAATGCAGGGCTCCCTTTGACTCGCCGGTGGTGCCCCCTGTGTAGAGTATGAGTACCGGGTCATCCCCCGAGATATCTGCCGCGGCATCGGGTTCGCCATCGTTCGCTGCAGCGAGCAATTGTTCATAGTCGCAATGAGATTCAGACGTGAATACCAGTGATCGGGGAATTGCCGCGGTGTCTGCGAGCGTGTGGGTCAGCTCCGCGTATTCCTCAGAGCCAATCAACACGCTTGGCTCGCCATCTTTCAGGATGCGCGCCATTTCTGGCTCACTGAGCCGCCAGTTAAGAGGCTGAGCGATCAGTCCGACGCGCGCGCAGGCGTAGAATGCCTCCATATATTGGATGCAGTTTTTGGAAAGAATCGCGACGCGATCTCCCTTTTTAAGACCCAGTTCATCATATAAACCATTGGCGAGCCGCCGCACGCGTTCATCCAGCTCGCCAAACGAGATGCGCCGGTTGTTGGGAACATCGATCAGCGCCTCACGTGCGGGATCGAGTAGCGCGGTTTTGGCAGGAATGCGACCAAGGTTCATGGTGCTGCCTCAGTAGGCGCTGTCGAGATCAATATGGCGGCGGGTGATTTTCCATTTACCGTCAATCAGAGCCACCTGATCGCGGTACACACCGGTGGTCAGCAACTTGGTTTCGGCATGCTCGGTAGCAAATAAGGTCAGGTAGGACGTCACCCCCAGGATATCGCCAGATGTGTCAAACATGATGTTGGTGATGTCATGACGTCGAACGTCGGTCTGGGTCGATTTGGCGCCCCGGTAGAGTTCCATAATGTTATCGCGCCCTTCGAAAGGCCCCACTATGTCGCCACCAGCGATTTGCATACTCATGATGGCCTCGTCGGCGAAGCAGGTAGCGAGGTCATCAAGATGGCCCTCATCGTAGTAGTAGGCCATTCGGTTCAACACTTCCGAGATAGCGAAACGGTCTTCGGCTGATGGCATTATTGAGATCCTCTGCAGGCAATGTGGGGTGATTATCGGCGCGCTTGGTCGCCTCTGACTTGTTTGCAACAAGTCGGTGCCACTTTAGGACAAGGGGGCACCCATTATCAACAGCGGGGTACGACCAGAAACTGATAGGGCTATCGGGTTCGCTGCGCAACGGGCTATCTCGCCATTGGGGATCAGGCCCCCGAAGCGAGTCAGTACAAGGTCAGTGGGCGCAAGTTAGGCGTGCGGGTCTGCTGGGAGTGAAAAGATTCGGTCAATCCGGTCTGTCAAACGATCAGGTCAGCGACTACTCGGACTGAATGTCGATCTCGACGTGGTCAGCTCCACCCGCGATGTCTTCAATCGCAGCCTCTATTTCAGCCTCCGTAGGTTCTCTGCCCTCGGCGCGAGCCTCTTCGACGACTTCCCGAACCTTATCAGCGAGTGCGGTGCCCGTCGCTTCCTCGTCGCGACTATGATCCTCCACTTTCACTATCACCATAACGCTTTCCTGCCCTGAGTCACCTCGGTCATCCTCGAGCACGATGCGCATTTCCTTGTGTACTTCCATGTCTTGATGTGCCTCTCCCTTCATGATCCAAACGTGTTGATCCGAAGCAGGCGGCGCGGGCAGCGTGGCGACAGAGCGCGGGCCCTGTTGACGATGTGGAGGATGGGGTCGGACAAAATCATCTGCGATGATGGCGCCGCCTATGATGACGCCAAGCAGCAAAGCGGGACCATAACCGTTGTTCACTTTGATCACTCCTCAAGCGGATTGGGCGAAGCGGGGCAGAAAATGTCACACAACTGACGTGTGGTCGCAACACTTATCGAGTAGCGCCATTTGCCTTGCAATCGGTGACTGCAAGTCTCCCCGTTTGCTACAGTCGGCGGCCCCGTTGGCAGGTTCACCGATCTCACGACAATTCCATGCAGTGTTGTATCGAATTCGGGGCTAAGCAGGCAAACAAATGTTTTCGTGCTCAGAGTGGTCAGACGTGAGCAATGGGTAATTATAGGATAATCCCTTTGGCCTTCTTGTTTGCTTATGGTGGGATAGTCGCGAGGTAGCCTGGCATATTTCGTCTGATCAGGTTCCACCGACGCGGAAGTGAATGGGCAGATGGCAGCAGCCACAACGGGTTTTGAGGACAGAGGGAAGACAATGGAAGATTCACAGCTCAACGGCCGAATATTCTTAGACATTGTGGGCCGGCGTCGCTCCATGCGCGAGTTCAAGAGCGATCCAGTGCCCCGAGAGGTGATCGAGGCTGTGTTCGCGGGCGCGCAGCGTGCACCCAGTAATTGCAATACCCAGCCGTGGTTTGTGCACGTGGTCACGGGGGATGCGTTGGAGCAATTGCGAGCTGAGTTGCCCTCAAAGTTCGCGGCGGGCGAGATGGCTCTGGATCTTCCCTACGATGGGCAATACGACGGCGTTTACAAAGCCCGTCAGCATGCGTCTGCCGCGGCATTGTACGACTCGCTGGGTATTGCCAGAGGGCAGAAGGCAGAGCGAAACCAGTGGTTCATGCGGAACTTCAGTTTCTTTGATGCCCCTGCAGCCGCTTTCTTCACATTGCCCACAGGCTTTGGTTTGCGCGAAGCGTGTGATCTGGGCATGTTCGCCCAAACCGTGATGCTCGGGCTCACCGCTCACGGGCTGGGGTCATGTCCGCAAACTGCGCTCGCCTTTCTGGCCAATGTCATTCGCCCCACTCTGCAGTTGGGTGAACACGAGCAGCTCATGTTTGGTATGTCCTTTGGGTATCCCACCGACGGCGCAGTCAATCAGGTTCAGACGGAAAGGGCCTCTCTGGATGAGGTCGTCACGTTTCACAGTTGAGGCCCACTCGATCGAATATGACGCGCTGTCGTGGAGGTCAATCAGTAAGCGCTATGGTCAGTGGCTTCGCCCCGGTGCCTTCAGGAATCTGGTGATGTTGAGGTTAAATCCGGACAGTGCGTTGAATCGCAGTGGGGCTGACATCAGCTCCAGGTCGTTCAGACCGAGATGGCGAAGGATCTGCGCGCCAGTGCCAATCAAGCGGTAGTTCTGCGGTGGCGCGGGCCGCTGTTCTTCATGGAGCAACTGGCCTAAATCTTCCAAAATCGTCGCTGGCGTCTCTGACCCTCCAAGCAGCACTACAACACCTCGATCGACACTGGCGACATGTTGCATGGCGGCTCGGTAAGACCAGCCCCGCTGGCTTGAGGTATCCAATTGGGTTCCCAATAGGTCCCTCAGCGTATTGACCGGTTGTATCCGCACTGCCACCGAGTCATCGCCGTCCAGATTTCCGCGGCTGAGGGCAAAGTGCAGCGTCTCATCAATCAGGTCACGAAAGGTGTATAGACGGAAAGGGCCCCACTCTGTGTGAATGTCAGCCGCACTGTGCAGCTCTATAGATTGCTCGTGCAGGGAACGATACTCGATGAGGTCCGCGATCGTGCCCATGTTGAGTGTGTGTTGCTGCGCAAATATCTCAAGCTCCGGGCGCCGAGCCATAGTGCCGTCTGGATTCATGATTTCCACGATTACGGCTGCAGCAGAGAGGCCTGCCATGCGCGCGAGATCAACACCCGCTTCAGTATGGCCGGCGCGCTTCAGCACCCCCCCGGGTTTGGAGACTAATGGGAAGATATGCCCGGGTTGGCGAATATCCTTTGGGGTGGCGTTTTCCGCGACGGCTTGAAGAATCGTGTGCGCGCGTTGTGCAGCGCTGACACCCGGGCCAACCTGCTCAGTGGCATCGATCGAGACAGTGAAATTTGTTTCATGCTGTGACCGATTATCTCGCACCATCAGGGGCAAATTCAGTTGCCGTGCCCGTTCCGGCGTAATGGGCATGCAGATAAGGCCACAGGCCTCGGTTGCGAAAAAGTTAATGATTTCTGGTGTAACCTTTTCCGCCGCAATGATCAGGTCACCCTCGTTTTCCCGATCCTCGTCATCCATCAGTATGACCATACGGCCTGCGGTGATGTCGTCTAGAAGTGTGGGGATGTCACTGAGCATGATACGTCTGCCGGGTTGCTGATCAGATTAATTCGATAGCCATGGCGGTGGCCTCGCCACCCCCGATGCATAGCGCGGCGACACCCCTTTTCTTGCCGTAGTGTTCGAGTGCATGCATGAGTGTCACAATAATACGGGATCCCGTAGACCCCACAGGGTGCCCTTGTGCGCACGCGCCGCCATGCACGTTGACGCAAGTGGGGTCGAGATTTAAAGCGCGCGTGGTGAGCATAGTGACCATCGCGAAAGCCTCGTTGATCTCCCAGAGGTCCACATCGGATGCCGACCAGCCTGCCTTCGCCAGTACCTGTTCTGCGGCTCCGATCGGAGCAAGGGTAAAGGCCTCAGGGTCGAGGCTGTTGCGCGCGTGCGCAACGATGCGCGCGCGCGCCTTTAAACCGTGCGCTGCTGCGGCGCTCTCACTCGCCAGAAGTAAGGCGCTGGCGCCATCCGAGATCGAGCTTGAATTTGCAGGTGTGATGGTCCCACCTGCGGCGAAAGCCGGGCGCAGCTGAGGAATTTTCTCGAGGTTCGCCTTGTGAGGCTGTTCGTCGAACGTCACGATATGTTCGCCCTTGCGGGTACGGATAGTGACGGGCGCAATTTCCCGGCTATTCAGCCCCTCATCGATCGCGCGCCGCGCACGAGTCAGGCTCTCAATCGCAAAAGCATCCATCTCTTCTCGTGTCAGGCCATGTTCATCTGCGGTTTTTTGCGCAAAGGTTCCCATGGCAGCGCCGGTGTAAGCATCTTCGAGGCCATCGAGGAACATATGGTCATAGAGCTTGGTATGGCCGAGACGCTGGCCTTTGCGCCCTGTCATCAGAATCTGCGGCGCATTCGACATGCTCTCCAACCCACCACAAATAACCACATCGTTTGTGCCAGCGGTGACACTGTCTGCGCCAAAAATGGCAGCTTGCATGCCGCTCCCGCAAGCTTTGTTTATGGTTACCGCGCCCGTGGTGCTGGGGATACCCGCGCCAAGCATGGCCTGTCGAGCAGGACATTGCTTTAGCCCCGCGGGAAGCACACACCCCATGAAGACTTCGTCGATGGCTTCAGCTTGGGCATCGGCTCGCTCCAGAGTGGCGCCAATGGCCGTTGTGCCTAACTCGTTGGCAGTTGCACCAGCAAGGTCGCCCAGCAGACCGCCCATTGGCGTGCGGGCGCCATCGATAATCATTACGTCTTTCATTACACGTTCTCAAAACCTATAGGGGCGGGCATTTAGCCCCAACTCCGACGGGCCTGCAAGTTCAGTCTGAGTGGGTGCTGGCGGTAAAGGCCTTTTGACGAACTGCTATCCGAAACCCACTGGGGGTGACTCCGGTTTGTTCGCGAAATACACGCGCGAAGTGGGAAGGGTCACTGAGGCCAACAGCGCTGCCGACTTCGGTAATCGAGAGGTTGGTTCTGCGCAGCAGAGACTGTGCTTCATTTAACCGGTGCTGCTGCAGGTATGCACTGAACGAAACCCCCGTAGCGGATTTGAAGCGCCGTGTCAGGGTGCGCGCGCTGACGTCCAGCTTCGCTGCCAGCGCCGTGATAGTAGGGGCAGAGCGGAGATCACGTATCAATTCCGTCTGCGCATCGGCGATAAGCTCGTCGTGATGCAAATCCCGAGGGACCCCCACACGGGAGGGCGAAAAGCGCTGTCGAATCTCGGGCGAGAATTGATTTTCGATGTGTCGGGCGACGCGGGGCGAAAAAATTTCTCCGCAAAGATAGATCATCAAATCCGCCACCGAATTCACGCTGCCGACACAGAACACGGAGTCTGACTGAGTGATGAGCTGTCGACGCTCGAGCTGAACCCGGGGGTACCTCGAAGTGAAGAGGTCAAACCAATGCCAGTGGGTGGTCATTATCCGGCCATTCATGATGCCGGTTTCAGCGAGGAGGAAACTCGCAGAGCCGATGCTGACGGTGAGCCCTCCCGAGGCGACGTGGCGCTCGATCACTTTTAATTGCTCAGGGTGGCGCCGCAGTACACGCAGCGGCTGCCGCCACATGGCAGGAATGATGAGCAAGTGAGCGCTCTCCAGTGCCTCAAGCGGATGGGTGTTGAGCGTCAGTCCGGTGGGGAGACTGAGCGGGCCTCCGTTGCAAGTGAAGCATTGGGTGCTGAGTAACTGCGCATCGCCGCGCCCCAGCGCCTGAGCCGCGCCGGTCAATATCTCGAGGGGTAAGGTGATGGAGGACGCGAGTATGTCCTCGTGCGCGAGCGCTGCGATCCGAAATTCTGCCGCTGTGTTTGGCGTAATATTCATAATATATGGCGTTATACGCATAGAAAAATGTGGTGTCGAGCGTACACTGTCTCATTTTCAGCAGGCCTCTCTTATCGGATACCGTGGCAGGAGGGGCTTAAAAGACTCAGGAGACAGCATGCTCAGACTTCCCGTCATGGTTGCGGCAGGGGGAATCAACAGCGCCGGACGTACTTCCCACCGTCACGCGTACCGGCGCATGGTGTGGGGTGCGTTGGCTGACGCAGACCGCGCCGGCACTGAATCTGCGCTGGGGCAAATGATGGGGGTGTCAGGCCGCGAACGCCTTGCCGCGCACACCCTGGTAAGAGAGATTGAATCGGACTGGTTCGACTACCGAGCAGTGCCCTGGCATCGCCGGGCTCGACTCAGTCAGGGGCAGGGTATTTTTCACTACAAGCCCGGTGGCATTGGTGACGGGGTGATTCCCGGGGCGCAGCTTAAAATGATGGACGGGCAGGTGATGAGGGCGACGCTTCAATCCGACGCGGAGGTCCTGTTGCCCAGTACGCGACGATTTGATGTCAGCTGTGCAGGGCAGTTGCCCACCGGGTTTGAACCTGGCGTGCTGTATGCGTCACGCAACCATCCGCGCGCCCTGCAGATGACCGTGTTCGCGATCTCCGATGCTCTGGCTGATCTGGGATTGGACTGGTCGGTAGTCGCCGGCAGCGTGCCCGCTGACGCCATCAGTGTGTATGTCTCTAGCGCAATGGGGCAACTAGATGAGTCGGGTGCAGGCGGCATGCTGCGATCACGTCTTCAAGGCCGGCGGGTGACGTCAAAGCAGTGTCCTTTCGCTTTCGCCGAGATGCCGGGCGACTTCATCAGCGCTTATGTTCTGGGCAGCCTCAGCGCGACGGGTCCAGCGCTGGGCGCTTGCGCTACGTTTCTCTACAACTTGCGTTTGGGCATCGAAGATATCCGCGCTGGGCGATCGCGTATTGCAGTGGTTGGCGCTGCGGAAGCACCCGTCAATGTCGAGGTAATGGACGGCTATGTGGCGATGGGGGCCCTCGCCACAGATAAGGGCCTGAGGCAGTTGGACGAGCAGGCCGATGATGCGGATCCTGACCACCGACGCGCCTGCAGACCATTTGGTAACAACTGTGGTTTTACGATGGCTGAGTCGGCTCAGGTCGTGATCTTGATGGATGACGATTTGGCGCTGGAGCTCGGCGCGCCCATATTGGCAGGCGCCCCGTTCGTGAGTGTGAGAGCCGATGGCCCGAAAAAATCGATTTCGGGTCCTGGTGCCGGAAATTATTTAACCATGGCTGAGGCCGCAGCCACGGTGCGCGATATTTTGGGTGTTGAGCGATTTCGGAGCGGGGGGATGGTGCAGGCCCACGGCACGGGCACGCCTCAAAATCGCGTCACTGAATCCACCTTGCTCAGTAAGGTAGCGGCGGCATTTGGTGTGACGGAATGGCCTGTCTCTGCGATCAAAAGCTTCGTGGGTCACTCGCTTGGAGCCGCCGCCGGCGATCAGCTGACCGCGATGCTGGGTATCTGGCAGTACGGTATTGTTCCCGGTATGCAAACAGTAGATCGCTTGGCAGATGACGTGGTCACCGATCGACTTGCTTTTGCGCTGGAGGAGCGTGAATGCACTGAACTCAGTTACGCACTCATCAACAGTAAAGGGTTTGGCGGCAACAATGCGACGGCTGCGCTGCTAAGCCCGAGTGTCACTGAGAAAATGCTCAGTCGGCATCACGGTAAATCCACAATGAAAGCCTGGCGAGATCGCCATGAAATGCTGCAAGGGGCCCGATCGGAAATAGAGCAGCGGAGACTCAACGGTGACTGGTCGCCGGCGTATCATTTTGATTCGGGGGTATTGACTGACGAGGAGGTGTCATTGTCGGATGAAACGCTACGGCTCGGCGAGCGCGAGATCGCGTTGCGCACCCATGTGCCAGAGCATTGGCGTGTAGACTGACGACTAGCTGGATTTGTTACCATGCGCCCACGGCGCTCTATTGGAAACACCCCCTATGGATGTTATCGACACGTTGCTCAACCGCAACTCGCACGCCCGTCTGACCGAGCCGGGGCCCGATGAGGAGGCTCTCAGCTTAATCTTACGCGCGGCAGCGCGGGCTCCTGACCACGGCAGGCTCAGGCCATGGCGGTTTGTGGTGGTGTTGGGTGAGCGTCGTGCTGTGCTTGGGCAATGTTTCGCGCAATGCCTGACGATCAATGGTATCTCGGATCCCGCGCGGCTTGAAAAAGCGGCCAATGCCCCCCTGCGTGCGCCACTGATTATCGCTGGCCTGGTGCACGCCGTACCGCACGACAAAATTTCACGTGAAGAGCAGGGCCACGCCGTGGCAGCCGCACTTCACGGTGCCCAACTCGCAGCCGAGTCGCTGGGGTTCGGCTGCATTTGGCGCACAGGTGGTTACGCGACCGACCCGCTAGTTATCGAGGCTTTGGGCGGCGCGCCAGGAGATCAAGTGGTGGGTTTTCTGTATCTCGGCACCCGAGAAGGTCCCAGCAAGCTGCTCCCCGACGAGCCGCTGGAAGCGGTGACCCACTATTTTTAACCAGAGAGTGATGAGTACAGTGACGGTAAAAATATGATAATGCGCAGAGCATGGTTGCAGTTTCTGCTGCTGGGTATTGTTTTGTTTTTGGCAGGTAAGTGGGCGTTTCCCGACCCCAAGCCGGTATTGGGCCCACCCAATGCCGCCCGCATAGAGGCTATGGTGCAAAACTATGCCCGATTCTCTCAGGGTGAAGTCAGTCCGGGGCTGCGCTCGGGGTTTGTTGCTGCTGAATTGCGCGATGAGTTGCTGTTTCGTGAGGCGATCAAGCGAGAGCTGCAGTATCGAGACATGGCCGTGGAGCAGCGCATCATCCGCAACATGCGATTTTTGGGTTCGGCTAACGAGGCCAGCGATGCCGCACTGATCGAGCAAGGGTACGACCTGCGCCTGCATTTAACTGACGAGGTCATTCGCCGACGCTTGGTGCAGATTATGGAGCGTCTGATTGTTGCTACCACGCCCATTGCCCCGCCAACCACCGAAGCAATCAGCGCCCGCTATCAACGTGACACTGAGAATTGGCAAGAGCCGCCTAGATATACCATCAGGCATGTATTTCTCTCCGAGGAGCGGCGCGGCGAAATGCCGAGTCTTATTGAGCAGGTGCGCTCGGCTCACCTGGGGCCCGATGAGGCCCGCTTGCTCGGAGCACCTTTTTTATCGGGCTATGCGTTCACGAGACAAAGCCCTGAGCAGATGACACGCGTCTTTGGCACTGTGTTTGCTGATCAGTTGGTGGCTTTGGACGCTGAATCTGGTGATTGGGTGGGGCCCATCGATTCTGCTTTTGGTGCGCACTTTGTGTTTGTGGATGCAGTGGAGCCCGCCCGCATGCTGTGGGTGGAGGAGGTCAGTTTACGCATTGAGCGCGATCTGGTTCGAGAAGCTGAGGAGCAGACGGTGTCAGATTGGGTCGAGCAGACGATGGCCGGCTACGAGGTACGGCGATCGTGAAGGCTTTGCTGCTATTGCTAGGCTTATTGGTAAGCGTTGAGGCCTCGGCGCACCGCTTTGCACCATCATTGCTGGAGGTCACACAACTTTCAGCGGAGCGCTTTAACGCGACGTGGAAGACCCCCTTACAAAAGGTCTCCGCTACTCCAATTGAGCCGCGTTGGCCGGATGATTGCAGCGTGACCTCGACTTCGCCCTGGGTGCAGGAAGGCACGGGCGTCCTGATGCAGATGCAATTGGCGTGTCGCGCAGGCCTGCTAGGTAAAAGTGTGGGGGTGACCGGGCTCGGTGAGAACCAATCATCGGCGCTTCTGCGGGTCCATCTCGCCGACGGGATTTTCCATCAGGCAGTGTTTACTGCCGACGAGCCAGAGTTTGTGATTCCGGAGGAGGGCTCGGCAGAGAGTGTCGCTTTGGATTACAGCTGGCTTGGTGCAGAGCATATCTGGGCGGGGCCAGACCACCTTCTCTTTGTGATGGGTTTACTGCTCTTGGTGGGCTGGGGACGTCGTCTTATTGTGACAGTGACAGCGTTTACAGTTGGCCACAGCGTGACCTTGGCGATGGTAACGCTGGGGGTATTTGGTTATCCCGTTTCGGTAGTGGAGTTTTTGATTGCCCTGTCAATTTATGTACTGGCCGTTGAGTTGGCGCGAGAAGACGGCGGTGGAGCGCTATGGAGGCAGCCTTGGTGGCTGGCGGGCGTTTTTGGACTGTTGCACGGAATGGGCTTCGCGGGCACACTGGCGGAGACAGGGTTACCCCAATCCAATGTCCCCATTGCGCTGCTGTTCTTCAATATCGGAATAGAGTTGGGTCAGCTCGTATTCATCGCTCTATTGGTGGCGGTGGCGGCGCTGGGCAGGGCGTTCATAGGCCCTCAAGCAGTGCGGTTACGCCCCGTGCCGGTTTATCTGCTCGGCGGGCTGTCTGCTATGTGGTGTGTCGAGCGCGGACTCGAAGTGTTGGTTTGATCACGGGCTGCCAGGCCATTTTTTCATTGGGATGATGGGATGAAAGGCGAGGGCAATGCCTTCGTCGATATGAGATTCACTCTCAAGCACATCTCGTCGGCGAACAAACGCAGTGCCACTGCGCGTATCGACCGCATCCGTCACATCCATGCCGCCTTCCCCGTAATAAATGCGTCCAAGGTCCATGTCGAACCAGGCTGCCCTTAGGGTGGCAGCCGCGACCGCTCGGGACCAGTCAAACCCAGAAGTGACGCCGCTACCAGCACCCTGTACGGCGGGTTTCCGTGTCACGCCATCAAATCGTGTCACGCGATTAAGCCCTTGCTCGTAATACACGTCCTTCTCGATGATGTCGGTAAAGATGATACTGCCAACGTCTGTCTGCTCTCGCAGTTGATCGCGAACGGCCTGCACGATCTGAATGAAGGTTTTTTGATTTACCCGCCCCGTGGTGGGGTCTACAGGGTCGCCATAGATTAATACTGCGTTGTTCCAGCGCTGGGAAAACTCTCGTTGTGGGCGCACCTCGAAGCCAGCATCCTTAAGGTACTCCGTGATACGAGAATCCACGAAAAATTCGCGTTTCTTCAGATAATTGCGCGAAGGGGCGCCGAGGTTGACGCTCGCGATGACCACGACGTCGCTGCCGAGTTGGTCAAACAAGCCTTGCTCGAATACATTAGTCGGGGTGGTGGGGTTATATCCTCCGCCCACGGTGGAGGAACCGCATGCAGTCAGGCCCACTAGGACTAACAACATCAAAACAAGGTGTTGCAGCGTGCGGCGACGCAAGATTGGGGCAGTGGGTGCGTTCAGGTGAGGCCCTAGCATGATCAGATTCCTATTCGGGGAGGGTTGTATGCTACCAAAGGGAGCCGAGTTGTGAATCATACGCTTCATGCTGTCAGTGCTGGGGAGGGTGAAAATGTTCTCCTGCTACATGGGTTATTTGGCCAGGGCAGTAACCTCAGGAGCGTTGCACGTGCCTTGGAGAACGAATTTCGCGTGCACTGTCTGGATCTACCGGATCACGGCCGCTCATTGTGGTTGCGGCACACTTCGCTGGAGGCCTATGCACAGGCGGTTATACGGTGGATGTCGGAGCAGCAGCTGGCGCGCGCTCATATCATAGGACACTCCCTAGGCGGTAAGGTTGCCATGCAGCTGGCACTGAACCATCGGGAGAGCCTCTCGAGTCTGGTGGTGGCGGATATTTCGCCTGTGCGCTACTCGGGTGCCCACGAGAAAATATTGGCGGCCATGGCGAGCGTTGAAGCGCAGCGCTGCCAGACTAGAACTGAGGCCGAGGGGATCCTCGCGAAGGTCATTGATGACCCCAGCGTGATCGGATACCTGATGATGAGTCTGACGCGCGCTGATGGTTACTATGAGTGGAAATTAAATCTACGGGGTCTATCAGCCGGCTACGAGCAACTGCGAGCGGTGCCATCGGGTAGCCGCGCATTTGATGGGCCCACTCTGTTTGTCAAAGGCAGTGATTCTCAGTACATTCAGGCGGCGCATGAAAGCGAGATAAGCCGGAGGTTCCCGCGCAGTAACCTCATCGCTATTGAGGGGGCGGGGCATTGGGTACACGTAGATCAACCGCAAGCATTTTGCCATGCTGTGCGCGAGCACCTCATCCGTTTTTCCAGTGGTGAGCGTCCAGCATAGCGATCAAAAGTGTCCACAGATTCTGTGGATAACTCTGAGGATAATTTGTTTAGTTTAGGTCCCAGGCCAGAAAAACAGGCTTTGGCAGCAAACTGCTCAAATTTTAACCAATAACAATAATACGATATAAAACAATATCTTGAGTTTATTCGGTAAGCGCTTTTATACGGTGTGCAACATAAATGTCATGAAAACGCCGCCGCAGACGCCTTTGTGCATAACCGGTTGAGTTGGGCTACTACACATGCTGGCCCGGGTGCAACCCTCCCCGCACAATTTTTTTGATTTTTCATGAAAAAGCCGATCAGTCGCCGCGGTAGCGACAGCCGGTATTGCAGGTTTCTTTAATGTCGACCTCGGACAGTTCAGGGAGAGCGGGTTTCAGCCGACTCCAAATCCAGCGGGCCAGGTGCTCGCTGGTGGGGTTCTCCAGCCCTGGAATCTCATTCAGATAGTGATGGTCGAGTTGTTCCAGCAGCGGAGCAAAAGCCTGCTTGATGTCATCAAAATCCATAATCCAGCCGGTATCCGGATTCATCTCCCCCGTGATCGTAACGCGCACCCAGAATGAGTGGCCGTGCAGGCGGGCGCATTTGTGCCCTTCGGGCACTTTGGGTAGCAGGTGGGCTGCCTCAAACTGAAAATCTTTATATAGCTCCATTGCGATGTTCCGCCATTGACACCAGTAACTCAGGCGGCGATTTTACACGGTTTATTGACATTGGAGATGCCTCGAAGCGACCCGGAAAAGGCCTGAAAGCGCATTGACAGTGGGGGTGCGATCCCTATAATGCGTCGCTCTGGTTTGGGGTGATTAGCTCAGCTGGGAGAGCATCTGCCTTACAAGCAGAGGGTCGGCGGTTCGATCCCGTCATCACCCACCACTCCTTTCTCGCAGAGGAGCGCCAAACCACAACCGATGCAGCTTCTGCATTGTCTACCTGGAGCGGTAGTTCAGTTGGTTAGAATACCGGCCTGTCACGCCGGGGGTCGCGGGTTCGAGTCCCGTCCGCTCCGCCAATTTTCCCTACGAGTATCAATAACTTAAGATAGGAGTTCTTGATTAGTACGCCTTTTGTACGCCTTTTACACCAATTTTGCCCTAAATATTGTTGAGCAGATTGACCTGATCGCGATCCTTCACGCCTGAGATCCAGTCGGCATAGGTGTTCAGAAACATCTCCGTGGTGTGACCAAGCTGTTTGGCTGCAAATGCAGGCTCGACTCCAGCCATAAGCATCTCTGATGCCCTGGTGTGCCGGCAGATGTAAGCCCGGCGATAGGTCATGCGGCACTGCTTGAGTGCTTTCTTCCAGGCGTTATTGAAAGTGTCGGCATCGAGGCATGGGTTGCCGTGTTGGTTGCGGAACACATAACCCCCGGCGAATCTCCTGGGGTGATTCTGGAGTATCTTGGACAGCCTGGGTGACACGAATAGTGATCGCACCTTGGATATTTTGATATCAGTGATACGCCTACGCACCATTGCCCGCGTGAGCGTAATCGTATCCTTGGTGATGTCTTCCCACTTGAGCCCCAGGATTTCTCCCGTCCTCATGCCAGTCTCGAACGCAACCGTGAAGAAGAACAGGGGATCTCCCTCAAGTTTAGCTAGGAGA
>JAQWUD010000037.1 GCA_029242325.1 Luminiphilus sp.
GAGAGCACTGGTGTACGTCGCGGTGCTATTTGTTTGCAGCGCTCTGGCCGTTTTTGCTGGGCCGGCGCGGGCAGCAGCGACCTTTGGCATTGTCACCGCTTCAATCGAAGGTGCCTATTGGCTGGGCAGCGCGATTGCCAATCGCGACATTCGGGTTGAGCAGACAGCATGTGGAGTCAAGCGGGAGAGTGGTTATGCCCATTGACTCTTTTTGGGGCGGGCGGACGTCGGGTGGACGAGACCTCGCCATCACCCGAGTGGGACTGCGCAGTGTGTTGTGTGCGGGAATCTTGCTCACGGCAGGGTGCGGAATGATCACCGTCGTGGCTGAGGAAGCGCCCAGTGACTACGCGCTGTGTTTGGAGAAACGTGAGGCGGGCGGGATTTCGCCCGAAGTGGCAGCGTTCGATTGCGCCGACTTGGCGGACCAGGCGGGCACTTAAGCGGCATAAAAGGAGAGCAAGATGAGTATTTTTTCAAGATTATCAGACATCATAAATTCCAATTTGAATGCATTGTGTGACAGTGCCGAAGATCCGGAAAAGATGATTCGCCTGATCATTCAGGAGATGGAGGACACGCTGGTAGAGGTGCGGAGTGCCTCTGCACGGGTTATCGCTGAACAAAAAACCGCATCGCGGCGACGGGATCGTATCGCCGCTGAGGTGATGGCGTGGGAAGACAAGGCCAAGTTGGCAGTCTCAAAGGGTCGCGATGACCTCGCCAAGGGCGCTCTGCAGGAGCGTCGTGTCGTTGAGCAGACATTGCGGTTGGTCGAGGATGAATTGATGGCGTCCGGTGAGCATATTGGACAGCTCAATGAAGAGATCGGTCAGTTGCAGCAAAAGCTTGATGATGCGAAAGCCAAGCAGAAGACGATTCTACTTCGAGCCAAGACAGTCAGCTCTCGAGTGCAGGTGAAAAAGCAAGTTCAACGCGATGAACTTGACAGCGCTTTTGCCAAATTCGAGCGGTTTGAACGGAGGGTAGATAACCTCGAGGGGGAGTTGCAGGCTATGGATCTTGGCCGGGATACTGCGTCCAGTCTGGCCGCAGAGATAGAGGCTTTGGGTGAGGATGACTGGCTGGACGACGAGCTGTTGCGGATCAAGGACGCTATGGTGGAGGCGGACAAGGACGCTATGGTGGAGGCGGAGAAGCCGCAAGCTGCCGACAGCGAAGCCAAACAGGGATGAGCGCAGCTGTCATAATCGAACCATAGGGAAGAGGGGCTGTGTGCCATCTGCACCCGGTGATAAACAGGGAGAGTAAATGAATCCGTTTGAAATGTTGTTTGTGCCAATGGTCCTTTTTATGGTCATTGTGGCGCCGACCTGGATTGTTATGCACTACCGCAGCGTCAACAGCTCGAGTCGACAGCTCACCGATGAAGATCGTGAGGCGCTTGAGGACATGTTGGTGGCAGTGGATCAACTTTCAGGAAGGATAGAGTCGCTCGAATCTATTCTCGATGCCGATCACCCAAGCTGGCGTGATGGTCAAGCCACTTCACAGCGTAAGGAGGTATAGAACGTGACTGATAGAGACCGTCGGAGTTTTAGTGAGAGCCGCCGCCGAGGATGGGGTATGGGCTTGTACAGGAGTCCTTCAGAGGGTTGGATCGGCGGCGTGTGTGCCGGATTGGCTGAGCATTGGGATGTGCCTAACTGGGTGATTCGACTGGCCGCCCTAGCCCTGCTTATGTTCACAGGCACATTGGCTTTTTGGCTTTATGTGTTGGCCTGGTTTGCCATTGTGCCAAAGGCCTCGCGGTGGTCGGCGGAGTCGGTGGGCGAGCGCCTGGAGGTCGAGATGGAATATGACGAGGACCGTCACACCTACCGTCGTAAAACCGTCTTTCGGTATACCGATGCGCCGAGCGAGCGCGTGAGAAAAGCCAAGGAGCGTGTCGTCGCCGCCGCAAGCAGGGTGGAGGCGATAGAGCGCTATGTCACGTCGCGGCAGTATGATCTCAATCGCGAGTTTGCGAAACTGTAGAGAGCGCATCTTGTCCGCGCCTTGATAGAGGCGCCGATTCAGGCCAGTGTGAGCTGATCCCGAAACAAAAACATAAAAAAAGGCGGCATCGCTGCCGCCTTTCCGTCACTTGGTTGCTGCCGCTATCACTCTGACCAATAAACGTTGTCAATGCGGTAGGTAAATGACTCGTTCGCTGCTGGATCAGGCCAGATCACTAACCCAGTAGAGATCTTGGTTAAGTCGAGGCCGCCATCAACGAGTTGCGATACGGGAACCTGCACTGTCTCCCAACCGCTGCCGCCTGCTGTGCCAATTACCTGGTCTCCCGAGGTGCAAGGATAGACACAATCTACCTTCATGATCCACCCGGTTGTATTCTCACCGGCGTTGATGACTTTAACGTCAAAATTAACAGTGCCGCTGGCAAACGCGGACATATCGAGACCAGGGCTTGCCTCTGTAAAGAGTGCAGCAACGCCAGCATCAGCATCGGCGTAGGTTACTTCGAATACGGGGCCCCGGTCTTCGTCATCGACGACAGCCCAGCTGAGGCTTGGACATCCTTCGCCGCCGTCATTGAAGCAGGTGCCGTACCCGATCGCCTCGTCAAATGCGCCGATACCATTATTCCACTGAGCATTTACTTCGCCGTCATCCAGTACACCTCCGGCACCTGCTGTGGGCAGTATCTCCTCGGTAATCACAAAGTTCTGCAAGGTTTGCTCCCAAGCAACCGTCACAGTGTGTCCTGATGAGGGGAAGTCGCTGATCGTTGCCGTGGCTGATTTGCCCGTCAGGAAATTGCCCTCAGACATCGCCACCACGGTGAAAGTGGATTCGGCGAACTCAACACCGTCGGCATAAGCTTTGACCGTATGCTCCCCTGAGCCTAGCTCAGACATGTTGAACAGCAGTCCGAAGCCATTGTCGCTGTCGCCACAGACTGCGTTGGTGTCGCCTCGTTGGGTCCCAGACGCGGCCTTCAGTTTGGTACCGCTCGGCAGCTCTATCTCGACGAGAGAGGCGTCACAATGCCAGCCAGAGAACAGCGCCTTACCGCTGATTGTTGTGCCGTCCTTCGGCGTTTCCAATTTTCCTTCAGCCAGTATGCCGGCTGAAAATCCTGCGGTGGCTATCGAGAGCACGGCCGCGGTGATCGCTTTTAATCCCATAGTTCGTCGCCTCATATGTTATTGATTTAGGGCGGAGCACACCCGTCTCTGCGCGTGCCCCCCGACCGCGACATCATAAGAGCGACTGGGTGTGATTGGAGAGGGTAACGGGACGTTTTGCGATAAACTGGACGAATCCCGAGATTAATACGAGTAGCTATAGTGTCTGCTATTGCGGTTTTTGCCCACGCTAACGGATACCCACCGGCGTCCTACCGGGCGCTGCTTGCGCTTCTCTCACCAGAGCTTGAAGTCAAAGCTATTGAGCACCGGCCGTTGTGGTGCGACGAGTCCGCCCCCACTTTTCTCTCATGGCAGGTCTATGCGGATGATCTGATCGAACGCATCGAAGCATGTGCACCCGGGCCGATCTGGGTCATCGGGCATTCTATGGGTGCGGCCTCGGCGGTATTGGCCGCGGCCAAGAGGCCTGACCTTTTCCTCGGTATCGTGGGCCTCGACCCGGTACTGATTCCCTCCAGTACGTGGTTCTGGGCATTGCTATTCAATCGACTCAAGCCAAATGGCATGCCCATTATCGCAAAGGCACTATCGAGACCGCATTGTTTCGAGGGTCATGAGACCGCCTTTGCTTTTTATCGTACCAAGCGTGTTTTTGCCGATGTTCGAGACGAAGTGCTGATGGATTATGTCTTAGCAGCCCATGAGCCGGTCGCCGATGGTGGGGTTCACCTGCGACATTCAGGTGCCTGGGAAGCCTGTATCTACAGGTCAGTGCCTCGGATGGATAGCGCGTTGCGCCGTTTGACCTGCCCTATGTTGATACTTGCGGGCGATACGTCCAATGTTTTGTCGGCGGAGAGACTCCGCTGGGTCACGGGGTTGAACGCGGTTATTACTAGTAAGGTCATGCAGGGAGGGCATCTACTTCCGCTGGAGCGCCCCGAGGAGTGCGCTGATGAGATTTTGAGATGTATTGTGCGGGAGGCATGTTGACACAGCTCGTGATGTGGTTTCAGCCTAACTAGCCCATGTCTGGTCGGCTTGCCTGTGGTAGCGCACGCCAGCACTCACACTCGGGAGCGTTTTGTGCGTCTGCCAGCGCTGAGAAGGGTTCTCGTTTATGCGATAAGAAATTGATTTATAGACAGAATAATTGCAACCATATTGGCGATTGCGTTTGCGGTGGCAACTGTCATGAACTTGTGTGTACTGTAGCTGGCTTCTCTATGACGAATAGGGTTTTTATCTCGAACTATGGCGAACAGTCCGGTAACGACCCGTTGGGCAGATGTCGACGAGCGATTATTTTATCCGCGCGAGCTTAGCTGGCTTTCATTTAATGCCCGCGTGCTTCAGGAGGCAGAGAATTCCGAGGTGCCACTCATTCAGCGGGTGAGATACCTTGGCATTTTTTCTAACAATCTGGACGAATTCTTCCGCGTGCGCGTTGCCGAAGTCCGCCGTCTGATCAGTGTCTTACGGGGCCCTGAGCGTCAGGCGGCGAAAAGCTTGTTGCAGTCCATTCAGCGTGAAGTTGCCTCGTTGCAAAGACGCTTCGACGTGATATACACCGCGCTGATGAGTGAGCTACAAAAAGAAAAAATATATCTCATTAATGAAAAGCAGTTGGACGAGGGGCAAACCACATTTGTTCAGCGGTATTTTCGCGATACCGTGCTTCCCGAGTTGGAGCCGATACTGCTTGATGAGTCGCTCGCCATTCCCAACCTTGCTGAAGAATCGCTTTATCTGGCGGTGATGATCAAGATCGCCGATGGGGATCGCTTCGCTGTGCTCGAAGTGCCGTCTGAGCAGTTGGGGCGGTTCATAGAAATTCCAAGACAAAAAGGCCGCCGTCGCGGCACGGTCTACATTACCCTCGATAACGTGATCCGCGCCTGTCTGTCGCAGGTGTTCCGAGGGGTTTTTGCGATTTCTTCTGTCAATGCCTACTGTTTCAAGTTCTCGCGGGATGCGGAGCTAGAGCTGGACCCTTCAATCAATGAGAGTCTCATTGAGAAAATGGCATCGAGTCTCAAACAGCGCAGGCGAGCGGATGCCGTGCGCTTTGTCTACGACAAGGCGATGCCTGAGGTGTTGATCAACGCGCTGAGAAAGAGTTTTGGTTTCGGGCGCTATGACAGCATGATTGCCGGCGGGCGTTACCATAATTCGAAAGACTTTCTTTCTTTTCCTAATCCCGGAGGAAAAAGCCTGGAATTTAAGCCCCAATCTGGGATTCACATAACTGCAATCGACGACCTCGCCAGCATCTTTGAGGTTATTCGTGAAAAGGATGTTCTGCTGTATTTTCCTTATCACCCCTTCGATTACATTGTTGACGTGCTCAAGACCGCGGCGCTGGACCCTGATGTAACCGCGATCAAGATATGCCTCTACCGCACCGCAAAAAACTCCCGTATTGGGGAGGCGCTGATCAATGCGCTTCATAACGGCAAACGTGTCACCGCTGTGGTGGAGCTCGCTGCTCGCTTCGATGAACAGGCAAACATCGAAATGGCCCACAGACTCACAGAGGTGGGAGTCGAGGTGATATTCGGCATCCCCGGCCTCAAAGTGCACTGCAAGATATTTTCAATCGAGCGTCGTGAACAAGGTGAGATCCGCTATTACAGCCATATTGGCACGGGAAATTTCAATGAGAAAACCGCGCGCCTTTACACGGACTTTTCGCTTTTAACCGCGGACCAAACTATTGGTCAGGATGTGGCCGCGGTATTTAATTTTTTGAAGTTCAACTACCGCTTGCCTGAATACAAGAAGTTGCTGGTATCGCCCCACAGTTCTCGGCCCGGTTTGATTGCGCGCATCGATCGAGAAATTGATAACGCAAATCGCGGGTATCGCGCGATGATGACGCTAAAGTGCAACAACCTCGTTGACCGCCAGCTCACTATGAAGCTCTACGAGGCGAGCCAGGCGGGGGTGGAAATCCGCTTGATCATTCGTGGCATGTGCTCGTTGTTACCCGGTGTGAAAGGGGTCTCTGAGAATATCGAGGCAATCAGTATCATCGATCGCTATCTGGAGCATCCAAGAGTCTATGCTTTTCACAATCGGGGGAAGCCTGAGTATTTGCTGGGCTCTGCTGATCTGATGACCCGGAATATTGACTATCGTGTAGAAGTGCTGTGTCCGGTTGCCGATCTTGATCTGCAGCAACAACTTCAGGATATTCTTGATCAACAGTGGTTTGACAATGTGAAAGCGCGGGTTCTGGATCGGCGGCAAAGCAACCAGTTTGTGGCGCGTGGAAAAACCACTCCGGCGCTTCAGTCTCAGGAAATGACGCATCGATATTTGGCAACCGGCAAAAAACCGCGAATCCCCAGGTCGCTGATGAACCAGCCCTCAAAACGGCGGCGGGTGCGCGGCAAATAAGCACTTTAATTCGAAGTGAAAAGCCACTGCTCGAGTTCAGCATGATTCAAGACAACGACTTGCTGTGCTTGGGGGTCGTGTTGGTTTCCCCCGGCTTCTACCTGAAGCAGCTTGAGCAGATAAGGCAGTAGCTTGGCTCTTACTTTGAGTCGCCAGCGGCCATCTGTCATGCCGTAGTCGTGTGCAACGACATCCTGCTGTTCTGTTGTCAGACGGGGGTCAGGCCCAAGGATAATTTCGATCCACGTTTGCCAGTCGCTATCTCCCTTCGCGTTGTGATCAGAGCTATCCATAAGCTCGGGTATGCCTCTGAATCGGCTGAGCACAAAGTCGCGAAAATCTCCATTTTTCTCGCACCATGCCCGGACATGCCAGCGTAGGCCCGTCCATACGAGAGTGTGCGGAACAATAATTCTCCCTTCGCGATCGGGGCGATTCAGTGAAACGTAGTCCACTTCAATTCGCAGATGTCCACGCGCGGCCTTTATCAGCGGGCGAAGGATTTCTGGCGGAACCTGGCGTCTGGGCACTTGAAGTATTTCAGTGGTGGCGAGCGCGCCGGGCAGTCCACCGAGCACTTGCTGAATTTCACTGGCGCCAGCCAGAATCTCAAGGTACTCCTCTGTGATGCCGCGGGTCACTTTTGGCGTGAAGTTGGGGGCGGGCAGATAACCTTTGAGGACGGAGTCGTACTCCAGATTTCCAGGCGCAACAGATCTTTTGTAGTTGTTGATGTCTTTGCTAGCCTGCTGACGTCCTATGCCGAATACATCACAGAGGTGCCGAGTCGTGAGCCTGCCCTCCCACAGTGCGACGATTTCGATGAATCGATAACGCAGCAGTTGCTCCCATCGAGCCTCGCTCATGCAGACGTTGCGCCGGCTATTGGCTCATTCTCGAAGAGTATTAATTTCCTCACCCAATGGGCGTGATTCGCCGTCGCCTGCTGACGTGTTGTGGTTGATGGGGTCATGTGGCCTGTCATGCTCTGTGCTCGGTCCCTTGTGTGAGTCTTAATCCCGCCGCCGCAAGCGCCGCACAGGCCAACATTATCAGTGCGGGTTCCAGTAGTCTCCCCTGATAGAGAAGCCCTGCGAGCGCGCCGACAAGCGATGCAAGCATGGCATGCGTGAAGCCATATACCGCTGATGCAGCCCCTGCTCGATGTCGAAATAGCGAGATCGCTCCCATCGAGGCGTTAGCTGCAGTGAGGCCCACGCCGAGAAAAAAGAGTGAAGAGAGAAGAGCTAGGGGGTAAAGATACTGAGCAGCCTTTGGCGCCAGAGCAGCAATGCAGATTGCAGCTAGGAGGCTGATACTTAGCCCAGATCTGAGTGTGGCATCGAGTCCATATCGCATGACTACTTTTGCATTAATGAGGCTGCCCACCATGAAACCGAGCACTGTTAAAGCGAAGCTGTATCCGAACAGCGCTGTTGGAATATCAAAGACATCGGGCAGGAAATAAGCCACGGTGGAGAGGTAGCAAAATAAAGCGGCAAAAGAAAAGGATCCGGCCATTTGATATCCGATAAAGGCGGGGCTAGAGAGCATCTGAGAGAATGAATTTAATATGCTTTCGAGGGTAAGCATTTGTTCCTTGGGGGTAGGTGCCGACTCCGGCATGCGTATGAGTGCTATCAGGATGCAGACAGCAAAGATCGCCAAGGCCAGAAAGGTCGCTGGCCATGCAAAGTTGGCCAGAATCGCCACCCCCAAGCTAGGCGCTACCATGGGTATCACGGCCATAGTGGCGGATAGAGCAGACATCACCTGTGCCGCGCGATTTCCTTCATACCGGTCTCTGACAATGGCGCGCGCGATGACTGGCCCGCTTGCCGCAGCGATTCCCTGAAACCCTCTCGCCACCCACATCAGTTCCATGTTCTGAGCCAGCGCACAGAGGAGCGAGGTTACGAGGAATAGCAGAGTTCCTGCGCGAACAATGGGTAATCTGCCATATTGATCCGAAAGGGGGCCGAAGATTAATTGCCCAGCCGCCAATCCCACCATAAATATACTCAGGGTAAGCTGGCCGTCCGATTCGGAGCCGCCAAGGTCTTTGATCATATAAGGTATCGCAGGGAGATAGAGATCGGTCGCGACAGCGGCATAGGCTACCAGGCCGACCAAGGTTAAATAAGTCAGCAGATCGGCTCTATTTTTCGGGGTGATCAATTCAGTGTGGTGGCCTGTAGTTCGACTACGGGGCAACGCTCCGGCACAAAGAATTGTCCGTTTTCTGCATCCATTACATCGAGACCTATCGCCTTGTTATTGGAGAATAATGCAACACGCATGACGTAGGTTGTATGCTGATTCTTCATTTCCATCAGTTGGAATAATTCAATTTTCGCGCCCTCATCATCGGCTGCACGGCTCGCGATTTGTTCCATGTAGGATTTCGCCTGATTCGCCTCCATAGGTGTCAGTGGCGTCTCAAGAATGGCATCGAGCATGGCGCTAACAGACGCCTTGTTTTGCTCGGCAAGCAGAGTGGTGGTGACCACAGCGCTGAGATCGGTCATGATACAGATTACCCTCAGAGATTTTTTTGTTGGCCGCGATCCGGAGAGCAAAAATTATATCACCGTTGCGCTGGGAAGAGGCGCTGTTAGCAGGATTGTTGATTCAGTAACTTAGGCCGAATTTCCAGAATTCACATGCATTGTGAGGCGTTGTTGAACACGGAAAATACAACTTACTATCGATTGATCAGGGCCGATGGCGCGCTCTTCTGGTTATTTCAGGTTGCCGGATGGCTCGGCATATCGGTGCTCACTTACTTGAGCCTCAGTGTGCCTTACGATCAGTATGAATGGTCTTATCTGGGCCACAATATTTCTCAGTCTTTGCTGGGTTTTCTGCTTTCCGTGCCTCTGCGCTATGTCTACCGAGCGGTGTGGCATTGGTCGCTCTACCCCAGACTGATGGTGGTGCTCGGGGTGGCAGTCCTCTTTGCATTACTTTGGTCTGCCCTGAGGTTGTTATTGTTCATGGTCATGACAGGGGAGATGGGCTTATGGTCAGATTTTGGCGGCTGGCTGTTTCCCTCCTTATTTGTTTTTTTTACCTGGGCAGCGCTGTATCACGGTATCAAGTACTACCAGTTTTTGCAGCGAGAGCACGAGATAACGGTCAGGGCTGAGTCTGCGCAGCGACAAGAGGCGCTCCGGCGTGCGAATGCAGAAGCCGAGGCACGGGAGGCACAAATTCAATTGTTGAGGTATCAACTTAACCCGCATTTTTTATTTAATACACTTAATTCGGTCAGTTCGCTCGTCACGGCGGGCAGGACCGCTGACGCCAACACGATGTTACTCAACCTGTCTACTTTTCTGAGGTTTACCCTTGAGAATGAGCGGATTTCTGAGACGACCCTGCGAGAAGAATTGTCGGCGGTGGCGTTGTACACCGACATTGAAAAGATACGGTTTTCCGATCGGCTTAATGTGAAGCTGGACATTGATCCAGAGAGCTTGCGGTGTGCGGTTCCCAGTCTGCTGCTGCAACCGATCGTAGAGAATGCCATTAAGCATGCAATCGCAGAATCCGAGCTGGGGGGGACAGTGCATATTAGGGCGACTCGCCGGGAGCACTCTTTGGAAATTCTGATAGACGATACTGGGCCAGGCGACGGCTTATCTGGCAGCGACCACCAGATGATGAATGGTCAAAGCAAGGGCGTGGGTATTGGGCTGCAGAATACGGCTGAGCGGCTCAGGACTTTGTATGGAGATGCGGGGGCAGTACGTTCAGCAGCTTCTCCGCTGGGTGGTATGCGTGTTGAGATTGTGCTGCCCGCCACCGTGGCCTCGACGTCAGCGGGAGGGGTCTAGTGAGCGACTTGCGTGTTGTGCTGGTTGATGATGAGGCGTTGAGCCTTAGCCTACTGAGGTCTCTTGTCGACGATGAATCTGGCTTTAATGTAGTGGCTGAATGTCGCAATGGCCGTGAGGCAATTGCAGCGCTGCAATCAGACCAGTTCGATATCATGCTGCTGGATATCCAAATGCCCGGCGTCACGGGGCTAGAGGTGGTGGAAATGACTCAGGCCGATCGGTTACCGGCCGTGATTTTTGCAACAGCATATGATGAGCATGCCTGCCGCGCTTTTGATCTCCACGCCGTGGACTATGTACTGAAGCCATTTGATCCCAAGCGGATCAGGTTGGCGCTGGAAAGGGCTAGAGCGAGGCTTGCTGCTGAGGGCTGGGTGTCTGGTAAGAGCTCGCCCATCAATGCAATTGCGGAGTTGAGTGAGGAGCGGCTGTCAGACGTGATCGAGCGGCCAAGTGCTTCTGAATTTGGGCGCCTGCCGATCAAAGATGGTGGCCATACCTATTTGCTCTCTCATGATGAGATAGAGTGGATCGACGCGGCGGGGGACTACATGTGCGTCCATGCCGGTGGCAAAGTCTATATCCTGCGATCAACCATGAAGGCTCTCGAGTCCAAATTGAGCTCAGATTTTGTCAGGATTCATCGCTCCACTATCGTTAACCTGAGACGAGTGAGGGCGGTAGACACACTCCCAAAAGGGGAGTGTCTGTTGCATTTGGACAAAGAGGTCACCGTTCGGGTAAGCCGCAATTACCGCACCGCAATCCAGCATCTTTTGTCCTGAAAGCACCACCACTTCGGCTTGTCCAGTTTGTCTCACCTCTAGCCCAGATTGTCGTGTTTGGCGTCAACCGGGGTCTCCTTTGTGGGATAACTCTCACCGTACGTTCCGAAGACCGATAGATAAATGGGGTTCCCAATGACCTACGCACTGTTGCAGTGGTTCCGAAACGGCGTTGTATTCTCTGCCGCTGCTTTATTAATGGCTTGTAGTGGTGGCGCAGACTCGCCAGAGGTTGACGAGCCGTTTTTCCCCGCTGCCGAAGAGGAATGGGAACTCGTATGGAGCGACGAATTCGACGGCGACGCGCTGGATTCAGGGAGCTGGGAAGCCCAGATCGGAGATGGTTCCGATGTTGGATTGGATCGATGGGGCAATAACGAGCAGCAGTGGTATCTGGCTGAGAACGCCACGGTGGCGGACGGGTTGTTAACTATCACTGCAAAACGTGAAGAGGTTACGTCTGGTTTTCCCTACACGTCAGCGCGACTTCGCACTGCGAATAAATTTGATTTTGAGTATGGCAAAGTCGAGGTCCGAGCGAAGGCAGCGCCGGGGCAGGGTCTTTGGTCGGCCGTCTGGATGCTGCCCACCGATTCACCTTATGGCGTTTGGGCCGGCAGCGGTGAGTTCGACATCATGGAGGTGGTGAACCCGGGCACAGCGAATGAGCGGGTATTCCTTACGGCACATCACGGCTTTCAGTGGCCCCTCAACCAGCAGGCTGGGATGGACATTGAAGTGGTCGATCCCGGCAGCGAATTTCATACATATTCGATCGAGTGGACATCCGATGCTATTCACTGGCTCGTAGACGGCGAGCATCTTATGACGGTGGGGGCTGACCACTATTACTCTTATTACTACGGTGGTCTGCAAACCGGTTACCTTAGTGGCGGTTCTTCAGCTCCATTTGACGTGCCGTTTCATGTGCTGGTTAACCTTGCCGTTGGCGGCTTTTTGCCCGGTAGCGTAGCCGAGGGGGACATCCCATCTGAAATGGTGGTGGATTACGTGCGCGTTTATGAATGTTCCTATGGTGAGGACGGCGGTAAAGGCTGTAATTCAAACATTGATCGGAACCTTGATCGCCCGAGTGCGCAAGAGCCCTTTCAGGATGATTTTCCCCTCTACGGCGACGCGGCTGAGTCGCTGTCATGGACTGTCGCAGGCGAGGCTGTGGTGCGGGAATTGGCGGTTAATTCGTTTTGGGATAACAACGGTTCGCTGAGTTGGACAGAGTCCCCCGTTGAAGGAAGAGGCACTGTTATTGACGTGACCACCTCCAGCATGGGCAATATTTCGATCAGCGCGGCTGACGGCGATGAGATCGAGTTATTTGGCTTTGGTAACAACCCCAATTCGTGGGAAATTCATGCCGGCGAGTTGAAATTCGATATGTATATCGACAGCCAGTCGACAGATTTGGAGAGTGAAATCGCCATCAAGATGGACAGCGGTTACCCGGCGCTAGGCTACAAAATGTTGTCTCTGGCGGAGTTACCCCACGATGAGTGGTTTACGGTAAGCATCCCCGTTTATGAGTTATTACAGAACTCGGGTGACCAGCCATTGGACACGAATGAGGTCATCAGCGTTTTTGTTCTGGAACCTACGAGCTACGCGCGGGTAATGGTAGACGACATCACACTGCGGTGTGGTCACCCCTCGCGCAATGGCTGCGGGATTCGACCTCCGGGCGGTGAGGTCGATGGAGAGCTTGTGCCAATCTTTACCAAAGGCGAGATCGCACCACTGTGGGATCGTGGCGCGTGTGGTTACGACACTACTATCGGTGGAGATTACTGCGAGGACGGCGCCACCGATAATCTTATCACTTGGAGTGTCACCGATTCCGGCGATCCTGATGTGGGTGCGGCATTGAACGTACAGTTTGGCACTAATGGTGCAGACGGAGTGTTCTTCTGGGCAACCTCAACGGGCGTGGATCTGAGCGACTTTGCGGCAAATGGAAAGCTCATATTTGACCTGAGAATTCCCGAGGCAACGGCCGCAGCAGGTATGGTCTTCAAGGTGGACTGTTTCTACCCCTGTGGCACAGGGGATCAACCCATCGATCTGAGCGATTATGAGCCTGGTACTTGGGCGACTTTTGAATACGACGTCTCATTTCTGATCGGCAAGGGCTTGGATGTTACTAACGTCAATGCCGGTATCGTTCTTTTCCCGAGCTGGGGCAATCAACAGGGTCTGTCATTTGATGTTGCCAATGTTCGTTACGAGTCCCAGGGTAGCGGTGGGGGTGCCGCAGGCGGCGGTGGTGGTTCAAACGCAGCGCCCTATCCGGTGTTTAGAAATGGCACGGTGGCGGATGCTTGGGAAGACGGTATCTCTGCTTTCGATGAGGGAATCGGTTACGCCAGCTGTATTGATGACGGCGGCGAGGAGTGCCCGAACATCACTTGGTCGATGGTGGAAGATAAAGAGCGCGATACCGTATTACAGGTAGAACACGGATCTGGGTTCGCGGGACTTTTCTTCGGGAGCACCGAAACGCGGGATCTCTCGGAGTATGCGGAGGGCGTACTGAGTTTCGATATTAAGGTCGTGAGCCAGGGACTCAATTCCGGTGGTCTGGTGATCAAGGCCGACTGCGTTTATCCCTGTACTTCAGGCGACAAGCCTATCGGCTGGGTAGGGCTAGATGGGTGGGAGACCGTGGAGTATCCCGCCAAGGATCTTGTATTGGGCGGGTTGGATCTCACCAAAGTCAACACCGGTATGGTGATCTTTCCCCTCGCTGGCGAGACCGACGGCGTGGTGTATCGCCTTGACAATATCGAATGGCGGAATCCGGGTGCGAGTGGCGGAGGAGAGGCCGCTGGACCATTGGTGGGGCAGTGGCGAATTGCATCCGAGGCGGGTGCCCTAAGGGTTGGCCCTGCGGAGTTTGAGGGTTCCTGGTGGCAATTGGGTGAAGCGGATGTCACCACCCGCGCCTGCTTACTTGACGATCTCTATGTGTTCCGAGCAGATGGTACTTTCAAAAACGTGCTTGGCGATGAGACGTGGCTTGAGCCTTGGCAGGGGACAGATGAAGGCTGTGGTGCGCCTGTAGAGCCGCATGATGGATCGGTGCCCGCGACTTGGAATTACGACGCGGAAGCGGGGCAAGTGACGCTCGATGGGCAGGGGGCCTTCCTGGGTTTGGCCAAAGCGCATAACAATGGCCAGTTGGAAGCCTCTTATGAGGCGCCCGCCTCGATCACTTACAACGTTTATGAAGAGGAAGATGGTGCATTGACGGTGAGCGTGGATTATCAGAGCGGCTGGTGGACCTATAAACTGGTGAAAGACTGAAGTCACCCCGAAGAGAAAAAGCCGGACTGCGTTCCGGCTTTTTTGTACGTGCGTTTAGATTTTGGCCATCGATACGAGTCTCTTTACGAACTCACCGTGATTGGGCAATGCCTCGACGGTCTGGCTCACTCCGTTTTGTATTTGCTTTAAAAACGCTTCGAGTTGCTCGCGTGACATGGCATCAGCAATATTATGATACCGCTCGGGGGTGATGCCTTGCCCCAGCATCACTTGCACCCAGGAGTTCTCTGAGAACACGTCTTCCTGGGGTTTGAAGACTCTGCCCGCATCCTCAAAAAGCGCGATGCGCTGTTGCAGTGAATCGGGCACAGGCATCTCGCGACAGTGATCCCAAAACGGATCGCCAACACGCTCGTTCGCAATGTAATGCAACACAATAAAGTCGCGGATGCGCTCGGACTCGGTGCGCAGCCTCTGATTGTACTCATCTACCGATGCCTGCGAGATCACTGGGTCAGGAAACATCAGTAATAACCACATGATGCCGTTTTGAATGAAGTGGATGCTGGTCGACTCGAGTGGTTCAATAAACCCACTGGACAGACCCAGCGCGAGACAGTTTTTGTGCCAGTAACGTTTGCGCTGCCCCGTTTTAAAGCGAATGGGCCTCGGCTCCATGAGGGGGTCTCCATCGACCAGGGACAGCAGCCTCTCTCGTGCAGCTTCCTCATTTAAAAACTCGTCGCAATATATCAGCCCATTGCCAGCACGATGCTGCAGAGGGATTTTCCAGCGCCAGCCGGCATCGTGGGCGATCGCACGGGTATAGGGGACTGGTTCATCGGTAAGCGCTGTCTGAACTGCCCAGGCCCTATTGCAGGGTAGCCAGTGGGTCCAGTCATCAAAACCGGTCTGGAGTGCCTGCTCGATCAGCAACGCGCGAAAGCCGGTGCAGTCGATGAATAGATCTCCCTGCAGAATCTGTCCATCCTCCAACACCAAGTGCTCAATAAAGCCGTCGGAAGAGGCGAGCCTGACTTCCTGAATTTTTCCCTCAACGCGGCGGACGCCACTGGCCTGTGCTAAATCGCGCAGGTAGCGACCATACGCAGTAGCATCAAGGTGATAGGCATAGTTCAGTTTGTGATCAGAGAGGATCCCGAAACGATTCGCTTGAGCCGCTTTGAGCTCGGCGCAGTATTCGCCGTAGTCTTCGGCCAGTCCCTCCTGCCGCCCCCGCATCCAGAAGTGCTGAAATCCACCGGCCCAACAGCCTTGGCCTGTGTCACCAAAAGAGTGAATGTAATCGTGGCCCTCGTGAAGCCAGTTCTCGAAGCGGATGCCGAGCTTAAACGTCCCATGGGTAAATTTGATGAAATCGGGCTCGGGGATTTGCAGTAATCGGTTGATGGTGAGCAGGGTTGGGATGGTGGCTTCGCCGACTCCAACCGTTCCGATCTCCTCGGATTCAACGAGCGTCACAGAAATCTGCCGCCCGACCAATCTAGACAGGGCTGCTGCAGCCATCCAGCCTGCGGTGCCGCCGCCGGCGATCACGACCTTATTGATGGGTGTGCTTCGTATGTCAGACATTAGCGTTTCAGGTTGTTGAGAAGTTCGGCGCGCAGCCTTTTGGCGATATCGGGTGTGACCGTTTGCGCGCGGTCGTTGAGATGAGGCGGCCAATCTCCTGCACTCTCGGTGCTCGAGGAGAAGATATAGTGCTCAAAATACGCTTTCCAGGCGGCCCGTTGATTCTTGGGAAGCGACTTGATCGCCATAAGCGCGTGACTCAGTGCATCGACGGGTGAGCCGAACACTGCGGGCTGATCTGTCCACCAGAAGTTGACAAGGCCATTGATAGACCCGATTGACTCAACCTGATGCCACCACAGGCTGGGAATGTAAATACAGTCGCCCGGCTGCAACTCGATGAACATGGCGTGACGCATCGCAATTTCAAACCGCGGATGGCTAGAGAGGTCTGGGTCATTTATATCGACGAGACTGATCGGCTGCCCAGCGGGGGTAAGGTCCCATGGACCAATGTAGAGATTACCCACCTGATCGGGGGGGAAAAGCGTAAACAGGCGCGTGCCCGCGACACAGCAGGCGATGTTGGCTGGGTAGTCAAAGTGGGTTGCTACCGTGCTTCGGTTTCCCAACCAAAGACTTGCCAGCGCGTTGTTCAAGGAGAAGGGCAGTTCATTTTCACGCTCTAACCCCGGCAACCAGTGTCCCAAATGGGTGGAGCCCATGTAGAGGCTGGGGGGAGATTCCAGCGAGCTCAGAGACAGCAGTTTGTCGGCCAGTTGGTCTAACTGCGTCTGGACCTGCGTGAAGTTAAAACCTGTCATATCTGCGTTGTAGAAGAAGCGTCCCCGGATTTCAGGCTCTCCCAAAAAAGCTGAAACTTTAACGCCAGAATAAAAGCGTAAAAGATAAGTAAAAAATTCGGTATTGCCTTTCTTGGCCTCTTTTACGAGCGGCCACTCACCTGCCAATGAGCGCGCCACCCACGGCTGGGCCGCACACGTCCAACGTTCCGGTTCACTCGTCAGGTCAGCGGCGCTTATTTCCCGTATCGGGGTCGATGCCCGCACTGTACTCACAATGCAGTAGCTGCCTGATTCTTGAGGGTAACGAGCCGCGTCATCTGTCCCTGTGAGGCCACAACCATGAAGAGGGGTAGCAGAAAGTTTTGGGCCTGCAGCGACTGCAATTCGTCCGGATTGAGCTTGATCAGGCGATCCTCGTCGATCCCAGAAAACCCCGACAGTACATGTTCAGTACCATTCTCAAGCTTAAGGTTGAATTCCAACGGTGTGAGAAGTTTCAGCTGTGTGAGATGTTCAGCAAAAGCGAGAGTATGGGCGTGGCTACCTTCGATGCGCTCAAGAATGGTGATGATCCGCTCAAGGTAATTGCTGTAGCCTCCAGTTTGTGAGAACACTTCCTCACCGCCTGCCGTCAGCACTTTGGGATGATTTTCATCAATCGCGATAACCGACGTTGCCTCACTTTGATGGTTGCTCTCTTGAGCGATGAGGAATGGACCTTTCTGCATCATCATGGGGATGGCTTGGCCGACCCATTGACCGTCGTTAAGAAACAGGTTTTCTCCTTGCTCCAGGCCCATGAGCGCTACTGTAAGTGGGTGGTTTTCCTCCGCGATTTCTTGAAAAAGCAACGGATAAGTTCCCTGCAGGGCACGCATTTCGGCAGTGTAGGCGAGGCAAGTCATCACCCCGTCGCCCAGCGCCTCGCTGTAACCCGGCGCTACAGACAAGTGCGCGTGATCGATGTTGTTCAGCTTCTTAATAACGCGATCCATGCTAAGTCCTTCTGGCAAATCCCTGATGCTTCGCCTGCTCAATCAGTCCTCGGTGCGGGGGTAGTCGGCCCGTAAATTGGGCGCGCTGGTTTTTGACTTCTCCCGCCAATCGTTCTGCATGTTTCAGTTTGGCTGGTGCACTCCGTCGGTTGCTGAGATTGATCTCGGTCTTGAAGTCCATGCCATAGAGCACGTACTGATAACTGGCGGCTGGAAACATTTCGTCTACTCTACGCTCATCCCGATGCCACGGTGATCTAAAGTGCCAGTCACTCAGTTTTTCAGACAGGGCGGTGGGTATGGTTGCTTCCCGTCGGTGATCTTTCCAATAAGCGCTATCTTCTCTGCGCGACAACACATAGTGTAGTTTTAAGAATTCGATGATTTGTGCCCACCGCTCAGTGAACTCCGCGTTAAATCGCTTGGAAACAGTGTCCATTTGACGTCGATCTCTGGGCAACTGATCGGCTAGAAATCGCGCGCTCAGTTCAACAAGCACTAGGGCAGAAGCCTCCAGCGGCTCAATAAAGCCCGCGGAAAGCCCTATCGCTAGGCAGTTCCGGTGCCAAAATGATTTCCGATACCCCGGCGTGAACTCAATCAGTCGAGGGGCATGCTTCGCCAGGCCACCCTTATGCCCCGTGGCTTTGAGATAGTCGTCCAGATCCGCTTCTACCTCCGCCACGCCGCTGTGCTGGGATGAGAATACTGCGCCTACACCACGTCGATGTTGTAAGCCGATATCCCAAAACCAGCCTGTTCGATGCGCTGTCGCTCGGGTTGTTGTGGCGATGGCCGCGTCGGGACTGGAATAGGGGACCTGCACGGCGAGCGCACGATCATTAAAGAGCACATGATCCATGGTCGCGACAGGCACCTCATAGTGCTGCCCCAGTAACAGGCTTCTGAAGCCGCTGCAGTCCACAAAAAGGTCTGCTGATATGGGACCCTGATCTGTTTCCAGAGCAGCAATATCGCCGTTGGGGTGTGAGGTCACAGCTGTCACATCGGCACTGACATGTTTGACACCCAGATGCGCTGTTGCATGTTGAGAAAGCAATGCAGCGAATTTCCCAGCGTCAAGGTGATACCCGTAGTTCAACGTGTATGCGTATTCCGGTACGTTTATCTGCTTCGGAGCCAGGCCGGCTTCGCACACTGAAAACTGCGGGGTCACGCTATCGGCAAATGTGCTGTCGCCAAGCAATCCTTGGCTCCAATATTCTGCGAGATTTATTTCGGTGTAACCGTGGGGAAGGGTGAACGGATGGTAGTAGGTCTCTCCGTTTCCATAAGTCCAAGAGGTAAACCGGGTGCCCTGTTTCAGGGTGGCAGAGCAGGTGCTGATGAATTCGGTCTCGGAGATGCCGATCTTTAGAAGAGTAGAGCGCATGGAGGGCCACGTACCTTCGCCTACTCCTATCGTCGGAGTGGAGGGTGACTCAATTAGCGTGATGTTGACGCCTGAGTCCGGGTCAAACTCCGCCGCCAAAACCGCCGCAGTCAACCAGCCCGCCGTGCCTCCGCCTAAAATGACTATGTGCTTCATCGTATTGTTCACAGGTGTAAACCGGTTTACGTCCGATTATTGCTTGGCTGGGATTTTAGCGTCTACAAAAAGCAAAAACCGCCCCAAAGAGCGGTTTTTGCTTGAGCCAGACCGCCTAGACTTAATAGCTGTACCGGAATCCGAAGTTGTATCTCGCACCAATTTGCCCCACGCCGTAAAGCTGCAGCGAATCTCGGCCATGGGTCCGCCATGTTTCGTCTGTGATGTTTATGCCTTCCAAGAATACGGTGAAACCGTCGGAGATTTCGTATTGCGCGCTGACGTCCCATTGCTCGTACTCCTCGGCGTAACCTGGTTGCGTCACACCACCGGTAAAGTGTGTGTCACGCCAGTTATAGGCAGCTCTGAGCGCCAGGCCATAGCCCTCGTAAAATAGCACGGCGTTGCGAGTGTCACTCAAGCCCGGGAGCGCAAACTGCGGTTCGTTTGAGAGCCGATTGAAGGTGGCACTGCCGTCAGCCAGCGTCATGTTAACAATGAACCCCAGGCCAGTGTCGCCAAAGGTATGCTGCCAAGCCATTTCCCATCCATCGATGTTGGCTTCCTGGTCCGAGTTGATGCGGGTATCGACGTCGTAATAAGCCGCACCGTCGCGTCCAGCGACACCCGTGATGGTTTGTGTCGCAACATCAACGCCTGCTTCATTAGCAAAATTGGTGAAGATATAATCGCGCAGATCGGCGTTGGAGGCCGTGATGCCTAGCGCGTCCACTGCGGACTCATATAAGGGGCCCAGCGCAGGGTGCGCCAGATCCGGGAACAGGACAACGTCTTCCTGCTCGCCCGAGGTCACAAAGTTGGCAACGGATTTATCGAAGTAACCCACCGATACGTAGCTCGCATCGCCATAGTACCATTCGAGTGAAAAGTCGATGTTTTCTGACTCGTGAGGGAGCAGACTGGGATTGCCGACCGTACCATCGGCAATGTGCTCTCCTTCAACAACCCGGAGGACTTGGCCAACTGAGAGATTTCCTCTCAAATCGCCATAACCCGCTCGCGCAATAGTCTCGCTGTAAGAGGCCCGGAAAATCACGTTGTCGATCAGTTCGATATCGAAATCGACGTTGGGCAGGCTGGCGTCGTATTGACCGGTAAGACCTGAGGCAATAGCACCTTCAGTGGGTACAGCAGTGAATTCGTTGGTAGACGCCCACTCGATACGGGAGTAACTCTGAGATTCCGCGCTGGAGGTTACGTCTGTCTCTTCGTATCGGTACCCCACTCTGAAATTGAAGGGCCGGTCAAACAGGTTACCTGCGTAGTTGAGTTGCAGAAAAGCGGCCCACGTTTCTTCCCGGAATTGGTTGCCAAACCCGGAGTCGAGGTCAGCGCAGAATCCTGTGCCACAGCTACCCACGACGCCGGGTGCCGGCGCGAGGTACATGGGATCGTCTGGTGAGAGTGCCTCAAGTTGCTCAGCCCGCTGTGCGATATCGCTCATGCTGAAGATGAAAAAGTTATTGTCTACCTGACCGCCGCCATCGAGTTCGTCATAGATGCCTTTGAGTGAGGCGGGTACGATGAGGTCACTGACCGCTCCGTAAGCAGATGCCTGATTTTGTCCCCAGGTATTGCGTTGCACCACGGAGCCGGCCTCGAAATTATCGATGTCGGTGAAGGCTCCGCCAAAATCCAGCGTGAGGGTTTCCGTCAGATCAAAGGCGCCCGAGAACTGGGTCTGTTCAATATCCATCTCGGCCCAGCTAGCGGCGAACACACTGCCTGTTATCTGCATATCATCAGCCGACAGCGGGTCGTCCATGCCGATGGTCGTCACAGGCACTTCGGTGCCGTAATTCACGCTTGCCGAATTGCGTCCATAAGCGGACATGGAGATGTTGGCAGAGCTGCCATAAATGCTGTTGGGTTCACGCTCTGCTGAAGAATCGTGGTAGTCGAGGGCCAGTCGGAGCCTGTCGGTGACATCCCACTCAATGTTGATGCCGAAACCATCGCGCGTATTTTTGGAGGCGTCGAGACCGGCTGCCATTGGACGGTCTGGCTGGTTGTTTGTCTCGCTGTACACGAGAGGCGATACGATAGGCCCATCTGACCATGTGCCCGACTGACCCGTTGGGCTGAACCAGACTGACATGGCGTTATACCTGTGATCCAACTCCAGTTCAGCCATCGTGTAATCAAGCGTAGCTGTCACATTCTCAACCGGACGCCACTGCAGAGTGATTTGGCCGTTGACTCTGGTGCGTTCCCATTCGTCCAGCTGGTAAACCATTTGCTGAGGCAGGGCGACCAAAGCGTCCTCGCCGGGCAAGTTGGTCTGCTGTCCGTTATCCGGAATGCCGCTGCCATCACGCTCGAGCCAGGCAGTATTAAAGGCTTGTGCCATGCCCGAATGGCGTTCCTGAATGGTGCCAGACAGCGCAATTCCTACTGTGTCGTCGAAAAAAGTTTGCGATGCAAAGGCAGAGAACTCCGGTGTGGCATCGCTGCCCTCATATGTGCTCTCATCATGCACCGCTTTTGCACTGACACTTACGTGCATTCCGGGGCGGTCAAGTGGCTTGGCGGTTAATACATTAATCGTTGCGCCAATGCCTCCCGATGGGATATTGGCTCGAGACGTTTTGTAGACTTCTACGCCAGACACGCTTTCAGACGCAATGTCCTGAAAATCAAACGCGCGACCAAAGCCACTGTGGGTTGGCATCTGTCGGCCATTGAGCGTAACGAGATTAAAGTCCGCGCCAAAACCCCGGACGGTGACCGTAGTACCCTCGCCACGCTGGCGGTCAATCGCAACCCCCGTAATGCGTTGCAGCGCCTCGGCAAGGTTGGTGTCGGGGAAGTCGCCAATATCTTCGGCGGTGATGGCATCCACAACCCCTTGGGAGTCTCGCTTGGTGTCCATGGCACGTCTCAAGCTGGAACGAATTCCCTTAACGACTACCTCTTCGATCACAGAGTCGTCGTCAATCGATGGCTGAGCGGTTACTGCGGTCGACAAAGACACGCCGATCGCGATAGAAACGGCTTGGGCAAGTTTGTGTTTGGCAAACGGCTTGGCGAACATAGTGAGGCGGACCTTTACACAATTTATTGGTATCTCCAGATTGTAACGATCCCACGAGGGGCTTGGGTTGGGAATCGCATTGAGATAAGAGGAGTGCATCTTGCGGTAAAGCGGATATCCCTTGCTGGGCACTAATTTAGCGAGTTTTGAATTGCCCGCAACGGATACGTCACCCACCTTTCCAACTTACTGTTGTGCCACCTTTCCGAGAAGGCGTCTGAACCCTGCTCGTAATTCTGGCGCGCCCGCGGCGACCCGCTTACCTCAGATTTATCTCTCGTGATCGCGTTTTAATTGAGTGCCGCGGATCCGCGTTTTAGGCTGATGCCAATATTGGTGTGGCGCCGGGTGCGACGGCAGCGGTGCAGCGGTGTAGCCGCGCAGGTGAACAGCATGGCTGAACGAGGAGAATTTCGCGGAGCAGTTAACAGTACGCCGAGGGGCAAGCACGGTGTTAGTGAAGGGTCGTGGTGGGGGCGTAACGCCATCAGCATGGGGTGGTCCGGGCGCGCGATGCTAACGGCATCACGTCAGACCGCATGATACGGAGTGGTGTAGTAGCGTGGGTAAGTATCAAATGTTAGAGCGAATCAAGAGGTGTGCGATCAGCGTGGTAATGAGCTGCGGGCTCATGGCCTGTTCCGGGTCAGCTGAACCGGACATCAATGATCTCGTCGCTGGACATCTCGCAGGCATGACCCTCCAGCAAAAGGTCGCTCAAATGATCCAGGGGGAGATCAAGCACGTTACCCCCGCAGCTGTCCGTCGCTATGGGCTGGGTAGTGTTCTCAACGGGGGCGGTTCCTTTCCGGACGACAATAAACAAGCTTCGATCGATGACTGGTTAGCACTCGCAGATGCTTATCATGCGGCCTCTACCGACCGGTCGGAGGGTAACGCGGGTATCCCGGTAATCTGGGGCACAGACGCGGTGCATGGGCATAATAACGTGATGGGCGCCACGCTTTTCCCTCACAATGTTGGCCTGGGCGCGGCGAACGACCCTGAGCTGATCGGCAGGATTGGCGCCGCCACCGCCCGAGAGGTACGGGCCACGGGCATCGACTGGATGTTTGCTCCCACCCTAGCCGTAGCCACTGATTTACGTTGGGGGCGCGCTTACGAGTCCTACAGTGGTGACCCAGCTCTGGTGGGACAGTATGCCCGACAGTATGTTTCCGCGGTGCAGTCAGAGGGCGTCGTTGCCACTGCAAAGCACTTCATTGGCGATGGCGGCACGGTCCGTGGGACAGATCAGGGTGATACCCGTCTGTCATTGCCTGATTTGTTGGCGCAACACGGACCCGGTTATGTCTCTGCCATCTCTGCTAATGTCAAAACGGTGATGGCGTCTTTTAACAGTTGGAATGGCGACAAGATTCATGGTAATCGTCAATTACTTACTGACGTGCTCAGAGCTGAGCTTGGCTTCGACGGGTTTGTGGTCAGCGACTGGAATGGCATTGGGCAGGTAAGCGGCTGCGAGGATGACAGCTGCGCTCGTGCGATCAACGCGGGCATAGACATGATTATGGTGCCCGAGGATTGGGAGTCGATGCTCCATACCACCGTGGCACAAGTTGAAGCTGGAGAGATTCCCCTTGAACGCATTGACGAAGCGGTCGAGCGGATTCTGAAGGTGAAATATGAAATGGGTGTTATGGCGCGTGGCCTGCCCTCAGAATCAGCCGCGCAATATCGTGATGCGCTGGGCGCGCCTGATCATCGCGCCCTGGCCAGAGAGGCAGTGCGACGCTCGCTGGTGCTGCTCAGGAATCAAGAAGGGCTGGTGCCGCTGGACCCGCAGGGTACTTATGCTGTGGTCGGGCAGGGTGCCAATGATATCGGTATGCAATCAGGTGGCTGGACGATCAGTTGGCAAGGGACTGGCAACGTCAACGCGGATTTCCCTGGGGCCACGTCGATCAGGTCAGGCATTGAAAGCGTAGTCAACCAAGCGGGAGGCCGTGTTGTTGATGTGCCGGAGAACGATGTCAGTTTGGACGCTGCTATTGTCGTATTTGGTGAAATGCCCTATGCCGAAACTCAGGGTGATATCGACACCCTCGCGTGGCAGCATTCTTCCAAGCGTGATCTCGCGTTAATCAAATCCTTTACCGAAAAGGGCGTTCCCGTGGTGTCGGTGTTTCTCACAGGCCGCCCACTTTGGGTGAATGCCGAGCTGAATGCGTCGGACGCGTTCGTGGTGGCATGGCTGCCCGGTTCCGAGGGAAGCGGTGTGGCTGACCTGCTCTTGGCCAATACGAACGGCCAGCCCAGATTTGAGTTTGACGGCCGATTACCGATGCCTTGGCCCGGTGCTGACCTTCATGCCTCCAACTCCGATCTGCCAGTGGAAGATGTGCTGTTTCCTATAAATTATGGTCTCACCTCTAGCGCCAGGTCCGATTGGGTGGCCCTGTCAGAAGAGGCTTTGGGGGTTGGTGCCAGTCTGGATCAAGTGGTGTTTGGACGCGGTGTGCGCCAGCCATGGAGACTCTTTGTGGGCGACGAGCTGGACTGGTCTCTTGCCGTAGGCTCCCGAGGTGGTGCCAGCTTGCTGGGCGAACTCCAGCTCTCTGTCGTCGATCGTCATGTTCAGGAGGATGCGCGACGGGTGCAGTTTACCGGTAGCGGCAACCACCTCAGTCAGGTGTATTTTCAGTTTGAAGAGCCGGTTGATATGACTGACATCGAATCTGCTGGCGGTGCACTGAGCATGGAATTGCGAGTACTCTCCAGACCTTCATCTTCTGTTACGCTCAGGATGGATTGTGGTTGGCCTTGTTCCGGGGCCGTTGATATAACGCCCGCATTGGCCTCGATGGCCTTTGGCGAGTGGCGGACGATCTCTGTCCCCGTGGCCTGCTTCGCCCGCCGGGGTGTGGACCTGAGTCAAATCAACACGCCTTTCCTGATGGCGACACGGGGACATTTCTCAGTGGATATTGCCGAAATTGCGATTCGTGAAGAGCCGGCGGAGAACACGGTCTACGACTGCGGTGGCTTTGCCTCCAACTCCTGAAACCTGGTCTCGGCGCCAGACACACCTCACACTATAAAAATAAGGGGGCAATGTGCTCGCATCTGTTGATATTGTTATTGTTGGTGTTTACGCCGTGGCCTTGTTTGTCATCGCGCAGTGGGTGTCCCGTGACAGGCCGGGTCAAGAGAAGGACGCCGAGGCCTATTTTTTGGCAGGCAAGGCGCTCCCTTGGTGGGCAATAGGCGCGTCGCTGATCGCGGCCAACATCTCCGCGGAGCAGATTATTGGCATGTCGGGATCGGGCTATGCGATCGGGCTTGCCATTGCATCTTATGAGTGGATGGCGGCGTTCACGCTACTGTTGGTGGGTAAATACCTTCTGCCGGTGTTCCTCGAGACTGGCATTTACACGATGCCTCAGTTTTTGGCCCAGCGATACGACAACCGCGTTAAAACCGTGATGGCGTTGTTTTGGTTGGGTGTGTACACGTTTGTCAATTTAACGTCAATATTGTGGCTCGGTGCATTGGCGATCAACACGGTTGCGGGTGTGGATCTGACTCTCGGTCTCGTGGCTCTTGGCACTTTTGCCATTGCCTATTCGCTCTACGGTGGGCTGCGAGCTGTCGCCCTGACCGATATTATTCAGGTGGTTTTGCTGGTGCTGGGTGGCCTGTTGATTGCGTGGATCCTACTGGACAAAGTGTCCGCGGGAGCAGGGCCTTTTGCCGGTTTCGTCGCCTTGATGAGTCAAGCGCCCGATAAATTTCATATGATTCTTGCCGAGGATAGTCCGCACTACATGAGCTTGCCGGGTTTGTCCGTATTGGTAGGGGGCATGTGGGTGATGAACCTCTCCTACTGGGGCTTTAATCAGTACATCATTCAGCGTGCGCTGGGAGCAAAAAGTATCGATGAGGCGCAAAAAGGCATCGCTTTCGCCGCATTCCTCAAGCTTTTAATGCCGGTTATCGTGGTGCTCCCGGGCATTGCAATGTTTGTTTTGGACGGGGGGCTTGCGTCACCTGACCAGGCCTACCCGTCGGCGATGACGCTGTTGCCCGTTGGCATCAAAGGTGTGGTGTTTGCCGCGTTGCTGGCAGCGATCGTCTCTTCGCTGGCCTCGATGTGCAATAGCATTTCAACCATTTTTACCCTGGATGTGGCGCCAGTGGTGGGCTTGGAGGCGGGTGAGGGCGCCGTAGGTGTGCGACTCGGGCGGATTGTAGCGATCAGCTCCATGGTGATAGCCATGGTGGCGGCGAAACCCCTGCTTGGAAACTTCGAGCAGGCTTTTCAGTACATTCAAGAATTCACCGGTTTTTTCACGCCGGGTATCGTTGCGATTTTCATGCTTGGGATCTTCTGGTCTAAAACAACCGCAACGGGCGCGCTGCTAGCTGCGGTTGGTTCGGCCGTCTTGTCACTCTGGCTCAAGCTTTATTGGCCCGAGCTGCCTTTCATGGATCGTGTGGGTTTGGTTTTCATACTGTGTATCGTACTGGGCGTGAGTTGGTCTTTAATCAAGCCGGCGCCTCAAGTCGGGTTTGTCGATCCCGGTGGTATCAACTTCAAGACCCGTATTGGCTTTAACCTCAGCGCGTTGGTGGTCACGCTGATACTGGCTTTCTTTTATGCGGTGTGGTGGTGACCCCCTGACGTCGTTCATTCACCTTGACGTTTCAGGGCAGTGATCCTAAGCTTCGCGCCTCCGCCCGTAGCTCAGCTGGATAGAGCACCAGGCTTCGAACCTGGGTGTCGGGAGTTCGAATCTCTCCGGGCGGGCCATTTATCCCCTGAAAACCTTGTATAGCCTCATCTTACCTGATACGTTGGGTCAGGAATTGGGTCAACAGGGATAGGATAATGGCTAAATACGTCGCAAGGAAGGGCAACCAATTGTGGTATCAGCGAGCATGGCCGACTAGGGTCAGGGCCTTTGCTGGTAGCGCCAAATACCGTACGGCACTGGGGCTCGACATCAACGCGCCAGACCACGCCGTGCAGAAGGCAGCAGCGATAGCACAAGAAGCCTTCGAGCTTGAGTGCAAACGATTCGATAACTCCGATGTGACCACCAGCGTCGAGGGTGTCATCGACAAGCTGGCAGACCGTGCGATGAAGGACCTGCGAAAAAGGGACCGAGAGCACGACCCAGTAGAGATGCCAGTCGCTTTCATATCCGACGAACTTTCCGACCGCATGGACGCGGGCGAGGAAATCGACATACCCAAGGAGCTGGGCATATCCGAGGACAGGGGAACGCCGATACTTGTTAAGGCCAGCGGAGTCGAGGGAGGTGTCGAGAACGTCACGCCCGAGCAAATAGCAAAGCTGGCTAGTCAGGTGGCGCGGCCACTCATCGAGTACGCCATTAGCGAGATGCCTGAGCAGACCCAGCTAGAGAAGCAGGTCAAGGCGCGTGTCAGGGAGAGGTTATCTAAGCGCGTATCCAACTCACCAAAGCACCTATCCCAACTGTGGGCACCCTACTGCCGATTCAGGGGCCATGAGCGGGACGAGAAGAACAGCCGGTATAGGAAGAAGCTACGCAACTGGAACAGGGCACTAGCCGCCATCGGAAATCACCCCATCTCGCACGGCATAGATAAGGAGATCAATCGCGGTGTGCGTGAGGTGTACAACGAGGACCTCGACAGGGGAGTACAGACTAAGTCAGCCGTACGGAATCTGTCGGAGGCTATAGGGTGCTTCCGGTGGGCTGCTGATGAGTACGATCTGGACTGGAACATCAAGGGCCTGCGTCAGCAGCGACAGAAGACCGTCGAACGCGTGGTAGCCACAGTGGACGATCAGATCAAGCTGGCGAAGGCATGTACCGAGTGGGACGACGTTCAGGGCGTTATAGGGCTGTTAGCCATGCACGGCATGATCCCCTCAGAGATCGCCAACATCGAATCAACGTCGAGCCTAGAGGGCAAGATCAGGCATATCGTGGTGCCCACAGGAAAGACCAAGGACAGGCGGCGAGTCGTCACCCTAGCGTTTGGCACGGACACCATCTGGCTGAACATCGATCAGGCCATAGCCTACTGCCGAGATAGGGCAGACCCCGGTGCTACGTTCAACAAGCGATTGGGCAAGCTATTTACCGAGCGGGAGGATCTGGTGCTGTATAGCTTCAGGCACGCTGCACGGAATGCGTTTGTGATGGCCAACATCAACACCGGCATCATGA
>JAQWUD010000001.1 GCA_029242325.1 Luminiphilus sp.
TACGGCGAAGTTTTTCGTGGTGGTCAGGTGGCACAACCCTACAAAGAGCTTCTCAGACTCAAGCTTTCGACACTTCACGGTTGCCGCTTCTGTAATCAGGGCAATCGCCGTGACGCACTGGCAGCTGGGCTCACTGAAGAACAGATTGACGCGTTTGATGACCCTGAGAACGGCCCCTTCACTGATGCCGAGAAAGCGGTGCTGGCGCTGGGAGAGCAGCTGGCACTCACACAGCCCAAGGGCACACTGAATCCGGCTCTGCACCGTGAACTCGCCAAGCACTTCAGTGATGCAGAAATCCTTGAGTTAGGACTGATAGGCGGCATTCTAGCTGGCGTCGCCAAGTTCATGTTCGCCTATGATCTGGTTGAGAGAGAGGAGACCTGCCCTTTCCATCAATCGGGGTAGGTATAACACTCGCTCAGCAGCACCAAATACGCCATCGATACGCTGAGAAACTATGCCCGCGCGTCAATACGCCACCGCGGCAGGGCTTCGGCTCCGTTATATGTGATGGATCCCCGGCTCCAGTCATCGGGTAACCAAAGTAATTTCAGTTCTGGCTTCAACCCGTCGTTATTACCTAAAGGTGAGTCCCGCAAGAGCGTTTGACCCAGAACCCTTCGCGGCCAATTTAACTTTACACTTCTGTACAGTTTATGTAGTCTCTTTTTAAATAACAGAGGGCTCACTCGGCACGGTGGCCCGACCATTTAAGGCACCAGCACATGACAAATATTTTTGACCAAGCCATACCCGATCATGTCCCTGAAGAGTTGGTTTTTCCGCTCGATGTGAATACTCACCCTGAGCTAGAGACAAACCCTTTTAAGGTATTGGCGAACCTACATAAGAATGCACCACCGATATTTTTTAATCCCGTGCCCTCCCAAGGGGTCGGAGGGTGGTCGATATCTGACGGCGCCATTATCAAAGAAGTGCTACAGAGTCCCGAGCTGTTCTCCTCCAAAAACGGCACCGGATTTTCCTTTCTGTTGGGGCAGGAGCTGGATTTGATTCCGTTGGAGATCGATCCGCCAGAACACCGGAACTACCGATCAAATTTCAATGTGCCACTGTCGCCCAGAGAGGTCGCAAAGCGAGAAGATGCAATTCGGGCATCTGCAATCGAACTCATAGAAACATTCAAATCCGAAGGCCACTGCGATTTCGTGGACCAGTTCGCAGTGCCTTTTCCCGTCCGGATTTTCATGGACCTTTTCGGGATGCCACAGGAAGATTTCGACAAAATTCTCGACTACGAATACAAGCTTCTCCATGTCTCCAACACCATGGAAACTCGCGCTCAAGCGGCTAGGAATATCTACGACTACCTTCTTGACTTGATTGCCGACAAGCGCGCAAATCCGAAGGATGATCTGGCCTCTTCTATCTTGGATTACACGGTGGATGGTCGGCCTCTCACTGATAAGGAAATCATGGGAATGTATTTCCTGCTGTTTGTCGGCGGACTTGACACGGTCGCCTCTTCTCTCGGTTTTGCCTGGCGCTATCTCGCGAGCAATCCCACGGCACTGACAGCACTGAGAGATAATCCAGACTTGATCCCAAGCGCCGTGGAGGAATTCTTCCGTCTGCACTCGGTAGTGGAAGTCAGAAGAACCGTCACTGAGGATATGGAGTTTCACGGGGTGCAGCTCAAGCAGGGTGATTTCGTCTATTGCGTCACAGCGATCGCCAGTCTCGATGGCAAGGAATTTGCGGATCCCACGAAGGCAGATTTTGAACGCTCACCCAACCGACACTGTGCATTCGTGTTCGGTCCGCATCGCTGCATGGGTTCTAACCTGGCGCGCCTCGAGATCCGAATTGCTTTGGAGGAATGGCTCAACAGGATTCCAGATTTCTCAGTGGCCGAAGACGCAAATATCGACGTCAACTATGGGTCCGTTCTATCACTGGCCAGACTCCCTCTGGTGTGGTGACAACGTGCCCCACGCGAGGAATATTTTTTAAATGGGCGATGACATGACGACGAGAGAAGAACAGGTCTACAAAGCATTCTCGTCCGCGATAAACAGCGGTGATCTGGCGGGCGCTTTTGATCACGCCACTGAGGATATGGCATTCAGAGTGGTGGGCTCCCACCCGGAACTTTGCCGCGAATTTCGGGGCATGAACGACATCCTGCAAAACTGCTGGCTGAAGGTGTTCGAACATTTCGACGAGAACGGGGTCCAGACTACGGTGAATCGCATTGTGGCGGGGGATGGCGTGGCTTTTGTCCATTTCTCGAGCCAAGCGACGGGTCGTTCGGGGATGGCCTATCGCAACGAGTATGTGCACATGCTGCAATTTGAGGGCGATAAGATCTCCAGTATCACCGAGTTCCTCAATATGGACTTACTCAACCAGTTGTTAGATCAATAGCCCGCACTTAGGTCACAAGCATGAGCAAACAAATCACCCGCCGGGATTTTCTGGATGGCGTAGCGATATCCATCGGCAGCGCTGCCCTACTGGGCTCTAAAACGGCGCTCGCCGCCGCGGTTGAGGCCGCCTCAAGCGACCCCGGTAATTACTATCCGCCAACACTCACTGGCATCCGTGGCAGCCATGAAGGCGCCTACGAGGCGTCCCATGCGCTGGCCTGGCGCGGTGAGAAACCCTCCAGCTACACTGATCTAGAGGAAGAATATGACCTGATCGTAGTCGGTGCGGGTATCAGCGGTCTGGCTGCCGCCCTGTTCTACCAACAAAAGGCGGGCAAAGACGCTCGCATCCTGATACTGGATAACCATGACGACTTCGGTGGCCATGCCAAGCGAAACGAATTTCACAGCCAGGGCCAGATGTTGCTCGGCCCCGGTGGCAGCGGTAACTTTCAGGATTCTCACCTCTACTCCCAGCAATCTAAAAGACTGATCAGTGAGCTGGGCTTTGACCTAAACAAGGTGCGAGATGCCATGGCGCCCGGCTGGGGCATGGCAGACGCGGAAGTTGACGTTGGCCTGTATACCGACAGCAACCATTTTGGTGAAGACAAAATTATCAAC
>JAQWUD010000022.1 GCA_029242325.1 Luminiphilus sp.
CTGCGCCACGCAACCCGCGCGCATAGGCTCACCAATTTTTACCGGCGGCAGGTAGCTCTCCCGGTCCATGGTCCACCCCCGCTGGGTAGGATCAAAAGAGAACATGAGGTTTCGGATCAATACTTCGCCCTCACCAGGCTCGGAAATATCACTTTCCACATATTTGAAATGCTCGGGACCGATCATGCCCACCGGGCGCTCGTGCAACAGCCACTGTCGGTTCATTGTCATGCTGCTCTCCACATAGTCAGCGGTTAAAAGATGTTCAAGACCAATGTCCGTTGATACGGAGACAAGGCCAAGATGGGTTACGGGGCGTAACCATACCCCAAGGGCAATGGTTTGTGGGGTGCCTCGCCCGATGCACAAGCGCCTTTCAGGGCGTATGCTTTGGGATATTTGCTGGCGCAACTGTTAAGGCACTCCTCATCACTCAATGAAGACGCTACCCATGCCCGTATACAACCCCGCTTTCGAACCCGCTGCAGCGACCCTTCGCACCACTGCTCTCGCGTTGTTGCTCACTATCACCGCACTTTTTACGGCACCCGTGATCGCTACCGATACCGACACCACCGACACTGCGGATATCGGCACACCACGACTCTTGGTGGCGCCCCATGCCCAAACCGTGACGGATACCGCTCAGTCACTGTGGAAATGGGCAGAGCTTGGCTATCTCGAGACTGAGTCCAGCGGGCTCTTGCAGGAAACGCTGGCCGCGGCAGGCTTTCGCATCGACACAGGGGTAGGTGGCATCCCCACAGCCTTCACCGCCAGTTTTGGCAACGGCAAGCCCGTCATCGGCATTATGGGTGAGTTTGACGCCCTGCCCGGCATCTCCCAAGCGGCCGTGCCCTACGCCGAATCACTCGAGGATAAGCCCAACGGCCACGCCTGCGGTCACAACCTTTTTGGCGCGGGCTCACTGGGTGCTGCACTGGCAGTGAAAGACTGGCTCGAAGTATCCGGTCAGCCCGGTACGGTGCGTTTTTATGGCACACCGGCCGAAGAAGGCGGCTCGGGCAAGGTCTATTTGGTGCGCGAAGGTGCCTTTGACGACGTTGATGTGGCACTCCACTGGCACCCGGGCGATGACAACACTGCGAGCCCCTCAAGCACCCTTGCCAACAAGTCGGCCAAGTTCCGCTTTTCGGGGGTGTCCTCTCACGCCGCGGCCGGGCCAGAGCGCGGTCGCTCAGCACTCGATGCCGTTGAGGCGATGAATTTTATGGTTAACTTGCTGCGCGAACACGTGCCGGAAGAGACCCGCATCCACTACGTGATCACCGAGGGGGGTATTGCGCCCAACGTTGTGCCCAACTTTGCCGAGAGCTTTTACTACGTGCGCCACCCTAACGCTGCGATGCTGGCAACGCTGTGGGATCGCGTCATTGCTACCGCGGAGGCGGCAGCGCTGGGGACGGGCACCACACTGGAATACGAAGTCATACACGGTAACCACAGCGTGTTACCCAATGAAGTCCTGGCACAGCGGGCCTACGATCACCTACTTGCACTGGGCGGTCCACAATACGACGAGACCGACCACCTCTTTGCCCATGCGATTGCCAAGACGCTGCCCGGGGGCCGCTATGAGCCAGGGTCAGAGTCCATCATCGAGCCCTTCGCCGTGAAGCAAAGCAAAGGCTCCACGGATGTCGGTGACGTCAGCTGGAACGTGCCCACGGTGGGCCTGGGTACCGCGACTTTTGTGCCGGGTACTGGCCTGCACACCTGGCAGGCGGTGGCCACGGGTGGCACACCGCTGGCGCATAAGGGCACGTTGCTGGCCGCTGAGGTGCTCGCCGCAACGGCAATCGACTTGTTCAGCCAACCCGAGCTGGTGAGGGCCGCTACCGCAGAGTTCAATAAACGACGCGGGCCTGACTTTGTTTATGCTCCGCTACTGGGCGATCGCGATCCGCCACTCGATTATCGGCGATAGTCACACTCACCAGACAACATGCAAAAACATATGAAGAGGCCAGTTGTATGAACTCGTTGATCAAGCTGGCACTGGGCTGTGCGGCGCAGTGTTCACCATTCTGAGTGCGCGGGCCGAGGACACCGGCAATATCGACATGACCTGCGATAGTGAACAGCCCGTCATTATGTTGGTGGCGGGCTGCGCGCTGAACGCATGCGCGACTATGCCATTGCGCTCGGCAGCTCGGATCTCTACCCCAATGCCCAGGGCTATTACTTGAATAGCCCTCGACCGCTTCGGGTACTCGAAGGGGAGCCCGATGCCAACGATGTGGCGTTGATGGTGCGCTTCCCGTCCGAGTGCACAGCGGTGACCTTCTGGTACGACGACTTCTACCAACGCGAGATCAAACCCATGCGCTTGAACCCCTCGGCTGGCGACTATGTGGTGACACTGTATAACGAGGCTGATTTACCCGCCTACATGGCAGGCAAAATCGGCGATAACGCCTACCTGAAAGACTAGCCTCGCACCTCCCGGCATACCTGCTCTACCGAGGTACCCATATCAGCAACCACCGGGAGGCAGCACTTCCCACTCGGGGGCCTCAAACTCACCGATAAAATGAATCTCTACAAAGGGTGCCTGCGACTGAATAATCTCCTGCACCCGCTCAGGCAATAGCGCTGCCAAGGCATCTCGGGCGGCCTTGTTCTCCCAAGTGGCAATGGCCAGCGCGGTGCGTTCATCGCCAATCTTTCGGTGTAGCCGGGTACCCTGTGCACTCGGCGCTTGCTGAATCAGCTCACTCGCCCGCACCCAGGCCTCAGCGTATTGCTCAATCGTGTAGCCGGGCTTGGCCGTCACTTCAAAGACATAGTGCATGAGCGCCTCCCGCTGCGTGAATGACGATAGTACGCGCGATAGCCTCAGACACAAAAAATCCCGCTAGTGCGGGGTTCCTGCGCCGAAGCGCTTGGGATCCTCTTATCGCCAGATCAGGCAATCGACTCACGGGGCCATCGCGCTGACACGGACAAGGAGGCTGACGTGAGACCTTCCCGCCAACACCTCAGCCACCTAACTGCCAGCCACCTCAGCGTCAGCCTGCGGCCCGCAGTCGGCGGTAACCCAGACATCCCACAGCCAGCGCCAACAGGCCCAGTATCCACAGCGGCAAGGCAGGTATGTCGATCACCCTCCCAGATGGCGCAGCCGGTGGTACTGCCAGCGCCACGGGGTCTCTCAGGGTGCCCGGGGCCTTGTCCTGATCGAGCTCACCATCATCGGTAATGCTGTAGGTCACGGTCTCCCCTGAGATCACGACGCCTGCCACAATGCTCCACTCCCCCGCGTCGGATATTTTGTACAACGCCGAGTCGCCATCGATCGGTTGCCCTACGTCAATGGTCACCGACAGGGTCTCTGGATAGGTGGTGTTGGGATTGCGATCGCAGTCGATCACGGTGAAGCCAACGGTATTGGCAAAGCTCAACGTGACCCCTGCGGGTGGTGTGGGCGCTGCCTGCACCGTCGGTTGACCCGAGAGCTTGCAGCTGGAGTCTGGGTTCTCAGGCGCAATGGTCACCTCCTCCGGGAAGGTGCGCACCATGCTGGCCTCACCGGTTGCACCGCTGCTACTCAGGCTAGCGCTCAGAGGCCCAGCATCTTCAACCCGAAGGGTGAACTGCGTCACATCCGAGCCCTGTGCAGCCACAGAATCAGTCGACCAGCTCAGTGTGCGATTCGCACTGTTCCAGGTCGCGCCTGCGGCACCAACGGGCGCCAGACCCGAGGCGAGGGTCACCACATTGTCCACTCGGCCTGATGCGGCATCTCCCACGTTGGCGGGCCCCGCCTTTAAGGTGACCTGATCGCCGGCCATGGCCTCGGCAACGCTGAACTGCACGCCGGCCTGAATAATGGCCGCGGCGGGTACCATCACCCGGACCGAAGCGCTGGCACTCTGGGTCTTGCCGCTTGCCGCACTCAACCCAGCCAGAAGCACTCCGGTGTCAGCTGCCGCCGGCGCAGTGAGCGTGGGGCTCAGTGTCACCGACGTACCCGATGCCAGATCCAGGGTCCAACTGATCTGCTGGCCGCTCGCTGTGCCGCCATCGGCGCCGCTGACGCTGAAGCCGCTGGGCACGGTGAGATTCACGGCAGTGCCATTGGCAGCTAGGTTACCGGTATTACTCGCCACGATCGTGGCGGTGAATGCGTCACCGGTATCGACTGACGCCGGCGCCGTTATTGTCAGCGCAAGCTCCTCACGTACACCGATTGTAGTCTGTGCCTCGGCGCTGGCGCTGGAATTTGCATCAGCGAGGCGTGAGGTGTGCAGCATGGTGCTGTTAGCAGCGCCGTTTGCCCTCAAGGTAACCACCTTCGTACCGGCAGAATCGGCGGCGAGGCTGCCGAGATCCCAGCTGTAGGACCCGCCCGAGAACGTTGCACCGGCGCCATCCACCAGCGTGGCGTTTTCGGGCAGTACATAACGCAAGGTCGCGTTCGTCGCTGCAGTACCCGTGTTTTGATAGGTGAGCGTCACCGCACCTTCGGCGCCGTCTTGTAGTACCGCGGGCGCAGTGATTGTGAGCCCGACCTCAGGTTTGGCGGCAACAGTTACGCTGGCGCTGCTGCTGTCGGACGACCCCGTGGCCGAGCGCACGCTGGCCAGATTGGTCAACGTGGTGTCATCGGCAAGCGACGGGATGGTCATGTCATAGGCCAGCGTGATATCGGTGTTGGCAGGGAGGTCGATACCCGACCAGGTCAGGGTGCCCGCCTCGGCATCGGCCGCAAAGCCGCCCCGCTGCGCCCCGGCAAGACACTGGCTGCCGCAGGCGACGATGACACCCGGCAAGTGATCCACGATCGTAAGATCCTGCTGAGCGACCGGGCTATCATTCACCACCGTGAGGGTATAGCGAAGCTGCTCACCGATCGTCACATAGGTCGGTGCAACACCGTCATCGGTGGCGGCGCGCTTGTCGATCGACAGCACCGCCCCAAGGAGTTGCGTGCTCTTGGTTTGAGATGCGGGCCGTGACTCGGCGCTATTCAGGCTCACACGATGCGAGAGGGTTGCACCGACCGCGGTCACATCCGAGCTCAGCGTGTAGCTCACGCTGCGGTCGCTCCCTGCCGCCAGCTCCCCGATAGGCCAGGTAATCGTTGCCCCAGCACCACACGGTGCGGCACTGCACTGGCCATCACCGAGTGCCGTGGCCGTGGCATGCACAGGCACTGTTGACGTCAACGTCACGTCGTTCGCTGCAGCGCTACCGGCATTGCGGAACGTCACTCCAACCGCCACATCTTGGCCCGCTACCACGCGTTCAGGCGCGCTAATCTCAGGTGCACTCAGAGCCGGCGTAGCCGCTTCACCCACACTGACCGTGGAGACACCCACAGGTCCCGAGCGCTCGGCAACCAGATCAATAACGTCGGCGGGGTCGGCCGCCACCTGACGTTCTTTCAGGGCAGCGAGCTTGGCATCTATTGCCCCAGGCGCGCCCCGCGTCGCGGAACCATCACTAATATAGGACACCGAATACACCTGACCGGGAGCACCCGCATTTACCTTCACCTTCACCGACTTACTGCCTTCAGCACCTGCCGGCAGACTGCCTACGTTCCAGCTCAGCCGACGGCCAGTTTCCTCACTTTTCACACAACCGGCACAATCGATCAGGGTTACGTCATCGGCGAGTTGCTGTTGCAGTGTCGTGCTACCCGCCGACTCCGTGCCGGTGTTGGTGTAGCCCACGGTGTAATTAAACTCGTCCCCTCTACGCGTGCTGTCGGGATTATCGATCCAGGACGCCAGATTGGCGGCACCCGCTACCACGCGCACCGACACCGGCGCGGCGTGGACCACGCTATCTGCCGCGCTTATGGTTACCGCGTTAACAAGGTCCGATCCTGGAGTGGCGTTGCCGTTGACTTCCAGTTCCAGCAGCACCTTGCCAGACTCACCTGCGTTCAATGTATCGCTGGACCAACTCACCTGCCCGCCGTCTGTGGCGCCACCGGGCGCCGCGGTGACGCGAGTATCTGCGGGGATCTCGGCAATCAGCGCGACATTAGCAACAGGTACATCATCGCGATTCCTATAGCTGATCTCATAGACCAGCTTCTGTCCGGGTGCCACAGTGGCGCGATCGACACGCTGGTTCACCACCAACATGGGCTCATCCGGCGGTGTAATACGGACCTCTTTAACCTTTGATTGCGGCGTAAGTGAGCTCCCCTCCGTATCGGTACCCGTTAAGGCCCCCATCACGGAGATATTCGTCTCGGTCGGCGCTTCATCAACAACCAGAGATAGGAGCGCCGTGTCAGCCTCACCCGACTCTAGGGTATCGATATCCAGTGTAAGCTCACCGGTATAACCCTTTACACACACTTGCCCATCCTCGCCAGTGCAGCTGGCATACTCGGGCCAGGAGTCCAACGTGGTCGCCTCCGGGACCGCCATGCTCAGGACGACGTTGCCGGCGGCGTCGTTTCCGATATTCTGAAAGCCAAAATCGAGGTCAAGCAGACCCCCGGGCGCCACCTGATCGGCGGGATCCAACTTCAGTTGCAGGTCCAGCGCTGCGGTACCGGTGACCATGAGCGACTCGATTGCGGTGTCGGAAATCTCATTGTCGTTTACCTCGGTACGGGCCGTGGCCTCAAGCACCAGCGCCCCGCCAGTACTGGGCGCCCCTAACGTAGCGGTCAGGTGGATCTGGCCATTGACCGGCGGCCCTGCCACATCCCAGGTAATAACGCCATCGGACTCCGTGCCGGTACCCAGAGCGCTGATAAAGCTCGCAACTTCTGGCACGGTCAACGTGACGGTGGTTTGCCCGGCGTCGGCAGAACCTGTGTTGCTAACCTCGATAATCACGGTGAACCCCTCACCGGTCCCTACGACGGCCTCCGGAAAGGTTCTCAACGTTGTTTTCAAAACCGGCACGGGCTGCGCCGTGATCTCGGTGCGCACCGTGGCAAAGCGATCCGAGGTCTCTGCCGCATTGGAGCTAGCAGCGTTCAACATTGCCTTGATGTGGCTCCCCGCCTCAGCGGTGTCGTCAATGCGGATGCTCACCGTGTCAGTGCGCGCTCCTCCGGGCTCGAGGTTATTACCGTTGGTCCAGTTACAAACCGTGCCCTTGCACACGCCGGCATCATCCTCAAAAGTAAAGGTGGGTGCAGCCTCAGCAGCACCGGCTTCCGGCACCAGCGTTAAGCTAAGCACGGCATCCTGGGTGCGCGAGAGGCCGGCGTTACGCACGGTAACCTCATAGGTAATGACCTCACCCGCCATGACCTGCTCATTGCCCTCGAGCCCCACCATCAGGATGGCCTCGCTGGTCAACTCGGTTTCGGCCACGTCGTTCACGTATTCCACGCCGCCTGCCGAGAGTGTGGCATTGGCCTCGAGGATTCGCGCATTGCCCTCGCCATCGAGGGGCAGAATGTCGGGGCTTACCTTAACGGTCACGCTCACCGCACCACCACCACCATCGTCGGAGCTTCCCGCCGGCACTTCGACGTTACTCCATGTGATGGTGCGTCCCGATTGCGTGCCGTCTGCGCTGATGCCGTCCGTTTTGACCGTGACATCGTCGGGCAGGGCCAATGTTAGCGTGCCGGTAAAGCTCTCGGACGACTCGTTATAATACTTGATCCGGTAGGTGAGTTCTTCGCCCGCTATCACTGAAGACGGCGCATCAATCGACAGCATCACCGCACAGCTCACGCCGTCTGATAGCGGGTCCCAGTTACCCGGCCGGCCGCGGTTATCAAAACCAAGCCCACACCACGCATCAGCCCGGGTGTCGAAGTAAGCGTTTTTGCCACTACCCACCGAATCGACGTCCCAACCCGAGAGATCCTGATTAAATGATTTCGCATCTCGAAACATCCAGCTCATGTCTTTAACGCCGGATGTGGTCCACTCGCTCAGATCCTGATTAAAGCCGGTGGCGTTATAAAACATTTGTTTCATAGTGGTGACGCTGCTGGTGTTCCAGCCACCAATGTCAGCATTGAAAGTGGCGGCATCGGAGAACATATACGACATCTCCGTGACGCTCGAAGTATCCCAAGCGGTGTAGGTAACGCCATCGCGGGTAACTGATTTTGTCGAGATATCCTGGTTGAAGGCTCTCGCGTAGGAGAACATGTCGCTCATGCTGAGCACAGCAGAAGTGTTCCACTCGCCGATATCCTGATTGAATTTGGCGGCCCCGAAGAACATCTGCACCATCTGCTGAACAGCCGCGGTATCCCAGGCCCCGATCGAACCGTTGAAGGCCGAGGCATTCGTGAACATCCAGCTCATATCAAAGACGCCGGATGTATCCCATTCACCAATGTTCTGGTTGAAGGCGCTCGCGCCTCTGAAGGTGAGGGCCATGCTGGTAACCTTTGACGTATCCCAACCCCCAACCGACTCGTTAAAGGCGCTATCCGCAAACATGCCACTCATCGTGGTCAAGTTACTGGTGTCGAGCCCTACCAGCCCTAAACCGCCCTGCCCCGACATCTTTTTGAACGCCAAGGCACCACTGGCCAGTTGATTCGCGCAGCGAACCGCCTCAGTTGCGCCAGCCGGGCCGCAGCCTCCGCCGCTGCGCGAACCGATCTGTGTGACTGACTTTAACCACTTCAAATCGTGCTTCTTGGCGCTGTTATCCCAGTCATAGATGGCGCGGAGTGTGTTGTCTTTATGGGCGCAGAACAGACCTTTTCCATTATTGTCAGGTGTCGGGAGGTGACTTTTTTCCTCATTACAGACATCCGTGCCGTCGGTGGTAAGGATGTGGAAGTCGGCGTACTCGTATTCCTTCTCATCCACCGTGCACGACCAGCCGTCGGTGGTCGCTGCCGCTTCCCAGTCGGTGATGCCCTCACAAGCGGGCGGAGGCTCAAGGTTCCACTCTCCGTCACCGTCCCATTGCCCCAATACAATTTGCGTGCCGCTTTGCGTCGTAAGAACTAGGTCCCACTCAGGCGCGCCCAAGTTGGTTGGGAGCTTAAAGTTCATCAGGCGCTCCGTATCGCACTCCCTGTAGGAGTTTTGGCCTTGCCTAGACTCCGTGCTGATTTGCCATCTGAGACCGTTGACGTCCTGGCACAACGCGATCGCCTCTGGCGTGTTTTTAAATTTGATTTTGACGGTATGATCCCAAGGGCCACCGTCTCTTTGCCCAACACCGACGGTGCAGGCGAGGGCGTCCGATTCACGCCCGTAGGTGGGTGTCATCACACCCGTGGTCACGTCTGGGTGGCCATCGACGATATCCGTTCCAGAAGGTGGAGAATCGCATCTATTACCCGGCCGCATGTAGTAAAGGCCAGTAAGCGCCGCTGTAGAACTGCCCGGAGGATTACCCCGCCAGCGGGCTAAATACTCAATGACATCCGCGGCAGAGTCTCCGCTCAGCGGGGGGGTTGCCTGTGCTAACGCCGCACTTACCCAGAGAGTGGCCACTACGGATAGTAGAGTTGCCAAACATGTCTTACTCGCACTGCTCGAATGGTGTTGGTGGTTCCTCGGATCAACAACCTGCGCGGGCGCCGCGATACGCGCCAAGCCAGCCGCCAGAAAACTCATGACCGCGCCGAACCCCCTACTGCCACTACTTACTATTAGTGATGCACGTCGCATGGGGATTCCTTCGATGGATTAATTTTAGATGTCGTAAAAAACCAGGCGAGACTGTGCGCCGCAACCAGCGCGCCGCACCGATTCAGCCCCTGAAGGGGGATATCACAGGTGTAAAGTCCGTCCATGGAGTAACAACTTACCCGCTTTCGGCGACAAAATTAGCGGAGGAAACCATGACTTATGCCCTTTTTAGGCTGACTGTCACCTTTTGCACGTTTTTAGTGGCTGGCCCTGCGCTGCCCACAGAAAACGGTGCAGGTGATCACTGAGAACAGGTCTACGGCTCTGAGCTACGCGCGGGATTCATCCAAACGCCGCGCACCTGAGCGGGCAGTGAGCGATGCGCCGGCTGTCGAAGTGAATGTGGGCTCCGTCACGCTGGACACGAACCGCCACTGGGCGGTGGCCGCCTCTGGGGTGAGCGTGACCTCGGTCCAGCCGCGCTGGGCTGTGTCCGCCGCCACGAGCTCCGGGCTGGCGCCTTTTAGCAATGCCTGCATCTGCTCGGGGGGCAGCGGCACGTAGTTCTCAAGCCCCGGGCTTGATACCCCCGGGGTGCCCCACTCCACTCCCACGGCCTCGCCCTTTTGGCTAGTCAGGTTAAAAGCCCAGCCGTTGTGGGTATCGCCCGCCAAGGAGATCGGGTTGGTGGCGTGGGCAGTGAGCAGGGCAAATAGCCGCTCCCGAGCGGCGGGGTAGCCGTCCCAGGCGTCGAGGTTGGAGGGTAAGCCGTAAGGGGCGAGCTGTTGGGTCTGCTCGACCCGCGGCCGAACGTATTCAGAGAGCTCGAGCTGGGCGAGCTCCTCGGGGGGAATCACCGGGATATTCAGCTTACCCATGAGTACCTGCTGCCCCAGCACCTGCCACGTGGCGCCGCGGGCTTTGCTGCTTTGCAGTGCCCGCTGCAGCCACGCTTCCTGTTGTGTACCCAGCATTTGCCGCTCTGGGTTGTACAGGGTGTTCTGAAGAAACGCCTCCACGCTGCCGGCCTGCTCGATGCCTTTGGCATAGTCTAGCTGCTCGTCGCGACCCACCAGGCGGGTGTCGAGCATGATGAGATCCGCAAGGTCACCGACCTGAAAGGCGCGATAGATCACGCCCTGGTCGCCCCCGGGCCCGGTGCGGATGGGCATCCACTCGTGGTAGGCCTGACGGGAGGCGTGAATGCGTTTGAAGAAATCTCCTTCCTCGGGGCTGTGGTTCTCAGCCCCCGCGCGCCAGGTGTCGTTCATCATCTCATGGTCATCCCACACCGTGATCCACGGGTGCGCCGCGTGGGCGGCCTGCAGGTCGGGGTCGGTGCGGTACAGGCCGTGGCGCATGCGGTAGTCCTCGAGCACCATTATCTCGTGCTCAGGCTCAACGGTGCGGCCGAACCGCTGCTCGGCAACGGGGTTCACATACTCACCCACGGGGTATTCGTAAATGTAGTCGCCCAGATGGAGCACCACATCGAGCTTGGCCTCGGCGATATCACGGTAGGCGTGGAAAAATCCCTGTGGGTAGTTCGAGCACGACGCGACGGCCATTGTGAACTCGCCGACCTCCCCCTCGGGCAGCGTGCGGGTGCAGCCCACGGGCGAGGTCACACCACTGGCCATGAACCGGTAGCAGTAGCGTGTGCCCGGAGAGAGGCCCGCGGCGTCGACCTTCACGGTGTAATCGCGATCAGGTTGGGCGGTGATCTCGCCGCTGGCCACGACAGTTCCAAATGTGTAATCAGTGGCCACTTGCCACGTGCAGGGCACCGGGTTTGCATTGCCGTTACCCGGCAGCACGCGCGTCCAGAGGACCACCCTGTCAGCCAGCGGGTCGCCGCTGGCAATGCCGTGTGTAAAGTGAGCGGCTGCAGGTCTATCCGCAGTAAATCCCCGCAGGGATAGCGCCCCTAGCGATGCGCCCGTAGCTTGTATGAGTGTGCGGCGGCGTAGTGGTGCAGGCATCGGGGTTCTCAGTTAGGTATGCGTCAAGAGGGCGAAGTATGGGGCATCTTTATGACTACGTCGTGGCGCCATTCAAACTGATTCCAGCCCTTGCTGGCTCGCTGCGGGCGGCGCACTCCGCGGCGTTTTCAATCCGCAAAAGACGGCCGGAAGGTCAAGCTCAGATTGATAAACGGGCTGCTGCTCACATCGATACTCGGACCGCTCACATCGCCGTCAGTAATGGTAAGCGCGCGCAGACCACCCACACCCACCGCACCCTCTAGCCAAAGCGGCCCCCTGAGGCGCATGCCCGCGCCGAAGCCAAAATCAAAACCGCTCAGGTTCAGGGCTGCGGCGCCAGTGCCACTGTCGACCGCCCAGCTGTTGCCCGAATAAGACGCGCCAAGCGAGACAAACCAGTCCTTGCTGGGGGCATACATGACCTGAGGCCAGGGCAGGATGGCGCTCACGCTCCAGCGCTCATTGAGGATGAGCGAGGCGCCCACATACGGCAGTACGCTGTTACCAAAGTCCGAGTCGTCAAATACCACACCAAACAGCCACCACAGACGGTCGTTGCGGGTGTAGCGCGCCACGGCGCCGCCCATGACTTGCCAATAGTCCTTGCCGCGCTCGCCCAGACTCGAGTGGTTATAAAACGGCACCACCGCACCAATCACCTGCCAGTCGGGGTCTAACTGATACAGGTAGCCGGCAGCCAGCGCGGCACTGGTGACCGAGAAATCCTCACCGTTGTCGACCGAGAAATCCGAGTAGGAGACATACTCCCCCAGCACCGCCATGCTCCGCTTGCTGAGCAAAAACGGCACCCCGGCGTATTGGCTGGTAGCATTCACCTGATACCGCGTGCCCGCTGTCTCGGGAGTGGCGCCCACCTCGCTGACCATGGCGTCGCCGTAATGGGTGCCGCCCAAAAAGGCAACGGGCAAAAAGGGTGCGTTACTGAAGCCCCGGGCAAATGCCAGATCCGATTCGGTAAACGCCCGGGCGCTGCGCTCGATAAAGTTCTCGTCCGGCAGTACGACCTCGCTGGTGAGCGCGTCGTTCTCAACGCCATCAGAGAAGGCGGTGTCACCTGCACGAGACGGGTGAGCAACGGGCTCTCTCTCTTCGACTGCCACCACCTCCGGCGCCGGCACAGTCAAAAGCAGCGTAAACAAGCCATACAGAAGTGTGCGCAAAACCAGCATCCTGTTGAGGTGGGCCATTGCATCATGGCGGGAGGCGGTGATTTTACCGCGCCCAAGCATTCAGGGGTGGGGGCAAGAAACGGTATCCTAACGATCCACACTCGCGACGTGACGTAGCATGACGACAGGACCCATCGTGTTTCAACCTCATACGGGTGGCATTTGGTGACAGATCTCAACTCTCGCAGCGCGCAGCGCACCAAGCAACTTGGCCCGGCGCAGGGCGGCCATAGCCCCTGGCGCTTCAGCACGGCGCCCTGCATGGATTGGACCGACCGCCACTGCCGGCGCTTCTGGCGCACCCTCACGCGCCACACCCGGGTCTACACCGAGATGGTCACCACCGGTGCCTTACTGCATGGCGATATCAAACGGCATCTGCGCTTTAACAGTGATGAGCACCCCGTGGCCCTGCAATTGGGCGGCGCGGTGCCGGCAGACCTCGCCGCCTGTGCCAAACTCGGTGAGCAATGGGGCTACGACGAGATCAACTTAAATTGCGGCTGCCCCTCAGACCGCGTGCAGAACGGCCGCTTTGGCGCCTGTCTGATGGCCGAGCCCGCGCTGGTGCGCAACTGCGTGGCCGCCATGCGTGAGGCCTGCGATATTCCCGTAACGGTCAAACACCGTATCGGCATTGATCATCAGGAGTGCTACTCGGAGCTCCTGAATTTTGTGGGCACCGTGGCCTCAGGCGGCGCCGAGGTGTTCCTTGTGCATGCGCGCAAGGCGTGGCTGCAGGGGCTGTCTCCCAAAGAGAACCGGGACATCCCGCCGCTCAATTACGAGTGGGTGTATCACTTAAAGCGCGACTTCCCGGCACTGACCATTGTGATCAACGGCGGGATCGAAACACTGGATGCCTGTGCGCCACACCTTGAACACGTGGATGGTGTGATGCTGGGGCGGGCGCCCTATCAGAACCCGTGGCTACTGAGTGAAGTCGATACGCGCTTGTTTAGCGCCGGCGATGCCCACGTCGAGAGTCGCGAGGCCGCCGTCGAGGCCATGCTGCCTTACATCGAGTCGCAGCTGTCGGCGGGTGCGCGCCTGCATCATGTCACCCGGCACATGCTGGGGCTGTATCAGGGGCAATACGGGGGCCGTCAGTACCGGCGGCATCTGAGCGAGCACGCGCATAAACTGGAATCAGGCGCGAACATCCTGCTGGAGGCGATGGCGTTTTGCCAAACGCCACCCGGGCGCGTGGTAGCGACCGGATAAGTATCCAAAGCCACTTTACCGGGCGCATTTCCTATAATGTGTCATCTCACAACGAAGCCGAGGTACGTCATGTCCAACGAAACCGTTCTCAAGGAAGTCATAGAGCTGCTCCACGAGCTAAAGCTGGAGCTGGTGGCCGAAATGGATTACGCCTCACTGGAGCTTCAGGTCGAGGCCATCATCGACAAGATGTATGAGCTGACCGAAGAGGCCGAGTAAACCCGAACCCTGCGCGCGGGCGGCTGTCATCACAGCTGCGGGCGGGGCGCGGTGGACCCTGAACGCGGCGCTCAGGGGCGCTCGAGCGTACTGACGAGATCCTTAAAGGCGTCTGCATTCTCATCATTCATCGACATCAAGGTCCGGTGAGCTTCGAGCACCTGCTTTTTTACCTCCCCTTCCTCACAGGCCACGGCAGGAATCTCCGTGATTGTGGAATCGGTGTTAAAGCACTCATTGCGACGCTCAAATAGTTGATTAAAACCCATCGTATCGAGCAATCGATTGATACTGGGATTCGTGCTGAAAATTGCCGGTCGGAAATCAAAGTGCTCCTTAGTCTGAATCGCCAGTTGAGCGAGCATCCCTAACGTGGTGCTGTCGAGCCCGTCGGCTTCGGTCACGTCAACCCACACACTCACGAATTCAGGCTCGGCAAACATCTCCTGAAAGTAATGATCGAGTGCCGTGCACATGGTCAGGCGCACGTCGCCCTCGAGCTTCAGCACGTGCGCCCCGTCGGTAGAGGCTGCACAGATTCTGCATTCACTCATCCCACACCCCGACTGACAAAGAGGCCTGCGATATCATCTGCGAGATCATCCGAGGTGACTTCACCCAAATCCAGTCTGCGAATGAGATCCCCCGGCTTTTCGAGTGAACCACCCAGTCGATCAAGCAGGGTTTTCTCGCGCTCAATGAGGTCCACTTCGTCGATCGTTTCCAAAACGCCATCAGACATGAGCACTAGCATGAAGGTCTCTGGCAGCGCGGTTTCCTCAAGGCCGTAGCTTGCCTCGGGAGTCAGCCCTACGGGCATGCCCTCACCCATCAGGTATTCAATATGGTCTGGCGTCATAAGAACGGGTTTTGGGAGATGGCCTGCCACAGAGTATTGCAGTGTGTGCGCCTCAAAGTCGAGGCACCCCACCACCATAGTTGCGTACTTATTTACATGGAGTTCAAGCAACTCGCGGTTAGCCAGCGCCAGCATGTCAATCGGATGGATAACGGTCTTGTCGTCCCGACGTAGATAGTCTGAGCGCTTGCGAGCGAACAGATTTTTCAGCAGCACCGTAGCAAACGCCGAGGAGCTGCCATGACCAGATACATCGGCAAGAAAAAACACCACCTTGCTTTTGCCCACCTGAAAGTAATCAGTAAAGTCACCGCTCAAATACAGCGACGGCAAAATGCGATGGCTGAACCAGTAATCTCCCGCCTTGAGTGAGTGCGCTGGGAACATCGCCTTCTGCACCTGACGGCCTGCCGCCTGGTCCTGCTCCAATATCCGCAAGGAGTGACTCAGCTCGGTGTTTGCACGCTCGAGATTTTCGTTAGATTCCACCAGATCACGCTGCAGCTGGCGATGATGCACACCGCGTTCAACGGCGCGCCGCACTAATCCGGGTTTTTCAGCCGGCCTGACAAAAAAACCGGCCGCGCCGAGCCCCAAGGCAGTCGTCATGCTGTCCATATCGCGGTGGTCACTCACCGCCAGCACCGGCACCTGCACATCGAAGACCCGCATCGCACGCCGCACCGAAGCCCAAGACACGTTGAGCAGCTCCACGTGGCAGATCACGCAGTCCCAAGGGCTGTCCGCTCCCAGCACTGCCTCAATATCGGGTGCCTTAGACGCGACTTCATACCGATGATGCGGATCATCGAGAGCGGCAACCAATGCGGCAGCACGCTCTGGCCGGTCGTCAACTACTAATACCGCACCGATCTGGTTCATATTAGTCAGGCCAGCGTCGCTGACAACCGGGGATCAAAACTCGTCCTCGTCCCAGCCGCTATCAAATTCGGAGAAGTCATCCTTCATCTGACCACCGGTTTCCAGTACGGCACGATTCTGAAGGTATACATCGCGATAAAAGATGTAGCGATCACCCGTCATAATCTCTTCAGCATCCAGAAGGTTAGCCCGAAAATCGAGTATGTTAACGGCGCGAAGCCCCCAATAGGCCTTGTCATTCATCATTTGGCCAGTTGGAGAGATAAAGGCGTCGATCGACGCACCAGTGGCCGCACGAACCGTACTCGGGCCAATAACGGGTAGCACCACATAATTCCCGCGCGGAACGCCCCAAATGGACAAGGTATGACCAAAATCCGTTGCGTAACGAGGGATGCCCGCCTTGCTGGCAACATCAAATAGTCCGAATATCCCCACGGTAGAGTTTGCGACTACCCGAAAGACGTTATTCACCGCGCCTTCCATGCGTCCCTGCAACAGCGCATTGATCGCACCATTAAAATCGTAGAAGTTGCTGAAGAAGTTGTTCACGCCGATCCGCGCGGCCTCGGGCATGATGGCATCGTATCCCTGTGCAACCGGCTTGATCACCCAGCGATCAGTGTCGCCATTGAAGTCAAACATCCAGCGGTTGTAGCCCTCCCACGGGTCGACCTCTTGCTCTGCGCGTAGCGGACCCGCTGCCGAAAAAAACAGGATGAGAAATGCGAGCCAATACACAGCCACCGTCCGGTAGACGGGTAAAGGCGGGAAACAGTTTCTGGCGTAGCGCAACATACTGAGGTGCTCTGGGCTCGTTTCTGTCGATATTTTAACGCTAATACTTTGGCGGGTCACGGGGGCGTCAGCGGGGATTCTGCTCCATCCAGGCCTGCACTTGCTGCCACTGTTGCTCGAGGCGCTTGGCAGACACAGGCAGGCGCGTTTTCATTTGTTGGGCAAACAAAGACACCCGAAATTCCTCCAGCATCCAGCGATACTGATAGGCCTCGGGCGATAAACGGATCAAGCCAGGGTAGGCACCCTCGGCATCACTGAGGGCGGCCAACCAGGGCACCAGCAGCTCAAGCGCTTTCTGATCCTTCAGGTACTGCCCGTTAAGGCGGCTCATACGATGCTCCGCCGCTTTGGCATAGCGGGGATACTGCGCCAGCCACTCACCGCCTGCATAACGCACCGTAGCACTGCTCAACAACATGCTCATACTCCGCCAGCAGTCGTCCTGGCTCTCCTGGTGGTCGCTGTTGAGTTTGGCCACTGCAGTCCGGGCCAACGCCCAGGCTTTGAGCGCCTGTGCGATCTGCTCTGACACCGCGACTGCCTCGGCGTGCCAGCAACTGCGCAGTGCATCGAACCATGCTTTAAACGCTTCCTCTGAGCGTGGCGGCTCCGCAGCTTTCAACGAATGATGCGCCACTGCAGCGATCACATCCTCTGCCAATCCCTTGCGATCTACTTCCACCGCCGCAAATGCCAGCACCAGTTCGTTGCCAGCAAACAACGCCTTACGGAGTGATTTCATCAACTGGCTGGCCTGCTTGGTGGCCAGCGCCACCAATCCCTCCTCATGCGCCAGCAATGCCTCACCCGGATAATCCAGCAACCGGACTGCGATGCCTTGCGCCTCAGCCACCACAGCGGGGTGAGCGATGACCTCGAGGCCGGCGGCCCGCGATTTCCATACGGCCGGTAGCTCACCGAAATCCCAACGCTCAACACGGTTGCGCTCCGGAGAGTTTTCCCGGTTCGTTGTGGCAGCGGGTTCACCAGTTCGAAATTCTGCTACCAGCGCGGCCATGTCCCTGCCCTGCCCTAGTAGCTTGCCCGTGGCGTCCACCACACGAACATTCATGCGATAAAAGTCTTCGAGCTGACCGGGCTGCCAATCGCCAGTGCCCACCTGCACGCCACGCTGACGTTTGAGCACCTGACTGAGCGCCGCACATAAGTCCGCGTTCTCGGCTATGAGCTCACTCAATGCGGCGTCGACCACATCAGGAGCAGGCACCAACTGCTTGCGGAGCGACTTGGGCAGGCCCTTTATCAGTGCAATACACTTGTCACGGAGCAAACCCGGCACCAGCCAGTCAAACAGGTATCGTGGTGCGCGATTGAGGAGCGGCAAGGGGATCGTGATCGACACCCCGTCGTTTTCGCGCCCGGGCTCAAACTGATAGCGGAGCTGATAGTCGACCCCCTGCCAGTTGAGGGTGGGTGGAAACTGGGCCTCTACCTCAGCACCGGGATCACGCACGAGAATTTGATCACGCTTGAGCAACAGATTTCCCTCGCGGGACGGGTCCTGCTTGAGCCACTTGATGAGCGACGTCATCCCCACACAATGCGGCGCCAGACGCTCGTCGTAAAAACGGACCAACGCCTCCTCCTCAATCAACAGATCGCGCCGCCGCGTTCGGGATTCCAGTTCCTCCACCGAGCGCATCAGCGACAGATTCTCCTTCAGGAAAAGCGGCGGCTTTATCACGTTACCGGTCACCAATGCATTGCTAATAAAAATCGTTCTAGAAGTCTCGGGGTCGATGTCGCCGAAGTGCACCCGGCGCCCATCACTGACGGTCAGACCGTATAACGTGACCCGTTCTTTCGCCATCACCCTGCCAGTGCGACGCTGCCAGGCAGGCTCGTAATGATGGCGCTTGAGTACCCGCGGATTCACCCTGAGCAGCCAGTCTGGCTCGATCGCCGCACACTGGCGGGCATACACCTGAGTGGTCTCAATAATCTCGCCTGCCACCATCCACGGCGGCGGCTTTTTGTACTGACCCGAGCCCGGAAACAGCACGGTCTTACGATTGCGCGTAGCGTTAAACTCTTTACCCTCGTCACGCTGGGCAACGTTCCCCAGAAGCCCCGTCAGCAAGGCGCGATGAATCGCTTCGTAGGCCTCCTCATCGGGTAATTGTGGCCGTACGCGGAAACCGAGCTGCCGGCAGGCCAACACCAACTGACCGTGAATCTCCCGCCACTCGCGCATGCGCATGTAGGCAAAGTACTCGCGTTGACATAGCTTGCGTAGCTGGTTCTGGCTGAGGGCTTGACGCTGCTCTTCGAAGTAGCGCCACAGCGCAATCCATGCGAGAAAGTCTGAGCGCGGATGCTGAAACCGTGCATGGGCCTGATCGGCCTGTGCCTGCTTTTCGGTAGGGCGCTCGCGGGGGTCCTGAATCGACATGGCGCTGACAATTACCAGTACTTCCGGAAGGCATTTCAGCTCGTTGGCGGCGAGCAGCATACGGCCCAAGCGCGGGTCCACCGGGAGGCGCGCCAGCTGTCGCCCCAGCGCGGTCAATTTGCCGCGAGCAGACACTGCATCCAGCTCTTCCAGCAGTCGATAACCATCGCGCACGACCTTCGGATCGGGCGGGTCAATAAACGGGAAGCGATCCACCTCGCCCAATCCGAGCTCCAGCATTCTCAGGACCACGGCGGCCAGATTGGTGCGCCGAATTTCGGGGTCGGTGAATGCGGCTCTACCCAGAAAATCCTGCTCACTGTAGAGACGGAAACACACGCCGTCTGAGAGTCGCCCGCAGCGCCCCATACGCTGATTAGCGCTGGCCTGAGAGATGGGTTCAATCGGTAACCGCTGCAGCCGGCTCCGAACACTGTAGCGGCTGATGCGCGCCTCACCGGGATCGATCACGTAGCGAATACCGGGCACGGTCAGAGAGGTCTCTGCCACATTGGTCGCCAGCACCACCCGCATGCCCGCTCCACCACTCTGAAACACCCGATTCTGCTCGGCCTGGCTCAGACGGGCGTACAACGGCAGCACGCGCAATCGGTCATTGTGACGAAGCGCGCGAGCCAGCTCTCGGATATCTCGCTCGCCGGGCAAAAATACCAGCGTATCTCCTCGAGGACCAAAGCGTCCTTGCTCGATCTCGGCGAGCAAGTCGGCAATTTGCTGGCGGACGCCCTCATCCCGATCTTCGGTATCCCCCACATAGTGCATCTCAACGGGGTAGGTGCGCCCACTTACCTCGATCACAGGCGCCCCGTTGAAGTGCTCCGAGAAACGTTCCACATCGATGGTCGCTGAGGTGACGATAACTTTGAGATCCGGTCGTCGCGGCAGCAGTTGTTTTAGATACCCAAGGAGAAAATCGATGTTGAGGCTGCGCTCGTGGGCTTCATCAATAATCAGGGTGTCGTAAGCGGTGAGATCCGGATCGTGGGTCAGTTCGGCAAGAAGAATGCCGTCCGTCATCAGCTTGATGGCGGTGGCCTCAGAAACCGTATCGTTAAAACGGATCTGATAGCCCACCAACCCACCAAGAGAGGTGTTGAGCTCCTCAGCAATACGTTGACCCACCGTGCGAGCGGCAATCCGCCGCGGCTGTGTGTGACCAATGCGTTGCTGGCGGCCACGCCCCAGATTCAAGCAGATTTTGGGCAATTGGGTGGTTTTACCCGACCCCGTCTCGCCCGCAAGAATCACCACCTGATGGTCCTGAATGGCGTTTTCGATATCCCCCCGGCGTTCGCAAACGGGTAGCTGCTCGGGAAAATCGATTTTTTCCGGCACTACGCGTTCGCGCGCCGGTTGGCTAGTGGTCATGCCGTCAGGGCCGCGGTCAATCGAGATCGCGCAACTCGCGACGGAGAATTTTACCCACTGCGGTCTTCGGCAACTCTTCCTTGAAGATCACTGACTTCGGAACCTTGTAACCGGTCAGACCCTCGCGCATGAACTCGCGGACGGCGTCCTCAGTCAGAGCGGGGTTGCTGCGCACAACGAACATGCGGATGGCCTCACCCGTGCTCTCACTGCGCAGCCCGATAGCGGCGCATTCCACCACGTCGGGATGCGCGACCAGCACATCCTCAAGCTCATTGGGATAGACATTAAAGCCCGACACTACAATCATGTCTTTCTTACGATCAACAATCCGCAGGTAGCCATCGGGTTGCACCAGTGCGATATCGCCAGTAGCAAACCAGCCGTCGGCATCAATGACCTCGGCGGTGGCCTCAGGCCGCTGCCAATACCCCGCCATGACCTGCGGGCCGCGCACGCAGAGCTCTCCCGCCTCGTCGAGTCCAAGAGGGTTGCCGTCGTCGTTACGAATCTGAATCTCCGTACCCGGCACGGGCACCCCAATCGTGCCAATCTGCACACCATTGCCCGGATTGGCCGACACGGTCGGCGACGTCTCCGTCAAGCCGTAGCCTTCGGACACTCTGCACCCCGTGACTTCCTGCCAACGGCCCGCTGCGTCATGGGTCAGCGCCATACCCCCAGAGAGGGTGACCTTGAGATTGGAAAAATCGAGGGCGCGAAAGCGATCGTCGTTGCACAGGGCCACGAACAGCGTGTTCAGACCGCAAAATAATGCGGGCCGATGCTCATCGAACGCCTTGACCACCGAGGGCAAGTCACGCGGGTTCGGCACGAAGGCGGTATGGGCGCCAACTCGCAACGCATACATGGACGCGGTGAAGGCGTAGATATGGTAGACCGGCAATGGCTGCAAAATCGTGCTGCCCTGCCCGGAAATATCGTGCGTGGTAAAAAAGGTGTCGCTCTGCAACACATTGGCGATCAAGTTACCGTGGGTGAGCATCGCGCCTTTGGCGACACCGGTGGTGCCCCCCGTGTATTGCAGCATCGCGAGATCATCGCGATTGAGTATCACCGCTTGATAAGGTGTTTTGGCGCCCTGGCGCAGCACATCGTTCAGCTTGAGCGCACCTGGAATAGAAAACGCCGGCACCATGCGCTTGACGTATTTCACCAAAAAATTAATGAGTGCCCGCTTGGGTTGTGGATGCAAGTCGGCAATTTCGGTGACCACAACCGTCTCTACTCCGGTGCGGGGTAACACCGCAGCAGCTGTTTGGGCAACATTAGCCTGCACCACCATCACCTTCACACCGGCATCGTTCAACTGATGCTCGAGCTCGCGCTCGGTGTACAGCGGATTGGTGTTCACCACCACCATTCCGGCCCGCAGCGCGCCGAGACAAACCACAAGATACTGAATGAGGTTGGGCATCTGAATCGCGACACGGTCACCCCGGTCGAGACCCACCCCATGTTGTAGCCAACCCGCGAACGCCGCGGAGAGCCCATCAAGATCGGCGTAGCTAAGTGTGTGCCCGACGCTACTGCATGCGGACTCGCCTCGATAGGTAGCCAACGCCTCCTCAAACAGCGCCACAATCGAGGGGTAACCGTCGGTAGTGATGTCAGCGGGAATCCCCAATGCGCTGAGCTGCGCCGCGATCGCGCTCCGGACCGTTTCCGTCATGGACTTATCTCGGGTAATACAGATGGTTTAGGTATGATGTGGATAGCACGCTGTGGGGTCAACCTCCCCCACCTCCAAAGCCGCAACATTGGGAGCTCTCCTTTGCAGATCAGCAACCTGACCTTTGACGAAATCGAAATCGGCCATAGTGCTCACTATACCCGTCTTATCACCCACCAGGAGGTAGAGGCGTTTGCCGCAGTGTCGGGAGATCACAACCCGCTGCATCTCGACCCCGAATACGCTGCCGGCACGCCCTTTGGCGAATGCATTGCTCACGGCATGCTGACCGGCGCGCTGATCAGTGCCGCCATTGCGATGCAGTTGCCCGGCCCCGGCTCGGTCTACCTGAGCCAGAATATCCAATTCAGAGCACCGGCTTTTCTTGGCGACACCCTCACCGTAACGCTCACAGTCACTGAAAAACACGCCAAGCGGCCCTGGGTTACGCTGCAATGCGAGGTGACCAATCAGGACGGCAAAGCCATCGCCCGAGGCGAGGCTCAGGTCGCGGCACCCACCGAAAAAGAAACAGTGACAATTGTGCCGCCGCCCGCCATTCAGCTGTTGGAAGAAGCGCTGCTCGCCGAGTCGGATTGAGCAAATTGGTCTGGATCGACGTACATCAATTCAATCAAAACAACCGGCTCTGAGGCCGAGGGAGTCGCTCCCATCATGAGCAGGTTCGGTACACTCTCTGCCACCACCATTCCCGGCACGCCGAACAGACGGCGCTCTGATGTCGCCTGACCACTCTCGTCCATCATCCGCATGACATTGAGTGATCTTTCCTCGTCGCGGAGTACCTCGGTCAGGCCGGAGAGTAATGCGAGGACTGAATCCCTAAAAAGCGAAAAGTTGAGTGCCCCTCTGAACTCAGTGTGATCCAGTGTCATGTCGAGCCGCACTTCGCTCTCGTCCTCCATCCGCAGCTGAGTGACTGCCACCCGCTTTGCAGACTCCAACTCCCTGAACAGGCGTTTGCCAACGGTGCGGGAACAGTCAATCAGCGTCTGGTGTACGACGTTGACGCAAATGGTGGCGAACTGTTCGTCCGTCAAGCTTCGATCACTTGTTGCCATGGGGTTTCCTGATAGGGTGGTGCCGAAACCGCGATGTTAACGTGCACCGGCGCATGGGCATACCGCCTTTTTCCGACAACGCTACCCTCGGCTGTTTGGTAGACTGAGGGTGATGGTTGGCAATAACACCTTTGACCTCTCGGATTGCTCTGAATATTTCTGACTATAACGCCACGTGATCAACCCCACCCAACAAATCTGGCGGCCCCTTCCCGCTCCGGAACTCGACTGGCGTGACAACGTCCCCGTATCGCGGGCCACAGGCGACATCTACTTTTCAACGAACGACGGCCGTGCGGAATCTGACTATGTCTTTCTGCAGGGCAATCATCTCAGGGAGCGCTGGCAAGGCCTGGAGGAAGGCAGCCCCTTTACACTGGGGGAAATTGGGGTCGGCACCGGTTTAAACCTGTGCCTGACACTGGCCGAATGGATACGGCTGCGTCCTGCCGGCGCGTCGCTACGCTACATTGGTATCGAACAGGCGCCTCTCCCCCCCACACTGATGAACCGGGCACTGTCTCATTGGCCAGAGCTGGCCTCTGTGGCACAGGCGTTGCTACCACGTTGGCCGGACCCGCTACCGGGCTGTCATCGCAGGATCTTTGCTGACTGGGGTGTGACATTGGATCTCTGGTGGGGCGATGCCGGTGAGGCACTCACAGATCTCGCAAGCCATGGCCAGGCGTGGGTTGATGCCTGGTTTCTCGACGGTTTTTCGCCGGCGCGCGAGCCAGGGCCTTGGTGTGAAACCGTCTACGCCGGCATGGCATCATTAAGCCGATCCGGGGCAACGTTTGCGACCTTTACCGCAGCAGGCGATGTAAAACGCGGCCTTACTGCCAAGGGCTTTGACGTGACCATGCGCCCAGGTTTTGGTGACAAACGCGACGCGCTGGCAGGGGTCTTGGCGGCACGCCGTCCCCTACCTCCCTCTCTTACACCTTGGGATCTCAACCCCAACCCTGGTACAACCGATCCTGTATGCGTCGTGGGAGCAGGGCTGGCGGGCGCCCATATCGCGCACGCGCTCGCCCATCGTGGCATACCGGTGACCGTGCTGGAGGCACACCGTGTCGCAGAGGGGGGCTCGAGTAATTTGCAGGGCATCACGTATACACGGCTGTCCCATCGGCACAATCCGCTCACTGATTTTTCACTCGCGGCGTTTAGCTTTGCTACCGACCACTACCGCGGCCTGATGGATAACGGCGCGCTGAGTCCTGAGCGTGATGGAAGCTTGGGGGGCTACATTCAGCTGCAGGAAGTTGACGAAACCCTGAACCATCTGGCTGAGGCCCTGATGGATGCGCCGGATTTTGCCGCCGTGCTTGATGCGCCGCAGATCGCCGCCATGATCGGTCTGGAACCCCGCTGCGGCGGCGTCCATTACCGACGCGGGGGCTGGCTCGACCCAAGGGCCGTATGCCGCGCACTACTTGCCCATCCCCTGATCACGGTGAAAGAGCAGTGTGGCCCCGTGACACTGGCCCAAACCAATGCAGGCACATGGCAAGGGAAGGACGGAGAAGGTAGGACGCTCACCGAGACATCCATCGCAGTATTGGCCACCGCTGCCGGCGTGCGCTCACATCAAGGGCTGGATTGGTTACCCCTCGCCACGATCCGCGGACAGACAACGCATGTGGCCTCTCCTCCAGCACTGAGCCAGCTCGGGATTGCGCTGTGTGACAAAGGGTACCTGCCGCCCGCGCGCGAGGGCATGCACTGCCTAGGAGCGAGTTTTGGGCCAGGCGATATTCGGACAGATGAACGTGCAGCCGAGCATGCGCATAATATCGACATGATGCATCGTGCGCTGCCCTCGCTGACCCTTACCGCCCCCGATACCGAATGGCAGGGACACGTGGCATTGCGTTGCAACAGCAATGACTACCTGCCCGTTGTTGGCATGGCACCCAAACTCGCCGCGTTCAACCAGCGCTACGAAACGCTGCGGCATGACCGAAAGCGGATGATTAACGTGCCCGCGGCGATTCTGCCGGGGCTCGCCATACTCTCAAGCCTGGGCTCGCGTGGACTCACGGCGGCACCACTGGCAGCGCAGATGCTCGCAGATCACTTGCTGGGAGCGCCGCCGGCGACGCCACGCTATCTACAACGCGCTGTGTCACCTGCCCGATTTGCCGAGCGCGCCCTCAAGCGAGGCGAACCGCTGTGACGCGACGCCAGGCATCGGTGTGGCTTGAAATCACTCGCTACTTCATTGGCCTATGCCTGGCCGTGCACTGCCATGGGCTGCTTGCGGAGCAGCATGCAGAGATGTCGGGGGATGCGGTGGTTCAGTACGACTACCGCGTGCTGTCGAAACAGCGTTTTGACAGAGAGAATTTCACTCAAGGACTGGAAATTCATGATGGCCGACTCTATGTCAGCTCAGGGCTGTACGGGCGCTCAGCGATTCGCATTTACGCCTTTCCAAAACTTGAGCTGCTACAAACCGTGGCCGTGGATCCGAGGATATTTGCCGAGGGTCTGACCATCATCGACAACCGGCTGTTACTACTATCGTGGCGGGAGCGGGTGATGCTGCTCTATTCATTACCGGACATGGCGCTGCTGGGACAGAGCGCGCTGCCGGGGCAAGGCTGGGGGGCAACACACAGTGGATCCGTGCTGTGGTTCAGCGATGGCTCGGATAAATTATATTCAGCCGACATCAGCAACGGTGGCAAGGTCAACACGCTGCGCGTCACCCTGCACGGTGAGCCACTGCGCCATCTCAATGAACTCGAGTGGGTGCAGGGGGAAATCTGGGCTAATGTATGGCAAACAGATCAGATCGCCCGAATTAATCCTGACACTGGCCGCGTAGTGGGTATGATCAACCTGGCGGGACTGCTGGCGAGCAACGATCGGCTTCGCGATACCGACGTGCTCAATGGTATCGCGCAAGACCCCGTCTCTGGCGCCATTTGGGTGACCGGAAAACGCTGGCCCTGGCTCTTTGAAATAGCGCTGGAAAAACGCATCCCTTGACCCCACATTACACTCAACTAACACCCATATGACAGAAACGGATTCCAACATGACTGAAGCCTCTCGCACATCCGAGACCCACCCTTACCCCAACACATTTGTGCGACAGCGCGCGGTACCCATACCCAGTATGAATCTGACGGTAGAAGAGTATGTGCATCCGGGGACCGGCGCGGTTCACCTGCACATGGGTGCCGAATCCGCGGAAAATGTCTTCATGGTGGCCTTGCGAACAGTCCCAGAGGACTCCACAGGCGTGGCACACATCCTCGAGCACACCGCGCTCTGCGGCAGTGAACGCTACCCAGTTCGCGATCCGTTTTTCATGATGCTTCGCAGATCGCTCAATACCTTTATGAACGCTTTTACCAGTTCTGACTGGACTGCTTACCCTTTTGCCACTCAGAATCGCAAGGATTTCGGCAACTTGCTCGACGTCTATCTCGACGCGGTCTTTTTCTCTCGCCTGGACCCCCTCGATTTTGCCCAAGAAGGCCACCGAGTCGAGTTTGAAAATGACGACGCAACAGCGCCACTGGTCTTTAAAGGCGTGGTGTTTAACGAGATGAAAGGCGCGATGTCCTCCACGCCCTCAGTGCTCTGGGATCGTCTCTGCCACGAGTTGTTCCCCTCCAACACCTACCACTTCAACAGCGGCGGCGACCCTGAGCGGATTCCCGATCTCACTTATCAGCAACTGCGAGATTTTTATGCCGAGCACTATCATCCCAGCAACGCGATTTTCCTGACTTTTGGTGACATCCCCGCTGAAGATCATCAGCTCAAGTTCGAATCGGCCGTGTTGCATCGGTTCCAGGCACTCGGGCGAAAAATTGAGGTCGAGCTGGAGCACACGTTTGCTGCTCCTCGAGCTGCGGTGCACCCCTTTGTCGTCGACCCCGAGGAGAACGGAGACAATAAAACTCACCTTATAATGGGCTGGAAACTCGGGGAAAGCGCCGACCTTACAGCGATGCTGGAGGCCCAACTGGTGTCCTCGGTACTGATGGAAAATAGTGCCTCACCCCTCATGCACTACCTCGAAACCACCGCCCTGGGGACAGCGCCTTCGCCTCTGTGTGGGTTGGAGGAATCGATGCGGGAAATGGTGTTCTGTTGCGGCATCGAAGGGAGTGAGGCGGCTCATGCAGAGACGTTTGAGCGCGAGGTGCTCGCGTGTATCGAGCAGATTGCCCACAACGGTGTTGACCCTGACAAGATTGAGGCCATCCTCAGGCAGATCGAGCTGCACCAGCGAGAAGTGAGCGGCGACGGCATGCCTTACGGCCTCAACCTCATGTTGCGCGCGCTCAGCGCCGCCACGCATTACGGTGACGCGGTGGCCGCGTTGGATCTGGAGCCCGTGATCGCCTCGCTGCGCCAGCGTGTGAAAGATCCCGATTACATACCACATCTCATCAAAGCGATGCTTATCGATAACCCTCACCGGGTGCGATTAGTGGTTGAGCCCGACCCCAAGTTGTCGCAGGAGCGTGAGGCCGCCGAAGCAGCTCGGCTGGCCGAAATGAAATCGACCCTGAGTGGAGAACATACCGCTGAGATTTTGGATCTCGCCACGCGGCTCCGGGACCGGCAGGCACAGAAAGACGACCCAGACGTGCTGCCCCGCGTGGAGTTGGCGGATATCCCCGCTGAAATACCCTCTCCAGTTCCGGAAATTCAGGAAGGGGACAGCACTCTTTATCGCTACACCGCCGGCACCAATGGCCTCGTCTATCAGCAATGGGGGAGCCGGCTACCCGCATTGACAGCTGGCGAGCAAGAGCACTTGCCTCTGCTGACAGCGCTCATGGCAGAAGTGGGCGTGGGTGACCTCGACTATCTCGAGGCACAGGATCGACACTCCGCAACGGTTGGCTCCTTGAACGCGTCTGTTAGCAGTCGCGCCCACCGGGACGACGAGCAATCTGCTGATTCGTACTTTGTGCTGTCCTCCAAAGCACTTGCTGATCGCATCTCACCACAGTTAGAGCTGATGTCTGACACCTTGCAAGCCGCGCGCTTTGATGAGCCCTCGCGCATCAGAGATCTGATCAGTCAGATCCGCGCTCGCCGGGATCAGGGGATTACCGGTAACGGCCACATGTTGGCCATGAGCGCCGCGTGTTCCGGAATGAGTCCCCTAGCCCGTCGCACCCACGAGCAAGGAGGGCTAGAGGGTATTCGCCGGATGCGCGCATTGGACGAGGCACTCAATCAGGATGGCGAACTGGAAACCCTTGCCGCATCACTCAGTGCGGTGCACCAAAAGATCGCAGGGGCTGGCGCCCCCGTGCTCTGCACGATAGCAGATACACCCAATATCGAGGCCGCCGCTTCGGCGGCTCAATCGATTGTGGCACGGCTGCCAAGGGCCGATCAGGAAACCGGGCGCGCTAGCCCAATTCGCGAGGCCAAGCACGAAATGTGGGTGACCAATACCCAAGTCAATTTCTGCGCTCGAGCTTACCCCACGGTGCCCTCCGGGCACGCAGACGCTCCAGTACTTACCGTGCTCGGTGCATTTCTGCGCAATGGGTTTTTACATAGAAGCATTCGCGAGCAAGGTGGCGCCTACGGGGGCGGCGCCAGTCATGACGCTAATATCGGTGCCTTTCGATTCTTCTCCTATCGCGACCCGAGATTGCTCGAGACATTGAATGACTTCGATGCATCAGTGCGGTGGCTGTTGGATTCCCGGCATGAGCGGCTCGCACTGGAGGAAGCCATCCTCAGTGTGGTGGCGAGCTTGGATAAGCCCGGGTCACCTGCCGGCGAGGCCAAGCGGCATTTTCATGAATGTTTATTCGGTCGCACGGACGAGCATCGCCGCAGTTTCCGAGCGGGTATTGTGAACACCACGCTTGATGATATGCGCCGGGTGGCTGAGTGCTATCTGCGACCGGAAAGTGTCAGCACCGCAGTGGTCACTCATGTCTCCGGAGCGGAAGAAATCCTGGCAGGGGGGCTGACGTTGATACGGCAGGAGCTCCTGTAACCGTCAGGATGTAACCCGCGCCGTGTGGCGCCCAGGCTGCCAGGAAACGGGAACGTGGCCAAATTAACGCGCCTTGAGAGGGGTCAGCCAATGACACGCTGTCTCCTGCCACAGCGGTCAACACGCTGAAGTGGGGACCGCTCGTTAGCCGCAGGTGAACCAGCACCGGCAAGGACAGTTCCGGAAGCGCGGTCGCGGAAATGCGCTCCATGCGTGGCTCAACGCCCATCTGCGCTGCCATTATTGCCAGCTGAGCCAGGCTGTAGCCATCTTGTTGGATACGTCGCTCCCCGGGAAGATCACGCGGTAGGGTCGCCGTGAGTTCCCGAGCCTCGACGCGGCGCTGCAGCCTCACTGACAGTAAATGCGCCAGCGCCGAGACACCGCAGTCGTACGAGAAACGCTGCCTCACGATAGGCAGAGCCGGCGCTTTAACGGGTTGCGCACCGGCGTCGGCGACAGAGATCGAGACCGAGACCGAGACAAGCAGACATGCCCTCACGGCCCCGGTAATCAGATGTCGTAACACCCCACCCGCCCATGGCACGCGCTGAATCACTTTGCGCGCCGATTTGTAATTGGGGTAGATACGCGCTGATCGCATTCAACCTCCACACGCTAAGTGAGGCGTATCCCCGAGGGATGTACCCTGCTTGCTCCTGCAACACATCTACCCTGCGCTGGACAGAGGCTTGCCAGACTTTCGGCGAGCCCATTGATCCAACCCAATGACAATCCCCGTGGTGCCAGAGAAATACAACGCCAACGAGACGCCGATAGGCACCATCTGCCCCATCGCGAGGTCAACGGCTGCAATGGCGGCTGCCCATAAAAGTAGCGCCGGCACTATCCACACAGTGAAGTAGCGTGCAGCCACCCGGTGCCGGGCGTCTGCTGCTAACTTCTCCTTCAGACGCGCCACACTGTCTGTGGAAACACCGTGCACAGTCCTTTTGCACATCATCAGTGCGCAGGTTCCTTATCGGCGTAAAACGGCACGTAAACACCCCAGTAAAAAGAGGCCAAGGCGAGATCGACAGCCGCCACTCCCAGCACATAGGGCAGCACTTTTCCTCTGACTTGAGCCGCTTCCAACGCAGACACGGCCCTGACTCCTCCGTCCTGCAGCGGACCCTGATCAACCTGCAATGCGAGCATATCGGCCTGAGCCATGTCACTGCGCACAGGCGAGCCGGCGTAACTCAGCTGCGAGGTTGCCATCACGCACACCAGTGCTATTCGGTTCCAATTCTTCATTCACTTAACTCCTGTTATCGGCGAGAGAGCGCTTGCGCAGGGGATGACTTTCTCAATCTGCCCAAGCTGTTCGTGCAGTCTGCCAAGCGGACTATTGCTCTCCCACGTCATGGGCGAGCACAATCCCTCCGTGGCCTTGGCGGATCGCATTAGGACAGGAGAGATGGGCATGTTCATCAAGCGGGTGGCAGGTGCGCTGGGCGCAGAACTGCAGGCAATCAATCTGGCGCAGGGCATCGACGCCGCGCTCGCAGGTGCCTTACGGCGCCTGCTCAATGAGCACGAGGTATTATTTCTGCGCGATCAATCCATTGAGCCCTCAAACCAGAAAGCACTGGCTGAAATTTTCGGTCCGTTACAAACCCACCCTGCCTATCGCACCGTCGACGATCTCCCCGAGGTAATGATTTTGGAGAGCACGCCAGAGAATCCGTCAAAAATCGAGGCGTGGCACTCCGATATGACATTTCGACAGCACCCTCCCTCGGTCACCGTACTCCGCGGTATCACCATTCCTGAAGTTGGCGGCGACACCCTGTTTGCCAGCATGACCGCGGCTTACGATGGACTCTCACAAGGGATGCAACGGTATCTGGACGGATTGATTGCGGTGCATGATTTCAGCCACGGCTTCAAGGAAAGTCTGAGCGAATCCGGAGGGCGCGACCGTCTCGCCGACGCCGTTGCCACCAATCCACCAGTGCGTCACCCCGTAGTGCAAGTGCACCCTGAGACAGGCAAGAAAGTGCTGTTTGTGAACGCGTTGTTTACCACTCACATCGTGGGATTACCGCCGTTAGAATCGGCCGAGGTGTTGCAGTTTTTGTGGCGCCACGCGAGCTTGCCCGAATTTTCCTGCCGCTTTCACTGGCAGCCAGACAGCATGGTGATCTGGGATAACCGCAGCACCCAGCATAAACCGGTAAACGATTTCTTCCCGGCTATCCGGCGCCTGCATCGCGTGGTCAGCGAGGGTGATCGACCCTACTGAGACAGTTCAGCGTCCTTCTACCGCAGCGAGATATTGATTGATCTCCCTTCGAACCAAGGGGGCGAACAAATACAGCGCCAAAATATTGGGCAGCGCAATCATGAAGGTCATCGCGTCAGAGAAATCCAGTACGGCCCTCAACTCCAACATGCAGCCTAAAGCAATAAAGACACAAAATATCGTCTGAAAAATGAAGGTTCGAAAGCGGCCCTCACCCACCAAATAAGTCCAGCCTTTCAAACCATAATAAGACCAGGCCAGCGCACTGGAGAAAGCAAACAGCATCGCCGCGAGCGCAATCACGTAAGGCGCCCAGGCAAAATGCCAGGCAAACGCAGCAGAGGTGAGCTCTATCCCCGCCAACCCCGATCCCATCAGACCCTGAGGGATCGCTGTCGTCAGAATCACGAGCGAACTCAGAGAACAGATCACAACGGTATCAATGAAGGGTTCAAGCAAGGCTGTAATGCCCTCCGAGGCAGGCGCTTCGGTCTTGACCGCGGCGTGGGCAATTGAGGCAGATCCGATTCCCGCTTCGTTGGAAAACAGCGCTCGCTGAAAACCAATCACCATGGCACCCAAAATCCCTCCCGATGCGGCCTGCCCGGTGAAGGCCTCAGAGAGCACCATACCCAGCGCCGCTGGGAGATATTCGGCACTCAGACCAATGACCAGCAGGCTACTGCAAAAATAGAGTAACGCCATCACCGGCACCAGTATTGCCGCCACCTGCGCGATCGATCGAATGCCGCCGATAATCACGGCGGCAATCACGCTGGCCAGTGCGAGTCCGAACATCCAGCCCCGATCAGCTAGAAAAGAATCCTGGCCCCCGGTGATCACAAGCACCTGCGCAAAGGCCTGATTGGACTGAAACATGTTGCCAATGCCCAAGCAGCCAAGTACTAGCGCCAGCGCATACAAGCTACCGAATCCTTTACCGAGCAATGGCCAGCCGCGTTCGCGAAAATACATTTCCATGTAAAACATGGGGCCGCCGGATACAGAGCCGTCTGCGTTGTAGCGCCGATACTTCACGCCCAGCGTGCACTCCACCAATTTTGTCGCCATGGAGAGAAGACCGGCGACAAAGAGCCAGAATGCCGCGCCGGGCCCACCGAGTGAGATCGCCACCGCTACACCGCCAATATTGCCCACCCCGACCGTGCCGGAGATGGCAGTGGCAACCGCCTTGAAATGACTGATTTCTCCACGTGCATTAGGATCTGAAAAGTCTCCTCGCGCATGACGAATAGCGAGGCCCAGCGCCCGGAAATTGATGAACCTGAGATAAATTGTAAAAAACAGCCCCGCCACTGCGGTCCACGCCACGATGAGTGGCACCTGAGTGCCGGCCACTGGCACGGCGTAGAACACGACCGAAGACAGCCACTCAGCGATAGGCCCTAGGTGCGTCTCTACCCATTGGTCAGGGGACAGGCTCACGTGGCTCGCACCGTATGCCTCAGCACCTCCGAGTACCCCGAAAACAGCGGCACGTCAGCCAAAAGTCCTTTCTTCATAAGCAACGCCCGAAACGCAGGCAATCGGTAACAGGGCACCCCGGGGAGCAAATGATGCTCGAGATGGTAATTGACAAAATTAGGCGCCATCACAAAACGCTGCCAGGCGGGCGCATCCACCGTTCGCGTATTCATCCTTGGGTCCGGATCGTTCGCGTCGGGCACTGCCGCGTGCTCTGCGATCTGCCGTAGCCTGGCCACTAGCATGTAAGAGGTCATCAACGTGCCAAACCAGAGCCACCAGGTCCACCCTATTCCCATTGACCACAATACAAAGCCCAGCATCATCTGCGTCCCGATTTGTTTCGACAGCAGGCCACGACCCGCTGAGAGGGCGTCACCACCAAAGTGCGAGAGACCCCCCTGCACAAGACCGCTCAGCAACTTGAAGCCAGTTTGGCCGGTGAGGTCACGAAATACCTTGCGCCGAAAACGCTGACGATCGATGGGATAAGCACGATAGTTCGGTAAATCGGGATCATCCATAGTGCCCGCCAAACGGTGGTGATCGACATGGCCCGCCGCGTAGCTCTGGAGATCATTCAGCGTAGGTAACGCGCAGAGCCACTGACCCACCCATTGATTCAAGCCGCGTCGTACAAACAGCGTGCTATGGCCTGCCTCATGCATGAGTACAGACAGCCCTAACTGCCGGCCAGGCAACATCACCCAAGCCACGAGCAAAGTCAGTGGATGAGGGAAGAGACCCGCGAGCAGCAGCAGTAAAAGAATCATCGCCCAATTGGACAGCAACAGCCACCACGCCCACAAGTCGCTGCGTCGGAGCAATTGTTCTCGCTCCGATGCGCTCAGATGCTCATTCATTTTTACCATCGGAAAACCACCATGCCACGATTATCGGTGATTTGGGCTTCGCTTAAAACGGCTTTATGGCTCCGCGCAATCAGGTCTGCACTCGCTCCACTGCAGGCAAAATGGGCAGCCCGAATGGATTAGGTCACCATTAGAATGGAAAAACTCGAGGCAGTAGCGCCAATACGACTGCCGAGTAGGCGAGCGACACCAACCAACCAAAGCGAACATAATCGCCACGCGTATAGCCACCCAGATTCTGCACCATCAGATTGGTGGTATAGCCGTAAGGTGTAAGAAATGACGCGCTACCGCCCAACGCCACGGCCATGACGAAGGCCATGGGGTCCAATCCCGATGTGACTGCTACCGCGTAACCCAGCGGAAACATTAACGCCGCAGCGGCATTATTGGTCATCAGCTCCGTCATCACTAACGTCAAAATATAAACCGCAACGAGCATGGCTAGCGGCGGCACTGCAGCTATGGCAGGCGACAGAGCGTCCATAACGTGGCTCATAAGGCCCGACTCCATCACAGCCTGCGAGATCGCAAGTGCGGAAGAAACGATCAGCCAGATCTCAAAGGGAAACCGTCGACGTAACTCCGCTGTGGTGAAGAGCTTCAGCCAAAGCATCAGTAGTAGCAGGAACATCAGCCCAGTGGCCAAGGGTAGCCACTGCGCAATCGAACACGCAATGGCAGCAAAAAGCCCCCCCGTCACCACCAAGCCTTTACCGGTGGATAAGCTATGACTGGCAACGCTGCTATCCGTGATCAGAAAATTGCGCGCGAGATTGCTGCGCTTCTGAAAATCAGGTCCGACCGCCAGCATGAGCGAATCCCCCGCACGAAGGGTAATGTTGCCCAACCGGCCCGAGAGCCTCTCGCCATCGCGGCGGACTCCCACTACGGCCGCGTCGAACCGGGATCGAAATGCGCTGTCCTTGATAGTTCGCCCCACCACCGGGGCGCCGGGCAATAAAACCACCTCGGTCAAATTCGTTCCCAGCAGCCCTTGATCAATCGCAAACGAACTCAGTCCGTGAAAGCGCTCCAAAATGCCCACGCGGGACACATCACCGGAAAAGATGAGCCGATCTCCGGCTTCCAGCAGTTCCTCGGGCGAGACAGGAGTAAGCAACCGACCCTCTCGAACCAGCTCCACCAGAAACAGCTCACCCAAGTCGCGCAATCCGTTTTCCATTACCGTCTTACCCACCAACCGAGAGTCATCTGCTACGACCATTTCGATCAGAAAATCATTGACCTGCAGCGGTCCCTCCGATGAAGACGGCAGCACTCTGTGCATCACCAGCATCGCAATCAGACCCGCCAATGCAGCAGGCAACGCGACGGGTAAAAATGCAAAAAAAGGGATCCCCTCGCCCGTCATGTCTTCAAGAAAACTGCTCACGATCAGGTTGGTCGACGTGCCAATGAGGGTTAGCGTGCCGCCCAATATTGCAGCGTAAGAGATGGGGAGAAGGATCTTGCTCGCCGGGTGGTAGGGGGTTTTTCGCAGCGTGCCTGCCAGAGTTGCGACGACTGCTGTGTTGTTCACGAAAGCCGAAAACAGCATTGTAATACCTGACAAGCTGACCAGTGTGGTCGGGAGTGTCCCTTTTACAAGGCGGCTGGACAAAGTCAGTAGCCATGGCAGTCGCTCAAGCCCGATAGACACCATCACCAGCAACAGCAGCGTGACCAAACCATCGTTGGTTGCTTTGGCCAATACCATCTGCATGTCGATGCTGCCTGCCAGTACGCAGGCTGCAGCGGCCAGCGTGAATAGCAAAGCTGGCGCAACCCGGCTAAAGACCAGTCCAGCGATCAACAACACAACAATGAGAGCGATCAGTAAAGGCTCCATCGACTCCACCACGGACACGTCAGGGTGCAGAATACGCCCTCTTGAGGTGACACAAAAAGCCCGAAATCTGGTCATCCTGCCACTTCACCGATAAGCTATGTGGATATCGTCGCCACTCACGCGATCGCGGTAATGGGAAAGACTCCTTGTCTGGGGTCTGTAGACAAGGAGAACGGCATGATTGCCTACACAACGCTTGGCGTCAGCGATTTTGAGCGCGCCAAGCATTTCTACAGCACCTTGCTGGGTCTGATCGGTGCTGACTATGTACTCGGCAACGAACGCATCGCCCTATACGGAATGAGTGTGGAGAATCCCATGCTGGCAGTGTGCATTCCCTATAACGAGCAAGCGGCAAGCCCGGGTAATGGCACCATGGTGGCGATTCGCGCGGGGACTCCAGAGACCTGCGACCCACTGTATGAAAAAGCCATTGAGCTCGGTGCCACCTGCGACGGCCCTCCCGGCGAGCGCATGCCCGGATTTTTTTTACGGCGCCTATGTTCTAGATCCTGATGGCAACAAACTCTGCTTCTGCCAAATGAGGCCTAGCTGACTTTTTTCACACCCCCTCAATTCAACTGCGCAACAAAACGCATCGGAGTTAGCATATGCTTCGCTTTTTTTCTTACCGCTTCATAGGAGCTGCCTACATCCTCTTATTAGGCAGCAGTGAGGTCCTGGCTCACGCTAATATCGACGTCATCACCGTTTCCAACGGCGATCAAATCACGGGAGGCGTCAGTACGATGTCGGCGGGCAGATTATCCTTAAGCACCGATTACGCGGGCACCCTCAGTATCAAGTGGCGCGAAGTACAGCAAATTGACAGCCGCTATATGTACGAGGTGAGACTCGCCGATGGCGAGAGAATCTATGGCCGATGGGGGGCCAACGATGTCCCTGATCAACTGACCTTTCATTCTGCAGGGGAATACAGGCAACTCGACATCGATGACATCGTAGAGGTGCGCTCTATTGAGGAAGCGTTGGAAGACAAATTAGATCTGCAGCTGAGCAGCACCTTCACTGCCGACCCGAACAGCCAAGCGCTTGTATTGTCCGCAAAAGGAACCTACGACACGCGCGGTGGCCGAACACGTTTTTCTGCCCGAATCGACGACAGCAAAACGGTCAGCAAAGATAACGAAAACCGCGTCAAACAAACCAGCAATGCCTCAAATTTCTCTTTGTACCGTGAATTTTGGCGAGCGCGCGGCACGGCACAATCTTACCGGGTGTTGAACGCTGTCTACTCCAGTAATAACGAACTCGGCATAACTCACAGGGCGTCATTGGGGGTTGGTCTTGGGCGTTACCTCATTAATGAACTGGGCCGCGAATTGGCTGTATCAGCTGGGGTACAGGGTGTGCAGGAAAGGCGAAGCTCCTGCGAGGACCAGACGGCCACCCGTCACTTATCCACTACGATGGGCGACACCGCGATAGACGACACCACACTGGCGACCTGTAACGACTCGGAGCTCTTCATCAATCTTCAGTGGCACCTGTACAGCTTTCAGGACCTCGATATGGATATCTTGGTGACGAGCAATGCCTATCCATCACTCTCAGATTTCGGCCGGGTGAGAGGCGACCTCGAATTGCTGGTCAACTGGGAGCTGTTCAGCAACTTTTACTGGACAATCAACGCGCGAACGGAAATCGATAACGCAGGCGACCGGGACAATACCAGCTTGTCCAACAGCGACTTTACGCTTTCAACGGGTGTAAGCTGGAGGTACTGAACGCCGAGCCTCGAAGAGAGCGCTACTGAGCTAACTCATCTACGTGCTTGTCATGGCCAGACAAATGGATGTCGCGCTGAGGCACTGGAATGGTTATTCCCTCGGCGTCAAAGCGCTGCTTCACCGCCTTGTTCAGGGCCCATACTGTCTCCCAAAACTCGCCCGTTCTGGCATACGCCCGTACTAAAAAATCGATGGAGTAATCACTGAATTGCTTTACCCGCACTATTGGCTCAGGGTTGTGGAGAAATCTCTCATCTGCCGCGATCAACTCTTCCAGTACACGCTGAACATGGTCTAGATCTTCGCGATAACTGACGCGGTAAATCATGTCGGTGCGACGCAAGTGCTGACCTGTGAAATTCAGGATAACGCCGCCCCAAATTTTGCTGTTGGGTATGATCAACACGCGGTTATCAACCGTTACCACGGTGGTGTTGACGAGGTTCATCTTCCGTACCTCTCCCTCGACATCTGCAGCCCCGATAAAATCGCCCGTGTCAAACGGCCGGTAGGCGAGGATCATGGCCCCCGAGGCAAAATTGGCCAATGTATCCTGGAGTGCGAAACCGACGATAAAGCCCACAACACCCAATCCAGCAATCAGCGGTGTCACCGATACACCCACCTGCGCCAATGCCACCAGCACACCGATCATAAAGACCACTGTGCCCGCCATGGAAATCAGGGTTTCCCGCAGCAGTTGAGAGATCGCTGGATTCGAGTGGGCCAATGCGCGTTCAGTGAAGCGGCGCGAGACGCCCGCCAACTGACGTGCAGCAAAAATTATCAGAACAAACAGGATAACCGACACGGTAGTGCCAGCCCCCTTGACACTGACCCAATCCCCAACACTGTCCATCACTTCAGCGTAGAGGATGTTCACTACTGCGGTATCTACCAGGGAGAGCGCGAGGCCGCCACCCTCATCTATCAGCACCCTGCGCATCTCCAGTGTGCTAGCATCCAGCAGGGTGAGTTGCGACACCACTCCCCTTAACCGTTTTAGGGCGATCTCTAATCGTTCAGACTCAAATCGGGCCGCCTGCAATAGCTCCGCATCGGTGCCATCGCTTGACTGGCGGGCCGCCAACATTTTCAGCGCATGATGATGCAGGTGGACTTGACCCATCATTTCCTCACCAAAATAACTGAGGGTGCGCACGATTTTCTTCCTCAAATCGCTGTCATCAAATTCCAAATTCTGCAACAACAAAACCTGTTTGGTAGCCAACTGCAGATAGAGCAGCCTCTGCCCGTCAAACATTACGGAATAGGACTCTTCGCTCAGGCGTTCGGCACCGCTTAATGCACTCTGTCGCGCAACTGATTCATTGAGACGTAAAGTCAGGCTGGTAAAGCGGTCGACCAGCGTGTTCTCGATTACACTCTCTCGCGCCTCAACGAGCTGCCTGAAACTCTGTCTCTCCGGTGCATCGGTGGGTAGCGCCATCACCCGGTCGGCAAGCGCCAAAATATTGTTGAACAGATTAATGGTTTTTTCGTCGCGCCGGATCTCCAGTATTCTGCGACGTTCAAAGGAGTCGGGTAGATTGTAGGATTCAAACTCGCGCAGTGATGCCAGTTCGCGGGCCACCCCTTCCGAAAGTTGAGCAATCGACAGGTCGGACAGGTCGGACAGGTCGGACAGGTCGGACAGGTCGGACAGGTCGGCATCTTCCGGCACTTGTGCGAAACCGGGCTGCGCCACCAGTAACAGCAATACAATGGCACACCGTAAAGGCCAAATTAAACTGAATACCTGTGGCCTCCTGATCATGACATCAACCCGATTCCCTGCGACGCTCGACAGCCGCAGCGAGCGTTGTCAGCGTCTGAGTGGTTTGCGCCCAATCCATACAGGGATCGGTAATACTTTTGCCGTATATCAGGTCATCCTTATTGACGACGTCCTGACGGCCAGATTCGATAAAACTCTCGAGCATCAGACCCGTAATGCGATGATCACCCCGCTCTATTTGAGAGGCAATATCCTCTACCACAGCAACCTGACGATCAGGCTGCTTGCGGCTGTTGGCATGACTGGCGTCAATCATAATGCTCTCCAGCAACGATGCCTTTCTCAGCATGGCGCTGGCGTCGTCGACCGAAAACATATCGTAATTGGGTTGTGGACCGCCTCGCAAAATCAGATGGCAGTAAGGGTTCCCGGCGGTCTCAAAAATGGCCGACTGCCCTCCTTTCGTCACGGATAAAAAATGATGGGAGTGTTGAGCCGCGCCGATTGCATCGACTGCGATCTGAATATTGCCACCCGTGCCGTTCTTAAAGCCAACCGGGCACGACAGCCCGCTGGCCAACTCGCGATGACTCTGGCTCTCGGTGGTACGAGCGCCGATTGCACCCCAGCTGATGAGATCCGCTATGTACTGGGGAGAAATAAGATCCAGGTACTCAGTAGCAGTAGGAAGACCAGCTGCGTTGATATCCAACAACAATCTACGTGCGCGTCTCAACCCTTCAGTCACATCAAACGAATTGTCGAGATGCGGATCATTGATCAAGCCTTTCCACCCCACGGTTGTTCGAGGCTTCTCGAAATACACCCGCATCACGATCAAAAGCTGATCCGCAATCGTCTCGGAAAATGCTTTGAGTCGCGCGGCGTAGTCAAGAGCGGCAGCGGGGTCATGTATTGAACACGGCCCGACAACGATCACCAGCCGGTCATCCGACTGATCAAGAACCGATTGAATGGCGGTGCGCGAATGGCTGACCTGCTGTGCCACTTCGTCACTGGCGGGCATTTCATCGATCAGCGCTTCTGGAGTGAGCAACTCGCGAAGGTTGCGAATGCGCAGATCATCGGTGTTAGTCGCCATTCTCGATCCTGTAAAAAAGCAGTTATCAAAGGCGCGCAAGGATAGCATTTTGCAGCGCTTAATCAGTGGCCAAGTATTCACCTTCTTTCAATAGTGCATCCACCATCGCGCCCACTGAATTGGGTGCGACCAAGTGCGCCGCGTACCACGTGTGCAAGCATCTAATGCGAGACGAGTCAGCGATCCCTCCGATGCCGCGCCCATCGAATGCCTTTTGCATACCACTCGCATAGAGGAAGTCGCGCTCTTCGGCCGTCATGTAGTCAGCGCGCAATCGCTTGTGCAGCACATGATCTTCTCGTAATGCGACCTGCAGCGCTGGTGTCATGTCCACCCTCTCCTGCAACCGCGCTATCCATCCCGAAGCCTCGAGGCGGTCGATACGCAAGGAGAGTTCAGCACCTACTAACCAATACAGGGTTGGAAACGGCTTGTCGTCGACGACCGAAGACACGCGTATCACGATGGGGTCATCATTAACGTCTGTTACGGCGATAGCACGAAGGCCGCGAGGCTTGCGACCCAGCAACATAGCTACACGGTGCCGCTGCGCGTCTGTCGGTGGACTATCAGTGACGATGAATGGCATCGCTCCAGTTTACCATCGCAATCCATTGACCCCACGCTGTGGGGAGAGTAGTGTGCTGGCCGTTAGGTGCCTGCCGCTCTGGAGAGCTGGGCAGGTTAAAAGGGAAGTCCGGTGAGACGAGATCAAGTCCGGCGCTGCCCCCGCAACGGTCATCACTGAGTGAGAGCCCGATACCTGCCTGACGTGCAACCATCATGTGAAGCGGCGGGCTTCTGCAGGATGCATCCGATACGCCCGGTAATGATGCCGCGCTGTGTTTAGCATCCCCAGCCATGCCAATGCTTGATGGCAAATCAGAGCATAACGCTGACAGGCGAAAGGGATGGCACCAATGAACTCATACCGTGACCGTAGGCTCAGGACGGGCCCTTTAAGGCTTCAGACCGTCGCCTTCTCGAGTAGAGATAACAGCACTGACCGGTCACTCCATGCGTGGGCTACTGCGCTCTCGATCATAACATTCTTTGCGCTGCCGACCATCGGGGCGACCTTTGCTGCCGCAGAGGAAGAGCCGGGTGCGGGTGCTGTTGAAGAAGTAGTCGTTTCCTCGCGCACCCCTGATCTGATAGATCAAATTGGTGTCTCCGTCAGCGTACTGGACAGCGAAGACATGCGCTCGCTGGGCTACGCGGATCTGGGTTCATTGTTAGACACACAACCCGGTGTGACCGTGACCATGGATGGCGGCTACGGCAAGGCAGCTGCGGTAAGGATTCGCGGCGAGGAGGGTTACCGCACACGTATCGTGCTGGACGGCATTAATATCGCTGATCCCTCTTCCCCCCAGATCAGTCCCCGGATTGAGCATCTTGTGAGTAGCGGACTGTCCCGAGTAGAGATTTTGCGCGGCCCTCAAGGGCTGCTGTGGGGGGCGGACGCCGGTGGGGTGATTATGATGTCCACCACTGATGACAAAGCTGAGACTGGGCTGGAGGGCTTCCTCGAGGCTGGTGGTGACGATTTTTATCAGGCGGCCGCGAATGGCGTGGTGAGCGGCGATCGCGTGACTGGGTCTATCTCTGTCGCACAACTGGAGACGGATGGCATCAATGCCCGAGACATCGATAGCGTGAATCCGGATCGCGATGGTTATGAAAATACCACTGCCCACGGGGCGCTCTCGATGGCGCTCAATGACGCTTTTTCGCTACACGTCGCCGCGACCGATCTATCCGGCAAAAATGAATACGACGGGTGCTACGATACCGCAACCTTTGCCCTCATCCACGACTGTGAAGACGAATATGAACAGCAGGCCTGGCGCGCGGCGGCTCGATACAGATCTGATCATCACTCTGTCGAGCTGAGTTTTGCTTCCAGCGAGACGGAGCGCGCCTTTTTCTCGGCGAAGCAACTCTCCTACGAGACCAGCGGCGAGACCGAAACCCTTTCACTGGTTGGCTCCTGGCAAGCCGCCGATAACACTCGATTGACCTATGGGGTGGATCAGGAGGAGCAATCGCTATCTGACGCCAGCACCGATTGGTCAAGAGATAACACGGGAATCTACCTCGAGGCCCAGCAACGCTTTGGTCAGGGTGTCATGACCGTTGGCTGGCGGCACGATGACAACGATGATTTTGGGAAATTTGAGAGCTGGCGAATCAGTGGCCGATACACTCTCACTGGCATTGCCGAGGGATGGGCCTTACGTGGAGCAATCGGCACCGGTTTTAGGGCGCCCAGCCTCTACGAAATCGCCTACAACAATGGCCCGTTTGCCTATCCGCCGGCCGCAGGCACGCCTCTGCTGGAAGAAGAGTCCGAAGGTTGGGAGCTCGGCATCCTGGGTAACATTGGGCAAATGGCGCTCGAGCTCATTTGGTTTGACCAGCAGATCGACAATGAAATCATCTACGATCTCGCCACTTACAGCGGTTATCTGCAGACGAGCGGCACGAGCACTTCAGAGGGTGTAGAACTGATCGCCAGTCTGCCGCTGTCTCAACACTGGCTGCTAGAGGGTAACTTCACCTCGATGGACGCCGCCCAGCAAAATGGGGCTGAGCGACCTTATCGACCGGAGCAAACCGGGCGACTGAGCATTGTATGGGAGCACAGCGCATGGTCGGCAAGGCTCACCGCACGACATACCGGTGCGACGACCGACCCCTTCATGACCTCCATTGACGACACCCTGACGGTTGATCTGACCGCCAGGTGGGCGGCCGCCCCCCGCTGGTCTCTGGAGGCGCGACTGCTTAACCTTACTGACCAATCCGATCAGCAACTGCCAGGCTACCGCATGCCCGGTATGACCGCTTACGCGGGCATTCGCATGACCCTATAGGACTGAAGCATGGATCGCACCACCAAACACAACAAGGCCATGGCCAAACAAAAGGCCGCCGTAGATGAAGGCATCGCCAAAGCTGATATTGACCGCGGCGTGAGTGTGCTCCTTACGGGGGACGGAAAAGGTAAAACCAGCTCCGCGTTCGGCATGGTGATGCGCGCATTGGGCTATGGCCAGCGCGTCGGAATTGTGCAGTTCATCAAGGGCGAGCAGGCATCGGGTGAGGAGTTGTTTGTGCGGGAACAGCTCCCGACTGTGACCCTTTACCAGATGGGTACTGGCTTTACGTGGGATACCCAGGATCGAGAGGGTGATATCAGCGCAGCGAAAAGGACTTGGGCGCAAGCCAAAGGGATGCTTAACGACGACCAGTATGATCTGGTAGTCTTGGATGAGCTCACTTACATGCTGGCCTTTGACTACCTCCCAGAGGCAGAGGTGATCGCTGCGATCACCGGCCGACCCACATCGCAAAGCGTCATTTTGACCGGCCGCGGTGGTGGCCAGGCGCTTCGAGAGGCAGTGGATACCGTCTCTGAGGTCAAAGAAATCAAGCACGCCTACCGCGCGGGCATTCGCGCCAGACAAGGCGTGGATTACTGAGCGTGAATCCGCACCCTGCGATCCGAACCGAGGCGTTTGTCCGCTACAAATTCATGAATTCCCTATTTTTTGGACTGTCAGTGGGCGCCGTCTTCGTTCTCTACACGCCACTTTCACCCGCAGTCTTCTCCGCCGGCGGCGTGGGTCTTGCGTTTGCTACGCTCGCTGTCGCCACACAATACAGTCGAATTTTGACTCCCGCTTGGTTTTTTCGCTCGTCGCTGGCGGTCGAACTGGTGACGCTGAGTGGCGTCGCCGCAGTATTGTTGTTTCCTGTGGACACACCGCTGGCACTGTTTGTCTACATCGGATACCAGGTGACATTTGCACTGGGGAGCTATCTGGTCCGATGCGAGACCCTGCTCATGGGATCAGTGGAACAGCTGAGAAAACTGGATGTAGCCAAACAAGCCGGTTATCTATTAGGGATGGCGGGTGCGTGGGCTGCCTATTCCTGCCTCGAGCAGGTCGCCGACGTCACTGACCGAACTGAACAGGTTGTGTCGCTGCACGCTTTATTAGTAGTGGTTGAAGCCTTGGTTGTGCTGACCCTCTGGCAGGCGTTCAATCGTCAGCTTTTACAGAGCGATGGCGCTGAGTTGACCTCTCAGCGCGCGGCTTAGGGCTGCCCTAATCCAATAATTCAGGCTGCTCGGCCAGAATGACATCGAACAGGGGTTGTGCGCTAAACCAGCCCGCCGTCTTACTACCCACCTGACCTGCCGTATGCAGGGCCATTTCGTGCGGGATGGGCTTCGGGTTACCAGCTGCCTCTGCCACCAGCTGGGCCTGACAACTACGCTCAAAAGTGACGTACCACCACAGCGCCTCATCAACCGACTCGCCTACGGTCAAGTGACCGTGGTTTTGCAATACGATCGCTTTTTTATCGCCGAGCGCAGTCGCTAAACGTTCTCCCTCAGTCATTGACACCACTACCCCGGTATACTCATCCAGCAGCGCCAAATCGTCATAAAAGGCACACGAATCCTGTGTAAGCGGATCAAGCAATCGTCCCAAAGACGACCAGGTTTTACCGTATATCGAATGGGCATGAGCTGCCGCTGTCACTTCGGGGCGAGTCTGGTGAATATGGCTATGGATGGTAAAAGCGGCGCCATTCAGCATGCCCTCACCTTCCACAATTTCGCCGTCATGACTCACCCTGATCAAGTCTGACACGCGCACGAGCTTGAATGAGCGCCCCATAGGGTTAACCCAAAACGTTTCGGCATCGATGGGATCGCGAACCGTTATGTGCCCCGCCACTCCCTCATCAAATCCAAACTTGCCAAAAATGCGCAGGGCTGCAGCGAGTCGTTGCTTACGATGAAGCTGCTCCGCCGCGGGCGCCAATCCACCTTCCGACATCTTGGAAAAATCAGCATTCATCACCAACTGATTCACCTGTTCATTCATGGCCTCGCTCCCCTGCTTGCTGCCAATGGTGGGTGGCCTCTCGAGCCAGCTCCCCTGCTGAGGGCAGCGGCTCTCCCTGCGCTTTCAGATGAGCCACATAAGCGCTCAGCACTGCACCCATTTGCGGCGAGACCTCCTCCGGACGCACTGGTTCGCCGCAATAATCACAGCTCAGAATTGCTCTCGTCGGCTGACCACAGACACTATGGCGGTAGCTTTGCGGTGGGCCGTTGCCATCATCCATCCAATCATCGCCCCACTGACTGAGTGTCATGAGAACGGGATAGAGGGCGAGCCCCTTGCGGGTCAGTCGATATTCGTGCCGCACAGGGCGTTCCATGTAAGCGACTCGAGTCAGCACGCCCTGATCTACCAGTTTCCGCAACCGCTCTGACAGTCGGTGCCGGGTCACGCCAAGGCTGCGCTGAAATTCGTCAAACCGGCGAGTGCCGCGAAAAGCATCGCGGATAATCAGGAGTGTCCAACGCTCACCCAGTACCGACAATGCCCTCGCGACGGAACAGGCCTGCTGGTCTATTTCTTCCCATTTCATAGGCGAAAGAGTGCGCGTGCTGGATGCCAAACGCAAGCGCGGGCGCCAAGGCGCCCGCACGGAGAGGCCAATGCATCAGCTCAATTAACCAAATTGGTTCATCGTATTATCAGAGCCGGCAGCCTTCAGCGCGGCGTCACCCGAGAAATACTCTTTGTGGTCGTCACCCATATCCGAGCCGGCCATATTTTGGTGCCTGACGCACGCAATTCCCTGGCGAATTTCTTTTCGCTGTACCCCCGCGACGTAACCCAGCATACCTGCTTCGCCAAAGTATTCTTTAGCCAGGTTATCGGTAGACAGCGCGGCGGTGTGATAGGTCGGCAAGGTGATCAAATGGTGGAAAATGCCGGCTTCGCGTGAGGCATCTCGCTGAAACGACTGAATCTGCTTGTCTGCCTCAAGAGCCAGCTCAGAATCATCATAGCTCGCATCCATCAGGGCAGCGCGATCGTAGCCTGACACGTCCTGGCCAGTCTCGGACCAGGCATCAAACACCTGCTGCCTAAAGCTCAGCGTCCAGTTGAAGGATGGGCTGTTGTTGTACACCAGCTTGGCATCGGGAACCACTTCGCGGATTCGATTCACCATGCTAGAAATCTGCCCAACGTGAGGCTTCTCGGTTTCAATCCACAACAGATCTGCACCGTTCTGGAGCGATGTCACGCAGTCAAGCACAACTCGATCCTCTCCTGATCCTTTGCGGAATTGAAACAAGCCCGACGCTAGGCGCGCGGGCTTTAGCAACTTGCCATCGGCTTTGACGACGACATCCCCGTTGGCAATATCGTCCGCACTGTCGATGTAGTCGCCATCGAGGAAACTGTTGTAAAGATCGCCGAGATCTCCAGGCTCCTGTGTCACGGCGATCTGCTTGGTGAGCCCGGCACCTAATGAATCGGTCCGCGCAACAATAATCCCGTCCTCGACTCCCAGCTCCAAAAAGGCGTAGCGGATAGCCCGTATTTTGGCGATGAAGTCGGCGTGAGGCACGGTTACCTTGCCGTCCTGATGACCACACTGCTTTTCATCAGACACCTGATTCTCAATCTGTATGGCGCAGGCACCCGCCTCGATCATCTGCCGGGCCAGAAGGTAAGTCGCTTCCTCATTGCCAAAGCCCGCGTCGATGTCAGCAATAATTGGCACCACATGCGTCTGAAAATTATCGATCTGATTCAGAATACTCTTTACTTCCAGCTCATTTCCGGATGAGCGCGCCGCGTCGAATGCGCGGAACAAACCGCCGAGCTCGCGTGCGTCTGCATGACGTAAAAAGGTGTAAAGTTCCTCAATCAAAGCAGGCACAGACGTCTTCTCATGCATTGACTGATCTGGCAGAGGACCGAACTCGGACCTGAGCGCAGCGATCATCCAGCCCGAAAGATATAGGTAGCGCTTGTCGGTGTTGCCAAAATGCTTTTTGATCGAAATCAGCTTCTGTTGCCCGATGAATCCGTGCCAACAGCCCAAAGACTGGGTGTAATGGGCAGGGTCATTGTCGTAGTCAGCCATATCCTTACGCATAATGCCCGCGGTGTAGCGCGCGATATCCAGTCCGGTTTTGAAGCGATTTTGCAGTCGCATGCGCGCTACATACTCTGGGCTAATGTCTGACCAACCAGCGGTCTCGCCACAGGTGGTCTCGAGTGCCTTGACGGTATCGGCGTATGTCGACATGCCTTTCTCCTATTGGGGTAACTGCGTTTGCAGCAGCGCAAACTAGCGCGTAGTTTAGATTCCGTTTATTCATTTTCAAATAGAATGTTTTTCATATTTGCCATTCATAAGATAAATATAGGTGCATGCGGCCGCCCGCCGCATGCCTTTAAGTCCAGCGCATTTCCCAATAAACTCTCGCCCTTGCTCGATAACTGCTTAACGGGCGAGCTTCTGAGGAGAACAAGACATGAGCGAACCACTGGTGAGCATCATCATGGGTTCCCAATCGGATTGGGAGACCATGCGCGCTGCAACCGTTGTGTTGTCGGAACTGGGCATTCCTTACGAATCCCGCGTGGTGTCAGCACACCGCACACCCGACCGCCTTGTGAAGTTTGCCGAGGGGGCCGCCGCTCGTGGCATTAAAGTTGTCATTGCGGGCGCGGGTGGCGCGGCCCATTTGGCAGGTATGGCGGCGTCGATGACGCATCTGCCGGTCATTGCCGTGCCCGTCTCCAGCAAACATCTGCAGGGAATGGACAGCCTGCTCTCAATGGTTCAGATGCCTCGCGGCGTAGCGGTCGCCTGTCAAGCCATCGGCGAGCCCGGCGCCTACAACGCGGGGCTGCTCGCTGCGCAAATTCTGGCGACAGCTGATCCCGATTTATCAGCGGCAATTCAAGACTGGAGAGCCCGGCAAACCGACAGCGTCCCCGACGCCGCAGAATGATGCGGATTGCCATCGCCGGTTGCGGCCAACTAGCCCGAATGCTCGCTGTTGCGGGCTGGGAAATGGGCCATCAATTCGCCTTTATTGCCGACCGAGGGGAGAGTACCGACTGTGTAGCCGGCTTGGGTGACGTCGTGCAACGGGATGAACACATGTCTGGCACAACACTGTTTGAGGCGCTGGGACAGCCGAATGTGGTGACTGTAGAAAAAGAGCACGTGCAGGTATCGATGCTTGAGGCATTGGCAGAATACTGTCGCGTGGCGCCCGGTCCAGAGGCGATTCGCACCTGTCAGCATCGAGGTAGGGAAAAGGCGCTCTTGCGATCACTCGACATTGCAACAGCGCCTTTCGAGCTTGTGGAGGATGCAGCCGAGCTGACCGCGGCAGTGAACACCTTGGGTTTCCCCGCTTACGTCAAGTCCTGTGAGCAAGGTTACGATGGCCAAAATCAGTGGCGCCTGCATGACACTGAATCGCTGGACCGGCTGGCGGCTGAAATGCACGCGCTGCCCCCACTCGTTGTAGAAGGTGCAGTCGACTTCGATCGTGAGCTATCACTTATTGCCGTACGCTCAGTAAGCGGCGACGTTGCCACTTATCCGCTCTCGGAAAACCGACATCGCGAGGGTATTCTGCTCACGTCTGAAGTGCCAGCACCCAACGTGAAGGCTCACACGCTGAAACAGGCGGAACACATCGCCCACACACTGTTGAGCCATTGGTCTTATGTTGGGGTGCTGTCGATCGAGTTGTTTGATGAAAATGGCGCATTGCGGGTTAACGAATTGGCCCCAAGAGTGCATAACAGCGGCCATTGGTCTCAGGACTCAGGCGTCACGTCGCAGTTCAGCAATCATCTGAGGGCTATTACCGATGTCTTGCCGGGTGCCACTCAACCTGCCCGCCATTCCGGCATGATTAACCTGCTAGGCACGGAGCCACCGGCCGATCTGCTACAAACGAGGGACACGAATCTGCATTGGTATAACAAGTCGGTACGAAATCGACGGAAAGTGGGCCACATTAACGTCCAGGCCGATGACCGCGCCCGTCTCAAACAACGCCTTACCGAAATTGAAGCAGTCCTCTACCCTTCGGATGAGGCACTCTAACCATCGCGCTTCTTCTGCCGCACTTTTTTTTCTGATTTTTTAATATGGCTCATCAAACGCCTGCGGCGCTCCACTTGCCGGTGGGTCAATTTGTTGCGCTTGCCCGCATAGGGGTTTTCCCCAGACCGCATTTCGATACGAATCGGTGTGCCATGTAACTCCAACTCGCGGCGGAAAATCTTCTCCAGATAGCGCTTATAGCTGGCCGGCAGTGCCTCGGTTTGGGTGCCATGCACAATCACAATAGGCGGGTTCTGACCACCCGCATGAGCGTAGCGCAGCTTCACACGCCGGCCATTGATCATTGGCGGAGGATGGCTCGCTACTGCATCCTCAAGTATCCGCGTCAATCTTGGCGTGCTGAGTGAGCGAGTTGCAGCGTCGTGGGCACTATGGACTGAACCATACAGTTTCCCCACCCCAGAGCCGTGCAAAGCTGAAATAAAATGTATGTCGGCGTAGTCGATGAACTGAAGGCGACGCTTCAATTCCGAACGAATCCACTCGCGTTCGTCAGGCTCGATACCATCCCATTTATTCAATGCAATCACCAGCGCACGGCCTGCATCAATACACTGCCCCAGCAAATGCAGGTCCTGCTCGACGAGACCCTCATGCGCATCCATCGCCAGGATCACGACCTGTGCGTCGGCGATCGCCTTAAGCGTTTTCACAATGGAAAACTTCTCTACCGCCTCCCGCACGTTCTTTCTCTTTCTCACGCCCGCAGTGTCAATCAGCGTGTAACGCCGACCGCGGCGCTCATAGTCAATGTACACGCTATCCCGCGTCGTACCGGGCTGATCATAAACGACCACTCGCTCCTCACCGAGCAATCGGTTAACCAACGTGGACTTGCCCACGTTAGGTCGACCTACAATCGCCACCCGAATGCCATCCTTGTCTGAACCGGATGCCTCAGGTGCCAGCTCCTGCTCCCAGGGCGAAAGCACCTGAGCAAGCAGTTTCCTCACACCGCGGTTATGGGCGGCCGCGATGCTATGAATATGCTCTACACCCAGCTGATAAAAATCGCTGGCGGCAATGTCCTCGCCTACACCATCGACCTTATTGACCACCAGATGGAACGGCTTGTTCTCGCTACGCAAATAGGAGACCAGTGCCTCGTCACCGCTATGCAAACCCGTGCGACCATCGACCAGCAACAACACCACGTCGGCTTCAGCAATAGCGACCATTGATTGGTTCGCCATGGCTGCATTGATGCCCAATTCTTCACCTGAGATACCACCAGTATCAATCACAATGAAAGCGGTATCATCCAAACGGCCCTGACCGTACTGCCGGTCACGTGTAAGACCTGATAAATTAGCAACCAACGCATCGCGAGTCCGCGTCAACTGGTTGAACAGCGTGGATTTACCGACGTTAGGACGGCCCACCAAGGCGAGCACTGGCAGCATGATTCAGTTACGCGCTTCGACGTCGTAAGCTTTCAACGCGCCGTCATTAGAATAGACGTACAAGCGGTTCCCGCTGACGATTATGTCGGCACGGGCCCCTGCAGAGTCCACTTTCGTTCTCCCGACAATATCGCCATCCACCTGCGAGAGTAGGTGGATGTACCCCTCGAAATCAACTACTGCGACATAGCTGCTGACAGGAGTCGGTCGGGACAACTCGCGAAAACCCAGATCAATATTTTGCCAGCGTACGCCTTGCCCGTTGCGTAAAAAAGCACTGACGGTGCCGTCATCATCTGCCACATAAACATTGCCGAAACCGACCCCCACTCCGGACACTGACGACACGTTTCGCTGCCACAATCGACGGCCAGACCGAGTATCGATCGCCGCAACTCGGCCCTGATAACTGGCCACATAGAGTTCGGTTCCCTGCAACGCCATCGAACCATCGATATCCACTATTCTCTCGATTTCTGACGTTCCCTGTGGGATCGCCACTCTGACCTCCCACGCTACATTGCCCGAACGCAGATTAACGGCCACTACCTTGCCATCTGCGAAGCCCGCAACTGCGTTGTCGCCTAGAATCATCGGTGTACCGGTACCTCTCAACGTGAGGACGGGCACGTCGCTGCTATAAGTCCAGCGAGCTTCTCCCGTGTCGTAATCAAACCCCATGAGCTTGCCATCATAGCTTTGTGCCACGACATACCGCCCGTCTCCCTGCGGCGCGGAGAGCACTTCACCGCTCACAGCCGCACGCCACACCTCGTTACCGTCGGTGGCTGAAAGTCGCATCACCAATCCCTCGGACGTTCCGACGAAAATGGACCCCTTGTGATGTGAAACACCCCCAGACAGGGCGATATCCAGATCACGCTTCCAGCGCACACGTCCCGCGTCTGCATCGATCGCTGCAACTTCACCCTCAGCTGAGGCAACGTATAGTGTGTCATCAACCAGAACCGGGTTGATCTTGTAGAGCCCCTCACCCTGGCCATCTCCGACACCCCGAGACCACCGGCTTTTAATCTTTACTTGCTCATCAATCTTCTGCAGTTCCACGGGTTCGCGCGGATCAAAGTCGTCGTCGCTGAACCAGCCGGTAATCGTGCTGCAGCCCGCACTCGACAACAGAGCGGCCAGCAAAAATGGGCGGCTGAATATACTCATCAACCCGTTTCTCCGATTGCTTGGGTTGGCGACAAGCGACTTTCGAGGCTGCGCACTTTAGTATCGAGCGCCAAACTGATCTGGCCCAGATCCGACGCCGCGTCACGACCCTCCCGGTAAGCGCTCAAGGCCTCACTTTCTCTGCCCGCCGCAAGATGAATATCGCCCTGCGCCTGAGAAAACGCCACAGGGTAAGCAGCACTGCCTTGTTCCAGTATGGCAAGAGCCTCCGCTTCATTACCCTGAGCCGCGAGTACACGCGCCAGTCGCAATTGAATCAATTGTCCAATATCCGAGCGGGAATCTCCCGCGCCGAGCGCCCACCTCAGAGCCGATTCGGCCGCTTCAAGATCATTCGTTTCCACCGCGACTTTGGCTTCGAACACCGCCGCAAAGCGCGCATACGTTGACCCACCATGCTGGGATTTGAGCTCCGATGCCAGATCGAAAATCCGCTCCGGATCATTCCCTTCAGACTGCACTGCCAGCATCTCAGTAAAAAGGTCTGACGCCGCATCAATCTGCGTGGCGCTGTAACCCTGATACTGCTGCCAGCCCACTGTGCCCAGTACCGCAACCACCACCGCCGCCACAATACCTTTGCCATTTTCGTCCCACCAACGCTTGAGGGCTTCGATATCGGCCTCGTCCTGCATATGGTCTGCCACGCGTTACTCCTTTTAAAAGCACTTACATCAAGCGCCGTATGCTTCCACTAAATAGTCTGTAAGAAACGCCGGCAGATCCGAATCGTCAATGGTACGTTGCTCAGCATCTGCCCGCAGGGGCTTTAGCGTCACTTTATTTGCAGCGACCTCTGCCTCGCCGTAGACCAGCGCCCAAGCAGCGCCGCTTTTGTCCGCACGCTTGAACTGACTTTTGAAGCTACCACCACCCAAATGTTGCACAACATCAAGCTCAGGAAACTGATCGCGCAACCAGTCCACCCTCGACAACGCGTGTCGAAAAGCGGCTTCGTCCGCCGTGACGACATACAGGTCGGCCGGGGACGAGACTTTAATATCCAGCGCTTGCATGAGCAAGATCAGACGCTCAAGCCCGATCGCGAAACCAGCAGCGGGTGTGTCCCTGCCACCAAAGGTCGCAACAAGCCCGTCATAACGTCCACCACCGCATACCGTGCCCTGCGCCCCCAGGTGCTCAGTGGTCCACTCAAAGACACATTTATTGTAATAATCTAGGCCTCGGACCAGCCTGGGATTTACGCGGTAGGGGATTCGCAGCTCTTCAAGATAGGTCAATAATCGGTCAAATTCTGATCGGCTCTCCGCATCCAGATAGTCTTTCAGCACTGGCGCAGCATCGAGCACCTTCTGGGTTTCGGCGTTCTTGCTGTCCAAAATGCGCAGTGGATTAGTGTCTAAACGACGCTGACTGTCGGGATCCAGTTGCTCCCGACAGGTCGAAAGGTAGCTAACGAGGGCTTCCCGATAGCGCGCACGATCTGGTGCAGAGCCGATGTTGTTAATTTCCAGCGTCAAGGCATCGTCGATCCCCAATCGCCGCCAAAGCTGCCGACTCAGAGCAATGAGTTCTGCATCCTGATCCGGGGTGGCTACGCCAAACGACTCTACACCGAGCTGATGAAACTGCCGCTGACGACCTTTTTGTGGCCGTTCGTAGCGAAACATCGGACCCGCGTACCAAAAGCGCTGAGGGGTTTGTGCAAGATTGTGCTGCACCACCGCCCTCACGCAGCCCGCTGTGCCCTCGGGTCGCAGCGTCATGCTTTCATCGTTACGATCCGCAAAGCTGTACATTTCTTTCTCAACGATATCGGTGACCTCACCGATTGAGCGCGCAAATAGATGAGTGGTTTCAATAATCGGCAAACGAATTTCTTCGTAGCCATAGCCCGATAAAATCTCCGTGGCGGCCGACTCCATCGACTGCCAAAGGGGTGTCTGCTCTGGCAAGATGTCGACCATCCCGCGTATCGCTCGAAAAGTAGTCATCGCTCAATCAGTGGGTGCTGGAGATGATATTGGCATCTCTCTCGATGCGCGCGGTCTCGATGGCCTCGGCGCGATTGCGAATCACAGATTCCAGATGATCAACAAAATCCTGATTGTTCACCTTGTGATCCGGCTCTCCCGCAATATAGATAAGATTATTGGGTGTAGCACCTGTTAGCCCCACGTCAGCCTCTCTGGCCTCACCGGGCCCATTGACGATACAGCCAATGACCGCCACGTCCATGGGCGTGCGAACGTCATCCAGCCGGTTCTCCAGTTCATTCATCGTGCTGATCACATCGAAGTTCTGGCGCGAACAGCTGGGGCAAGCAATAAAGTTGATGCCGTTGGCCCTCAACTTGAGGCTCTTCAGAATTTCGAAACCTACTTTCACTTCCTCTACCGGATCTGCGGCTAACGATACGCGAATGGTATCGCCGATGCCGTCCATCAGAAGCATACCCAACCCCACTGCCGACTTAACTGTGCCTCCCCGCAGGCCTCCAGCCTCTGTAATGCCGAGATGCAATGGTTGCTCAATTTGAGTCGCCAGTTTGCGGTAGGCCTCAACGGCCATAAACACCTGAGAGGCTTTCACACTCACTTTGAAATCCTGAAAGTCATGCCGGTCAAGGATGTCGACATTTCGCAATGCGGATTCAACGAGCGCATCCGCGTTGGGCTCCGGGTACTTCCGCAGTAAATCTTTACCAAGCGATCCCGCGTTGACGCCGATGCGGATAGGAATACCGCGACCCTGACAGGCCGCGATCACCTCTTTGACCTTGGATTCGCGCCCAATGTTGCCCGGATTGATTCTCAGGCAATCGACCCCGTACTCCGCTACTTTCAGAGCAATCTTGTGATCGAAGTGAATATCGGCCACCACCGGTAGCCCAGCGCGCGGCCTGATTTCCCGAAATGCCTCTGCGGCCTCCATGCTCGGAACAGAGACTCTAACCAGATCGGCACCCGCCGCCGCGACCGCCTGTATCTGGGCGACGGTCGCATCCACGTCACAAGTCTCTGTATTGGTCATGCTCTGAACGGCTATCGGCGCGTTGCCACCGATCGGGACTCCACCGACATGAATTTGTCTGCTGTTACGACGCTGTATTGGCGAAGGCTGGCTCATGGACACTGTCCCCCTGCTCCCGGTCCTTCAACCGAGCGCTGATTATCGACTCTGACGCTCCATCCGCGACCTGTATTCGACTGAATTCGGATACAGGTCGCGCAATGCCGATTCATAACTGCTAAGCGCTTCCCGGTCGCCTGATGCATCGGCGATTTCGAGACCCAGCAGCAGCCCCCGCGGCGATTGCTGTGGAGAGCGCTTCCTGTAGGCCACATAATACCTTTTGGCTTCGTCAGTATCACCCGCTTCTAATCGAAGGTAACCCATTTCAAGCATTGCCGCGGAATTCCCCTCATCCATAGACAATGTGCGGGTAAAAGCCGCCTCCGCCGCTTGCTTTTGACCGAGCTGCAATTGACATAACCCGAGGTTCACAAACGCCATGGGGCGGCCACTGTATAGCGCATCCTCGGTCACCCGTTGAAATTCTCGTTGAGCCGCTTCATAACGGCCCCGCGAGTAGAGAAACGCGGCGTAATTGTTGCGTGCGCGCGTCAGCGCTGGACGGGTTTCAAGCGCCAACCGAAACTGCTGCTCCGCAAGCTCAAATTCACCCATACTTTGATACACCAAGGCGAAACCTTCGAACACTTCCGGGTTATAAGGGTCAATTTCCTGAGCCAACTGAAGGTTGCGTTTGGCATTATCCCAATCACCCACACCAATATATTGCCGGGCCAATGCCACACGCTTGTCCAGCGTAGCCTCTGGGTCAGCCGTCATGGACGCGCCGCCACTATACTCCGTAACACAGCTGGTCAGAAGACTGACGGTAAGTGACATGATCAACAAGAGACCCTTCGAGGATTGAATCCGGTAGCGATAGCGCAGCAGTATCCTCATCCCTTTCGTCATTCTTGCGATTGCAATAGGCCCTGTTCGTGGCGGCCGGCCTGATAGCGGGCAGATCGTCGGGTCCGATCGACCACCTCACCGACCAACTGTCCGCAAGCGGCATCGATGTCATCACCTCGGGTCGTTCTAACCGTCACTACAAACCCGGCATCAGTCAAAACCTGCCAGAAGCGGCTCACGGCATTGCCACTGGGACGCGTATAGCCAGAGTTGGGAAAATCGTTAAAGGGAATGAGATTGATCTTGCAGGGATAGTCGCGAAGCAGTTGGGCAAGCTCGGTAGCTTGTTCCACGCTGTCGTTCACGCCGGCCAACAAGGTGTACTCAATCGTCACTACCCGCTTTTTATCCGTTTGCGCGTCAAGATACGCTCGCGCCGATTCAAGCAGCCTAGAGATCGGGTATTTGCGATTGATGGGCACTATCTCATTTCGTAACGCATCGTTGGGCGCGTGCAGAGACACCGCCAGACTGACATCGGTCCATTCCGCCAGTCGATCCAGCGCCGGGACAACGCCCGAAGTGGAAAGGGTCACCTTCCTTTTAGAGAGACCGTAAGCGAGATCATCACACATGAGGCTCATCGCAGAGACCACGTTGTCAAAGTTGAGCAGGGGCTCGCCCATCCCCATCATGACCACATTGGTGACCACTCGACCCTTACCTGATTGCCAAGCATCGTAGGAATCAATTGCCAACCACACTTGGCCAATGATTTCAGCTGCCGTCAGGTCGCGCTGAAACCCCTGCTTGCCTGTGGAGCAAAAAGTACAGTCTAGGCTACAGCCGACTTGTGATGAGACGCATAAAGTAGCCCGGTCGCCCTCTGGAATCAGCACTGCTTCAACCAGGCTGCCCCCTTCGACAGAGATGGCCCATTTGCGCGTGCCATCTTGAGAGTCTTGCTGCTCGGCAATGTGGGGCGGCGTAATTTCAGCGATGCGATCGAGTTGCTCTCGGAGAGATTGGCTCAGGTCGGTCATCTGGGAAAAATCCCTGACACCACGATGATGAATCCACTTCATGACCTGCTGAGCACGAAAGCGTTTCTCTCCCAAATCGAGAAAGAATAACTCAAGCTGCGCTCGCGTCAGGCCGAGCAGATTGACGCGATCTACCGCAGTATCCGCGACAATGACCTGACCAGACGCGTTCATCGCATCAATGCACGCTGGTGCTCAGCGCGGGCAAATCTCGCTGGAGGCGAAGAAGTAGGCTATCTCGCGCTCAGCGGAAGCCGAGGAGTCGGATCCGTGCACCGCATTGGCATCTATCGACTGGGCGAAATCCGCTCGGATGGTTCCAGAGTCGGCTTCCTGAGGATTAGTGGCACCCATTAACTCGCGGTTAAGGACGATGGCACCCTCTCCCTCTACTACCTGCACGATAACGGGACCTGACGTCATAAAAGCCACCAAATCAGGATAAAAAGGGCGCTCTTTGTGCTCGGCGTAAAACCCACCGGCAACAGAATCAGAGAGGTGAAGCATTTTTGCTGCCACGACCGTCAAGCCGGCCTGCTCAAACCGACTGATAATTTGTCCAATCACATTCTTCCCTACCGCATCGGGCTTGATAATCGACAAGGTGCGCTCTACTGCCATGATGTGCTCCGGTCTTGTCCAAACGTATGGCGGACCGAGTGCCCGCGGCCGCGGAGTATACGGCGTTTACACTACAGTGTCATGGCAACTATGCCATGCAGGTCACGGGGTAAAGTCAGTGTCTCTCTGAGGCGTGGTTGATGGTGTATCGTGGAATTTCGACCACCAGATTGGCGACACCTATAACGGCCTGGCATGACAAGCGAGATTCTGGCTCCAAACCCCAAGCCTTGTCGAGATAGTCTTCCTCGAGCTCATCGGCCTCTTCGAGGGAGGCAAACCCCTCCCGCAAGATCACGTGACAGGTAGTACAGGCACAGGACATTTCGCAGGCATGCTCAAGCTCAATATCGTTGCGCAAAAGCGCCTCACAAATACTCTCTCCCGGCTCCGCCTCCACGATGGCCCCATCTGGGCAAATTTCATGATGTGGCAGGACTACGATTTCTGTCATCTCAAAACCTATAACTCACGCGTCTTCCGCGCCCAAATCGGTGATTAATACACCCTGCAGTGCGATCTGAATACTCCGATTCATGCGCCTTGCAGCGAATGCCTCGCTGGCACGCCCCAGCGCCTCGGTTAACGCTCTGATTTGCTCAGGATCGGTGTCAGTCAGAGCCGATTGCAGGGTAAGCATGCCTCCCTCCAGCTCCGAGCGCTGGTCGGGATTCAACAAATCACCATCCTTGGCGATTGCTGCATGTAGCCCCACGACCAGAGATTCACCCTCCAGACGCGCCTCTCCCAACTTGCGCGCCAGCATGTCCTCGCTGGCATGCTCATAGCTGGCCTTCAGCATATCGGTGATCTGACTCTCATCGAGACCAAAAGCCGGTTTCACCACCACTTCACTGCTCGCGCCCGTCTCTTGCTCAACAGCGGCCACCTCCAGAATGCCATCTGCATCGACGCGGAAAGTGACCTCAATACGCGCGGCACCCGCCACCATCGGGGGGATACCCGTCAGTTCGAATTGAGCCAGCGAGCGACAATCCTCCACCCGCTCACGCTCACCCTGCACTACGTGCACAACCAGTCCCGTTTGACCGTCTCGGGCCGTCGTAAATTCCTGCGCGAGCGCTACCGGTATGGTGCTGTTACGATCAATGATCCGCTCGACCAATCCTCCATAGGTTTCAAGCCCCAGCGAGAGCGGGATCACATCCAGCAATAAGGCTTCGTCCGCTGCCCGATTGCCCACCAATACGTCAGCTTGCTTGGCTGCCCCCATTGCCACCACCTGATCAGGGTCCAATGTGCACAGAGGATCACAGCCAAAGCATTCGGCGACTGCATGTCGGACCAAGGGCGTTCGCGTCGACCCGCCCACCAGGACCACGCGATCTAAACTTTCGACACCCGCGTCCTTCAGCGTATCTCGGCATGCGCTGAGGGTTCTCCCAACAAACGGAGTAATGACTTGCTCAAGCTCTGAACGCGACAATGTCAACTCTGAAGACGACATTGCAAGCGCACTGCAGTCGATCGTCGCCTGCTCATCCGTGCTGAGCATTTCTTTCGCCTGCCGTGCGCACTCCAGTAAGCGTCGTCTTTGTCCGGGTGTTGGATCACTCAAATGCAACCGCTCAAGCCACAAGTCAACGATGGCTTTATCAAAATCATCGCCCCCCAGCGCACTGTCGCCACCAGTGGCCAGCACTTCAAACAGGCCCCGGCTCATGCGCAGAATGGAGATATCAAACGTGCCCCCGCCCAAATCGTAAACAGCAAGCAGTGAAGCTTCCTCAGCCGCTTCATCCAGACCATAGGCAACCGCTGCCGCAGTGGGTTCATTGAGCAGCCTGAGAACCTTTACCCCTGCCAGCTCCGCCGCTTGCCGCGTCGCCTGCCGCTGGGCATCATCAAAATAAGCGGGAACTGTGATCACGGCGCCCACCATATGCTCATCTGAGTGTGCCTGAGCGCGCGACCTGAGTTCTATCAGCAGTTGTGCCGCGACTTCTACGGGCGTCTTCTGCCCCGCATCGGTCTCGAATGCCAGACCGTGCTGGGTCAGTGCGACATAGGGGTCATCGTTGAACTCTGCTCGAGCGCGGCCCAGCATGCGCTTGGCGGAGGCAACAGTATTATGCGGCTCCGCAACTGCGAAGGCCTCGGCTTTGCCTCCCACCTCACTTTTGCCGTCACCGTAATAAACCACTGAAGGCAGAGATGCTCTGCCGTCTTCATCCATTAAAACCTGCACTACCTCGCCATCAAAATGCGCGACCAGACTGTTCGTGGTACCCAAATCTATGCCCACCGCATATCGGCGTGCGGCCGTTTGTTCAGCCTCAGCGCCAGGCTCGCTGATCTGCATGAGCACCATCGTCAGCGGCTCTCTGTCTGCGCCACTTCGAGCAGCTTCGATAGGTAGCACATCTCCTGCCAACAGCGGGCCGCGTCGCGCCAATGTCCCTCTGACGCTGCGACATCAAACTGCTCAAGTGAGGCGGTGTAATGGTCGTTGATTTCCTGAAGAAGTTGCTCACGTTCTTCCGCTTGGTCTGACTCACTGGACGCCAAACGCTCTCGCAACGAGATCTGTGTCATCAGAAATTCTGAACCCACTCCCTCTCGTTCCGCCGCCTGGAGGTCCACCTGTTGCCGGCTTAAAAGGTACTCCGCTCTATAGACCTCATCAGAGAGTGTTCGGAAGCCACTGTTTACGTCGGCACAAAACTGTGCCGCAAGCCTCTGTTCTACCTGAGGCTTCCCAGCAAAGCGATCGGGATGAAACTGATCGAGTAGTGCGTAATAGGCACGCTTCAGGGCGGCGTCATCAATTTTGAAGACTGGCTCAAGTTGAAATAACGCGAAGTAATCGCGGGCTGGCGCGCTCATCGCAGATTCTACGCTCAGACCGTGAAACTTTCGCCGCAGCCACACTCTCCAGCAACATTGGGATTGCGGAATTCGAGGCCTTCGTTGAGTCCTTCACGGGCAAAGTCAACAATCGTCCCATCCAGATAAACCAGGCTTTTGGGATCAACAAATACTTTCACGCCACCTGATTCGAAGTGGGCGTCTTCTGGCTCCGGCTGATCCACAAACTCAAGGACGTATGCCAGACCGGAGCACCCCGTGGTTTTTACACCGATGCGAATACCCTCTCCGCTACCCCGGCCGGCCAATTGCCGGCCGACATGCTGGGCTGCTTCGGTGGTGAGGCTGATAGCCATCTAGCTGTCCCGCTTATCGCGGTAGTTTTTAACCGCTGCCTTGATGGCGTCCTCTGCCAGCACCGAGCAGTGAATTTTCACCGGCGGCAACGACAGTTCCTGAGCGATCTCAGTATTCTTTATGGCGGCGGCCTCATCAAGATTCCTACCCTTGACCCACTCGGTCAGCAGTGAGCTCGAGGCGATCGCCGAGCCACAACCGTAGGTTTTAAACTTGGCATCTTCGATAATACCGTCGTCACTCACCTGAATCTGCAGCCGCATCACGTCCCCACAGGCCGGTGCGCCTACCATTCCAGTACCGACGTTTTCGTCGGCCTCATCCATCTTCCCCACGTTTCTTGGGTTTTCGTAGTGATCGATGACTTTGTCACTATATGCCATGGCTGTCTCCCCGAGACTCAGTGGACCACTTCAGTGGGTGGCCCATTCGATAGTATTGAGATCAACTCCATCCTGATACATGTCCCAGAGCGGAGAGAGCTCGCGTAATTTTTCCACCGCGTGACGAACGCATTGGGCAGCGTGATCGACTTCTGCTTCGGTTGTGAATCTGCCAAAGCTGAACCGCAGTGAGCTATGTGCCATCTCATCATTAAGACCCAAAGCACGGAGCACATATGAGGGCTCCAAACTGGCTGACGTGCAGGCTGAACCACTGGAAATAGCGAGGTCCCGCAAGGACATAATCAAAGATTCCCCTTCAACGAAAGCAAAACTCACATTTAACGCACCGGGCAAGCGCTGCTCTCGATCCCCATTGATGTAAACCTCAGGCATATCCTCAATCGCCGCCCAAAACCGGTGCCGCAAAGCAGCCAACCGCTCCGCCTCTGCAGACATACCCTCGCGCGCAATTCTGGCAGCTTCACCAAATCCAACCAGCTGATGCGTGGCCAAGGTCCCGGAGCGCATACCTCGCTCATGACCCCCACCGTGCATCTGCGCCTCGAGGCGCACTCTGGGCTTCCGTCTGACATAGAGCGCACCAATGCCCTTGGGTCCATACATCTTGTGCGCAGACATCGACAGCAAATCTATTTTCATGTGCTCCATGTCAAGGGGCACTTTGCCGGCACCCTGCGCCGCATCAACGTGCAACAAAACGCCGGCATTCCGGCATGCCTCGCCAATGCCCGCAACGTCATTTACGACGCCAATCTCGTTGTTCGCATGCATGATGCTGACGAGGATCGTGTCATCCCGTAAGGCGTCCTGGACCATTTCAGGAGTGGTGAGGCCGTTTTCATTCGGGTCGAGATAAGTGACCTCATACCCCTCACGTTCCAGTTGCCTGCAGGTATCCAGCACTGCTTTGTGCTCAATCTTGGAAGTAACTATGTGTTTGCCTTTCTTGTGATAGAAATGCGCCACACCTTTAATCGCGAGGTTGTCTGATTCCGTCGCACCCGACGTCCAGACGATCTCTCTGGGGTCGGCATTGATCATTTCCGCAACCTGATTACGGGCATTCTCCACCGCTTCTTCGGCCTTCCAGCCGAAGACATGTGACCGTGAGGCCGGATTTCCAAATATCCCCTCAGTAGAAAGGCACTGTTTCATGGCCTCGACAACACGAGGATCCACCGGGGTCGTCGATAAATAATCGAGATAAATCGGTGTTTGTACTGTTACCGGTGCATTCATAATACGTCTGTCTCGCTCTATGCCTTTTCGGCCTTATCCCCAGTTAGGGATCACCTGATTGACAACGTCTGCAGTACCACCTCAGCACTGCGCTCCCCACCCTTGCGACGCTGCCTTTCCATCAAATCTCCGAGACTGATCTGACTCAAAAATTCGTGGATCTGCCCCGAGAGGTCCTCCCACAAATGATGCGTCAGGCAAGTCTCGCCGTGGTGACAATTGCCCTTCCCCTGGCAGTTAGTCACGTCAACTGATTCGTCCACCGCATCGATAATCTGCGCGACAAAAATCTCTGTGTCGCTTCTGGCAAGCCGATATCCGCCACCAGGGCCTCGTGCACTGGTCACCAACTCTCCCCGTCTCAACTTGGCAAAAAGCTGTTCGAGATAGGACAGGGAGATCTCCTGCCTGCCTGATATATCTGCCAATGACACCGGCCTGTTTCCAGCATTGATCGCCAGATCCAGCATTGCAGTCACGGCGTAACGGCCTCGAGTGGTCAGTTTCATACCGTGATTATCTTATTCCCGACTATTTTAGTCAAGAATAGGGCCAGCTGTTAGTGGTCCTGACCGCTGCGCGCCGATTTCTGCGTTTCCGTCAACACCCCCCGCAGAATATTCAGCTCCATCTCATCGAGCCGCACCCGGTTAAACAGGCGCCTGAGTCTCGGCATCAGCTGCCTCGGTGCGTCGGGATTTAGAAAACCAATATCCACCAATGTCTGCTCGAGATGGCCATAGAAACGGCTCATATCGGCACCAGATGAAAAAGGCGTATCCCACTCCGCGTCCTCCGCGAGCGCTGTCGTATCTTGCAACTGGGCCATACGCAGTTCATAGGCAACAATTTGCACGGCCATCGCTAAATTGAGGCTGGCATAACCCTCATGGGTAGGAATGTGGCAATGGAGGTTACAGCGTTGAAGCTCGTCATTGAGCAATCCCCGATCTTCCCGGCCAAACAAAATCGCCACTCTCTCTGTATTGGATAAGTGCACTACCCGATCCGCGCAGCGGCGGGCGTCCTGAATCGGCCAGGGAATCCGGCGCTCGCGCGCACTGGTGCCCACAACGAACTGACAGTCGGCAATCGCTTCATCCAATGTCGATACCACTCGCGCGCATTCGAGTATGTCTCCCGCAGACGCCGCTCGCCAGGTTGCCTCGGGGGCGGGATACGCCAAAGGCGCAACTAAAGTGAGCCGCTTCAAGCCCATATTTTTCATAGCGCGCGCAACACCGCCGATATTGCCGCTGTGGGTGGTGTGCACGAGCACGATATCAATGTTTTCAGGATTCATGGCGAGCTGCTATCCAATGGTGTCGAGGCCGGAGCCGATCAGTTGCGGAGAAGGAAAAACCACCGAGCATCCTCACCGGAAGAATGCTGAAGCGAGACTGTTTGCACCCAGCACGCCCTCTCATTTGATCGAACAAGGTGGCCACAGAGCCTAGCTTGACCAGCACCAGTCTAGCAGAGGCATATCAGGTTCCTGCCACCCCTGCTATGATGCGCCGCCGAAAAAGACTGAGATATCTAATGGAACCTACCGCATCCATGGCATTGCGCGCTGCCCGAAAAGCTGGCGAGCTGATTATGCGTGCCTCAGACGATATGGATCGAGTCGGTTACCGCAGCAAAGCTGCCGCTGATTACGTGACCGAGGTCGATATTGCGGCGGAAAAAGAAATTCTTTATCAGCTGAGTAAATCCTACCCCGACCACGGGTTCCAATGCGAAGAGAGCGGTTTTTCGGGCAATGATGCTTCCGAATATGTGTGGGTTATCGATCCGCTTGATGGCACCAGCAATTTTCTTCGCGGCATCCCGCATTTTGCTGTCAGCATTGCGTGCCTGCACCGAGGCAGGATTGAACATGCCGTCGTCTACGACCCCGTGCGCCAGGAAGAATTTATCGCCTCCAAGGGCCGGGGTGCTCAGGTGAGTGGTCATAGGATCCGCGTGGGTGACCGGCAAGAAATGAGAGAGAGTCTTTTCGGAACCGGTATTCCCTTTCTTGGGCACTGCGATGAGCACCTTGATTGGTACACCGGCTCTCTGGCCGCCGTCACTGGCCGCTCCATGGGCGTGCGGCGGGCGGGTGCCGCATCTCTGGACCTCGCGTATGTTGCAGCGGGTAGATTAGATGGTTTCTGGGAAATGGGCTTGAATTCGTGGGATATTGCGGCCGGCGCACTGCTCGTGCGCGAGGCAGGGGGTCTTATCACAGACCTCGCGGGTGGTGAAGCCTGGTATGACACGGGCAATGTCGTGTGCGGTAACAGCAAATTGATGCGCCAGTTACTGCCGCTGGTGCAGTGGTCTGGATCCTGAGTAGCGCGGGGACGGGCACCGCGGCCGTCATCAGGGCAACAGCCCCTCCTGATCAGCGCCCTCTCGCTCGGGAATCATGACATCTGCCTTGCTGACTTTGAGCTGAAGCAACGTAGTGGCTGCAATATAGATGGATGAATAGGTCCCGATAGCCACACCGACCAACAGCGCAACGGCAAAACCAAATATCATTTCGCCACCTAGCAACGCCAAGGCGGCCAACACCAGTAAGGTCGTCAGGGAGGTCACCAATGTTCTCCCCAGTGTCTCTGTAAGCGAGACATCAATTACCTCACCTGGACTCGCCCGACGAATGATTCGGAGATTTTCCCGAATACGGTCCGATACCACGATAGTGTCGTTGAGCGAGTAACCCACCACCGCGAGGAGCGCGGCCAACACGGTGAGGTCAAACTCCAACCCGGTGAGCGAAAAAAACCCCAGAGTGAAGATCACATCGTGCGCCAGAGCGATCACCGCGCCGAGCGCAAACTTGATCTGAAATCGGAAGGCCACGTAGAGCATGACCAATCCGAGTGCGGTCAACATCGCGATGCCACCGTCATCTCTGAGCTCGTCTCCGACCTGCGGCCCTACAAACTCGATGCGACGCAGCTCAACATCCATATCAGTGTTGGCTCTGAGCCTGTCCACCATCAAGGCACCTTGCTGGTCGGAATAGCCGTCAGGCAAGCGCACCAAAACATCTCGATCAGTGCCAAAACTCACAACAATGGCGCCGTCGTAACCCTCTCGCTCCAGCACTTTTCGAATCGCGCTGAGGTCTGCACTTTCACTGTAAGCCACTTCGACCAGAGTGCCGCCGGTAAAATCGAGGCCCCAATTGAGTTCCTTGATGCTAAGGGATACTATCGCCGACAGGATAGCGGTCGCTGAAAATGCCACCGCCAGCCATCGCCATTTCATAAACGGGAGTGCTTTCATGCTGATGCCCCCGCCTGCTCATCGGCCACTCTTGCCACGCCACCAATAGACAAAGCCTTCACCCGACGGCCGCCGTAAATCAAATTCACCAAAGCGCGTGTCCCCATAATGGCCGAGAACATCGAGGTCATGATCCCTACCGATAGTGTGACCGCGAACCCCTTAATGGGGCCGGTGCCAATGGCGTAAAGAATAATCGCAACAATCAGGGTGGTAATGTTGGCGTCAACAATGGTCACCAACGCTCTATCGAAACCCGTATCGATTGCTGTTTGGGGGGATGACCCCTTCTTAATTTCCTCGCGAATCCGGGAAAAGATCAGCACATTGGCGTCCACTGCCATGCCGACAGTCAGCACAATCCCCGCGATCCCGGGGAGTGTCAGAGTAGCTCCCAACACTGACATGATGCCAACTAGTAAAACCAAATTCGCAGACAACGCCAGCACTGCTGCCACACCAAATACGCGGTAATACGCGGCCATGAAAAGCACTACCAGCGCCAACCCCACCTGCACCGACTTCATCCCGAGCTCAATATTTTCTGCGCCCAGCGATGGGCCCACTGTGCGCTCCTCGACGAATGTAATCGGCGCCGCCAGTGCACCAGCGCGGAGCATCAGTGCCAATTCGGATGCCTCGGCAGGATTGTCCAAACCGGTTATCTGAAACTGCGCACCCAGCGCTGACTGAATAACGGGGGCAGTCAGCAGTTTCTTTTCATCCAATGGTATCCGCGTGACGACCTCCTCTCCTGCCTCATTCAGCTCATAACGCGTCTTGTACTTTCGCTCGATGAAAAGCACACCCATGCGGCGCTTGATATTGGCCCGTGTGGCGCGTGACATCAGCATGCCACCCTCCCCGTCGAGACTGATCAGGACTTTCGGCTGGCCGTTCTGATCAAACCCAGCCTGAGCATTAGAAACGCTCTCGCCCGTAATAATGACATCGCGTTCAAGCCACTCGGTAATGCCACCTCTATCGGGGCTCCGATACTCAAACTTTTGCCGTTCTGAAACCGGTGCATTGGCTTCCGCGACCAGACGAAACTGAAGGTTCGCTACCTTCCCAAGAATACGCTTTGCCTCCGCCGTGTCCTGAATCCCAGGCAACTCCACGACGATTCGGTTTTGACCTTGGCGTTGAACTAGGGGCTCGGATACACCCAGCTCGTTAACGCGATTACGCATGGTGGTCAGATTCTGCGCTACCGCATAATCGATGACTTCTTTGATCGTTTGATCAGTGACATCAGCGTGCAGCGCCCAGATGTCGTCCCCATCCACGCGATCGAGGAACAATTCCGGGTAAAGGTCGACCACTTCTCGCCGCGCCGCCTCACGATCTTCCTCTGACCGGAACTGCATCACCACCCGACGTCCATCAAGACTGAGCCGCCCGCGAATCCGCTCTTCGCGCAGCCGTTTTTTAATGGCCGTTTCGTATTGGCCCATCTTGCGTTCGGTAGCTGCTTCAACATCTACCTCTAGCTTGAAATGCACCCCACCACTGAGATCAAGACCCAGCTTCATTGGCGAGGCACCGCCCTGCACAAGCCAATCCGGAGTGGTCGGTGCAAGATTGAGCGCTACGATAAAGCCGTCACCGAGCTCACGTGCCAAGACCGCCTGAGCCCTGAGCTGCTGTTCACGATCGCTGAGGCGTAAGAGTGCTGACTTACCTTGCGCCTGCAGGGTTTCGCCAAAGAATCCAATACCGGCGTCAGTTAACGCTTCTTCTGCGCGGCGCATGATGCGCTCATCAATCTGCTGGGCACTGCTAGCACCCGCAATCTGCAACGCGGGATCAGGGGCGTATAGATTAGGCGCAGCGTAATAAATGCCGCACGCTACCACTGTGAGGATCAGTAGATTTTTCCATAGGGGATAACGATTCATCATCGACTCACCGGTTGTGCAGTGAAATGGACAGGGGATAGCTCAAACAGGCGCGGAGTGTACCCACTCACGATCCCCAACACCATGTCAACACTACCCAAGCCACGCTCTCGCATTCCGGAATACCCGCATCCACCCAGAATCGGTATGCCATTGCGGTGGGCACCATGACAATTGCGCAGCGCGGAATACCCGCTCGGGGTGCGGCATCATAATCGTCACGCGGCCATCGGCGCTGCACAGCCCAGTGATACCATCCGGCGAGCCGTTGGGATTCAACGGGTAGTCGCTGGCCACGTTGAGCTGATGATCAATGAATCTCATCGACACCAATCCCGCCGCCTCGAGCGCAGCTTGATCTTCAGGCTCGTTAAAACGGGCTTGACCTTCCCCATGCGCCACAACAATGGGCAAGTGCGATCCCGCCATGTCACGCAGCAACACTGAGGGAGACGTCTCCACTCTCACCAGCGACAAGCGCGCCTCATATTGCTCTGACCGGTTCCTTGCAAAGCGCGGCCAATGATCAGATCCGGGAATGATGCTCTGCAGTGCCGATAACATCTGGCAACCATTGCACACTCCCAGAGCGAAGGTATCCTCTTTGACAAAGAAACGCTGAAACTCCTCCATAACGGCATCATTGAACAGCACACTCTTTGCCCAGCCCTCACCGGCACCCAATACGTCGCCGTAAGAGAAGCCGCCGCAGGCCACGAGCCCCTGGAAATCGGCCAAAGACTGCCTTTCGGCCATGATGTCGCTCATGTGGACGTCAATCGCATCGAAACCAGCACGATCAAATGCCGCCGCCATTTCCATCTGTCCGTTGACGCCCTGCTCTCTAAGAATCGCCACACGCGGACGCGCGCCCGTTGCAATGAGCGGTGCCACGATGTCCTCATCACAGTCGTATGTGAGTGCCGCCGACAAGCCCGGGTCGTCCTGCTGGATATGCGCGTGCTCCTCGTCAGCACAGGCGCTGTTGTCTCGCACCCGCGCAATGGCATGACTCGTCTCGCTCCAAAGGGCCTGAAGCGCGCCACGGCGACTGTCGATGAGCTCAAACTGCGCTGTCATCACCACGACACGATCATCTTTTCGTGGCTTCGCAACCTGAGAAACGGTGTCCGCCAGGCCCACTTCGGTGGCCAGCGTCAAAATGGCAGAGACGTGTCGCTCCTCAACCTGAATCACAACACCCACTTCCTCAGAAAATAGCCGCGCAGCAGCCTGCTCTCGGTCGACCGAAAGATCAATGTCCACACCGCAGCGCCCAGCGAAGGCCATTTCAAGGAGCGTTACGAGTAAACCGCCGTCTGACCGGTCATGGTAGGCGAGCACCCATTCCCGCTCTTTCAACTGCTTGAGTAGGGTAAAAAGTGCCGCCAGGTCCTCTGCCGCGACATCGGGTACATCAGCGCCCAGCTGGTTCCACGCCTGCGCAAGCACTGATCCACCCATGCGGTCGCGAGCACGGCCCAGATCGATCAGCAGCAGCACCGTATCCTCTCTCGACACAAGAGTGGGCGTGAGTACCGTGCGCACGTCGCCGCAGGGCGCGAACGCGGATACGATTAACGACACTGGCGCCGTAACCGCACGACCCTCCCCCGAGTCTTCCCAAACAGTGCGCATAGACATAGAGTCTTTTCCCACTGGGATAGTGATGCCAAGAGCAGGACAAAACTGCATTGCCACAGCCTCCACCGTGTCGTAGAGAACGGCATCGTCTCCCTCATAACCCGCAGCACACATCCAATTGGCGCTTAACTTGATATCGGACAGTGCCTCAACCGGCGCGGCGAGCAAGTTAGTGATGGCCTCTGCCACGGCAAGACGACCGGATGCCGAACCATCGAGCAATGCCACTGGCGTTCGCTCGCCCATGGCCATCACCTCACCCAAATGCGAGTCCAGCGAAACCGTCGTAACCGCACAATCCGCGACGGGCACCTGCCAAGGCCCCACCATCTGATCTCTCGCCACCATCCCCGTCACACTGCGATCGCCAATCGTTATCAAAAAACTCTTTGAGGCGACTGCTGGAAAGGTCAGTACGCGTTCAAGCGCTTCAGCCATAGATAGGTTGCTGGGGTCAAAAGCATCCGCCTCGGGCTCTCGTCGGGTACTGCTGCGATGCATCTTCGGGGCCTTCCCAAATAGCACGGACATCGGCAGATCAATCGGTTCGTTTCCGAATTGGCGGTCGCTCACCGTCAGATGCTGCTCGGCAGTGGCTTCACCTACCACCGCGTAGGGGCACCGTTCCCGGGCGCAAATCATTTCAAAGACCGCAAGGTCCTGAGGCTCGACGGCCAGAACATAACGCTCTTGGGATTCATTGCACCAGATCTCAAGGGGCGACATCCCCGGCTCGTCATTCGGGACATTACGGAGTTCAAACTGGCCACCTCGGCCACCGTCCTTTACCAGTTCGGGAAACGCATTACTGAGTCCGCCAGCGCCCACATCATGGATGAAGGCGATCGGGTTCCTGGCACCCAAACTACAACAGGCATCTATTACCTCCTGGCACCGCCGCTGTATCTCCGGGTTCTGGCGCTGGACAGAGGCGAAGTCGAGATCTTCTGCGCTGTCGCCACTGGTCATCGATGAGGCGGCCCCACCACCGAGCCCAATCAACATGGCCGGGCCGCCCAGCACAATAAGCTTGGCACCCGCTGAATAGCTCCCCTTTTCTACATGCTCGGAGCGGATGTTCCCAAAGCCGCCGGCGATCATGATCGGCTTGTGATAACCCCGGACCCCCTGCTCGGTCTCGATCTCAAATGTGCGGAAATACCCCGCCAAGTTGGGACGACCAAATTCATTATTGAAAGCCGCCGCACCGATCGGCCCATCGATCATAATTTGCAGTGGCGAGACCATTCGCCCGGGCCGGCCGTAATGGAGCTCCCAGGGCCGAGATTGCCCGGGTAGCTCAAGGTGCGACACAGTAAATCCAGCCAACCCCGCCTTGGGCCGGGACCCGCGACCCACCGCTCCTTCGTCTCTTATTTCGCCGCCCGCACCGGTGCCCGCACCAGCAAAGGGCGATATGGCTGTGGGATGGTTGTGCGTCTCGACCTTCATTAACAGATTGATCGGTTCCTGATGGTAACGCCATACCCCGTCCTCCCGATCAGGATAAAAACGTCCAGCTGAGTGGCCCGTGACCACCGCGGCGTTATCTGAATAGGCCGATAGCACTCCCGTGCCGCCCACTTCATGGGTGTGGCGAATCATTCCAAAAAGGGAGTGTGCCTGATCGCTTCCATCAATTTCCCAGCTGGCATTGAAGATTTTGTGGCGGCAGTGCTCGGAGTTTGCCTGAGCAAACATCATCAGTTCGATGTCATGCGGGTTGCGACCAAGTCTCTGAAAGGCATCGCACAGATATTCGATCTCATCATGGGTCAAAGCGAGCCCTAGTCCACTGTTAGCCGTAAACAAAGCCGCACTGCCTTCGCGCATCAGATCGATTTCGCTAAAAGACCGCGGCTCGGCGCGCTCAAAAAGAGGCGCCAGTGCGGCCACTGAGGTCACCACGGTTTCCACCATGCGGTCGTGGATCAGACTGTCCAGCGCTCGGGTATCACTGCCCATCCGCAAGCCGTCCATCACGAATACCGTCACGCGCTCAATACGCCGGACGCCAGTGAACCCGCAGTTGCGTGCGATATCGGTGGCCTTACTCGACCACGGTGATATCGTGCCAAAGCGCGGGCCGACCACCCTTTGCCCCGGGGCCTCCAGCATCTCGGCTTGAACGGCGCCTGCCGTGCCTGGTTGCAACAGGGCAGCAAGTCGGTCCCGATCCACAAGCTGGTCAGGTTCAACATCAATGACGAAGGCATGTGCGGCTCCGCGCAAGCTACAGCCAACATCTATCTGGCCAATCGCGTCGGCCAAGAGTTCAAAACGGGCTTGAGACAGCGCTGAAGATCCGGGTAGGACAAGCATCTGGGGTTCCTGAGCGAGACAGCGGCGCCATTATACCTTGCCCAATGCAGGGCATATATGCCTCGACCGACAGTGTCTGTCCCGGAAGGCACTTACCCCCTACAATCAGGCCATGCTCCGTTTCCTCACGCTCATCCTAGCCGTGATGCATCTTCAGGGATGCTTCGACAGTTCCGCACTGGCTCCGATCGATGCGAGCGAGGAACTGGTGGTCGTCACCCGAAACACCCCTACAACCTATTTTTTTGAAGGCGACAGAGCTTCTGGCTTCGATTACGCCCTTGCGAAGCAGTTCGCTCGGCAACATGATATGAGATTGCGCGTCAAAGTCGCGTTCAGCCTGCCAGAACTTTTTGAGATGCTCGAGCAAGGTGAGGCACACATCGCTGCCGCAGGCCTGAGTAAAAGCACCGAACGCGATGCGCAATTTCATCCCTCTCTGCCCTACCTGCAACAGCAAGCGCTGGTGGTGTACAAGTCTGGATTACTTCGGCCCCATGCGCTCCGAGATATGGTGGGGCGCGACCTCATTGTAATCGCGGGAAGTGCTCACGTGGAGTCGCTCGCGGCCATGCAGTCGTCGCTGCCAGAATTAACGTGGCGAGAGATTCATGCCGCAGATTCCCTAGAACTAATGCAACTGGTCACGGATGGTAAGGCGGAGCTTGCAATCGTGGACTCCATCGAATTCAGCATCCAACAGCGCCTTTTCCCCCGCGTGGTCGCCGCTCTTGAACTGGGCGAACCCGCCCCGCTAGTGTGGTACCTGCCGGGCACACCGGCTGGTGCAAAATCAAAAGTTCTGGTGGATAGGTTCATCAAAGCCGCACAGAAATCGGGCGATATTGCGCAACTTGAACGGTTGCACTTTGGTCGTTTCATGCACGCCTCACGCCTGGGCTCTCTCGTTTTTCAGCGTAAAGTCCGTGACGATTTGCCCGTATGGCAGCCGCTGATCGAGACGGTGGCGACCGAATATCAGATGGACTGGAAGCTGCTCGCAGCCATTTCGTATCAGGAGTCGCACTGGGATCCAGTCGCCCGATCTCGTACCGGTGTGCGCGGCATGATGATGCTGACTCAGGCTACCGCCAGTGAGCTTGGGGTCGATGATCGTACCGATGCTGCTCAGAGCCTCCGGGGCGGCGCACGCTTCCTGAAGGATTTACACAGGAGACTCCCCCCGGACATTGAAGAGCCGGATCGCACCTCGATGGCACTGGCTGCCTACACGATTGGAATGGGGCATCTGGAGGATGCGCGAGTGCTGACCGAGCGAGCCGGGGGAGACCCCCATCTGTGGCCAGACGTTAGAGCTCATCTGCCCAAGCTACAGAATTCCTCTGTTTACACGACGACGAGGTATGGATTCGCCGAAGGCGGGCAAGCCGTGACCTACGTCGACAACATCAGACACTATGAAGGCATCCTGAAACTGCAAAGCATGCCCGATCAGCGGATTTCCCCACCCGTTGAGATACATGGACTGTTGCCCGAGCATCTGCGGGGCGCAAGCTTGCCTATTCTCTGAACCAATCGTATTCCACGGTGCTTCAATGACGCCTTTCTCTAAAAAAAGCCTTCAGCAATGCAGTGCTATCCATCGCTAACAGACCCTCCTGCCACTCAATCTTGTGATTCAGGACAGGGTTATCCAGCGCGCAACCGGTGCTGATCACTGCCCCTGCCCTCGGCTCGCGCGCTGCAAATAGCACCCTTGACACTCTCGCATGAACCAAGGCGCCACAGCACATCGTGCAGGGCTCAAGGCTGACATACAGCGTAGTCCCGGGAAGGCGGTAGTTGCCCTCACGAACCCCCGCCTCTCTCAGCACCCTGATTTCCGCGTGACCCGTGGGATCATGGAGCTCAATCTGCGCATTGCCACCATGGGCCAACACCACATCATCCCTCACCAATACTGCGCCCACCGGTACTTCATCCCTGTCGGCCGCACGCCGGGCCTCCTCAAGGGCCAATGCCATGCAACGTTGATCCCAGTCGCTGAAACTCACAGCGGCGCCTCGCTATAAAAATGCCAACACAACAGTGCAAGGGCACTCCGATGAGGCGCAAATACCGCTCCTTCGGCAATCACACGCCGCTCGTCGGGACGCTCCGGCCAGCCCATCAAGCGGCCAAAACCGACACGTACCGCAAGATCACCGCTGGGCCAAATATCAGGTCGACCCAGAGCGAACATCATGTACATATGCGCCGACCACTGACCAAAGCCTTTGACGGCGGTAATAGATGCCTCCACCTCCGCGTCAGACTGCTCGCTTAATGATTCCAACGAAAGTTCGCCCCGTCCAACCGTCTCAGCCAGAGACTGTAGATAGCCGATTTTCTGACGCGACAACCCCGCGGCTCTCAGGGCGTCCTCTGGCGTCAGCATCAACGTACTGGCAGTCCAATCACCTTTCATCGCGGCGTCCACTCGCGCTGCAATGGTTGCTGCTACCTTGGTAGAAAGTTGCTGGCCAATGACGATTCTTGCCAACGATTCAAAAGAATGCTCCGTCCGCCGCGAACGGGGATAACCCACCAGCCGAATCGCACGCTCTATTTCAGAATGCGCCTCTGCCAAGGTGTTCAAGGCCTTGCGGATACCATGGTCAGTCAGCATAAATCTTGCCATTACCAAAGGATCATTCGCTTATTTAACCGTATACCGGGTAGCCGAGCGTTCCATGCAGGTAGCCAACAGCCCCATAGAGAGAGAGCGCAATCGTCACCGCCACCATTTCGCGACTCAGCGAATAATCGGGTTTGGCCAGAGCGGGCCTGCCTTCCTGGCGGTTGATTAAGATCACCTCAAGGATCGCCCAGATCAACATCCCACCGAACAGCACCAAGGAGGGCACATCACCATTGACCAATAAATGAGCCACCGCCCACGCTTTAACGGCAGTCAGTTGCGGGTGGCGAACGACACCGCTTACGCGTGCACCCACCCAAGCGCCCGCCATAACGTAAAAGCCCAAATAGACCAGCACGTTATTGACGGCTACCCATGTGGCTTGCCGCCCCCAGTAGGGCGTGGCTACGGATTCACCGTAACCCCGAATCATCAGCACAATCGATAGCACCAGTAATAAAGCAATAAGCGGGCGCCCCAGCCGCCCTAGCTTCGCCCGCGATTGTGGCGCAATGCGTCTGAATAGATGTGCCAGCGACCACAGCAAAAGTCCACCAGCCAAGAGGTTCAAATCAACGCCCATCCACAGATTCAACTCGTCTCGGCGGTGGTGTTTACTGCTTGGTTGCCCGCTGCCGCAGCGCCGCCAGCCGCTCACTCATCTGACTATAATCCACCGTCTTGGCAAAGGCATTCCCCCGCTCGCCCTCCATCGTCAGAGCGTCACCCAGCGTCTCTTTAGCGCCATCATTCATCAATGACTTGAGGGCAGGCACTGCCATCGGATCGGAATCTGCTACGTGTGCAGCGCAAGCCAGCGCTTCGTCCATGAGCTTCCCTGCCTCACACACCCGGTTGACCAGCCCCCACGCCTCGGCACGATGCGCGTCGATAAAGTTGCCCGTAAGGCTCATTTCCCGTGCTCGGTTAATACCAATAATGCGCGACAGTTTTTGCGACAGGCCCCAGCCCGGCAGAATTCCCACCCGCGCGTGTGTATCCGCGAAACGCGCATGCTCACTGGCAAATAAAAAGTCACAAGCCAGCGCCAACTCGAATCCGCCGGTTACCGCAGCGCCATTCACCGCACCGATAATTGGCTGGGGGCACTGTTCCAAAGCAAGCACAATGGGGGACTGGGGACCCAAGCCCAGCCCACTTGAAAGCAACTCCGGCTCGTCCGTCAACGCCTTGAGATCGACTCCCGCGCAGAAAGCCCTGCCCGCGCCAGTGAGCACGATCGCTCGCACCGAATCCGATGCGGCCAATTCATCGAAAGTATTGATAATGGCTTCGGACAACTGCCGATTGAGCGCGTTGTTCGCTTCCGGACGATTGAGCGTGACCAGTGCCACGCCTCCTTCCTGATGCAGTATTATCGCGGACACGTTTATTCCTCACTAGGCTTCGACCGAGTCGCAACCTATCAGACACCTCTTATCGAGAACAACCCTGACCCTTTTAAAACGCGCTGGGCCGGCTACCAAAGCGCCAGTGGCCGCTGTTTGGGGGCTTTGTCCGACTTCACCGGGTCTGCCGTTACCAGGCCGGCTGCATGCGCACCTGATCGGGGATCGTGTTGGGGATGGTCGGCAGCAAAAATAAGCGTGCAAAAGTCAGCCCTGATCCAACAAAGCAACCCCACTTCTTAATCACCGCTATCGGACCCCGCTGTCCATCTAAAGCCTCTCGTGCGACCTGCAACTCACGCATTCGCTCCAGACCCGCCCGAAAACGGGGGTCGTCTGTGTTGAGCGTCAACGGAAACACCTGCTTTGAGATTTCAGTCGTGATGTCAAATACGGTGTAATCAAATTCGGTAACGTCCATGCCAAACGCTTCATACAACTTGGGTCGGGCGTGGTCGCGCACATACATGGTCGAATACACCGCTAACAGGAAAAAACGTATCCACAATTTATTGAACCCGCTCAGTAATTTGGGGTCTGCGCGCATGATCAGTGCGAAGCCCTCTCCATGAGCAAATTCGTCATTACACCACTCCAGAAACCATTTAAAAATGGGGTGAAATCGCTTCTCGGGGTGACGCTCAAGATGACGGTAGATAGTGATGTAGCGCGCATATCCAATCTTTTCAGATAGATACGTGGCGTAATAAATATATTTTGGCTTAAAAAAAGTGTATTCCTTTTCTCGCTTCAGCACACCCAGATCCACCGCAACGCCGAGCTTATTCAGGGCCTTATTGATAAAACCCGCGTGCCGCGACTCGTCCCGCGCCATGTAGCGCATCCATCTAGCAACCTCGGGGTTACTGACGTTTTTTTCTATCTCCTGATAAAGCACGCATCCCGAATATTCGGCAGTGATAGAGGAGACGAGCAAATCGAGGAACTCTGCCTTGAGCTCCGGATCTGCGTCCAATATGGAGGGGTCGTACTCGTAATTCTTCTTGAAATGCCCGCGGTTTTTATCGAGCTCGAAATCCCGCATCATCAGGTCCCACTCGGCACGCACGGGCTCAATATCGATGTGCTCCATCGCCTCGTAATCGGTGCAATAAAACCTGGGTGCCAGGGCCTGACTTTCCAGCGCCTGCTGTGTGGTCAGATTAACCGCATCGCCCTGGTCATTTGGTTGGTTCATGACATCCCTCGAAAATCCTTCATACTTGATGGCAAGCCAAAATGAGCGCTGCTCAACTTTGTGTCCAATTTTTCCCACGATTAATTGTCAATTTTATTTGACTATTGGCGCGGGGGCAAGCAACCTGAGCGCTATTGCTTACTTGCTCAGAATCTCCGGCTCTGCCGCGGAGTAAATACCATGCCAAATACGCAGCAAACACAGGCTGAACAGGGCGCCCCGGCGGGAGAGGCTTCGCCGCTGTTTCAGCTCGCGTATGTCAGCATGGAAACCACACCCTTCCCACCAGATGCACTCATTTCACTGCTGACCGAAGCTCGGGAAGAGAACGCTCGAAATGATGTGACAGGGTTACTGCTGTACCGAGAGGGCTCCTTTTATCAGGTGCTGGAAGGAGACCCCGCCGCGGTTTGGTCAACTTTTGACGTGATAAAGAAGGATCCTCGCCACAAAGAAGTGCGGGTTTTGTTCAGCGCCGAGGCCGACGCCCGCGAATTTGCAGACTGGCAAATGGGGTTCATTAATCTCGACGGCGTTGCCATAGACGACCTGGCAGGGTTCTCCAATTTTTTGTCTCGAGATGCGCAACCTCAGGAATCTCTTGAACATCTCAGTCGGGGAAAGCGACTCGCCATGATGTTCAGGTCGATGCTCTAGCGCGAGAGCGGAAACGGGGCCTCCAGACGCCCAAGGCAACATTCGCGGTCGCTACAAACCCAATGATGATTAATGACCACTGCTCTGCCGCCATGGTCTGGCCCAACTCAGCAATCCACTCAACATCCTCCAGAGCCCGCTGAGCACGCGCGGCCTCTCGCTTGTTAGGGCTTTGAATCCCCAGCAAGCTCCCCTCAAGCATCAGCACCGTGGTGACCAACTTGGCCCACGCCCAGGGAGCACCGTGAAACCCGGGCACAGCCGCCATCGAAGCCATGCCAAACAGCAGACTGACCAGTAGCGAGGGCATGAGCACCAGTGAGGCGATGCGTTCCATAGTCTGTCTTTGAGCGGCGTAAACCTCCAACGCATCGCCGGGACTGGGCAACTGCTGGTGGAAAACCCATAGGACCACCACCGCGCCGAGAAAGCTGATCGCCGTCATGGAGTGACCAAATTTGAGGAATTGCCCCATACTTCTCTTTTTCATCCTCACTGCGCAAACGGATTGTTAGTCACCCGTTTGTGGTAGAACACTCTTGCACAGGGCGCGGTATGTCGCTGCCCGCGCGCGCATTCGGAGCCCCTTAAATGAGCACACCATACCCCACCCTAAATTACGGCCACAGCGAGGAAATGAGTCTACTGAGAGATTCGGTTCATCAATTTGCCAGCAAAGAGATCGCACCCCGAGCGGCCGACATCGATCGCGAAAATGATTTTCCTGCTGATCTGTGGCGCAAAATGGGAGAGCTCGGGCTCCTAGGCATCACGATTCCCGAGCAATATGGTGGCAGCGGTATGGGCTACCTGGCTCACGCCATTGCGATGGAGGAAATTTCGCGCGCCAGCGCCTCGGTGGGGTTATCGTACGGCGCTCACTCCAATCTCTGCCTGAACCAGATCCGACTGAACGGAAACGAGCAGCAGAGAGGCAACTACCTTCCCACATTATGTAGCGGCGAGCACGTCGGCGCCCTGGCAATGTCGGAACCGGGCGCTGGCTCCGATGTGGTTAGCATGAAACTAAGAGCAGACAGTCAAGGTGACTCATTTATCCTGAACGGTAACAAAATGTGGATCACCAATGGCCCCGATGCCGACGTTTATGTGGTCTACGCTAAAACCAATCCTGACGCAGGCTCTAAGGGGATCACTGCTTTTATCGTGGAACGTGATATGCCAGGGTTTTCAAGATCTCCAAAGTTGGACAAATTGGGCATGCGCGGCTCGAACACCTGCGAGCTGGTATTTGAGGACTGTGTGATACCCGCCGATCAGGTGCTGGGCGAGATTGGCAGTGGGGTGCGGGTGCTGATGTCGGGGCTAGACTACGAGCGCGCCGTCTTGTCTGGTGGTCCTGTTGGCATCCTGCAAGCTTGCCTGGACGCGGCGCTGCCCTACGTGCACGAGCGCGAGCAGTTTGGTCAGGCTATCGGAGAATTTCAGCTGGTGCAGGGAAAGCTGGCCGATATGTATGCCCGGTGCTCCGCCAGCCGCGCCTACCTCTATGCCGTCTGCGAGGCGCTTGATCGTGGCGAGCAAAGTCGCAAGGACGCCGCCGCGCTCATCCTGTACACCGCAGAGGCGGCGACGCAGTCCGCACTGGATGCCATTCAGCTGCTCGGGGGAAATGGCTATATCAATGACTATCCGACGGGACGCTTGCTCAGAGATGCGAAGCTTTATGAAATCGGAGCAGGCACCTCGGAAATCAGGCGCATGCTGGTGGGGAGAGAATTATTCGCTGACACGCGCTAGTGTGGTGTTGGCATGCAGCGGCTCAGACCGCGGGATGTGGCAACGCCAGTGCATCACTGAGCGCGGGCACTGCAGGCGGCACGCCCGCTTGCCCGCTGAGCGTCAGTGACTGCCTGAGTGAGGACGCCAATGCGGTTGCCAGCACCCGCTGCTGGTAAGCTAGATGTCTTTCTCCCTGCCGTAACAAAGCCTCCCAGCTACCCGACTCCATCAATTGTTCGCGGATACCCTCCAGATAGCTCAGCAGCGCACTGTGCACCGGCGAACCCGCCGCGACAGCGTCATTAAATGTCAAACCCCATGTCATGTCGTGGCGCAGATGGCACTCTCCCACATAGGCGCCGGGTATGCGCAACCCCCACTCAGCGGGTGACAGCAGGGACAGGCACCATGCTTCCTCAGTAAGGTACAGATGATATTGCTGACCCGGCGTCACACGAAAGCCAAATGCCGCAGACAACACCAAAGCTGACCAGCAGTAGTCTTGCGCTGCCTCTTCACTCGATTTGGCATGCAACTGATTCGGTGATGCAGAAGTCAGGTCTTGCAATACCAGTGTGAGACCTTTCCCCTGATGTGTATTTTTGGCGCGGGACGTCACGTTAGGATCCATTGTCGCTCAGTAGTGCCACAAGTGTGGTGGATTGCCGCGAGGGATCCAATTGCGGCTCCGCCACCCGCTACTCGGCCCTATGCCAACTCGGGATGGCGCGCTAGAACAGAGGCCTTGAAATCGGCAGGTATGGGGCAACTCTTTCGAGTCAGCTTATCAACAAAGACATAGGTAAAACTCCCTCGCCCGATCGTCTCATTTGTCCTCGGGTTATGCATGACAAATCCAATAACCAGGCTCGAGTTACCCACCCGTTCTGTTTGCACCTCTACTTCCAACACGTCTCCCGCAAGACTTTCGCCGAGAAAGTCCATGTTGGCATTGACGGTAAATGTCAGAAAGTCCGGGCCCACCACATCCGCAATATCGAGACCCATCTCACTCCAGTACTCACCGAGAACTTCGTCTGCGAATACGAAGTAGCTACCGAAAAATGCGTGCCCATTGGCGTCGGTATCAGCGAACCGAACCTTAATGGTGCCGCGGTAAGGATTGGCCATAATGAAAACTCCTCAGCTTTAAATCAGCTGGCAACTTGGCGTTTTGTGACGAACTGGGCTCGGGTATCAGGCGTTAAGAGCATTTCTCTTGCTGCTACCGGCAAGCAGCGAATACCTGACGAATATTAAACAGGGGGTCGACGCGCCGTGAACTGACATTATGCCCAGCTGGTCGCCCCGGGTCACTCAACAGACCCCAATCAAAGCGCCTGCAGAAAGCGCCACGCAGGCCCTGTCATCTTGCCCCACGAAGCACTATCATTCCGCGCTTTCCGGCAAGCGCCCCATTATCCCGAACGCATTTTAGGAATGACTGCATGAACACCACCTCTCTTGTCGCCGCTTTTATCGTCGTCGTCTCCGGTCTCATCTGGGCAGGCACCCACGGAAATAATGCGGACTGGACGGGTAACCGCAACCAATGTGTGGGAGCCTGTTATGAGGACTGGAAAGCCAACAACGGCGGTGGCATCGCGGGAACCGAACGAACCAAGCAGGCGGCTATGGCAGCTGCCAGCCCCCAAGCACTGGGAGAAAAGTACTACGGTCAATGCATCGCCTGTCATGGCAGCCGCGCGGAAGGCGGGATCGGCCCAACCCTTGCAGGCCAGGCAACTTCAGATATCGTCAGCAAACTTACGGCGTATCGAGCAGGTGAAGAGAGGGGTGCCCAATCCGCCATGATGTACCCCGTTGCCAAGCCAATGAGCGATACCAATATCGACAATTTGGCTGCATTTATCAGCTCAATCTAGCGGCAACATTGTCATAAGATGGGCAACCCCTCTAGAGTCAGCGGTGAGGTTGGATACTCGCAAGGTGCACAATGTCCCCGGGAGCAGTCGATCATGTGGCTGACATTTCTTGTCATTAATCTGCGATGTGTTTTTATGCACCAATCCGCGTCAATCTCAGAAAGATTGCGCTCTACTACCCGTACCTTGGCTGGCACCCTCTGCCTAGCCTTGTTGAGCGCGGGCCATGCCCTCGCATTCGATGCGGTTATCGAACGTGATTCTTTTGGTGTCCCCCACATCTATGGAAAAACCGATGCCGATATGGCGTTCGGCCTGGCTTATGCGCAAGCAGAGGACGGCTGGGAAATTCTCGAGGAATCTCTGCCTTATTATCGAGGGCAAGCGGCAGAATTTTTTGGCAAAGACGCTGCCGCAACGGATTATTTGGTGAAATGGCTGGGCTTCTGGACAGTCATCGAGCGCGACTATGACGCGCTATTGAAACCGGAAACCAAGCGCTATCTCGATGCCTTCGCGGCGGGATTTAATACCTTCGCTGCAGCACATCCTGAGCGAGTCACTCTTGATGTCCTCCCCGTCACACCGCAGGATGTGATTGCTGCCCACATGTTGCGGCATCCTTTGTTTTACGGCTTTGAGCGGTCGATCTCTGCCCTACGCGCGGAGACCCGCCAGTTCGAGGTCAGTGAACCGCCCTTGCTTCCGAAAACCGCCATCACACTCGGATCCAACGCGACGGCCGTGGCACCGTCGCGGACCGAAAACGGGTCCACCCTGCTAATGATCAACTCACACCAACCCCTGACCGGTCCGGTTTCGTGGTACGAGGCCCATCTTCAAAGCGGTGAGGGTCTTAATGTAATGGGCGGATTGTTCATCGGCGCCCCTGCTCTCGGCGTGGGTTTCAGCGAACACCATGGCTGGGGCGCCACCGTTAACCAGCCCGATCTGGTCGACATCTTCGTATTGGATATGGATCCCGACGATGAAAATCGCTACCGATTGGACGGAGCATGGCGAGACCTCGAGCAAATCGATATTCCCATCAAGGTATTACTATGGGGGTGGCTGCCCTGGACAGTGCATGAGACAGGCTATCGGTCGGTGCACGGCCCGGTCATGAAGACAGATCATGGTACCTACGCCGTGCGTTACGCCGGTATGGACGAAATCAGGCAAGTGGAACAGTGGCTTGCAATGAGTGCGGCCAAGTCTTTTGATGAGTGGCGTGCGGCGATCGGCATGCAGCATATCGCCAGTTTCAATTTTGTTTACGCCAACGCAGACGGGGTGATCCACTTCATTCATAACGCCATGATGCCGCGGCGTGTCCCGGGCTGGCGTTGGGACCAATATCTACCCGGTAATCGCAGCGAACTGATTTGGGAAGAATATCTCGCGCCAGAAGAGCTGCCCCGCATGACCAACCCAACCTCTGGGTTTCTCCATAGCGCCAACCAGTCACCCTTTCAAGTGAGCTCAGAGGGTAGCAATCCGAAAGCCTCTGACTATCCAGTGGAAAGCGGTTGGCCGACGCGAATGACCAACCGGGCAGTGCGGGGTCTGGAGCTTTTGGAGGCAAATAAGGAGATCAGTGCGGCCCATTTCAATGACATGAAGCATGACAACGCCTACTCTCCGCACTATCGCGGGTATCGCTACCTCGCGTCAGTGGCCCAGCTCGACCCCAACACTGCGGAGGAAGCCATAGCCATTCAACTCATCAAGGACTGGGACCTGCGGACGGATAAAGCCAACCGCCATGCTGCGCTCGGGGTATGCATCTTCCTCGAGGAGTGGCATGCAGAACGTGCAGACAAAGCACCACCGGCACCGAGGCTGGCGTTGAATAACTGTATGGACTCGGTAAAGGGCATGGCGGGCCGCATAGACCCAGAGTGGGGGACTCTTCAGAAGCATGGCAGGAATGGGCGGGTGTGGCCAGTTTCGGGTGGCCCAGATACCTTGCGCGCGATGTATGCCGAGCGCCTCGAGGAGGAGGATGCTTATCTTACAGTCACCGCTGGGGATGGCTTGTATTACCTTATCGAGTGGACCCGGGATGGCGAGCAGCTAGTTCACGGCACCCATCAATACGGCAGCCAGATGACTGACCCTTCCTCACCGCACTACCTTGATCAAGCCGAGGCTTTCTCGCTGGAGCGGACTCATCAGGCTCATTTCCCGTCGCTGGCAGAGTCCGAGATAGTCACACGATATGAAGTGACGGACGCCCAGCAACCGCACTAAGATTTAGAGCAGCACCTTAAAAGCAACTTCGGGAATAAAAGCTCTTGTCGAAAAACCAGCGGTGCCGCTGATAGCACAACTCTTCCATTTCAGCGTCGTATATCTCTGCCACTGAGTCATGAACACTCTGATTTTCATGTGGGAGCTGGTACCCCGAGGTCAGGAATGGGGCAATGCTGCGCTCTATGGCGTCCGCCAAATGCTCGTATCGAAGAATAACGAGGTTGTCGGGCATGCTCCCGTTGATGTGGTAATAGAGGTCTAACCGCGGTGGAGTCATGCCAAAAAATGGCGCCCTCTCCAGATACTTTCTGAAGTCACCCTCCAATGCGATATCCTGTGCAATACCTCGGTCCTGAGGCAAGTTTTGTCTTAGATAAGAAAACCGGGAAAGCTCCAGGGCGTAAGGATTACGCATCACCACAAAAATCTTCTCGAAGCGCTCCAACGGCACATTTCGATAAATGAGAGAGGAAGCAGCCTCAATCAGGGTCTCATGACGCTTGCCAGGAATATGAACGATGTTATTTTTGCGGTGCTGCTTCTCATAAGGCCCCGTGATCTTCACCGTCCCTTTCAAATGAGCAGATAATAGCGCTGTCATACTCATGCCAGCCGTCTTCGGTGCATGAATAAAAAGCACAGAATCGTTCCAAATCATGAGGCCTTTCCATTAGCGGGGTGCGACATCATATCGTATACACCTATGCTTCATAATCCGAATCATGACAGGGCGTCGTACGCAGGTACCTTTAGCCTCACCGACCGCGTAGCGAGCACCGCCGCCGTTCCCAGAACATATGCTGAATCAAAACGTGAACGAATTTTTTCTACAGCCGCTCTACAATTTGAGCCCACACCCCGTCAAGGAGCAGTAACTGATGAATGGAGCCGAATCACTCATTAACGCTTTGGCCGAACAGGGCATTGATGCCTGCTTTGCCAATCCGGGCACGTCAGAAATGCAACTCGTTGCAGCACTCGATAAGCAACCGGGTATCCGCGCAGTACTGTGCCTGTTTGAGGGGGTCGTGACGGGAGCTGCCGATGGCTATGGCCGCATGGCAGATAAACCCGCTCTCACACTGCTTCACCTTGGGCCCGGGTTTGCCAATGGCATCGCAAACTTGCATAACGCGCAGCGAGCCAGATCCCCGATCCTCAATATGATCGGAGACCACGCAACTGATCATCTACAGCACGACGCTCCCCTCACCAGCGACATCCGAGGTCTGGCAACCCCTGTGTCACAAAGCTTTAGCGTATCCGGTAGTGCAGACTCGCTGGCACAGACAGGACTCGACGCATTGGCGGCATCCCTGCACTACCCAGGCAGTATCAGTACTTTTGTGGTGCCCGCTGATCACGCATGGAGCCCCGCCTCACATGCCTCCAGCCGACCAATTGAGGTCCCCGCAGCAGCGCGGGCCAGCGACGAGCGTATCGCGCAAATCGGCGACCTGCTTCGCGCTGGCAGCAATTCCTGTCTTTTTCTGGGCGGCCGCGCCCTCAGGGCCGAGGCGCTGCATCACGCTGGACGCATCGCAGCGGTGACGGGTTGTCGCCTGATTACAGAGACTTTCTTTGCCCGGCAAGCGAGAGGCGTAGGAAGGGTTGCCACAGAGCGTCTGGCCTATTTTGCTGAAGCGGCTACTGAACAACTCGCCGAGCTGGAGTCACTCGTGCTGGTCGGTGCGAGGGCACCGGTCTCATTCTTTGCGTATCCTGGTAAACCCAGTGTACTGGTACCCACTACCGCCACCCAGAGTACGCTTGCTGATGTGGGAGTGGATGCACTCGATGCGCTATCGCGGCTGGCTGATTATCTTGGCGCCGACCAAACTCCGGAAGTTGTTACGACACCAGCGCAATACCCGCTGGGAGAAGGCCCGATTGATGCCAACGAGTTGGGCAAAGTGATCGCTAACCGATTACCCGAGCAAGCCATCGTCTGCGATGAGGGTGCCACAAATGGTTTGGGGGCTTTCCTACTGACAAGCAATGCGCCCCCTCATGATTGGCTGACGCTCACTGGAGGCGCGATTGGACAGGGGCTACCGCTAGCGGTGGGCGCCTCAATCGCCTGCCCTGAGCAAAAAGTCATTGCGCTCGAAGCCGACGGGTCTGGCATGTACACGGTGCAGGCTTTGTGGACCATGGTTCGGGAACGGCTGGACATCACGGTCCTGATCCTCAATAACCGCTCATATGCGATTTTAAATATCGAGCTGCACCGGGTTGGCGTCGAAGCGCCTGGCCCCACCGCACTGTCGCTGCTGGATCTCAGCAATCCCGACCTGCATTGGACCGATATTGCTCAGGGCATGGGCATGGACGCCACAAAAGTCGAGAGCGTCGCAGCGCTCGATGAGGCGTTTGGGATGTCGATGACACGCAAAGGACCATCGCTGATCGAAGTCATGGTGTAACTGAAACAGCACTGAGCGTCTCTTGAGGCCGCGCGGCGCAATAAAAGCCATAACGCGGGCTGAATCTCGCCGCCCGCGGGGCTAACAAGGGTGTGCACGACCTGAGTGCGCAGCCCATCTGATCGGGTGCTTATCCCTATCTTGTACTGGGCCTCACCACGGAGGTCCGTTTACAGCGGTCTCGCCGCCTCAGGCAAATTCTTCGCCGGCGGCTATTTTTTCGGCAACAATGGCCGGCGTACCAAAACGATCGCCATATTGGCTCGCCAGCTCAGCGCAGCGATGGCTGAATTGCTCCAGCCCATAGGTATTCACAAACTGAATCAGTCCGCCCGTCCACGCCGGCGCACCGATCCCCATGATGGAGCCAATATTGCCGTCCGCTACCGTGCGCAGCACGCCAGTTTCCAAACATTTCAGCGCCTCTATTACCTGACGGAACAACAATCGGTCTCTAATATCGGTTTCAGCCATAGTGGCGTCGGCTCGGTAGTAGAGGTCAAACAGCCCCGGCCAAATGGCCTTGCTGCCGTCCTCGCCGTACTCGTAGAAGCCGCCACCATGGTGACGCCCTCCTCGACCGTGCTCGCCCACCATAGTGTCGATCACATCACGGGTAATCGTGCCATCCCCCCAGTTATCGAGTACGCCCATCTCAGACCAGGTCGCCCACGCTTTGCGCGACAGTTCCAGACTCACTTCGTCGTAGACTGCAAGGGGTCCAACTGGCATACCGATCGCTTTCCCGAGATTATCGATCTGAACAGGATGAATACCCTCGGTCAGCAAACGCACGCCCTCGTCAAGATAGGTACCAAAGGTACGGGACGTGAAGAAGCCCAGAGAGTCATTCACCACGATCGGCGTCTTGCGGATTTGCTTGGTGTAATCAAAAGCCTTGGCGAGGGCAAGATCACTGGTACGTTTTCCCATGATGATTTCGACTAACGGCATCTTGTCGACTGGAGAGAAAAAGTGAATGCCGACGAAGTTTTCAGCGTTGGTGCTCCCCTCCGCCAACTGCGTAATCGGCAAGGTCGAGGTATTGGAACCCCACACACCGCCCTCTGCGAGGCAAGGTTCCAGTTCTTGGGTGATCTGGTGTTTGAGCGCCATATTTTCAAAGACCGCCTCGATGATGAGGTCACAGCCCTCAAGGTCGCTACTTTCCGCTGTCGGCTTGATCAGGCCCAGCACCTGTTGGGCCCTCTCCTCGGTCATGCGGCCGCGCGCCACACGCTTATTTAACAGCGCCTCGCTATAGGCCTTACCTTTATCGGCGGCCTCCTGAGACACATCTTTGAGAATGACCTCGATCCCCGCCATCGCTGATACATAGGCAATGCCCTGACCCATCATGCCTGCACCCAGCACGCCCACTTTCTCAGTCGTTTGTGGCGCAACATCCTTGGGACGCGAGGCCCCCCCATTGATTTGGTTCAGATTAAAAAAGAACGTATTGATCATGTTCTTCGCTACGGGAGTCAAAGCAAGCTCAGTGAGGCCGCGACTCTCAATCCGCATGGCGGTATCAAAATCCACGCGCATGGCAGAAACCGCGACATCCAGAATCTTGACGGGCGCGGGTAACAAACCCCGGGTCTTCTGAGCGACCATGGCCGACGCAACCGGCAGCATTTGCGCGACGCCCGGATGATTAGCATTCCCCCCCGGAATCTTGTAACCCTTGATATCCCAAGGCTGAGTGCAAGCAGCTTCGTTCTCGTGATTCTCCGAGATCCATGTTTTGGCGCGCGGAATCAGACCATCAAGGCTATCGACCGTCTCATGAATCAACCCCGACGCTTTGGCTTTTGCAGGTTCGACGCGCTTACCCTCAATCAAATATTCATTTGAGGCCATAAGCCCCATGAGATAAATCGTCTTGACCACGCCTCCGCCACCGGGCAGCAAGCCGAGCGTCACTTCAGGGAATCCTAGCTGCACTGCTTTGTTATCCCAGGCGATGCGGTAATGACATGCCAATGCCAACTCCAGACCGCCGCCCAACGCCGCACCGTTAATCGCAGCCACAACCGGCTTACCGAGCTTCTCGAGCCGCCTAAATTCTGCCTTAATGGCCTGCGCTTCGTTAAAGAACGTTTCCGCGTTTTCCTGTGTAACCAGACACAGCGAGTTGAGATCTCCTCCAGCAAAGAAAGTTTTTTTTGCCGAGGCCAGCACCACGCCCATCAATCCGGTTTCAGCTTCGAGCTTCTTCACCGTATCGCGAAGGGCCGGCAGAAACACGGCCGACATCGAGTTCACCGCACCCTCCATATCCATGGTGACGGTGACGATGCCGGCGGCGTCTTTATCGTAATTAAATCCAGTCATACTGCGTAAGTTCCCTTTATCTGTATCGCTCAGACGCGCTCAATGATCGTCGAAATACCCATCCCACCGCCAACACACAATGACAACATGGCGCGCTTGGCGTCACGGCGCTCCAGCTCATCGAGAACAGTGCTGACAAGACACCCGCCCGTGGCACCCAGCGGGTGGCCCATCGCGATCGCACCGCCATTCACATTGGTGATCTCCAGATCGAGATCAAGATCTTTCATATATCGCAGGACAACGGAGGCGAACGCCTCGTTAATCTCCCAAAGATCAATGTCCGCTGGCGTCAAACCGGCCTTGTCGAGACACTTTCTGGCGGCGGGCCCGGGACCCGTCAGCATAATAATCGGGTCTGTCGCCAGTACAGCGGTTGCCAAAATACGACCGCGCGGCTTGAGGCCCAAATCGTTACCCGCTTTTTCGCTGCCCACCATCACTGCACTCGCACCATCGACAATGCCCGAGGAGTTACCGGGGGTGTGTACGTGATCGATCCTGTCCAGCATGTTGTATTTGGCGAGAATTACATCATCAAAGCCCATGCTGCCGGGCACTTCAAACGAGGGCTTCAGCCCGGCAAGCCCTTCGACTGTCGTATCCGGCTTGATAAAATCGTCGCGCTTCAAAATGGTGACACCGCTACTGTCCTTAACGGGAACGACCGAGCGATCGAACCAACCGTTATCGCGAGCATGGGCAGCGCGCTGCTGAGACGTGACAGCGTACTGATCAACATCCTCTCTGGCCCAACCCGCCAGCGTTGCGATCGTATCGGCACCAATCCCTTGTGGCACAAATCCGGTTTTGACCGCGAATTCTGGATCACCTGCCATGGCTCCGCCGTTAGAACCCATGGGCACTCGAGACATGGATTCAACACCACCAGCCACGACCAGATCTTCCCAGCCCGACGCTATCTTCTGAGCAGCAATGTTGACGGCTTCTAACCCGGAGGCGCAAAACCGATCCAGCTGCACGCCAGGAACCGATTCATCCCATTCTGCATTCTGAACCACCATCTTGGCCACATCGGACCCCTGCTCCCCGACGGGAGAAACGCAGCCCATCACAACATCATCAACATAGCTGGTGTCCAAATCGTGTCGCCCTTGCAACTCGACCAGGAGCCCGGCCGCCAGATCAATGGGTTTGACCTCATGAAGCGTCCCAGTGGACTTACCTTTGCTGCGCGGGGTGCGCACTGCATCATAGATGTAAACAGCGTTGGGCATGTTAGGCTACCTGTTATGGTGGAGTGATAAAGTGAGGCCGCATATGATGCGATATTGGCAACTGTTATGCCAACACTTTCCTGACAAGGATCACTGTCGGAATCAGAACGGTTGTCAGCAGAGCCGGACCCATTCTCCAGATACGGCCTGAGTCCCCTACACTTGGTGCAGCACCGCCATCTGATAAAAAGTGATATCAGCGCTATCTGACGCCAACAAGGCCAAGACACTATTTCACGCGACTCCATGCGACACGCCACTCATTGGACACACCGCTGACAGCCCATGACCTCCACCGACCTCGCCATTCTCGCTTGCCTGCTCGAATCGTTAAATCGGGGAGAGCAGCCGTGGCTCGTAACGGTTATCGCTACGGTGGGCTCGTCACCCAGACCCGTGGGTTCACTGGTTGCATTCCGAGCTGATGGATCACAGATCGGCAGCGTATCAGGAGGATGCGTTGAAGAAGATCTGATTGAACGCCTACTCGCTGGAACCTTTTCTGGACCCCAAGTTCACCGCACCGAGTATGGTGTGAGCGCCGAAGACAATGAAAAATGGGGGTTGCCCTGTGGTGGCCGTCTCGAACTAGCAGTGCAACAGCTCGATGCCAAAGATGGCGACTGGATCGGGCTAGCCAAGCAGAGCATGGAGGAGAGGAAAACCCTTCGCCGTGAAGTCAATCTGTCGACCGGCGAGAGCATACTCCAGTCACAAGACCGATTTGAGCCGCTCGCTATGTCAAAAAGCACCCTCGCACACTGCCTGGGGCCGCGGCATCGCCTACTGCTGGTGGGTGCGGGGCAACTCGCCGCTAGCTTGAGCACGCTGGCGATGGCGATGGATTACGAAATCATCCTCGCCGACTCACGGGAGTGGGCGCTCGAGCAATGGCAAGGGCCAGAGGTCACGAAGGTGCTCGGACTTCCCGACGACATTGTCCGAGAGCACGCCGGTGACGAGCACTGTGCTGTTATTACGCTGAGCCATGATCCCCGTGTCGATGACATGGCACTGATGGAAGCGCTGGAGTCATGCGCTTGGTTCATAGGCGCCCTTGGATCAGTTCGCACAACTCAGAAAAGAAGAGAGAGACTGGCTCGACTGGGAGTGAGTGAGGCCGCGCTGGACAGACTGCAAGCCCCCGTAGGTCTGCCCATAGGCTCTAAAAGTGCTATGGAAATCGCCGTCTCTATCATGGCGCAGCTCACTCAACTGCGACGTGAGTATCAAATCGCCAACCCGGAAAAGGGCTCCCTCAATGGATAGCGTACTCACATCAACATTGACGTTGATGCAAGAAGACTGGGTCATCTTTGCCCTGCCCGTCTTCTTCCTGGCGATCTTTATTGAGTGGCGGGTGGCATCACTTAAGGCTCAGGCCCTCTACGACAAGCACGACTTTTTAGCGTCAATGGGTGTGATGTTGCTGACCGTGATTGTTGATGTAGCTCCCAAAATTTCAGGAATCATGCTGATGTTTGTCTGTTGGCAAGCTTCCCCCCTCAGGGACGTGGTGCAACATACTCCCCTTTGGTGGCTCATCCTGTTCCTTCTGGACGACCTGACTTACTATGGCTTCCATCGCGCCAATCACGAGATCCGAGTCCTCTGGGCGGGCCACGTATCGCATCACAATTCTGAGTTTTACAACTACGGGACGGCGTTGCGCCAAGGCGTGGGGGAAAGGGTAGTCAAGTATCTATTCTGGTGCCCTCTGGCATTACTGGGTTTTGACCCCGTGATGATTATCACGATGATGAGCATTAGCTTGATTTATCAGTTCTGGCTCCACACAGAGACCATTCGCACATTGCCGGAATGGTTCGAGTGGCTTTTCAACACCCCGTCTCACCACCGGGTGCACCACGCATCGAATATCCGCTATCTGGATCGCAACCATGCCGGCGTGCTGATTATCTGGGACCGCCTCTTTGGGACGTTCAGTGCCGAAATTGAAGCCGAACCGGTCCGCTACGGATTGACCCGTAATATTAAAACCCGCCATCCGCTCACAGTGGCGTTTGGCGAATATGTGGACATATGGCGCGACCTGCGTCGCACCCATTCCTGGTGGGATGGCCTTCGTTATCTGGCTCTGGCGCCGGGATGGGAGCATGACGGCGAAGACAAACGCTCCAACACGCTGCGGCGGAACCTCAGTCCATGACTATCCCGCTGGGTGCAATACCCGCACACCGATGGAGGCGCGAGCATACTCGTAGCGATCCTTCGACAATAAGAACAAAAGAACCAACAACATAGCACTCAACGGCATCGCGAGATAAACAGTGTTGAGCCCAGTGAGGTCATGCCGCGTTACATTTCCAAAGCTCAGTGGCTGTCGCAGCAGTGCAGCGATCATGGGGAAGGCAAGTGCAAAAAGCAGCGCACCCAATAGTCCACCCAAGACAGCCCAGCCAACACCAAAAATTACACCACCGATGGGCCAAGCCGCGAAATGCGGCAAGGTAGGGCTTTCGCCTCGACTCACCGAATGCGGGTCGCCACATGCCCGGCATGGAACCTTGATCCTTCGCGGGTCGTCACTATGGCACCGCAGCGCAACCCGAATGGCGGGTGGGAATAGGGCCGCAACGGCGCTTCTAAAGTGTCTGCGCTCACACTATAGTCACAGCGGTCAAAGAGCCTGACAGGTAACCTGTGATGAGTGACTCGCCCGCCAGCAGCGTCAACCTATTTGACCTTGAAACACAGCGCTGCCCTTATGATGCTTACAAAACCCTGCGCGACGAAGCCCCAGTCTATCAATGCCCCACCACGGGCATGTATGTCATTACCCGCTTCGATGATGTCAGGCAGATCCTGACCGACACCGAGCACTTCACCAACGAGACCGCTTATCTGACTGACGCCACAGAGCCTAGCCCACGCGCCTTAGCGGTTCGCAATACTTTTCAAGAAGAAGGGTGGGTGCCAGCCAAAACGCTGAATGGTCGTGACGACCCTGACCATAAAGCGGTCCGTTCAGTTTTCAGCGATGCTTTCCGGCCGAAGAAAATCCAAGCGCTGGAAGACGAGGTGCGTGATCTGGCCGGCCAACTGATTGATGACTTCATTGATAGGGGGCACTGCGAGTGGGTCAGACAATTCGCTATACCGCTACCCCTGCTTATCATAGGAAAGCAAATGGGGGCCAACCCGGAAGACATCTGGCACATCAAAGAATGGACAGAGGCTTTTTTTCATCGCATCAGCCTCATGCAGTCCGAAAAAGAAGAGCTGATCTCGGTTCGAAAAGAAATAGAGGCGCAGCATTACTTTCAGCCCATTTTCGAGCGCCTGAGGATCAACCCGGATGACTCTCTGTTGAGCGCGCTGGTCAATACCGTGATTGAAGAATGGGGGCGACCGCTCAATGACAATGAGCTCCATGCCGAAATGATGGCAGACACTTTCGTGGGCGGATCCGAGACAACAACTAATGCGATCTCTGCCGGCGTAAAGCTGTTGATTGAGAATCCCCTGGCATGGGAACAACTCAAATCGGACCCTGATCGCTATTTGAAGGTGTTCATAGAGGAAGTGCTAAGACTGGAATCACCTGTGCTAAGACTGGAATCACCTGTGCAAAGCCTGATGCGCGCTACAGCCAAGGACGTTGAGCTGAGCGGCGTGATGATTTCGGCGGGCAGTTTGATCAACATTCGTTTCGCAGCCGCTAATCGCGATGAGCGACGCTTTGACAATCCCGACGTCATTGACCTCGACCGTCCGCATCCGGGGGGACACATGGCATTTGGCTCAGGGAAACACCACTGTCTTGGCGCTCCGCTCGCGCGCCGCGAGCTGCACTGGTCATTTAAAGCACTGGTGGATCGGATCGATTCGATGTGGTTCGCTGAAGGTAAAAACGATTTCAGCTATCACCCACACTATTTACTGCGTGCGATGAAGTCGTTACACATTGAATTCAAGACCAGATAGGCACCGGATCACGCTAAACCCTACCAGCCCACCACTGCGGCATCAGAATCGGAAACAGCGCTTCAGTATTGCGCAGCGCATCGCTGGCGCCTGCAGGTAACGAGGGGTTCTCTGTCGGTGGAAGTTCACAGGCGCCTTGAACGGGACCAAGATATTCCAACTCAACGCTGGCCGACACGTCCTCAAAGTCATGCCCCTCGTGGTAATCCGAGGCCTGATGAAGGTAAAACGCCCCCTTGTCCTCGGACGAGAGCAAGCAATAGTAGTGCAGCGGCTTGGGGGCTTTGAAATACTCGTACCGAAAACCTGCTCCTCTTGCTCAAACGTCTGGCGCACCATATCGGCCATGATGGCCTCCCATTGCGCCTCTTTGCCGGGCTTTATTTCGAGGTGAGCGAGGATCGTCGCCATGAAGAATTACTCCTCAGTGATCAGCTGCTCCAGACGAGAAATACCCGCACCCGGACACATCCTGGGTCCTGCTGAGAAGGTGAGATGTCGACTGGCTGCCTTGCGATCGAGCTTCAGGTCCATTGGGCACTCGAATTCAGTTGCGTCGATGTTGGCCGCCGCCCAGCGGAGATGCAGCACGGAGCCCTTGGGTATCTCGACATCACCGAATCGTTCGTCCCGGCCTGTCAACCGTGTAGACAACCCCTGCGTGGGGGCGCGAGGCCTGAGTGATTCCTTGATGAATATTCGAAGCAAACTGGGATCAGCCTGCAACGCTGCAAACAACCCGGGTCGTTAGCAGATCAATTGCGCCTGTTGGTCCAATGCATATTGCGTGGTTTCTAACCCGCCGAGCACCATGGCATAAGCGATGCCGTTGATCTCAAGGTCACTCAATTTCCTATCAAGCGCAGAGTATTTGACTTGAGTCAGAAAGCTGATCATGTCCTCAGCCGGCGTCCTGCGCTTACAGCTGACGATCTCCTGAACGTATTCCTTGAAGCCCTCCAACTGGGCGAACTGTGCTGCTAACTGCTTGTCCGTCAAACGATTCAGGTGGCCCTCGCCGTACACAAACGGCATCACCTGCGCCTCATCCCAGGCCGCCAGTTGGGGGATGTCCGTATCCGGAAATCCAAGCACCTCTGCCATTACCTGTTGCGGCAACGGCCGGGCAAATTGGGTTACAAAATTGATATCCCCATCACTTGGAAACGTACCAATCAAGGCGTCATTGCGCCGGGTCTTTGACCACCCGATTGATATCCTCATAACGGCTGAGGACGAACGCATCGGTTTCCGGCGTCAGCCCCTCGCCACGCAAGCGATACACTGGCGCCTCTCGGTGCAAGATCGGATAAGCCTCATGCTAATGGTCGGGCGCTCCCGGTCCGAACAAATCGACCTCATCGAGACTCTGAGGGCACACACTGATCGAGGGTTGGGGGTACACTGGTGAAGTCACGGTGCGCTCAATCCACCTGCGTGGCCAGCGGGAGCGCCGAAGTATTCTTGATCTCGGTCACAGCGATATGGGAATGTAACTCCCTGATAAGATCGCTGGCACTCAGTGTGTTGCGCAAAAAATCCTCGTAATGGCGCACATCCCGCGTAACGATTTTTAGAATGTAATCCCAGATGCCCGTCATTGTGTAGCATTCAAGCACCTCTGGATGTCCCTCAATCATCCGCTCAAATTCCAGCAAATTCTGCCTCCCGGTTTGTGTCAGATTGACGGTCGCAAATACAACGACCTCGATACCGAGGGCCTCTCTATCGAGGAGTGCGACTCGCTTCCGAATAACCCCCTGCTCCTCAAGTCGGTTGATGCGGCGCCAGCAAGGAGACTGAGAAATATGCAGACTTTCTGCCAGTGCGGCAGTGCTCTTGTCGGAATTCTCCTGCAAAAGGGATAGGATCTTCTTGTCGGTTGAATCAATATTCATAGCATTAATATTCTATTTTTATTTGATAAAAGCATAAATTATGCCTACTTTGGCGCCAATGCAATAAAACAAAATAAAAAATCCCCTGCCCCCACCTCATACTATTTCCGGAATCCTTGCTATCGAACGGGAATGCAAATGGGACACGCACAGCCCCCAGTATTACGCCGAGTTTCGCTGGACGACAAATATACCCATGACCACACCTCTGCCTATATGACCGGTGTCCAAGCACTGGTGCGTCTACCGATGCTGCAGAAGCAACGTGATCGTAAACACGGCCTCAACACAGCGGGATTCATCTCGGGTTATCGCGGAAGTCCACTGGGTGGCGTAGATCAGGCAATGTGGTCGGCAGCCTCGCACCTCAATGCGCATGACGTGACATTTCAGCCGGGGATTAACGAGGATATCGCGGCGACGTCCGTCTGGGGTAGCCAACAAACCAATCTGTTTGAGGGCGCTCGCTTCGATGGCGTATTCGGCATGTGGTTCGGAAAAGGACCCGGCGTCGATCGCAGTATGGACGTGATCAAACATGCCAATGCATTCGGAACCTCACGCTACGGCGGCGTATTGGCGGTAGCAGGAGACGACCATGCCTGTAAATCTTCTACGCTGCCGCACCAATCGGAGCACATGTTTATGGGTGCCTCCGTCCCGGTACTGGCACCCGCAAACGTTCAAGAAGTGCTTGATCTCGGCATTTTCGGCTGGGAGCTCTCCCGCTACTCCGGCTGCTGGGTCGGGCTAAAAACCATTACCGAGAATATGGACTCGGCGATTTCGGCTGATATCGATTCCGACCGGATCGAGATCATCATTCCAGATGATTTTCGGTTGCCCAGTGATGGCGTCAACGCGCGCTGGCCCGACAAACCACTCGAGCAAGAACTCAGACTCAACAAATACAAGATCTATGCAGCGCGAGAATTCGCGCGAGTCAATCGTTTGAATCGAGTCATCTATGACAGTCCTAGTGCTCGCTTGGGCATCATGACATCGGGCAAAGCTTACCTCGACGTCTTGCAGGCACTCGAGGACATTGGCATTACCGAGGCGATTGCGGCGGAAATCGGTATCCGACTGTTAAAAGTGGGCATGCCTTGGCCGCTGGAACCGCAAGCTACTCACGACTTTGCCGATGGCCTGGAGGAGATTCTGGTCGTAGAGGAGAAACGCTCCGTCATGGAGGACCAGCTGACTTCACAACTCTATAATTACCCTGTTGGCAGCAGGCCCAAGGTTGTGGGTGAATTCGACGAAGAGGGTCGCGACCTGCTCCCCAATATCGGCGAATTAACACCCGCCATGATTGCTTTGGTGATCGCCCGCAGGATTGGTCGGTTCTTCTCAAGCGAACTGCTGGAAGAACGCATTCGCTGGATTGAGGCCAAGGAAAGGTCGCTAGCGACGGCCTACGAGACCATCGAACGCACCCCTCATTTTTGCTCAGGCTGCCCTCACAATACCTCTACCAGGGTACCCGAGGGAAGTCATGCGTTCGGCGGAATTGGCTGCCACTACATGGCCACATGGATGCCCGATCGGCCCACTCATACCTTTACACAAATGGGCGGTGAAGGTACCTCCTGGATTGGTCAGGCGCCATTTACGGATACGCAGCACGTGTTCCAGAATCTGGGGGACGGCACCTACTTTCACTCTGGCGTGCTTGCAATTCGGGCCTCTGTCGCTGCAGGCGTCAACATTACCTATAAGATTCTCTACAACGAAGCCGTCGCGATGACCGGGGGACAACCTATTGATGGCTCACTCGAAATGGAGGATCTGGTTTATCAGTTGCGCGGCGAGGGAGTTCGCCGCATTGCATTGGTTTCAGATGCCCCCGAAGCATTCGACAGACAATTTGTTGATATACCCGGGTACAGCCTGACACATCGAGACGACTATGACGTACTCATGCAGGAACTCCGCGAATACAAAGGCACCTCTGTGATCATCTATCAGCAGCCCTGCGCGACCGAGAAAAGACGTCAAATAAAGCGCGGCGAAATGAGCAGGACGACCCGACGCGTGGTGATAAACGACGCAGTGTGCGAAGGCTGCGGTGACTGCAGTGCTGAATCCAATTGCCTCTCGGTACTACCCAAGGCCACGCCGCTCGGACGGAAACGGGAAATCGACCAAAGCGCCTGCAATCACGACCTTAGCTGTCTGAAAGGTTTCTGTCCCAGCTTCGTCTCGGTCGTCGGTGGCGAGCTGCGCAAACTCACGCCTCCGACTCCTACAGAACCGCTATTCGATCCGTTACCCGAGCCACAACTACCTGGGCTGAAGCAACCCTGGAATACGGTTGTGGCCGGGGTGGGAGGCACCGGCGTTCTCACTGTGACTTCACTCATTGCGATGGCTGCGCACATCGAAGGCAAGGGTTGCGCAACACTCAACCAGACAGGGCTCGCACAAAAATTTGGTGCTGTAGTGAGCCACGTCCGCGTTGCCCGCTCACAAGAAGACATTAAAGCGGTGAGAATTCCTGCAGGCGAGGCAGACCTCTTTATCGGCTGTGATTTGGTTGTCAGCACAAGCTACGAGGCAATGGGCAAAGCTGCCCACGGCCGCACTCACGCCATTGTGAATGACAATGAGCAACCCACAGCAGCATTCATTACAGACCCCGACACGCATTTTCCAGCGAGGGGTATGCGCGACAAAATCAGGCAGGAGGTGGGTGAAAAACTGGAGCTTGTGCACGCCACAGATATCGCCACCAGGCTAACGGGAGACTCAATAGGCACCAATTTGTTTCTACTGGGTTATGCCTGGCAGCGAGGCTGGGTGCCGGTGAGCCGAGAAGCCCTCGAAAAAGCCATTGAGGTGAATGCAGTAGCGATCGATTTCAACATCAGCGCCTTCCTGTTAGGCCGCCGCTACGCGCATCAGCCAAGGCGAGTTGAATCCATGCTACCCATAGAATCGGCAGCCACAGAGACCCCATTAACGCTGGACGAATTGATCGAGGACCGATTTCAACGGCTCGTGGCGTACCAGTCCAGACGCTACGCCAACCAATACAGAGATCAAATTAATCAGGTCCGCGCTAGCGACCCGGGCCCCGAAAGCGACGGCTCGCTCACCCACGCTGTCGCGCATCAACTATTTAGACTGATGGCCTACAAAGACGAGTACGAGGTCGCGCGTTTACTCAGTAGCGATGTGTTCCGCTCCAAACTCGAGTCGCAATTTAAGGGCAATTACTCACTCCGCTTCCATCTCGCACCACCTGTGCTGAGCAAGCCAAACCCAAAAACGGGCAAAGTAACCAAACGGGAATTCGGCCCATGGCTCATGCCCGTATTTCGAATACTCACGAAGCTGAGATGGCTGCGTGGAACGCGTTTAGATTTGTTCGCGCTAAATTCAGAACGCAAGCTCGAATTAGAGGATTTAAACCGCTATCAAGGAGACTTGACTGAAATATGCGAGCTTCTCACCCAGGACAATTACGGCGTGGCGATCACACTCGCGCAGCTTCCAGAAAGACTGCGGGGTTTCGGACATATTAAGGCGAAGAATCGGAGCAAACTCCTGGACCAAAGAGCACAGCTGTTAAGTCAGCTCAGAGGTAAGAATCAATTTATCGACATTAAAGAGGAGCTCGCAGCTTGAGCGCTACCGACCCGACCCCGCTGCTTCACCGTTGAATAATCCGGGTTCAGTTGACACAGTCACCAGCCCTCAGCACATTGAAGTCGGTAAGATAAATTGGTCGGGACGGCAGGATTTGAACCTGCGACCACCACACCCCAGTGTGGTGCGCTACCAGGTAGAGACGTACCTTACTTCACAGGAACAGTGCTTTATCGCCCATTCAAGGCAAACCGGGTTGATAGCTAAATTTTGGCTTGATCCCGGCAATCTTACTCTCAACCTGCAGCAGCACCCTTAGGCTCGCCAAAAATAACCCCAAAAAAAAAACGTAAAAAATAGTCACTTAGGCGTATGCTCCGCCGCCTCAATGGTCGGGGATCTCAAAACGCCCCAAGCACAGGTAATTCAATGTCATCGGTCGACTTCGCATCTCTGGGTATTGCTGCCCCGGTCCTCAAAGCGGTAAAGCAACTCGGTTACGAGCAGCCCTCTCCCGTTCAAGCGGCGAGCATTCCCAT
>JAQWUD010000038.1 GCA_029242325.1 Luminiphilus sp.
TTTCTGGCACTACCAGAGGGTTACGATTAATCACTTCGGCCACGGAATCATCCATCGATAACCCCCGCAGCAACCCCCGCCGAAGGTCACCATCAGAAATCAAGCCAATCAAGCTGCCTTCGCCGTCGGTACAAATACACAATTTGATCGCGACATCATTCAGATTCTGAAATGCCTGCTGGAACGTCGCATGTTCTGAAATGACGGCTTTACGCCAGTTCACTGCTTCAATCACACCGTTACCCTCCCTCTCTCATCTGAGATCATGTTGAGGTCGTAAAATATTTTGTTGGCGCTGGGGCGCTCCCATTCATTGATCACAGCAACCGTTTGTTTTGCCGCACCGCCCTGACCGTAAGGGTTAAAGACTCCCGCACAATCGGATGCGCGAGTCTCGGGCCGCAGGAGCAGGTCGATCGCGTCTAGAATGGCGCCTCGCTCAGGAACGCAATCGATCACGCTGGTGGCTTTGAGGCGGCCACTCTGCCGAGAACCAATATTGACTGTGCCCACACCAAATGCAGGGGCTTCTATCAATCCCGAAGAAGAATTGCCCACTACCCCCGCCGCCAAGGCCAATACAGATAGATACAAGCCCTGACCCAGCGAGATGTGAGCACACGCACGCGTCCGATTGTTTGCCACAAACTCGTGGATCAGCTCGAAAACGGCTCGACCACCCACGTCTGCATTCGGCATGGTGAAGACCAACGTCGCGTCAGTTGCTTGCAATGCCGACAGTAACTCCAACATTTGAGATTGTGCAGTGGCGCCCACCCGCCCTGTCTCAGGATGAAATGTGATCAAAAGCACCTCATCACTGAGCGTGAGGCCAAGCCGCTGCTCTACCTCAGCGCGTCCAAGCAAAGGCATATTTAGCGCCGCATCCACACCAAACCCGCCGACATTCCAAACAGTATCAGGTGACTCACCCAACTGAATCACTCGCTGCCGATAAGCTTCAGCGGCAGTGAAATGCAGAGTGGACATCTTGGTGATCGCGTGTCGAAAAGTGTCATCCAAAGACCCCTCGGTAGTTTCGCCACCATGTAAATGGGCAATCGGGATTCCTGCAATCGCCGCACTGGAAGCCGTGGCAAAGATTTCAAACCTGTCACCAAGCAGTAGAACGAGGTCTGGTTGCAGCGCTGCGAACGCATCCGCAAATCCGGTTATCGCTAAGCCCACCGACTTTGTGACCGCCACTTCAGTGTCAGCACCCAGGAGCATTTCGACCTTCCAGTCGATGTCGAACCCGTCGTCTTCTATGTTCTGCCACGTATAGCCAAATTCGCTAGCCAGATGCATGCCAGTAGCAATCACCTGCAAGTCACACTGTTGAGAATCGCGCAACCCGGACATCACGCACCGCAATAAGCCGTAATCTGCTCGCGAACCCGTAACAACGCAGACCTTTTTCACAGCTCTATCACTTCATCGGGCTTGAAGGATCGCGATGCTCTTTTCCCAATGACGTCATCCCACATCATCGGCGACAAGCCGGAGGCGGGGCGCTTGACCGTCAGGCTTTCCTCAGACAGCACCTCATCTTTCTGGATCGCCCTCGCTGCAACTATGGACTTGCGCACCAGCATGATATTTTTACGCTCGCTGGCAGTGCACTGTTTATGCTCGCTACCTAATGCGGACTCTATTCTGCGGACGCTTCCAATCATCTCCTTCAGCGCTGAGGGCTCGAGACTAGCCCTGTGATCAGGGCCGGGAAGATTTCTGTCCAGCGTAAAGTGCTTCTCAATCACAGAAGCCCCCATTGCCACTGCAGCAATGGCCACATCGATGCCATCGGTATGATCTGAATAGCCGACCGCCACACCAAAGGTGCCGCCCATAGCGGACATCGCGCGAAGGTTGACCTCTTCAATGGGGGCAGGATATTCCGTTGTGCAGTGTAATAACGTGATCTTGTCTTTCGGCAGGCCCGCTGCCTCGAGGCAACCAATTGCCTCACCAATCTCCTTCAGATCAGCCATACCCGTAGACATGATGATCTCTTTTCGAAATGAAGCGATTCGCCTGAGATAGGGAAGATTGGTGATCTCTCCAGAGGGCACCTTGAATCGCTTAGCACCAATATCGGCGAGAAAGTCCAGGCTCCTCAAATCAAAAGCCGTCGAGAAAAACCCTATTCCTCGGTCTTCACAGTGCGCGATCAACTCAATGTGGTCCTGCTCGCTGAGTTGCAACTGCTTCAGCATCGCCAGTTGCCCAGCGGCATCGGCTTGGCTTGGGGCGCCAGACGCCTTCTCCTGATATTCCGCCAAAGCGGCATTGGCGGTTGCCAAAGCGCTGGCGTCAAATGTCTGGAATTTCACAAGATCGGCGCCAGCATCAGCAGCAACATCTACAAGCTTGAGTGCCTGCTCCATATTGCCGTCATGGTTTACGCCCGCTTCGGCGATGACCAGCACATTGTGGATCTTGGACTCAGGCATGCGCCTTACTCCGCTGATCGTCTTTGTAAAGGCAACGCGTCGCAACGCTGGACCTTACGATTGAGCCCGCACTAATGACAGCGCCTTCGCCAATTTCAATATCGTTGTGCAACACCGCACCCGATCCGATGAAACATCTTGGCCCAATCTTCACCCCGCCGTTGACGCGGGCGCCTGTCGCAATATGGGTATGATCTCCTACCGATACGTCGTGCTCCAGCAGCGCCATGGAATTGACTATGCAGTTTTGGCCTATCTCACAGCCCGTGTTAATCACAGCACCGTGCATCACCATGGTGCCATCGCCGATGTGGGCGTGGCGCGAACAATAGGCCTTGGGGGATACAATCACAGGCTGTGAGGCGCCTGCTTTTTTCGCCGCCGCAAAGGCGCGCTCCCTGACCTGCGACGTTTTAATTTGCCCTACCGTCACCATCACCGCTATTCCGTTCCCCATTAAGTGGGGCAGATTCTCATCAGTACCCAACACGGGATACCCCATCACCTCGGATGCCTCAAAAGACTGATCTTCAAGCACGCCGATGATGCGGTGAATGCCCTCCACCTCGATCACATCGATAGCCGAACGACAATGTCCTCCGCCGCCCATCAAGATCAGTTCGCTCATGAGAGACACTCGGCGAGCTTGGCGGAGGATGGCAAGTTGATGAGCCTCTCCGCGAGCGCCTCGGTGTGGGGAAGCGACGCCCGCGGAGCGTCTGCATAAATATCCAAAGTATGCATTGGCTGCCAAACCGGCCGCGCCATAAAACCCGCGCTGTTAAGGTACTGCAGTATTACGTCACGGCTGTCAGTGGCGTGGGGCTCCAAAATCAGCGTGTTCAACCAATAATTGGACATGGCGTGCTCTGACTCGCACAAGATCCGAAGATCAGGGTGGCCCGAGAACTGGTTGATGTAAGCCGCAGCAAGCCTTCGCTTCTTCGCAACACGATCAGGAAGCTCCTCTAGTTGCGATACCCCCAAAGCCGCATTGATATTCGGCATGCGATAGTTGTAACCAACCATGTCGTGAGCAAAAGCCCAGGCATGAGGTAGTTTAGCGGTGGTAGAGAGATGCCTCGCTGTTGCAGCCAGACCAGCGTCATCTGTTACGACGGCCCCGCCACCTCCCGTAGTGATAATCTTGTTTCCATTAAAGCTGATGGCACCCAACCGACCCAGGGTTGCACAGTGACGCCCTTTGTACCGGCTTCCCAGTGCCTCCGCGGCGTCTTCAACCACGGCCACTCCGAATGCACCCGCGGCGTCGAGGAGTTCATCCATTGCCGCGGGGTGTCCGAACACGTGCACTGGGACAATCGCTGAGATAATGCGGCCGGTTTTGCGGTTAAAGAGCTGGCCCGCTTTGAGCTCGCCAATCTGATCTAAATGCCGACGTAGCTCTTCGGGATCTATACCCAGGGTTTGCTCGTTAACATCGACAAAGTGCGGAACCGCATTCAGGTGGCTCACCGCATTGGGCGTGGCAACAAAGGTAAGACTAGGGAGCAGAACCTCTGTATTCGGCTCAACGCCTGCCACCCGCAATGCCACTTCCAAAGCGGCGGTGCCGTTAACCATGGCAACAGCGTGGGCGACACCGCAAATATGGGCCAGCTTCTCCTCAAACTCACTGACAAAAGCACCGACCGAAGAGACAAAGGTTGACCGGATACACTCAACGACCTTTGCTTCAGCCTGTTCATTGAATTCAGGCTCATGAAGCGGCAATGGCCCCTCCCTAGACGGAAATAGGGCCTCCAGGCACGCAGTGACGTCGTTCGCCAGCTGCTCGGCACCGACAAAGGTTTTCTGTTCAGCGCGCGAGATCATACGTTGTAAACACTTGTCTTATAGCGCGACAGGTTGGCAGGATCCTGAAACCATGAAGCGGTGTGTTGCAGACCTCGTCTCAAACCCTCGTGGCCTGAATATTCGGGGTTCCAACCGAACAAATCATGCGCCTTCTGGGTACACGCCACCAGACGCTCTACCTCTGAATTGGGGGGTCGTGCCCGTTCCTCTTGCTGTATCACTTCCACCGAGGTGCCCATCACCTCTGCAATAAGCGCCACGGTATCTCCGATCGAGATCTCACAACCCGTACCGATGTTGGTGACTTGCCCGATGCTGAGGTCACTGCTCATTACCTGCACAAACCCATTCGCAGTGTCAGTGACAAACGTGAAATCTCGGGTGGGATGCAGAGAGCCCAACTTAATCTGACGCTCGCCTGCGGCGATCTGACCAATCACTGTGGGAATAACTGCGCGCGCAGACTGCCGAGGCCCGAAAGTATTGAATGGCCGCAACACCGAAACGGGGAGGTCAAAAGATTTGTGGAATGCCAGCGCCATCTGATCGGCCGCCACCTTTGTTGCGGCGTAGGGGGATTGCGCATTGAGAGGGTGGTCCTCAGTAATCGGTACGTGCTGCGCGGTCCCATAAGTTTCTGAGGTAGAAGTACACACCAGGTGCTCGATATTGTGCCGGCGAGCGCTCTGGAGCACATTCAATGTACCTGTCACATTGGTTTGCACGTAGGCATCAGGGCTGTTGTAACTAAAAGGAATTGCAATGAGTGCCGCCAGATGTAATACGTGGCTACATCCAGCCATCGAAGCATCAACTCCACCCGAATCGCGGATGTCTCCCGACACCACCTCGACATTTTGCAGTACATCTGCGTCGGCGCTGTCTAACCAGCCCCACGAGTTAAAGGAGTTGTAGTACACAAACGCGCGCACATCATGGCCTGCTCTCACCAATTGCTCAGTGAGGTGCGAGCCAATAAAACCATCTGCGCCTGTTACCAATACTTTTTTTGCCATGATTTACTTGCCATTAACCGCCTAACCATTTCTTACTTTTGAAGCGGCTTTCCAAAATGAGGCTTTCGACCATGTCAGAACCTCAGAGACGCAAATCAACTCATGCTTTTTAGAAACCCGCCTTACTTGTTGAAGTTGCCCATATTGCTCCACGTATCAGCCAGCGACTCCCGAGTGCTGTTCAACTGCTTCACCAGCGTTTCCATAACCGTAAATTGAGAGAGATATCGCTCGTACAGCGCTTCCATGCGCGCTTCGAGGTCAATTAAGTCTTGGCTATAGGCCGAGAGCTCTTTGGAGGTTGATTCAGTCCGCTGTGCAAAAATTCCACTAATGGAATCCGTTAAAACTTCTAGCTTCACAATCGCATCAATTGCCAAGCCCTGTGATTGCCCGTCATACCGAGATTGATTGTCTGTGCCAGCCGAAAGCATCGTTGATATGGCATCGTAACTGGTCGACGCTTTGGCATCATAGACAGTCTCACTAAATTCCAGCTTACCGTAGCCAGTCAGCGTTACGCCTATGTCTCTCAGGCCTGTGATACCACCCGATGGCGTTGAGGAATCTTGAGTGACCGCTGCATACACCGTGTCTCTAACGGTGCGGATGACTGCAAGGTCCCTGGCCAGCGCCCCTCCCACTTCCTCCTCTTCCGAATCTGGATCGGAGAGTTCGCCGACTGCGAATTGAACGTCGTTGTAAGTAGTGACCAGGTCCTGAAGCTTAGTCTTCAATGTAGATTGATCGCTAACCACATTGATAGATGTTGTGGCTCCACCAGTATGGGTGGAATTGAGAGAGAGCGTTACTCCAGCAATGGCATCATTAATGCTGTTGGTGGATCGCGTGATGGAAATGCCGTTATAAGTCAATGCTGCATCAGCTGGATTCTGCATCGATTTAGTGCCGGAATTATCGGTTGAGTTGCCGTTGTCCGTATCATGAAACCCCAGATCACTGTCTGACAGTGTCGAACTCACAACAAAGGAGTTGGCGGCACCTGTCGCGCCAGTGAGTACTATTCGATAGTTTGAGCCGCTGGCATCTTCTGCGAGCAGCATGGCAGTGACACCCGCGTCTGCCTTGTTAATCGCACTGACTATTCCAGCTGGCGTATCACTGCCGGCGGAAACCGAGACATTGGTTGCGCTGCCGGTTCCGGGAGTAATCGTCAAAGTGAAAGCACTCCCACTGTTTAAAGCCTGTGTGGTAGAGCTGTACTGATTAGATTTATTCCGCTGGGCGGCCGCCAGAGTGGTTACTGATATATCCGATATTCCAGTCAGTGCAGAACCGTCAGTTGCGGTGACTGACACTTTTGTAGAATCGGAACTTGTCGCAGTAGGCGTTGCTAACTCAGCCGCATCATTGAGGCCGTTGAATTGATCAATGAGTGCTTGAACATTGAATTTAAGGACTGCCAGAGCAGAAATCTTACCCTCCGCCGCCTCTTGACCCGCGGCGATTTTTTCCTCGGCAGGTAGTTTTTCGACATCGGTCAAGTCTCGGGCCAGCTTGACAATGTTGATGCCGGAGCCGCCTCCCAGAGTCTGCATAACCGATGATGCGATGTTGTCAGTGGACATTTCTATTTCGCCTATGCACTAATCGCGACAATTAACGTATGTAGTTAAACAGGGTTAACTGGCTCAACTTAGCAAAGCTGGCCTGAAGCGCCTGTAACGCCACTGACTCTTGAGTGAGTTCAGTGACGGCGGTGGCATAATCGAGATCATCTTCGCGCTGCAACAAGGCATCCAACCGCAGTTCAGTGTCTTCGGTGACTGCGCGCTGGGTGTCTATTGCAACAATTCTGCCCGCCATGGTGCCGTAAGAAGTGGTGAGTCTGTCGCTGATCGTATTGAGATTGGTGAGGGCCGATCGAATACCACTGCCATTGTCTGTAGTGAGCTTTGATACGAGATCGTCCAGCGTGGCAAAGTCGCCCGCTGAGAACAGCTCAGGGCCCAGCGTATTGATCGTCATACGTCGCACATCCGAAACGTTTAGCTCCAGCCTGCCATAGTCACCGTTGTAACTGACCGCTCCTAGGCCGTTCTCTACAAAAGCAGGACTCCCCACCTTGTTACCTGAAAAGATATAGTTGCCGTTTAAGTCTTGGGTGTTCGTCAGTCTAAGGAGTTCATCGCGCATCGCGCTGACTTCAGCGCCTATCACCGAGCGGTCAGCGGCGGCCAAAGTATCGTTACCCGCCTGCACCGTGAGCTCAGTAATACGCTGCATAATGTGCGTCATTGACGTGAGCACCGTCTCTTCCGAAGTCAGCCTTGTCTCTGCCGCATCGATATTTTTGCCGTAAACTCCCTGCCGCTCCTTTGCACTTGCCAGCCTGGAGATAAGATCCGCCTTGGTTGGATCTTCACTGGGGCTCAAAATCTGTTTTCCTGAACCGAGCTTGGCTTGCGACTCAGCGACCTTATTTTGCCGAGCTTGCATTTGCTCGGCGTTCACTCGGTAGTACTGTGCTGTTGAGATTCTCATCGCTCAATCAACTCGCTTGAATTAAGGTTTCGAAAAGCCGCTGGGACATTTGGATCACTTGGGCCGCAGCCTGGTAAGCCTGTTGGAAGCGGATGAGATTTGCAGCCTCCTCATCCAGATTCACGCCAACCGCCGACTCCCGACTGGCTTGCGCCTGGTCGCGCACCACCAGCATCGCCTCTCTGCCAAGCTCGGCCAATTGAGAGCGCGATCCAGCACCAGAAACTAAATCTCTATACGCCGCAGAGAAGGTCTGCCCAGAGATTACTGGCGCCTTACCAAGTTCGATAAGTCTGCGGACATTTTTGTTGCTGCCCAGTCCATCTGTATTGTTCTCAACGAAGTAGCTGTCGCCAGATTTAGGGATGTTATCGAACTGGACCTTAATACCTTGATAATCAATATCAGAACCAGCGGTATACAATCTGGTCGCCACCACAGTACTCGTCGCTGTATCCGTTATTGTATAAACAGTGTCTGAGGTAAAATTAACTTTAAACGGGGACGCCGGATAAGTTGAAACCGCTGCTGTCGCAGCATCCGCCCGCAATGCAGTTTTTACAGTACCAGAGCCTGTTACAAAAATTGCCAAGTCATCCGGTACCTTCCCGTCAATGAGCACACCAGTATTGAGCGCCATCCTGCCAAGATTGGCTGGTGTACCTGAGCCAGAAAGCGTGAGTGATATCTCGATGGGCTTATTCAATCCAATGTTTCTATTATTCTTGTCGTTAAATCCAAAATCTGTGTCGGCAAGCGCAGTCGCGCTGGAAGAGGCCGGATCGTTCGTCGCTCTCTCTAGCGGTATCCCTTGGGCGTCAACTGGTTTGTAATTCACGACTGTAGATGCAACGGAAAAATCTCTTCCCGCGGCAGTAGTATCGCGCAGTGAAATCCGATAATTAGAACCATCAGCTAGCAAGACCGCGCTGATTCCGGAAATACCATTTATCGCGCTAACAATACCCTGTGGTGTATCGCTACCCGCTGCAACTGTGACTGTGCTGGCGCTACCTCCTTCGGGTGTGACGGTTATATTAAAAGCGCTTCCTGAGTTCAGTGACTGAGTAGCAGAAGTAAATGTATTTGAGAGAACCTCCTCCCCTACCGCTGCTATCTGGTAGTTGCCTTCATATGTGCCGGTAACCAGACCGAGAGCAGTTATACCGGTACCGCCTCCTGAGAGCCCCAACACTATATTTTCACCCTCATGACCTGAAGCATTGGAGAGAGTGATACCGCTTTCAGCAAGCCAGTCAGCGCGGACATGAGTCAGTGCCGATTTCTCGTTAATAGCCTGAATCATGCCACCAATATTGGCGCTCGCAGTGTAGGTGATCGCCTGACCATTAATTAGCAACCCAGATACCGACGCATCGAAATTCTGTGTTTGAATCTGGTTAGAGGCGGTTGCATGAACGTTGACCGAGCTGAGCTTCTTAAACTCGGTATTGAAGTAAGTTGCCATCTTGGCAGCAGACAGTGTTCCACCCTCGGTGAGAGCGCCTAAAGCGATCGTCTGGCTGACGTTGCCATCCGCGTCTGCGGATCCGTTGCTGGGATCGTAATATTTCGTCGTAAAATTCAACGCGTTTGCTGCCACCAGCGTGCCGGTGCCTGAGGCTGATATCTTTTTTGAGGTAATAAGTGCTGGTTCCGTAATGCTCTGTGTGGTCCGCAGTCCAGTGTCAGGATTCACTACGGGAACACTTACAGTCTCGGCTTTACCAGATACGCCGAACTGTACTGTTGTATCGAGATAGGCTGACGTTCCCGTTTGATTGAGATAGGTAGTAGTGTAAGAACCGGATCCAAAACCTGTGTCCAGTGATATGAGGGCATTGCCTTCAGATGTAGTAAGTGTGGCCGTTCCAGCCACGTGCACACCCTCTTTTGTCAGCACTTGAATGTGCTGGTCTCCATCTTTTGCGATGTCAAAAAGGATTTCTGACCCGACCGTGCCTTTAGCTACTTGGACTGCGGGTCTGAGACCATCTGCCTTCACGGTTAGGTCATATCTCGATTCAGTTTCGCCTTTATTGCTCAGCGAATATCCATATTGAAAACCTGTGGGTCGATCCTTTTCTGCGATTATTTCAAGCGCCGCTTCGGCCCCTGATGTATTGCTTGCTCCGGGTATCTGGCGCATAGCTGCTGCAGTGGCTATCCTGTCGATATCCTTAACCATCAGCGCAAAGGTTGACGCTGGTCGATCTTTTGGATGAAGAATTACAACATCTCCATTCTTCGGCTCTCCAACAAGCGAAAAACTCATACCTAGCGCACTCTGTTTTTCGCCACCCGATACCTCCGCTAATCGCTCTCTCGTCAGCAGATTTAGAATATCCCAGCTATTAGTTGTCTCGCGGTAAATTAACTCTAGGGCCTCGGTTGGAGCCTTGAGCGGATCTGTCACAGTTGTACTGACAGACAATGCGCCGTTAACGGTATTTAAAGATGCCTCGAAAGTTGTCGTTGTTTGAAACAGATCCCCTCCAAAGGCACCATTGGCGTCAAGCCCTTGCCGGTGAATTTTATTGGCTTCATCCGCCAACGTTCTGGCCAGGTAATCTAAACCTATGCGAACAGGCCTCAAGACCTCTGCCCGAAATTCTAATGCGCCACCGATAGCACCACTTGGAGCACTTGGTAAGGGCCGCTTGGCCCCGTAAGGATCCAAAATCAGGCGCAGATCCGTGCCTGCCGTCTTGTCGCTCGAGAAAAGGCCGATATCTCGCGACTCGGTCGGCGTGACGATCTCAAACCCACGCCCCGGCCCGCCAAAATTCACCACCACCTGGCCACTCGGTAGCTCGGTCACACCGAGCTTCACCAACGCGGACATATCTCGAAGAATCGCGTCGCGTTGATCCAATATACTGGGAGGCTGTTCGAGGATGCTGGTTTTTCGTTGCAGCTGTTGATTAACCTTCATCAGTTGAACAGACAGTGCGTTCAATTCATCTACCGATCGTCTGAATGAAACTTCGGACTCTTTGGCGATGTTATCGACCTGCAGTGCGATGTCGTTAAAGCGCACGGCTACCACTTCACCGCTGTTCAGGAACTCGGTGCGCAAAGGCCCTGACTTGGGGTCGGTACTGAGCTGCTCAGCCGCATTAAAAAAATCATCCATCGCATTGGCAAGGCTGACGCTCTCGGTCCCCATAATGTCGACAATGCGATTGGTATACTCGATCACCGGCTCATTGACTTCGAGCTCACTGGTAGCATCCCGCAGTGCGCGCTCAATAAATTCGTCGTAAGCGCGCCCAACGGCCTCAGCCTGAGCGCCCGAACCGAAGCTGAACACGCCCTCTTCTACCGGAAAACTCTCTCCGATTTGGAGTTCACGCCGGGAATAACCGGGCGTATTGACGTTGGCAATATTGTTACTGGTCGTCGACAAGGCCTGTCGATAGGCATTTACTGCGCCGCTGCCGATGGAGAGGAGATCAACCATCTCTCATTGCCCTCGGCTACTGCACAGAGGCAAGCGACTGATAAGCACTCACCCCCATACCTTTGCGTGCTGTTGCCAGACCGCCGGGATTTTCGAGCTGCTGCACCAACCAGTTGGTAATGCCGAAACCCTCTGTCTTGGCGAGCGAGGTAGACAGCTCTGCGTCGAACATTTCCTCGTAGCTGTCGGCGGTGGATGAATCCCACAGACCACTCTTTAACTCTGCGGTGGCATCACGCATGGACTTCAGCATCATCTGGATGAAGAACGCCTCAAACTGCTGGCCCACTTCCTTGGCAGCGGCCATCTCATCCTTCTGCGCCTTCGCTCTCAGTTTGGCGAGACCCTCGAAGTCGTTGTAACTGGCAACAACACCCTCCATCAGATCACCACCAGCTCTGCTTTCAAGCTGCCCGCACTCTTGAGTGCCTCGAGAATTGCGATCAGGGAGGTCGTGGAGGCGCCACTTTGGTTAATAGCGTCCACGATGTCGCGCAGATCCACGGTATCGTCGATCATGCCCGTGCCACCCGCGCCTTCATTCACCTCAATAGTGGAGTTGGCTACGTCGCGAGTTTCAACGCCGCGCCCCTCGGTGAAGGGGCCGGGTTGAGAAACCTCATTGAGCGTTGAGACGCTCACACTGACTGTGCCATGGGAGACGGCAGCCGCCGAAATTTTTACCTGTTGATTGATCACAACAGTGCCGGTGCGCGAGTTGACTACGACCTTGGCTGAGGGGATGCCGGGCTCAACGTCCAAGTTTTCGATCATGCCCACAAAGCTCACACGCTCAGAGAGCCCGACTGGCGCACGCACTGCAAGCGATACGCCGTCCAGTGCGAAAGCGGTGCCGTCACCAAAGACCTCATTAATTTTTTCGGTGATCGCCGCTGTGGTCGAGAAATCGCTAACGTTGACGTTAAAAACCAGATGATCACTTTTGTCAAAGGAGTTATCGACCTGCCTCTCGACGGTCGCGCCGTCAGGGATCCGCCCGGAGGTCGGGATGCCAATTTGTATGCTGGTGCCGTTCTGCTCTTCCATGAGGCCCGTGACCGTCAGGGAACCTTGGGCTACCGCGTAAGTTTGGCCGTCGATCCCGCGGAGCTCGGTCATCACCAGATTGCCACCGCGCAGGCTGGTAGCGGTGCCGAGCGCCGCCACATTGACATCAACCACCTGCCCTGGCTTGGCGAAAGGTGGCAACGTGGCGGTGACCATTACGGCTGCTACGTTATCAACCTGAATGGGCCGGCCGCGAGACTGGGCAAGGTCGTAATCATCATAAGGGTTGGTGGTGACGCCGAGGCTTTCGAGAATGGCCTTCAGGCTCTGCCCGGTAAAAGTCGGGTCCTTACCATCGCCAGTACCCGCAAGACCGACCACCAAACCGTAGCCCACTAACTGGTTGCCGCGCACACCACCCACATTGGTGAGGTCTTTCACACGGTCTGCCTGAGCGGTGTTCACTATCAGGCTCAACATCAAAATGCTGGCCCAGAGAAATGGTTGTGTTATCCGATCCATCACGCAGTACTCCGATTACAGCGGCCAATACTTAAATAACAACTGGGTAATCCAACCCGGCTGCGTGGACTCAGCAAGGTTGCCCGTGCCGCGATAAGAAATCTGTGCCTGCGCCATTCGAATCGACGAAATGGTGTTGTCTGGCTGAATATCGCGGGTGCGAACCACGCCGCGCACCTGAATAAACTCGGCGCCTTCGGTGAGCGACAACTGCTTACGCCCCTCAACTACGAGATTGCCGTTGGGCATGACCTCGGCCACCATCGCGGTGATCACACCCGAGAGCGCATTAGCCTGCGCGGCAGTACCAGTACCCTCGGAGGCGATCTCAGCTGCGCTGAGATCAATAGACCCGCGCACATCACCCCAAAACCCGTTAGGCGATAGGAGGGAGTCGGTCCAGGCGCTGCTCAGCGCATCGTTGGAGGCCTTGCGCTCAGTGATCAGCGATGTATTCCTTGAGGCTTGCGTGGATTCGGCGAGCACTATGGTCACGATGTCGCCCACTCGCCACTGGCGTTGCCCCTGAAACAGCGACATGTGCATGCTGTTACCCAGAATCGAGCCGGTGGGCAGGGCATCTGCCTGTGGCTCAAGGGGTCGAATCGGCGCAAAATCCATATTCTCCTCGAGCGGCGGCTTGGTCGCGCAAGCCGCGCAGCTACCAACCACCAATAATATGCACAACAAACGGATCATGAGATCAACTCACTATAGGTTCTGGTTCAGGAAGCGGAGCATGCCGTCTGCAGCGGCAATCGCCTTGGAGTTCACCTCATAGGCACGCTGCGTCTCGATCATGTTCACCATTTCTTCGACCACGTTCACATTCGACGCCTCAAGCGAGCCCTGCGCCAACTCACCAAATCCGGCGAGCCCCGGCGTGCCGGTCTCAACCGGCCCACTAGCTGTAGTCTGGCGATACAAGTTGCGACCCGCGGGCTGCAGTCCAGCATCGTTGATAAAGCGTGAAACCTGAATCGTGCCAATCTGGCTGCTGCCACCGCCATTCGCTAACTCGACACTCACGGTGCCGTCTCGCCCGATGGTGACCGCCGCCGCATTCGCGGGAATATTGACGGCTGGCACCAGCTGTTGACCATTGGCCGTTACCATCTGGCCCTGGTCATTGAGTTTGAATGAACCATCCCGGGTATAGGCGAAGGTGCCGTCAGCCTGCAAAATCTGAAACATGCCCTTTCCCAGAATAGCGAGATCCAGCGCGTTCTCAGTGGCCACCATATTGCCCTGCTGATGCAGTTTTTCCGTCGCAATAATGCGGGAACCCGTACCCATCATCAGACCCGTTGGCGCAATGGTTTGCGCATCGGCCGAAGCACCGGGTTGGCGAATATTCTGGTAGAGCAGATCCTCAAACACCGCTCGATCTTTTTTGTAGCCCACTGTATTGACGTTGGCCAGGTTGTTGGCGATAACCGTCATACGCCGCTGCTGCGCGGTAAGTCCTGTCTTTGCTACCCAAACTGAGGCGTCCATCTCACATTCTCCTCGCGGTTACACGAACCGCATCATGGAGGTCCCGGAGTCATCCAGTTCCTTCATTTCAGTAATCATTTTGATCTTGATCTCGAACGAACGAGACATGTCCATAAACTGCACCAGAGACTCGGCAACATTGATCGAGCTGCCCTCCAATGCGCCAGGCTGAACTGCCGGCGGCGTGGCGCCACTTTCAAAATCTCCGCCCTGGCCTTTCGCCACCATCGGCTCATAAAGGCCATCATCCCTGCGAACCATCCGCGTACCATCGGAGTCCCGCAGCATCAATACACCCACCTGAGCGGGCGGCGCATCGGGCTGGGCAGGGTCTGTGGCCGTTACCGTGCCATCGGCGGTAATGGCCAATTCAACGCCTACCGGTGCTGTAATGGGCGCACCACCGTCGTCCAGGACCATTCGGCCATTGGCGGTGGAAATAAACCCCCCCTGATCTACTGTTAAATCACCTCGTCGGGTAAAAGCAATCTGCCCATTCGGGGCCTGCACCCCTAGTACAGTTCCGTTTTTCATGTAAATGTCTAACTTTCTGCCCGTCGAGATGAGCGGGCCCTGCTTGATCACGAGCTCGTCGTTGGATCGATTCATTGGCACATAGCGAGAGCCATAGCCCGCGCCCTCCACCTTCGAGCTCTGTGTCGCAAACTGGTAGGTTTGCTTAAAACCGATAGTGGAGGCGTTGGCCAAGGCATTGGCGTTCTTCAGCTTCATATTATTCAGCTGCTTCAGTGATGCCATTGCGGTGAAAATTAAGCGATCCATTTAAAAATACTCCTTACTCTTAACCGCGCATATTGATGATGGTTTGAGTCAGCGTAGAACTAGTCTCAATCGCTTTTGCGTTGGCCTGGAAGTTTCTTTGAGCGGTAATCAGCGCGACCAATTCGGCCGTCAAATCCACGTTAGATCGTTCCGTTGCACCAGCTCGTATTGTTCCAAAGCCTGCAGCACCGGGCTCACCAAGCTTGGCCTCACCAGACTGTGATGTGGCGGTAAAACCACTGTTACCTACCTGGCGCAGGCCCTTTGGTGTTGCGAAGTTAGCAAGGATGATCTTTCCAAGTGATTTCTGAGACCCGTTGGAATAGCTCGCAACCACCAAGCCATCCTCACCGATATTAACTCCCACCAAATCCCCTTCCGGCGCGCCGTTCTGAGACTGGTTCAGTACGGCGAATGGGCTGTTAAACTGAGTACTGCCCTCGTATGCGACATTAATGTCGTTACCGATAATGGTTGCAGACTCAAGCTTGGTTATTCCTACTGGCGATACCAACGTACCACTTGTGTCGAAAGTCAGCTCACCTCTATCCAAAAAGATAGGGCTCCAGTTTGGAATATCATTCTCATCGAAGGTTCCCTTATCTGTCGTCTCTTGCCACTCACCATCTCGATCCTGAAGCACATAGAGCGGCGTAGACGCGCCCTGCGTGTCAGCTTTAAGGGTGATATAGGTCGACGTAGTACCAAACGCCGGCTCCACATCCTCTAGGCCAAAATCGGCTGACCCCGCCACCTGTAGAAAAGAGTCATCGGTGGCTGTAGAGCCTGTGAACTTAAGTGAACTACTTGTCGAATCAAATTCGACCGTCACACCAGACACTTGGTTGCCAAGCTTGTCTGCCATGAGGTTGATCTTCGTCTGAATTTCTTTAACAAAGTCCCCTATCGAATACTGTTGTGGGGTCAGCGTGATCTGAGCCGAAATGTTATCCACAATCACGGTGACCGATTGATTAGCTGCAGTCACTTCAAAGGGTTTCGTTGGATCAATACCCATTTGGTTTGCTGTGACGATGGCCGGGGTGGAGGCCTGTCCACGAACCGCGGGCCTATTTGCTACGTTGGATAAAGCCTGTGCAACCTGACTAGTATTGTCTATCTCAGGTGTACCAGCAGTGACGTCCAAGCCAAAAAGTCGCTTACCAACCGCGTTAGCAGTCGCAGCATTTCCGCTTGCATCCAGTGTGAGGACATTACGAATGGCAATACTTGAACCATCACCGGTCGTACCAGAGGACACTACGAATGAACCGTCAGTAAAGTTGACTTCGATCCCGTACCGCTGGTTTCGAGTTTCCTGCATGGCATCACCACCCGGGACCATCGCTCTGGTGAGCACTATCGCATTGTCGCCGTCGGCAGAGCCCAGCACAGCCTGAGCACTCACTGCTGTAATTGCCGTTGCACGGGCTTGTCGGTCACTAAAGGCACTGCCAGTAGCCAGATTTAGTGCACCGAATATCTCTCCTGTTATTGCTGTATCACTTGTCAAGTGAATAGTGTCGTCCCCAGTTTGAGTTATGCGCATAGCTTGTCGCGCAAAGTCGTATTCGAACTTGAGATCATCAAACGTTCTCGTTGTGTCTGCGCCGGCGATAAGGTTGCCGACGTCACCAGCACCGACTGGATGATCAGCTGCATCGACTCCGCTCGGGGCACCCATGTCATAGTCGCCAGCGAAATATTTGTTCATCGCAAATGCGAGCTCTTCTGGCGAAAGCATTGTGTTGGCGCTGCCAGTGAAGACTATGTCGCCTGCCTTCGCAGCAGCAATAAGTACGGCGCCAACATTAACCTGCAGCTCACTCTGATTCGATTGGCCCAGATCGCGAGTGATATCAAGTGTTTTACCGGTGGTCACCCCGTAAAGTACGCTGTCAGCCCCCGAGGCCGCTGTGGGATCAGTTGCACCCGTCAGATAACCTGCTACGTCAAACTTTTTGCCGTCTCCAAATCGTTCCTGTATGACTTTTGTCAGCTCAGCCGCGACCTGCTGCCCAGAGAGTTTATTGGTGCCAGTCTTGTCAACTAAATGCTCGAGGCCAATCTTTGTGTAGTCTGATCCATCCACACTAATTTGAAATAAGTTGCGTAAATTCGTCCGAGTGGAACTGGATAAATCTAGTCCATTCGAGCCCCCCGCCAAGGACAGCGCAGATACGTCAGTTGCATCTCCCGCCCTAAGATTTAATGCCGCTGGTGTAGATTTAATGGGATCAGACAACATATCGTAAGAGAACTTTCGATAAACTGTTCCCTGCGTGACCAAGTACTCTGAACTGTTTGCGGCAGTCTTTTGGAGATACTCTAGCTCGGACTTCGTTTTAATCTCGCCATATTTGTTGACAAAGAATTTGTCTGCTCCGGTATCAGACGCCTGAATCAGCCCAGGATTAATTAACTCGCCATCAATATAAACGTGGGTTTGCCACTTGTTCAGTGGATCCTCAGAAGTCGCCGCCTGAGTCTTGACGTAGTAAACGGTTGCAAGGTGCTGCGAACCAGATGCGCCAAACACAGTTAAAGAAGTTGTCCTGTGATAGGTTTCAGGTTTATTTGGATTAAAGTCGTCGGTGATCGGCTCGACATTTGACGGCAGGTTCAAACCCAATTCTACTTCGGTACTCGCTCGAAACTCCGATACCGTCTGGCGAGGAATCGCCAAGGCAGTGGGTGGTTGGCTGAAATCTGCTTTGTTGGTGGAGTCCACCGGTAATGAGAGCAGTGCCTGACCCGCCGAATTGACCATCTGGTTCTGCTCATTGAGCATAAACTGGCCATTTCGAGTAAAGGTCCGAGACCCGTCCGAGGACTGCAACGGAAAGAAACCATCACCGGTAATCGCCAGGTCAAGCGAGTTGGCAGAGAACTGAACAAATCCCTGACTAAACTCCTGTGCCACTTCTTTAAGGGCAACACCCTGACCAACAACTGCCGCTGCACGCTGCAGAGGGGAGGTAGCGAAAATGTCACCGAAACTAGCGGTGGAACGCTTGAAGCCCGCCGTCGCCGAGTTCGCGATGTTGTTGGACGTAACGGCCAGTTCAGTAGTGGCTGCGTTCAGTCCGGTAAGTGAAGTATAAAACGACATGTTCCAGCTCCTGCGAGATTATTCTGCGATTGTTTGAATTTCAGCGAGAGAGACCGTGTTGCCGCCCAGCAGCTGTAAATCGAGCTGCTGGCCTGCGGGGTTCCATGAAACACTGCTCACGGTCTCCAGAATCGATACCGGCGCAATTTGCATTCGTCCATCAACGATTGCGCTGGCAGTAACTTGATAGGTGTCGACGGGTAATTGATTACCGTTGGAATCCTGGCCCGACCAAGCGAATCGATGCTCGCCAGGCTCGAGTTCTCCAACATTCTGCCGGAAAACGAGCTCACCGCTGTCGTTGTAGACGCTCATGGTCAGCATGTCGGCACCGTCTTGCAGGCTAACCAAGGTCTGGGTTGGCTTGGCGCCACCGCCCTGGCCAAAACCACCGGCGATAGCCACCCGCTTCCCGACCAACTCCGAGCCCGTCAGCAACGACTGCTCGCGAAGATTGCCAACCAATGTTTCGAGGGACGACTGCATCCCTTTAATGCCCTCGACAGACGAGAACTGTGCCAGCTGGGCAACAAATGCCTCATTTTCCATCGGGTCCAATGGGTTCTGGTTTTTAAGTTGAGCGGTGAATAACTGCAAAAACGCGTCGCGACCCAGCATGTCATCGTCGTCGCCGTTCTTGAACATCGCGTTGGCTTGCTGTGTCTGGTACTGGTCGGTTGTCAGTATTGAATCTATGCCGGCCACAAGTGTCTCCTTGAATTCAGTTGATCAGCCACTCAGGACTTCATCACTTCCAGTGTTCGCATGATCATCTGCTTGGCAGTGTTGATCACTTCGATGTTGTTGCGGTACGACCTTGCAGCGGCCGTCATTTCGACCATCTCTGATACTTCGTTCACATTGCTCTGATACACGTAGCCATCCGCATCGGCAGAGGGATTGCCGGGGTCATAAGAGCGGGGGGATGGGGTGGGGTCATCAACGACGTTGCCCACTTGGATAGAGCCCGCGTAACGCATTTGACCGCTAACTTGCTCGTCGCTTATGAGCGTTCTAAAGGTCACGCGCTTGGCCCGATACGCCTCCTCGGCGGTGGTTGCAGTGTTAGACGCGTTCGCGAGATTCGAGGCAGTGGTATTCATCCTGACCAACTGTGCTGCCAAAGCACTCCCCGCCACCTGAAAAACCTGATCCATTGACATGATTTACTCTCCTTTCAGCGCGCGCTTGTAGGCACTCACGCGGCCCTGCAAAAAGTCCAGCGTTGCTTGATATTCGATGCTGGCTTTACCGAACTTGGCTTGCTCTAACCCGATCTCAACGGTGTTGCCATCGACTGCCGGGTTGTAGGGGATGCTGAACACCTCTCCGCCCGTCACGGCATACTCAGTATCCCAGTGGCGCTCGTGAGTGGTATTTAATGTGCCCTCGCCAAGAAGCCCTGAGAGCACCTTGCGAAACGCTACGTCTTTTGCCTTAAAACCGGGTGTGTCGGCGTTGGCGATGTTGGTAGACAGGATTTCCATGCGGCGCGACTTCAATTGGAGCGCGTCTTCGTGTATCCCGTACAAGTTCTCTAACATGTGTTGGCCGTCGTAAAAACCTTTGTTCCCTGTAACAGCAGGATCCGTGCCAATAACTACAAGCTATTGTTTTTTATACTTTTTTATTATTTTTCTGCCCCGCAGTGCGGCTGCCTATCCCGCAAGCGGCATGGTTTTGCCGCTGGTTGCAGGTCACGTTCTTGGTCATACTGAAAGGAGGCGGTCGCGCCTGCACCGCACAGGCGAGGAACAGCACAAGCGAGGATGAGGGATGAGGGATGAGGTTAACTACTGTTGAGTTTGCTTAAGCGTCTTTGCAACCTTGCGGGAGCGATAGCGCTATCGATGAGCGCCTCCTCCTCGTCAGACACCACCCAGAGGGATCAGGACGAGCTCAAACGCGCAGCTAGCGAGCTCATTGCCAGCGCTGCCGCCACCGCGTACGACACCGAAGCAGGGCTGGTTGAGGTACGACTGGGCGATCGCAGGCTGGTGTTACCTGATTGCGGGGAGGCGTTTCTCGTCTCGTTCCCCTTTAACGATCGCGCCACAGCACAACTGGATTGCTCTGAGCCTGCCTGGAGGGCCTTTGTGCAGATACGGCTGACCGCCGGCACGCCTATTTTCGTTTTTCAGCGCGCGCTTCCCGCAGGTCACACCCTGATGCGCGGTGATGTTAAGCGGGCGTATCTCTCGACAGAGGCCGTGCCCACCGAGGTGGTAAAGATGCTTGAAGATGTACTAGATAAGCCACTATTAACTGCGGTCATCACGGGAGAACCTGTTCGAGACCACCATTTTGGAGCCAGGCCCCAGATCGCCAATGCTGCCGTTCAGGGTCAGGTCCAATATGGGTGGGTCGCCACCGTTTTAATTCCCAGGGGGAATAGGTTGTCGGTAAAGTCATTCCATAAAGAACTAATGGAAGGGCGCATCCCGACCGACCTGATCCCCATGGAAGTAGATTTTGAGCTTCTGGAAACCACTCGGAACATCATGCCTGGCGAAATTTTGCGCCAATCGACGGTAAAATTAGCACCGGCGGTAAGGAAAGGGCAGGAACTGCCGATAACTATCATACGAGGCGCGCTAAAAGTCACCAATACGGTCAGAATGATGCAAGACGCCGCCGTTGGTGATGCCATTGACGCGATCAACATCGAGTCGGGGCGTAACCTTAGAGTCAGAGTAGTGGGAATTGGGCAAGTAGAATTAATGTAGTGGGGGTGCTAAAGTTTTCATGGAAAAGGTCGATATTTAAACTGGAAGAGGAAAAGTCTCGCTAATTTGTGACCAAAGCGGGCTAATGAGGAGGGCAACCATGCCAAGTGTAACCGAGACAATGCGAAGTGCTGTGCCCGAGAGTACAGTTAAGAAAGACGTGCGCTCGGACAAGGCAGTGTCGTCTGATCAAAGTACTGCGAAGGCTCCCCAAGATGTGGCGCCCGAAGCTACGGCCCCTGAAAGTGCAGTGGCCCTTAGCGAATCGGTCACCGAGACAATTGAACTGGCTGAATTTGATGCGGAAAAGGTCGAAGCCTTACGGCTGGCCATCATGGAGGGGAATTACCCTCTTGACGCTAAGCGCATTGCTGAAAATATGATTAGTCTGGAGCGCATGATCGGCTAAGGCCGCTATGCGCTAACCCTGACTGCATCCCCCGCACAATGAGCTCATCCGAGCCAGCTCCCGGTGGCATCGACCTGAATGACGGGTTACGTCACGCTCAGGCGTTGGGCGCGTTGCTGGAACGTGAATTCGAATTTCTCAAAGCGGGTAATCTAGACGGCTTTGAGCAGCTCCAGGCACAAAAAACGGACACGCTTGAGCAACTCTCTGCACTGGTCCCTCTTCTGACCCCGGCCTCCCAGACAGAACAAACCGAAGAAGAGGGGGAGCAAGAGGCCCGCGCGAACGAAGAGGCTTCAGCCTTACTTGAACAAATCGAAGACATGCTGGCGGGTTGCCGGGACGCACATCTGCGTAACGCGATGTTGATTGACCGCAAGATAGAATCCACCCGCTCCGCTTTAGACGTGTTGCGTTCCAGTCGCTCGGTAGAGACCGGTGAGACCTATGACAAGCTGGGCAAAATGAGGCGGGGCTACAGCAAAGGTCGCCAAGCAGACGTCTAGTCTCTGTCGGTCTTTTAAGCGAGGATACAGGTCAGTAACGCTCGTGAGAGCGACAACCCATGCGACTTGAGATAAGCGTGGCTGTAATGATACGGGAGGTGGCAATCGCGTGGGCCAGACTTCGCGATCGCTTAGGACCCACCCGGCTCATCACCTCGAAGCCAGAACACCCAGGCGAGAATGACCGCTACGGCGCGATACAGTGATTCGGGAATTTCATCGCCGATTTCCACGCCCATCAAGAGCCTTTGCAGCGCTTCATCCTCGATGACAGGGAGACCAAGATCAAACGCAGCATCGATAATTGACATTGCCGTCTCACCCTCCCCCTTAGCAACGATACTGGGCGCTTCTCGTTGCCCATACTCAAGGGCTATGGCTTTGATTTCATCAAGGTCTTTCATACCGAGGAGTCCAGGCGTTCCCCGATCCGGATGGAGGCCGCAGTGGCCGCTCCAGATCGCGCCGTGTCTCTGGGCTGGTTAAATACGGCAAAGTGTTCTAGCTGAAGCCCGAATTCGGCGACTTCGGCAACTAACTCAGCGCGGGAATCTCTGGCCCTCATAAACACATCAGCGTCCGTAAGCCACGCGTCCAGGCGCACTTTTGAGACGGGCTGATGCTCCACCCGCAACCACACGTCAGAGCCCTCTCCAAACTGGGTATACAAATTAATAATCCAGGGTTGTGCTGCTGGCGGATTCTGCCTGCGTCCCCGCTGCAAATTGAGCTCCACTGGTGCGCCGTTCACCCAAGCCAGAATTTCAGCATTCATAATATCCGACCGTAAGCCAGTGATCACGCGCTCCTGTCGCGCTTCGATCTCCCCCAAAAGTCCCCTTGCCCGATTCTTGACCGGCGGGTCGCCCGCCAATCCCAAGAGCCTCATTAAAAGGGACGGCAGCGTAGCCTCCCGAGGCCCGTCCACAACAGAGCTCAGCTGCAAAATGCCTGAACGAGCAAAAAGCTCTCTTGCCCTCGCAACCTGAGCCTCAATCGCCATAGCGGGATTTAAGGTGATTCCCAGGCTGGCCAATGCAACTGCAATGGGCGCGGGCAGGGTGCGCATCGTCTCAGGAGACATGAGCTGCTGCAGAACCGAGACTGGCGTACCGGACAACTGCACGCTCGGGCTTTGGGTTCCTGGCGCTCCACTGGTCTGCGGCTGGATTGCGGGAGGAGAAGATGCTGCAACAAGCGGCTTGAGGATCGCGGCGCCGTCAGGCGCGATATGCACTCGGAACGAAACATTTTGACCCAAGTAGCGCTTGAGAATATCAGGTGCATAAATGGAATGATTCGAGCCGTGAAGGCTGAGATAAAGCTGGCCTCGCTCCATCGAAACAAGGCCCTGAACAACCTGAAAGTTAGTGAGACCAAGCTGCCTCGGACCCGGCTCGTCTATACGAATTGCCGCCGTCCCCTCAAGAAAAATAGGCGTGGGCCGTACGGAGAGATTCAGTAGCTCAGGACCCAGCATTGGGGCAATTCTCGGATGTGGTGGTTGCGATTCCTAGGGAAACTTTACCCAGTCATTTGCCGCTACCATCCGTTTTCTATCACCTTGTCCTGGAGCCACATAGTCCATCACGTCATCGGCTGTTGGCATGCGCAGCGAGGCCCCCGCCATCAGCCAATGGGGGTTACCGCGCCGAAACGCCCGCTTGTTGCTATTGACGATTACCTGCTGCAGCACGCGCTCGTTAAACCCCGTGTCCCCGAGGTATTCAGACATGATTTCGCTAAGCGTGTCACCCGATTTCACAACATAAACGCCGTTGACCACTCCAGCGCTAGACGAGGTCGAGCGCGAGCTTGCAGAGCCCGAACTGCTGGTGGCCGCGCCAAGCTCACTGTTACCAATGAACGCTCTGAGCTTCTGTACGTCGCTACTGGAGATGACCCTGTCGCCCTGCGCAAAAGTCTGCGGAGAAAGCAATATCAGTAGCGAGAAAGTGACCCATATCGCAGATGTGTGCGGCATATTTTTCATATCATGATCCTCAGGGCAATGTGCCCAATAATTCACCTTGCGACACCAAAGCGCCCTCGCCCGATGGCAGGGGTTCCGCCTGTGCACGGTATTGGTTGGCCCGGGTCACCTTTAGCATCAGCAGCGAATCCAGCGTCATGTCACTCACAATATTCTCCACCATGAGCGCCCTGTCTCCGACCAGCATCCAGCTACCCTCTGTCACACCCCGTGATGCACCTGCATCAACGCTATATTTCTGTGGGCCGTCTCGCGTTATTCTGAATACTCGGGGCAGACACTGGGTGGTGGAGACAAATTCTTCTGTAATCTCAGACACCCAATCGTTCAGATCGTCTTCGTCCTGGTCCAGCACCCACTCCCCGGTTTCGAGCGCGCGGAACGCGCCGGTCTCAATAATCGCGCGGTAATCGCCCATATCACTCTGCGATGCAGGCTGTGAGAACGATACCGAGACGTTGAAATCAACCGATTTTGACGTCGATGAATAAGCGTAAAACAGGGACGCCAGCCCCGGGTGGTTGATGTAGAGCGTTTTCTTCTGCCGGTCATCGGGTACGCGCGTGACCCTCACCGCGACGGCAAAATCTGCAGCCGGCCCGTCTGACCAGTCACCGACCAGTGCCCGCGCGTACGTCGTATCCTGGTAGCTTTCCGGTTTCGGTCCGATCGGTTTCAGCACACGAAACCCGCTATTGCCGAGCGATGTCACGAGCGCTGTCGATAACAGGCGCTCCTGCTCCTGAGCGATTGCGCGTTCAGACACCTCAGCCGCAGGGCCTGAGTCGATTGTCACCGAGACCAGACCCGAATTGCTGCCCGACCCAGTCCAAAGCTGACACCGGGCTTCGTCAGAGACTCTCACCGCGTCGAGGGATTTTTCTCCCCCCATCGCGTCGAGGTAACTCTCAATCTGCACGCCACGGACATCCGCTTCACTGGAGAACATGGCACGCTCATGCAGTCGCCCTTCGTTATCAATATACGACACACCTTTAACGCGTGCGCCCGACTCAAAAGCGGCATCGAGGGCGCGCTGTTTGAATGCCTTGAGATACTGATCCGCTTCCTGCTGACCGGTCAGCGCAGGGCGCGCAGCCGAAGCGACACTCTCCACTTGGGCCATGGCCGACAGCCCCTGGCACCCCAAAATTACTAACGCTAATCGAATCAGATACCGCGCCACACTTCACCTCGCCAAAGAGTTTAAGACCTCGAAGCCAGCACCGCCCGTTCCAGATAAAGCACTCTCAGATCATTGACGATGCTCTTGTCCAGTGACAGGGTGACCTCGTAGGTGTCGCCGCCTCGTGGTTCAATCTGAACCAAATTGGCACCGTAGACAACACCCTCCACCCTGGCGCGAAAACTGTCGCTGCGGATGACCATATCAGCCACCGTAGTGGTGGCGTCGAGATACTGGCCGTAGACCTGCTCGGTCAGCCCTCGATACGCGTCAAGCTTGGCAGCCCTGATGGCCAATAACCGGCGCTGAGCGGCATTGTCACTGGGCTGCACGTCGATCACAGCGTAACCGGTCGCGGTCAAGGTATCCCTGCGCTCCACCATGGGCTCCACAAATGACGCATCGGGCTCGGAAGAGAAAAAATCCGTCGATCCACACCCGTGCATCAGCCCCAAAAGAGCCATCAATATCCAACCCGCCCATGTGCTCCGCATGTCCATTCTCCCGACCGAGGTCATTACGCTAATCACTGAGGGCAAATCCCTCCTATAAAGTGATTATCGGCCAAAAGCCTACGGACTTTACCCGAAAGCGCCCTGATTAAGGGGAGAGACAGACGACCGCGTGTCATGGCAGTACACGCGCTTTCAGGCAGTTTTCACCATATCCGAACAAGAGTTGGTACGGATATTGCTCCTTTCACTTGGCTAGGCCACTCATGGCCCACATAAACGATGAGGAGCGTCATTTTGGAGGCATTACTGTCAAATTTCCGACAGGTTTATGGCCGCTTTACGGTTCCCGACATAAAAAGTGTCGGCGCGCCGACACTCGTCCTTCTCATTCTGGCTCTGCTGGTAGTGCCGTTACCGGCATTCCTGCTCGATATTTTGTTTACTTTCAATATCATGCTCGGTCTGTTGATGGTAATGATCACCCTCAACACCCGGATGCCGCTTGAGTTTTCGGCCTTCCCCTCCGTATTGCTGATCGGCACATTATTACGGCTGGGACTCAACGTGGCCTCGACGCGAGTCGTGCTGGTGGAAGGGCACACGGGAACCGATGCAGCCGGTAAAGTGATCGAGTCATTCGGTGAATTTGTTATTGCCGGCAACTATGTTGTCGGCTTCATCATTTTTATGATTCTGATGATCATCAACTTTATCGTGGTGACAAAAGGCGCTGGCCGCGTATCTGAAGTGATTGCCCGCTTTACCCTCGATGCCATGCCCGGCAAGCAGATGGCAATCGATGCCGATCTCAATGCGGGCACCATTGATCAGGAGGCCGCGAAGAAGCGCCGCTTGGAGCTGACCCAAGAATCCGATTTCTATGGATCAATGGACGGTGCGTCCAAGTTTGTTCGCGGCGACGCCATCGCCGGCATTCTGATCCTCGTCATCAATATTGTGGGGGGACTAGTTGTCGGCACAACGCAACATGAACTCTCCCTGACCGAGGCAGGCCGAATTTATGTCTTGCTGACGATTGGAGATGGCTTGGTCGCGCAGATCCCCTCACTGCTACTGTCCCTCGCCACGGCCATTTTGGTGACCAGAGTCACCACGGAAGAGAGCATGGCGGAGCAGGCTTCCCGCCAGATAGCCGATCCAAATGGCATATTCATCTCCTCAGGAATAGTGACTGTGCTTGGCCTGATTCCGGGCATGCCACACTTTGTCTTTCTTCCCTTGGGCGCTGCAGGTATCGGATTGGGGTTTCATCTTCGCCGTGTCGCGGAGGAAGAACGCGCAGAAAGCGCGACGGCACAAGCCGTTGCTGAAGTAGAACCTGCCGCGCGGGATCTCGGTTGGGACGATATTGACCAAGTCGAAGTAATCGCGCTTGATATCGGGTACGGCCTGGTGCCACTCGCCAATACTCAATCTGGGGGGCAGTTGCTTACTCGGATAAGGGGGATTCGCAAGAAACTGTCTGCCGAGATGGGGTTCCTGATCCAACCTATTCGCATCAGAGATAACCTAGATCTGAAACCAGAGGTCTACCAGATTTCACTGCATGGTGTTGTCCGCGGGACCGGGGACGTCCGCGTGGGCAAGTTGCTCGCCATCAACGGTTCGGATGTGCCTGCACCGATCGACGGTGAGCCGACCAAGGAACCTGCTTTTGGCCTCGATGCTATATGGATCGACTCCTCTCAGGCCGAGCTGGCCAGGGGCCTGGGCTATACGGTGGTCGATGCTCCGACTGCCATCGCGACACATATCAACGCCGTTATACGAGACAACGCGAGCGAACTGCTGGGTCAGGATGAAACCCAGCAACTGCTGGACAAAGTCGCCACTCGCTACCCGAAACTGGTCAGTAATCTAGTGCCCGACCTGTTGCCACTGTCGACTATGACGCAAGTGCTGCAAAACCTGCTTACGGAGGGCGTGCCAGTCAAAGACATGCGAAACATCATTGACGCATTGACCGCCCATGCCAAGGAAAACCAAGATTCGAGCCACCTCACCGCACTGGTGCGCCCGAAACTGGGAAGGCTGATTGTGCAGCCCCTCTTAGATGCTACCGGCTCCCTCACCGTGATCACACTGGCTCCCGATCTCGAGAAATTACTCGAATCCTCCCGAGGGGCGGGCGATGGGGAGCACATTACGCTCGACCCAACGCTGGCTAACTCCATGATAGAGAGCCTGAAAAACGAGGCCGAAAAAATACAGCGCACCGGCCAAGTGGCAACCTTGGTTGTATCACCCACGCTTCGGAGCTGGATGTCGCGCTTTATAAGAGTGCGCGTCCCTGACCTGAGTGTGTTGTCTTATACGGAAATTCCGGACGATCAAAGAATTAATGTGCAATCCAGCATTGGCGGCGAAGCGGCTATAGAGAATGAAACGGAGTAAAGCAACATGCGACTGGTCATAGAAGAAGCCAAAGATCATACCGAGTGCATGGATAATCTCAGGGCGCGTTATGGCGCCGATTGTGTCGTTGTCCACAGCTTTAAAACGGATGATCGCTATCGCGTCATCATCGCGCTGGAGGCCCCCTCGTCGCTCAGATCGCCGGCACCGAGAGATCTGCCGATGACGAATATGATGACCCAGCCCAAGAGTTTAAGGTCGACATTCTGGCTGGAAGATGACCATGACGGCCCAACCCCTGCTAAGAGCGAGGCATTCCGATCCGCATCGCCCGCCGATACGTTTTGGGAAACCGCTCACAGCACCCTCAACAACACTCTCAACAATGCCACCCCCAACACCGGCAGCCTCGACAGCAACGCCCTAAAAAGTGATTCGATTCCTGCAGAGATTACAGCGGAGCTGCTGGCGCTGGCCGCACGCGTCAAGGCGTTGGAATCGGCACAAATCTCCCAAAATTTAGCACCAGAGCCACAAGCCGCCCAATCGATGCTCTTTTCGGATGTTCTGAAAGACACGGTGGGTGAAGGTGAAAAGGCAAATTCTACTCACACCTCCTTAAGTGCCGGCGTCCCCACTCGCTCAAAAGACGCTCTTAATACCGCAACTTCGAGCCCGTTCGCGGCCTCGGAAGGAGAAGCAAACCAAAAGATACAGCGCGCGCTAGGAGCGACGAGTTCTGGTAATAAACACTTACCTCTGCCATTAAGCAATGTATCATTGGCGGACGAGGCAAGAAGCTTTAACAGTGCCTCCCAAGGCGCTTCTTCGTTTGTCGCCTTGCTGACAGACCACTTAGCGTCGTCGCAGAGTCGGCATTTCACGCCGCAGCTCGAGATGACCGCAGGGGATCACTGAGTGACGCGACTCACTGTCGCGCCGTAGCCGCTTTTGCAGAACCAGCGGAGAGACAGACAGAAAGATGCGCGTAATCGGAGTGACAAGTGGCAAAGGGGGCGTCGGCAAGACGACCGTCTCTGTCAATTTGGCTGTTGAGCTCGCAAAGCGTGGGCACAAGGTTGTGCTCCTCGATGGCGATCTGGGTCTTAGCAATGCGCAGATTCTGCTTAACGCTCGGGTCGAATATAGCTATGGCCACGTGCTATCTGGTCAGAAGTCGCTTGAAGAAATTATGGTGCACTCCGAATACGGTGTGACGCTCGTACCTGGCTCAAGTGGCTCTTCCGCGCTGGCGAGGCTGACACGCCTGCAATTGCTCGGTTTAATTCACGCGCTCTCGGCACTGGAAGACTGCGATTTCCTGGTGGTTGATACCGCGGCGGGGATCAGCGATAACGTGACTGTTCTTTTTGGCGCGTGTGACATCAAACTGCTGCTCATCCAAAACGAGCCTTCATCGATCGCGGATGCCTATGCGACGGTAAAAGTGCTGCAACAGGAATTCAATCTGTCAGACATCATGCTGACGCCAGTACAGGTGAGTAGCGAGCGAGAGGCTGAGAACATTCACAAGCGTATCAATAAAGTCACGGCGCAGTTTCTTGGATTATCTCTCGATTATTCAGCCGGCATCCGCAAGGATCCTGCCGTACTCAACTCGGCTCGACTGGGTCAACCAGCTATTTTGCACGCCCCCGAAAGTGATATTGCCGTTGATATTCGCCGACTGGTCGATGTCATCACTGATGAGCCGAAACGACCCATCGGGTCCAGTGATTTGCGCATTTCAGTGGGCGGCAAGGCTTAAAGATGGCTAAGGGCTATCAGGCTTATAACGAAGCGCTGGCGACCTCTCAAGATGGTGGTGCAAGTGCCGACGTTCTGCAGCACATTGGTCTTGTCCATAAGACGGCGATGCACATCAAGGCTCGACTCCCTGATCATGTGGAGTTGGAGGAATTAGTGCAGATTGGCATGGTAGGGCTACTGGAGGCGGCCAAATCCTACGACGCGTCTTTGGGAGCAGACCTCAGCACATTCGCCAGTAAAAGGATCCGTGGAGCCATTTTGGACGAGGTGCGAAAGCGCTCCCCCCTATCCAGAACAGACAGCTCCCATGTAAAAGCCGAAGAACGGATAATAGATCAGTTCCAGGCCGAGACAGGCAGGGTGCCCACGTCGGCGGAGATAGCGAAAAAGCTGGACATCACTGTCGAGGAGTACCAGCGGCAACGCTCGCGCTCACAGAAATTCCGCACTCAGTCGATTGAAGAGCTCGAAGACAGCGGGCAGGTGCCCGTGTCACCTGATGCCGGTCCAGAGGTGGAGGTAGCCTCTGGCGAAGCGAGCAAATGGTTGGCAGAAGAGATTACACAGCTACCCGAAAGAGAGCAGCTCGTACTCTCGCTTTACTATAACGATGAGATGAATCTTAAAGAAATTGGCGCGATTATAGGCGTGAGCGAATCCCGTGTGAGTCAGATACTGACGAAAGTCGTGACGAAGCTCCGGGGGCGCGTGTCGTTTTAAAGAATAGTGAGTAGCCATGTTTGGGAAAAAATCAAAACTAGAGCGTGTTAAGGCAGATGCAAAGGCTGACTACCTTAAGTGCGCGTCTCTGAATCCAGAGGATCGACTTCACCGGGTCTTTTCATCACGCATCGCCCAGCGTGCAAGACTGAATCTCGACAAAATTTTTGTACAGGGCGCAAAAGCCGAGGAGAAGCGTCAGCTGGAGCTCGCTGCTGCGCTAAAAGCGGGGAAGGAATTACTACCGCGCATTGCACACGAGGGCTACAACGAGCTTACTGGCGTTTCAGGTCGAGTGATTTCGTGGGTGCCGGAAGAACTCGCCAATAAGATGTTTAACCTTGGAGCGGATTATCAAATTCTTGAGATCAGCGCCCTTGAAGCATTAACGTACGCCGACCAAATTGCAGAACAAGTTGTGGAAGACCTGCAAACCGCACAAACAATTCAACTGCTTAATCTTTTGCGCGAGGTCGATGGCGAATCAGACAGCTCGGACTGACAGCCGAGTTGACACATTAGCACGGAAGAGGAGCATTCATGTCTCTAGAAACCGCGGTGATAACCATGTCGCTCATGCTTGGTCTGGTCCTGATGATTCTGATTATCTACCTGATCAGCCGGGTCAATGACCTCGAGAGCCGCACCTTCGCCGCACTGTCCCAAACGTCGATGCAGGAAACGAAGCAGGAACCCGCCGCCAAAGCGGTCTTTGCCGGTCTTTCCGGGCGCGAACTGTGGGACGAGTGGGTGTCGATTGCCAATGATGGAGACGATCAATACTCAATAGCGGGGGACAAAGACCGTTTTCTCGCTTTACTTGAGCTCCATGTTCGCTCCCTCATTAAAACAGGCCGGGAGCATGGGGCCGCGGGCATCTCAGAACCACCCTCCAACCCGCTCAAAATCAAGATGCTCCGGGGAGAATTTGAGTCCTACCTACCAGGATCACAGGCGGAGCGCCTCTATCAGCTGGGCAAGGAGTATGGCGCCTCACCCGATGGCGCGAACAACAACGCACTTGCCGCGAGCATTGAAGAGTCGGTTGACAGCGTTGCCATGAGCGTGGATGCGGGCTCGTCTTTCGTCGAACAAATCATGCGGGACCTGCCCAGCCACCAGGCTCCGGTTACCGAAGCGCTACCAGAGCCTGATTAGCGGGCGAATACTTCTTATCGACGCTTCGCGGGGGGCGGAAAGACGATGGCGTCATCAGGGTAAACCGGCTCAGGCTCAAGCACCACCGGCACATCACCCGACTGACTCAATTGTGCTTGCTCGAGCGCCAACTGCGCTTCAAACAACTCCGTCAGGTTGTCTCGCTCGATCTGCACCAAGGTCGTCACCTCGGACCGCAACGCGCGGACATCGCCGAGATCTCCCTCCAAACCCGACACGCGTCTGGCCAGCGCATCCAACTTTTCAGATTGCCCCTCTAGCGTCGCCGCCATGAAGCGCGTTGACTCCGCTCCACTTCTCGTGACTTCACTGGCATCATCGATTGTCGTTTGAACCCCCGTCATGGATGACTCAATAGCCAACGCAAGTGTCTTGCCATCCTCGTCCAGCTGGCCGATGGCGGTCACCAGTTCAGCATGACCTTCATCCAGTGTGCCGAGCTTCTGCTCAAGAATAACCATACGCTCCAGCGCGGAATTCATATTCACAATACGTTTGGTCATCGAGAGTGTCGCCGCCTGCAGTGCGTCTACCTGCCCTGCCAACCTGCCGCCAGCAACCAGTAGCAGCACGGCGCAGAGGAACACAACAAATGCTGCTCCACCCGCGAGACGCTTGCTGTACAGCTCCATATTCCGGTTGGCTTGACTGGCGGACTGTAACGCCCGCTCGAGCCGGACCTGGTCGTCCGAGCCCAAATTAATCAGCGAGGTGACGGCCGCACCCGCGTCAATGGGGTCCGATGCCTGGGCGACCTCAGCCTCCCCTTCCAACGTCTGATCTGGATTGTCTTCTTCTGCCATGATCCACCTCACTTGCTCATGGGGTAAATATCGGCACGAGTGCCATTTTGTTTAGCGGCTGATTACGCTCATCAAACGGTCATATAGCGGCACCAGAGCAGCCTCGAGGCTCTCCCACAATGGTGGGTGCAGCGCCCCGGCTACCGCGAGCACGACCAAACCTGCAGTCAACGCAATAAAGACTGCCACCATCGTTGATTTGATGACGGGCCACCATACCCTGGTCTCGCGCTGAACCACCTCTGACTCTGTCGGCACGGCGGCCGCATCCGCAACAGGCGCCTCCTCCGCTTCCGCTGCAGCAACGACCTTTTCCTGATAAGCCGAAACACTTTGCACCAGCTCACCCTCTGCCAGCTGCCCGCTGATCTCCATCGCCATCTCGGACCAGCCCGCCTCCTGCAGCGCAGGTAGCAATGGCGCCAGCTCACCGCGGTGGTGGCACTCAGACAAGTAGACTCTCATGGCCTGTTCGTCCATGAGCCCCAGATGAAGCACTTTGCTGCGAGACTTGAGGGAGATCTGGCGCAACACCTCTGGATCATGCCCCCCCATAGTGGAGAAGGCTAGGAGCCTCGCATTCGCGCCTGGAAAGGTATTCACGAGTGATTCACAGGCCACCCATTCCTTGCCGGCACTGGGCCCGAAATCGGGCATCACGATAACGTGCCGCTCATCCGACATTTGGTTGCGCGCCTCCTCGATACTGAGATCCCCCAAAATGCCATTAAACAGTTCGACTATTTCGTCTGCTTTGGGAGACATCATCCGGTGTAGCGTGAGCCTGGGGTCCTGCTTGAGCTGCTGGTAAAAAGCCAAAAAACAGGCGTCAAGATGGAAATCCTCATCCGCGAGAATAAATACGTTAACGGCATCAGTGAGCAACGCCTCCCGCGCTATTGCCAGCACCTTTTCGTCATCCGGGTGCGGCAATGAGTTCAGATGTGAGTAATCGGAATGTTCCGCACTCATGACAGCCTCTCAAATTGCAATGTCAGCGATCTGTTTACGCTATTGGTCATCAAAAATCATCGTTCTACGACCGTCTGAATCAAAAATCATGTCATCCGGGACTCTGGGATCCGGTTTGGATCGGTTGATATGGGCGCGGTTGATGCTGTTGATATTAAAGATGTAAGCGATTACCTGTGCTACCGCCTCAAACAGGGACTCCGGGATGAAGCCCTCCAACTCGGTCGTAAAGAAGATCGCCCTCGCCAAAATGGGCGACTGGAAGAGCGGCACGCCTTCCTCCGCCGCTCGTTCTCTGATCCGCTCAGCCATAAAGTCGGAGCCCTTCGCCACCACTCTGGGGGGATCATCCGAAGAGGGATCATAAGCCAGCGCGACTGCGAAGTGCTCGGGGTTAGTGATGACCACGTCCGCCTCGGATATCGCCTCAAGCATTCTGCCCGCAGATAACTCGCGCTGCTTTTGACGAATACGCTGCTTGATCTCAGGCGACCCGTCCGTCTCCTTGCGTTCGTCTTTCACTTCCTTGAGAGACATTTTCATTTTTTTATTGTGCGTATAAATCTGATAAGGCGCGTCAATCAGCGCAATTAAAATCAATGTGGCCGAGGCGACTAAAAAAGCGGTGGTAAGCAATGAGGCAGACGCCGTCAGGCCCGGCTCTAGAGACATCAGTGCGATTTCTCCAAACTCCGGCACTGAAGCCTGTATGAGAAAGAAGGCCACGCCGCCCACTAGGATAAACTTCACAATCGCTTTCGCGAGCTCTACCAGGCTATTCATCCCGAAAATGCGTTTCAAGCCTGCTATGGGGCTGAGCTTCGAAGCCTTGGGCTGAATCGCCTTCCAACTAAAATTGTAACCGCCAATCAGCCCGGAACTGATCAACACGACCACCGCCGCCAAAATCAGGATGGGCAAAATTGCAAACAGCGCCTCGGCCGATGCGTCGCCGAGGCGCGCGACGACGACTTGAGGCTCGGCGACCGCGAGCGGGTCAAAAACAAAACCTCGCGCAAATATATTGGAGACATTGCCCAGGAGGGAGGCCCCAAATAGGTAGATATAAAGCGCAACACAAATCACTGAGGCTGCAATGGTGATCTCTCTCGAGCGCGCAATTTGACCCTCTTCCCGCGACTTACTCAGTTTCCGAGCAGTAGGCTCTTCGGTTTTTTCCTGACTGTCGTCCTGTTGATCAGCCATTAGGGCACCATCCACATTGATTGGGCTGTATCGAACGCCTCCAACCATATCCATTCAATGCGATGACCAATATTTGCCATGTAGACAACAATAAGGATCATCCCCGTGAGCACCATAGCGGGAAAGCCGACCGCAAAAATGTTGAGTGCAGGAGCTGCTCTGGTCACAATTCCGATACAAAGATTAATCAACATCATCGTAAGCATGATGGGTAGCGCCACCAGCACCGCACCCAAAAAAGCCATTGCTGTCCAGTCAATGACGTTGGCAATCGTCTCCTTCACGAGAATGGCTCCGCCGATGGGGAGCACCTCAAAGCTCTGAAGAATCAACTTGATCATGATCAAGTGTCCGCCCACAGAGAGAAAAATGAGTGTGGATAACACCACGAGAAAAGACGAGATAACAGGCACCTGCGCCGCGTTAGGATCAATGGTTTGTGCCATCCCCAACGACATACTCATGGACATTGTCTGTCCAGCTATTACCATGGCCGCATTCACCACCTGAAGTACGACCGCAAATAGGATCCCAATAAACAACTCCCAGGTAATCAGGCGAATCCCTGCTGCACTCGCAGCATCGATGACAGGTAAATCCAGCGTCGGGTAGATAAAGATAGTGAGCACTAGGGCGAGAGCAATACGGATACGGACCGACACCACTCTCAGCGACACTAGCGGTGCAGCCATTAAAAGCGCAGAAATCCTGAGAAAAGGGATCAACCCGGTGATGAGGATCTGTAAAAGATCATCAAGAATTAGGTTCATCGCGTAAAGACTTGAGGTATCAGATCAAAGACCGAGATAAAAAATTCACTTAAGACGGTCAGCTGCCAATCTCCCAGAACTAAGAGCGTCACCACCATTGCTGCGAGCTTGGGAATAAAGCTCAAGGTCATCTCTTGGATAGATGTGGCCGCCTGGATCACACCGATTAGCAGGCCCACCGACAGCGCGATAATCAACACCGGACCGGCAACGTAAATCACCGTCCAAATCGCCTCTCTTCCGATACCGATGATTTCAGTAGTTTCCATTCACCCAGCCCTATACATAGCTGCCAGTCAGAGAGATCATCAGAAGCGTCCAGCCGTCGACCATGACAAACAGCAGTAATTTAAACGGCATCGAGATGATCATGGGAGAGAGCATCATCATCCCCATCGACATCAGCACGCTGGCGACCACCATGTCGATAATGATGAAGGGTATATACAGCATGAATCCAATAGTAAACGCGCTCTTTAACTCCGACGTAATGAACGCAGGTACCAGAACCGTGAGCGGTGTTTCCATTGGCTCATTGATATCGGGGTTCTGGGAAATGCTGACAAAAGTTTGCAGATCCTTGTCTCGCGTTTGTCTCAGCATAAATCCTTTGAGCGGGATCTGCGCCGCCTCAACCGCAGCTTCGAGGTTGATCTCGTCATCAGAGTAGGGCGCGAGCGCATCCTCATAGACATCCGTAAACACCGGGGTCATGATAAAGATCGTGAGAAACAGCGCGATGCCCAGCAGGATCTGATTTGGCGGCGTCTGCGCCGTACCCATGGCCTGACGCAACAAAGAGAGCACAATAATGACCCGCGTAAAGCTGGTCATCATCAGTAAGATGGAGGGTAGCAACGTGAGGACCGTCATCAGTCCAAGCAGCTGCAAGGTCACCGAGTATTCCGTTTCCCCCGCCGCACCCTCGACTGCGCTCAGGATAGGAATAGCGCCCTGAGCCGAAACGTCGGTCGCTATAAAAAAAAGTGCCAATAAAAGCGCTGTGCGCATGCCTCCCCCATCACTCGTCTGCCCGCGACGCCGAGGAAACCTAGCTCGAGCGCTCGACTTCTTCCTGGAATGAGCGCTCTATGGGAGCCTGATCTGACAACGTCGCTACTTTGCTGATGTTACCGGCAGTTGCGCCGATTAAGAACCTTTGATTGTCTACTTCTACCAGCATTAATTCGGCAGTGCGGTTCAACCGAACCCGACCGGTGATACGAATTGGCATCCACAATTTATTGTTGTCGCGAAGTCGTCGTAGCGCATAAAAACTGGCTGCCATCGCCAGTGACACAACAAATAAGGCCAGGACCCATCGAACCCAGCTCAGTTCTTCAGCCATGAGAGGTTATCAGCGCTAGAGTTTTTCGACGCGGTCTTCTGAGGGCAAAATTCGGGTCAACCGGACGCCGTACCGGTCATTCACCAAAACAACTTCGCCCTGGGCCACAACGGTATTGTTCACCAACAGATCCAGCGGCTCGCCAGCGTTTCGCTCAAGCTCTATCACACTACCTTGCTTTAAGCGCAGCAGATCCCGAATCTTCAAGCGCGTTCGGCCTACCTCCACCGAGAGAGTAACAGGCACGCTCTGAAGCACATCCGCTGACACCATGGTCATCGCGTCGAAAGCCGCTTCTCCCATGCCATCATCATCAGTCAGTTGATCAAGTGTGACGTCTGCAGTGCCTTCTTCTTCTTCACTCATGTCTGTCTCCTTAAACCCGCCACACAGTGTCAGGCCTCTGACAATTCAATTGCCTTCAGCAGTCGGGCTGCGGCACATCCATTGACAGTGCCGACCTCTGCATCGAATAGAGGAATATCATCGATCAGGACCCTGGCGAGATCAAACTTCCTCAGATCCAGCACGTCACCCTGCTTCATTTTATTGAAGTCTCCGAGCGTAAGCTCTATTTCACCCAGTAATACTCTGTGCTCCAGCTCTGCGTCAGACGCCGCGCTAGCGAGCTCCCTCGCCCAAATATCGTGATCCACTGAAGGATCCTCAGAATCCTGTACCCGGCCTCGCAGAACATCCCTTATGGGCTTTAAGGTCGAGAACGGATAGACGATCTCTATCGACCCACGCTCTTTGCCCAGTAGCTCAACCTCAAGGTGACACACAATCACCAAATCGTTTTCATCAACGAGCTGAACGAACTGCGGATTAATTTCAGACGCGACATGCTCGCACTGGACATCCATAATGGGTGACCAGGCCTCATGGATAGAGGCAAAAATCACCTCCAGCATAATATTGATAATGCGGGTCTCGGTCGGCGTGAACATGCGTCCTGGAGGCAACCCTTCGATGCCGCGTCCAAAACCTCCAAAAAAGTTGTCCAGCGCAGCGAAAACGACACTGGGGTCAATCACCACCATCGAGGTCCCACGCAGGCCGCTCAAGCGCACCGTGTTGACCGAGAGCGGGGGTTTCAGATCCAAGAGATAGTCCGAGTACGTCATGGTTCTCACTCGGTTGGCCGTGATTCTGGGACTGGTTCGCAATACTTCCAGCAGCCCAAGCCTTACATGGCGAGTAAACCGCTCGGTAATCATGTCCACGGCGGCGAGGTTGATACCAATGGTCGTATCTTCCGTCACTAGATTGTGCGGACGGACTGACGCGTTGGAGACCTGGGAGGGATCTAACAGGGAACCCAGGTCCTCATCAAAGCCGTCATCGGAAGCGAGCGCACTGAGCTCCTCTTCTGAAAGTCTGCTACTGTCTTCAACCATTATACGTTCCTAGCCCTTGTGCGAGACCGCGATGCCTTACTGCACCACAAACTCTGTAAAGAGAACCGCTTCCACGCCACCAAAATCTTCGTAGTTTTCCAGCACAGCGTTCATCGCCGTCTTCATCCTCTCTGCCAAATCCTTTCTAAAATTCGGCGCTGATAATGTTGTCTCATCGACTCTGCGCATCACGTCAAGCAACGCGGACCGAATTGCAAACTCGTGCTTCTCCATATTAGCCACAACGCGGTCGTCATAATGCGTCATGATTGCTACCTTGATCTGCATGACTTTTCGCGAGTTGACGATATTGGCAACCAGCGGCCGCTCTATTTCCATATAGGTATTTTCGAAGCGCGTCAGCTCAGGAGAGTCAAGCTTTTCCTTGTCGGGGCCCCGCGCCAACTCCTCCGCCTTCTCACGCGCGCTGGCAGCATCAAGCTCTAATTGCTGCACGGTCTGCTCGATTCGCTCCGCAGAATCCGGATCGAAATACCCCACAAAATACATGGTGGCTAATATCGTCACCGCGAGCGTAATCAGCGCACCCACCCCTATCAGGATGTATGTCACGATCGGTGATTTCGCCTTTCCTTCACCCGCTTCTATTTCTTCATCGGCCATGAGCCTCTCCCTTCCTCAATCCCGTGCGCTCAGTCTCAAGCCCAAAAGTCTATCGTATCCAGATCGAGATCTAGATCCAGATCTTCCAGTATATTTTCCGACGCATCAGCCACCAGCTGATCCACCGCACCGCCCTCATCATTGACACCTGATTGGGCACCGCGGCCGCGCTCACCGCCCTGCTGCGAGTCTTGTCCTACAGCCAGTTGAGCCAGCTGAATACCGTTTTGCTGCAGTGCATCTCGCAATCTGGGCAAGGAATCACCCAGTAATTCGCGGGTAACAGCATTGGCTGAACTGATTTGCGCGTCCAGCTTGCCATCCCGCATCTCCATCACTACATCAATGGCACCCAATTCCTTGGGATGCACGTTCAGTGTCAGGCGGTAGTGACCGGCCGCAATATTGGCCGCCAGTCGATGCCCAAGCGCCTCGGAAAGCTGCCGTCCTGCCGCCTCTCTGGCGAGCAACTGATTGCCAGGTGACGGATAAGCGGGCTTGGAACTATCGCTCTGAGCAATACGGTCTGAGCCCGACAGAATATTCTGTCGCGCGAATCCCGCCTCAGCCTGCGCGACGAGTTTGGGCGTAGCAGGATCAACTGAGTCGCCCGCTAAAAAGGCATTTGTCGTGGGAAGAGGCTTTTGAGGGGTAGTCGCGCCCGTCACCCTGCTGATCACCAGATCACGCAAGACGGTCGCGGTCTCGACACTAGGCTTGACCACATCAGTCACCTTCACGGCGCCGTCAATTTTTGCATCAGCCTTAAGCTGGTTAGCGCTCACTGACACTCCCCGCATCGCAAATCGATCCATCGTCGCCTGCCGCGCTTTGGGCGCTTGAACGGTATCAGTCATTGCCATGGCTTGCATATAACCGGGGTCTGCCGATGGCTGCACTTGTGCCAAAGTTGCGGTGGCTGCCTGAGTCAGGCTAGCGCCCGCTGGCACAGCTGTGCCAGCTACAGAGACCTGAAGTGGCAGCGGCTGTGCAACGGCCGCCGACCGGGCCAGCCTCAATTCAGCGTCAGACACTGCCGAAGGCTGCATCGCAGCGACAGCCTGTGGTAAGGCATTCGTGCGCAGCCACTGTGTCACCTCAGGCGCAATCGCCAGTGACAAAGCTTTAGGTTGTATGGCTTTAGGTTGTATGGCGCCATCTTGTAAAGCATCTGAAATACGTCCTTGCACGGCGGGCTGACCCAGCCAGCCTTGCACAAGGGGCGCCAGGCGCTCTGCCGAAACTGGCTGAGCAGAGGCAACCAAGTTACCCGTTACAGGGGTTACCTCGGGGGCAATCACACGCGCCAGGCTCGTGGCCAGTTCTTTAGCGACTGCCTGAATATCTTTGCCGGACTGAAACCCGGTATTGGCTGACGCACCGGCGCTGCTTCCTGCATCACCAAGAAGGGAGGCAGCGATAGCGCTTTCAAGTTGTAATCCGAGGGCTTCAGCAGATTTGTTGAGAGAGGGGCCTTGACCCTGTGCTGCAAGCATCGGGCTAACAGAAGCTTCACTCAGCAGCGCCGCGACAGAAGGAGCCACCACTGATGCAATCGATGCGCTGAGCTGGGTATCGCTTGCATCAGCCGATGCACCCAAAAGGGCCGTCAGATCAGTCATCGTGCCGGCTGCAGCATTACCAAGCTGCGGCTCAATCTCGGCCGCAAGCTGGGTTTGCCACTGATTGGGCAATGCTTCACGGCCTTTGAGCATACGCTCCAGTGCAGGTGCTGTGAGTTGCGCCAGTTGTGCTGCTGCATCATCGGTCAATGCCGCGGCGACATCTGCGCGCAACTTCTCAAGGAGTCCCAGCGACTCAAGCTTGCTGAAAAGCGTCGCACCCTGATTTGCCTGGGCGGAAAGACCCGCTTCAATTCGGTTAGCACTCTGGCCAGACACCGCAAACAGCTGCGCCAGCGCATCGGCCGACATACCAGATTGTTGCGCAAAAGAGAGCACAGCGGCTTCTTCCGTTTGGTCGCCTACCAATACCAGGTCAAAATCGCGAAGCGTGTGCTTTTCAGTTTGCGCTTCACCGGTAACGAGATCACGCGAAGCCTGCCGAACGGCAGGTGCAATGCGCCGCGTAGCGGTTTGGAGAGGCTCCGAAACCGGCAAACGCTTGCCGTCTCCAGCGGCCAGATGCGCGCTTTCCGACGCCACCAATGCCTGCTTGAAGGAGGCACCTTCACCACCGTTAGCTGTTGATTTTGAAGCAGAATCCTTGGCCTGCGCATTCAGCGTGCCAAGTAACTTTGCTATGTCTGATCCAATCTTAGAGTCCACTGTCCGACCACTTATGTCATTGCCGCTACGTAGAATTATGCAAGTCTCGTGCCAAAACTGCTCTGGAGTGACTTTGCACGGCCCATTCGTCCAGTGCATCGGTCTCCAGTCGCTCGCGATCGCGGCGGACTTTGTCTACGCTTTGACTCTGCAGGTGTTCATATTTCTGAACCAGAGCATCTGTTTTGGCATGCGCTGCCAAAGCCATTCGAACCCCGTCTTTCAGTTCGAAAATACGCCCTTCACATTGGTTTCGTAACGTATCGAGATCAGACAGAAAAGCTTTTAACACCCGCCAGTCACCAATATCACAGGTATTGTGAGCGGTCAGCTGGGCGCGCAAATTGTGCTGCCGCTCCATAACCTTCTCTCGATTCTGCTCGGTTTCAGACAGCAAGCGACGCAAATTTGCTATCGCCGCCAATTCCTGCTGTGAGCGCCGCTGGTATTTGAGCACTAGCGGGTCCCATTTAGTGGTCATGCTGGCCCCTTGCAACGATTTGAGCCATTGCCGCATTGGCCTGGTTGATGTCACAGCTTTCATCTGCGCCTTGGCGCAGGAAATCAAGCATCAAGGGCCTGATGGCTATCGCCCGATCAAGCTCTGGATCCGTCCCTTTTTCATAGGCGCCCACCATGATGAGATCGCGATTTGCCTCATACAGCGACCATAACCTCCGGAAGTCGGTCGCTCGACTGAGCTCAGGAGCACCCAATACTTTGGTTGCCAACCTGGAAATAGAACCACGTAAATTGATGGCGGGGTAAATCCCGGTATCGGCCAACTCTCTCGACAACATAATTTGCCCATCCAGCGACGCTCTCGCCACCTCGACGATAGGATCCATGCCCTCGTCGTGCTCCGACAACACGGTATACACGCTAGTAATGGTGCCTCCGTTGTCGCCCGGACCTCCACGTTCGATCATCTTCGGCAGATCACTGAAAACCGAGGGCGGATAACCTTTATTGGTGGGCGGCTCCCCCGTCGCCAGGCCAATCTCTCTTTGGGCGTGGGCAATCCGCGTCAGGCTGTCACACAACAAGAGGACGTCGTTTCCCTGATCTCGGAAGTATTCTGCAACCAGGTGCGCCACTTCAGCAGCCTGACGGCGCATGACAGATGCACAGTCAGATGTGGCAAGGATCACGACAGCCTTCTTCAGGCCTTCAGGGCCCAAGCTCTCTGCCAGAAATTCCCCCGCCTCACGGCCGCGCTCTCCAATGAGCGCCAGCACAACAACATCAGCCCGAGTATGACGCGTCATCATCCCCAACAGGGTACTCTTGCCAACGCCGGATCCTGCAATCAATCCAACACGCTGACCTTTGGCTAGCGTCAGCACGCCGTTGATCGCTCGGACCCCCACATCCAGTGGTTCCGAAACCGGTTTCCTGCGCAAGGCGGGGACAGAGCGGCCGAAAAAATTTGCCGCAAAGCGTGGCGGCACCAAGGGTTTAGCGTCAAGCGGATTACCGAGAGGGTCTATCACCCGGCCCAGCAAATAATCTCCAACAGGTAAGCCGATTCGCTTGTGGACCAGCCGTATCCTGCTATCACGTGAGATACCAACGGTATCTGAAAAAGGGATCAGCTTCAGTGAGTCGTCTGAAAACGCAACCACCTCAGCAGCGACATTAGGTGTATCAGACGCATCCGTTTCGATTTCGCACATGGCACCCAGCGGCGCCTGAAGGCCATCGCACTCCACAACATGGCCCGATACTTGCCGTATTTTGGCCCAAGTCCGGGCGTCTGGTGGCGACAGCGCCGGCCACTCCGGTCTGATATCGGTCGTCTCTTGATCCAGTATCGGCTCCATCAGGCGGGTCCATTCTGATCTGGGAATTGCGCAATGAGTTGCTCTCGCAGCTGCTCAAATTCACGCTCCAGCAAGCGGTCAACCGTCACCTGATCGTAGGCGACAGTGATGTCACCATCAACAAGTGCCGTGTCAACAACAATTGAGAAGTGCTGCTCCGGGAATTTAGCGGCAAGCGTATCCTGATCAACCAACAACGCAGTAGCCTCGGATAACCTAATCTCCACGGGCAGGTCGTTGGGCAATTCCGCATCTTCCAGCGCACGCGCGACATAATCTCTGAAAACACCGGGATCCAACGTCAGAGATTGCAGACAAACCGTCTTGGCAATGTCCAGAGAAAGATCCGTAACAATGGGCCATACTGCCGGCAGTGAACCGAAGTGTTGTGCTAGCGCCTCCAATAAGCGCTCGTGCGTTTCTTGCTGTGAGCCCTGTGCAGCCTCGGCGAGGCGCTTACCTTCCTCGACGCCCTCCTCAAAGCGGGCCTGCAGTTCGGCCTCGACATCAAAAGGCGCCGTCTCATCCGCCACTTCATCATCGCCTACTTCAGCTGAATCGGCAGTTTCAGCAGCGGCCTCCCGAGCTTCCCGCTCCAAGCGCAGCGCTTCTTCCAGCGCCTTCTTGCCGATTTGTTCCCAGTGCATAGTTTCAAAACCCGGACTCCCGCCACTGTCACTGCCCTCAACGGTTGCCTCATTAAACGCTCGCGCACGGCGATCCGCGGCCAGCAGCTCGTTTAGCTCCCAGGCAACATTTCCTTTGGATTTAGACAAAGTCATCACCCCGGCCGGCCAGCACTAACTCACCTGAGTCAGACAGCTTTCGGGCAATACGCATAATATTTTTCTGTGCCTCCTCGACGTCAGAGATACGCATAGGGCCCTTCGATTCCATATCGTCAATAAACATGGCTTTCGCGCGCTGCGACATATTGTCAAAGAACTTGTCGCGCGTTTCCTCGCTCGCGCCCTTCAGCGCCACCATGAGCAAGTCTGATTCGATATTTCGCATCATCACCTGAATAGCGCGGTTATCCACCATGGAAAGATTCTCGAAGGTGAACATGCTGTCCTGAATCTGCAGTGTGAGATCTTCGTCCAATTCGGTCAGGGACTGCATGACCGATGTCTCCATATCTACCTTGACGAAATTCATGATCTTCGCCGCCGTCTTGACACCGCCGAAACTGGAGGATTGGGCCGACGAATTGCTCGAGAACTGCTGCGTCATAATCCGTTCCAGTTCCTCCATCGCTGACGGCTGAACCGTCTCGAGGCTGGCAACCCGCTGCATCACTTCGGCACGATTTTCCGGCTGAAGAAAAGCCAGTACATCGGCCGCGACGTCGTATTCCAGCACCGACAAAATGATGGCAATCACCTGCGGATGCTCATTGATAATCATGTCCGATATCGCGCGCGCATCCATCCAACGAAGGATCTCCAATCCCTTGGTTGAGCCACCCGGCAAGATGCGACTCAAAACCGTGCTGGCCTTGTCATCACCCAAGGCGCGCTTTAACACAGACTCAACATAATCCGTGGTGCCCAGCCCAAGATTGGTTTGTTGCTTGATCGTGACAACAAAGTCGTCCAGTACCGCACTCACTGCTTCCTGTGAGAGATCCACTACGCCAACCATTGAAGAGCCCAGCGCCTGAACCTCTCGTGGATTCATGTAGCGAATCACGTTCGCCGCTTGGGTTTCACCCATCAGCAGCATGATCACTGCCGCACGCTCAGTCGATGTCATGGTTTCCAGTTCCGCGCGCACGGATTCTGGCATTTCCTTTTCTTCGACCGGGTTATCTTTTCTCGCCGCTTCAGCCATTTTTATACACCCCCGTTAAACGGGCTTAATCATCTTTTTCAGGACGTTTGCCACTCTGCCGGCATCTTCAGCCACCAGCAGTCGTACAATGGCGACTTTGTCATCATAACTGTTCGCCGTATCCAGCATGTCTGCTGAAATCGCCGACTTCTTGGGTTTGAGCTTCGCTTTAATTTCATCAAGCGACTCGCCTTCCTCCAGAGCCTGCCGGTCAGCGGCACTCAATTCACCATCAATCAGCTGCTCAGCCAGCAACATCTCACTGTCTTCAATCTTGGGCAGGTACACCCTGAGTACCGGCGCAATGACCAGCAAGAAAAAGGCAATCAATCCGATTGAGGTCATACCGTGACGACCCCACTCAATCACTGCAGGATCTTTAAACCAAGGCAGCAAGTACTCTTGGGGCGGATCTACAAAGAACGGTACTGAGGAGATCGCTACACTATCGCCCCGTGCGGCGTTGTAGGGCAGCGCGGTCAAGATCAAGGATCTGAAATTCTCGATTTCTTCGCCCATGAGCCGCTGTAGTTCTGCGCTTGGAATAGGCGCGAGGGTGGCGGCACTCACTTCCAGTCCCTCGTCGGTAGCCTCACCGTCTTCAGCAAGATCCTGAAGACCGTCAGCAACAGGCTGGTCCAAGGACGCGTAGTAGCGTTTTTCCGCCAGCTCTCTCAGCGCATCTTCGTTAATGATGACGCTAGCAGTCATGGCCGTTACGCTACCCGCCTGCTCTTTGATGTATCGAATTTCCTTGTCGAGCTCGTAGTTACGTGTCGTCTGCTCACGCGACGTGGTCGCTGTCTCCGTATTCACTGGATTTTCAGCGACCTCTCCCTCGGGCACGATTTCCGGCTGGTCTGGGGGAATATTGGTTGTGCCACCGGGCACACCCGAGGCGGCGATACCGGTTTGTGTATCCGACGTAACGACCTCGGAACGAATCTCAGGGCTGTCGGGCTCGAGGTCCAAGTACTGCTCACGTGTCGTTTCCACCTGCGTGAAATCCATTTCCAGATTCACCACGGTGCGCACATTGCCGCCACCCAGCGCCGGAATCAGCAGCTCCCTGATCCGCTCTGACAGGGCCGTCTCCCGCTCCGCCTCAAAGCGGGCGTTATTCAGCGCGGGCGTTCCATCTTTATCAGCATTGCTACCCGTGAGCAGGTTGCCATAGTTATCGACAACCGTTACGTCCTGGGTAGCGAGGTAGGGTACGCTGGCGCTGACCAGATGAACGACTGAGAGCACCTGTGCCGGGTCTACTACACGTCCACGAAAGGGCTTCACCACGACCGAGGCTTTGGCTGGCTGGCGATCACGCACAAACACGCTCTGTTTGGGTGCAGCAATATGAACCCGGGCACTCTCGATCGTGCTGATCTCGGTAATGGTCCGCGCCAGCTCCACCTCCACGGCGTTGTTGTATTGCACCTGCTCCATAAACTGACTGGTGGTCATTGAGCTACCGTCGGCCAATGAGCCCATGCCGCCCTGTACCGCCGCACGGGGAATTCCCTGGGAAGCGAGAAAGATTCTGGCTGATTGAAAATCGTTGCTGGGGACTTCTAAGCGTCCCGTGGACTCATTGATCCGCACGTCATAATTGGACGTTTTCAGTGCCTCGAAGGCCAGTTGCACATCGGCCGATTCCATGCCGTCGGACACGCTGCGGTAGGGTGTGCTGGTCATGGTGGACCAAAAGATCAGCACAAGAATCAGCGACACCACACCAATGACGGCCGGCATGGCGCGCTTTACAGCGGGCTGGGACATCACATCCTTTACAACGGGCAAGGCGCCCTGAGGAGTAGCGGGCACATTCCCGGCCTCGCCCGCCGATACGGCCACATTTTTGGCGTCCGACGGCGCGGGAGCCTGGTCTGACACCTCGGTGGCGGACCCTTCAATAAGCGGCCTTTGTTCGAGCGCTGCTTCCATGATCAGTTTCTCCTAGTCGAGCAATGCGGTGTCATTACACCGGCATGCTCATTACATCCTGATAAGCTTTTAGAATCTTGTTTCTCACCTGAAGCGTTGCCTCAAAGGCGACCGACGCACGCTGCGAATCAACCAGCACGTCTGTAACGCTGATGTCGCCGTTCACCTCGTATTGCGCTTTTGTATCGGCTGCCCTCATCTGGGTGTCGTTCACTGAACGTATTGCCGCGAGCAGATCCGACGCAAAGCGACCCTGCGGCTGCTCATTGCTGATTGCGAGCGACGACTCGCTGAATTTGCTGTTGGCCATCTCGGCCTGGCGAATCACATTCATTACGCCCTGCATGCTTGTCTTATCGATCATGAGTTACCCACCGATTGATAGGCTTCTTCTTCAGAGGCCTTCCATTTCTGCAATTTGTGTCGGAGCGTTCTCGGGCTGATACCCAGACGCTCAGCCGCTTCTTTCTTTGAGGTGCTTTCCTCCAGCGCCGCGCGAATGAGCTGCCACTCTGCCTGTTCCTTGACGGACATGAGGTCTTGCTCCACTGCGCCGCCCTTGGCAGGCACGGCCTGAGCAAAAGGCGACGGTGCGGGTGCCTGATCAGCGGCGCTACCCGGCCGCGTTTCGATCTGCAACGCGTCGAGAAATATATGCTCCGCACCGATTACGCCATCTGCGGCCAGCACTTTTGCTCGGCAGATGACATTGTCGAGCTCCCTTACGTTGCCAGGCCAGTTATGAAGACGGAGCTGCTGTATGGCATCCTCGCGAATCTTCATGGCGACACCGGCGACCTGATCGGATTCTGCGAAGGCAATTGCCAGCTGCTCAATATCGCCGGGACGATCGCACAGTCGCGGTATGCCAATGTGAAACGCATTGAGGCGGTAGAGGAGATCCTCACGGAACTGACCGCGCGCGACCATATCGACCAAGTCACGGTTGGTCGCTGCGACCAACCGCACATCAAAACTCACTTCGCGGGTGCTCCCAATGCGAGCCGCTTTGCGCTCCTGAATGACCCTCAGCAACTTCGGCTGAACGTGCAGCGGCAATTCACCCACCTCGTCGAGGAACAGCGTGCCCTGATTGGCATCCTCAAAAATACCGGGTTGGTCCTTGATCGCGCCAGTGAAGGAACCTTTCACATGTCCAAATAAAATGCTTTCGACCAGATGCTCAGGCATCGCCGAGCAATTCAGCGCGATAAAAGGGCCTGAAGACCGGGGCGATGCGTTGTGGAGAATCTGCGCAACCACCTCTTTGCCCACGCCCGAAGGTCCGGAAAGGAGTGCCGTTACATCAACCTGTGCAACCCGCTCGACCAATGACAGCATCGCCTTACTCGCGGGATCAGCAAACACTACCGTGCGCCGAGCAGGCTTTCGCTTGGCTGACCGGCCCTTGGATGATTCATTCGCAGGGGTATTCATCGCCGCGATACTGTGCCAAGCATCGATAGCGGCAGCGAAAGCAATACACCAATCTTCGCCGGTGGCACTGGTATAGGTCTGCACTGCCGGTGTGCCCATTCGGCCGAGGAAGTGCCCAAGAGCGACGTCACCCTCGGGAACGAGCGCGACAAAGGGCCCGCTAATGGCTTCCACGCTTTGCTGCAAATGTTGTGCGACGGGCTGCCAATCAGCGCCGACCACCAGACACGACACCGCTTCGGGCACCATGCGCTCGGCAAAGGATTCGGGAGCTTGGGTAATCGTTACAGGCACATCCAGCGCCAGCCGAGACAGTGCCTGTTCAGGAACGCCGCTCTCACGAACGACCATAATATTGAGGTGCACTTCCGCCACAGAACTTGCCACAAACACTGCCCGCATTACTTTAGGTCTCAAACAGTATGCAAACGTGAGGCCAGCACAGAAATATACATTAAATTCAATTACTTGCTGAATTTCATCCTGTCAGATAGTCAAATTTCCGACACTTTTGTCAGAATTCTGACTGCGGCAACCTCAGGTTTTTGTGATCTTCAGACGGCCCATTTTTTCAATCAGAGTAGTACGTTTCACACTCAGAGTTCTGGCTGCCTCGGAAATATTGCCATTGGCGTCAGCCAGTGCCTTCTCTATCAATTCTCTCTCGAAGTGGGCCAACCGGGCCTTTAAGGTGGCCTCAGTCAGCTCGATGTGGGGGGGCGCCTCTGCTGAGGTAATGCCCAACACACGGCCAATGCCGTCCTCGTCGTCATCATCTGGAGCAAGCAGGGCGTCTGTTGCATCCATTTGAAAAGAGGTTGGCAACGTGTCGCTGACCTGAGATGCGGCATCCTCAGCGAGCATGCGGGCCATTTGCGGCGGCAGGAAAGCCTGAGGCAAGGCATACAGATCGATCTTTTCGCCCGGAAACAGCGCGGTAAGGCGACGGCAAAAGTTTTCCACCTCACGCACATTACCGGGCCATCGATAGGCTTGAAGCAGGCTCACCGATTTTGCGTTGAGCTTGACCGGATCGCCTTGCACGGCATAACCATCGGAAAAATAATCAAAGAGCTCAATAATCTCTTCGGGGCGCTCTCTCAGAGGGGGGATGGTAATTGGAATAACATTCAGCCGAAAAAACAGATCCTCCCTGAACTTTCCTGAATCAATCAACGCTTCCAGCGGCTTATGGGTCGCAGAAATGACCCGTACATCAACGTCAACTTCTTCCACTGCGCCTACGGGGGTGACCACGCCCTCCTGAATCGCTCTCAGCAGCTTTGCCTGAAGCTCCGAGGGCATGTCACCAATCTCATCGAGCAACAATGAGCCGCCATCGGCCAGTCGCATTCTCCCGGGATAGCTGGTTACTGCACCCGAGAAAGCCCCTTTCTCATGCCCAAATAGCTCACTTTCCAGCAATTCAGTGGGAATCGCGCTGCAATTGACCGCTACAAACTTGCCTGCATTGTCCCGACCCGACAAGCGGTGAATCTCGCGCGCGATCACTTCTTTACCCACCCCGGTAGCACCACGAATCAGGATAGGTGCATCCGAGGGCGCCACCCTCTCAATGTAAGAAAGCAACTCCTGCGTGACGGCGCTGCCGCCCACAAAACGTTGGTGGCCTTTCATATCAACGTCATCTGCGGGCTTTAATCACAGGCTGAGGAGCGTTCAGTTTGTGGGGTGGTCACGTTACTAGGGTGGCTAGTATCAGTGCGGGTGGTGGTGGCAATTTTGTTTAAATCAGCGCTCACGAGAATCTCAGAATTCGATACGGTTTGGCTGCGCCTGCCGCCGCTGCGATGGCCGGCTCCCACTACGATCAATGCAGTTCCCAGCGCTTCCTCACCCATCTCCGACGCAAGCTCACCGGTCTGAGTGCGACTGGTCACGCCCTCTTTTTCCAATTTGTCGCATACATCTTGATAAGAAGCGCGCCCGAGCTGCTCGGCAAACCCTGCTGCCGCTGGCAACATGGCGGTGACCGCAATGAAAAACATAACAGCGTGACTCATGGCTCACCTCTACACACTCACTGCAGCCTGCGCGCCTGACATTGTGGTTTCATCAACCTTGTCGTGCGCCTTGGGCGACAGAAAAATAGCCACCGGACGGCCCCATACCCCCTTACGCTGAAGGAGGCTTGGTGGCAACATACTTCATGCTCGAAAGAGCGGCAACCGCACATTGCCTTTATTCACAAGCCATAGGTACCCCACATTGAATAGCCGCCAGTACATTGGTTCACTTTTCGAGAGATCATCAGAACATAAAGTCGCTGCCCGCAGGCTCAACACGTTTCTGTTCTTTCTGATCATCCTGAGTCTTGCGGCGATTACGCTGGAGTCCGTTGCCTCCATCGAGGCCGAGTGGTCTTCAGAGCTGCTGATATTCGAGTTCATCTCTGTAATCTTCTTCTCGATCGAATACGGTTTGAGGATTTGGTCTGCGCCCGACAATGGTGATCTGCCGGGAAACACCGCGCTGCGAAAGCGACTCAACTATATTTTCAGCTTCACTGGGCTAATCGATCTGATTGCTATACTGCCCACACTGCTTCAATTCATATGGGTCGGTGCAGACCTGAGGCTACTTCGCGTCATGCGGCTGGCGCGGCTGCTGAAGCTGAGCCACTTCACCACAGCGCTGGAGGATCTAGTCTCGGCCGTACACTCGGAGCGGCAAGCCTTCGGGGCCGCACTCTATCTCATGGTCGTCGCGCTATTTTTATCGAGCTCTCTAATTTACGTCGCGGAAAGAGACGCACAACCCGAGGCTTTCCCATCGATTCCTGAGACGATGTGGTGGGCGATCGTGACCCTCACGACTGTCGGTTATGGAGATGTATCTCCCGTCACAGCGGGAGGCAAAATCATTGGCGCGATGACCGCCATGATGGGCGTCTGTACCGTGGCACTGCTGACAGGCATTGTCGGGGCCGGATTTTCGAAGCAAATGTCAAAGCAATACGCAGAATTTGAGGCAAAAGTCCGCGATGCTTTGGAGGATGGCATCATCTCAAACGACGAAGCAAAAGAACTCGAAGCCTTGCGAGAACGGCTAGGGCTGTCTAAAACCCAGGCAGACGAGCTGGCTCATCATCTGATAGAAACCCGACGCGCCAAGCTGTAACGTTACGCACAGGCTATTACGCCAAATGGTCAGTGGTCCCTGAAGCGGAACATGACGGGCATGAGCTTATATTCGGGCTCATCTTGCAGATACTTCTGCTCCATCTCTGTCCACCGGCTCGTGCCAATCCGCCATCTCAGATGGTCATCGAAGCCTGCTTCGGACTGCCAGTAGGACATGGCAACGACCGTATCCTCGTCAAGGTCCTCAGCAACATAGATCCAGTCGCAAGCGGGCGCTGCCATCGTCGCCTGGGCGACGACCGAAAAATCTGCGAGAAAGGAGGCCTTGTCGCTTTCTCGCACCTTGTAGGTTGTCTTAACAATTAGTGACATATTCGGAAATTCCCGTGGTAATCAGTTAAAAGTGTAGCCTTGGAGACTCCTCGCCTCAAGCTGAGGAGACAACGCAAAAAGTGCTGAGCAGACCGTGACTTTTTATGCTCCGCCTGAGGCACTGGTCTTCATAGCCTCAAGCATGGCCATCATACGTTCGTGGACTTTGTATACCGCTTTCAAGGGGCGAACCATCACCTTGAAGTCAACAATCTGCTCTTCTTTGATTTCGATGATATCGACGCCATTCACCTTGATATCGTCCATCAAACACTCAAATTCCAACACTGCCAGTCCGTCGGCCATGACTTCCCGAACGTAGCGAAAATCATCGCCAAAAACCTGACCCGCAGCGCTCAGATACATAAAAGTTATCTCTCTGCCTTTTTGCGGGGTGTGCACAACCGGAGACCAGAAAACACAATCCGGCGCGAGCAGATCGTATAACCCTTCGCTAGCCTGGTTCTCCATAATCAAATGCCACTGCTCTATCACCTTCTCTGTTTGGTTCATCGTTCACCACAGCCTTGTTTTACATGGATATAAGCGCTTACTCAAAGGAAGCGCCTCTGCTCAGGTCCTGCTGAGCAGCAACCCTCATCTCATAAGCTCGCTGTCCTTTCATGCTCTCGGCACGTCGGAGTTGAGCCTGATATTTCCGTTGACGGTGACGGGTCATCAGCTGACGAAAATGCTCGCCGTCCTGTTCCCCAGACACCCATGCCTCCACTCGAGCAATGTCGATACCGAGCCTGAAAGCAATGCGGGAAGGCCTGATATGGTGAACATGAAATTCCGCCACTAGCGTCATTTGCTGCGAGCGCGACAGGTTACAGTCGCAGGCATACCCCATGGGAGGGTTGGGGCTTCTTGTATCTAGAATCGACATAGCAGGTTTTCTGGGTTCGTCAGACGGGAAAACCATCACGAAGCACCGTTGCAATATTCAATTCGGTATTGTGACATAGCCCCGCCCGCCGCGGTCCTGCCATACTTCGATTCTGAACAAAACAGTTTGGGTATCCGGCATTGAGTATCAGGGGGGAAGGGCGCATCCTTCGCACCTACAACGCGTCTCTGCCAGAATAGAAATGGCCTCCCACGGGGAAGTGAGTCACTCCGAAGGATGTAACCAAACTCGGGCAGCAGGAGATTTTTGATCCCGTGACCAATACTTCCAACACGCCATCCGCAACGCTGCGGCGAACCAAGATTGTTGCGACGATCGGACCGGGTAGTAGCAGTCAGGACATGATCGGGCGATTGCTCGCAGCGGGTGTGGATGTTTTTCGACTGAATTTCAGCCACGGATTACAGTCAGATCATGCGCAGGTGGCACAGTTCATCCGTAAACAAGCGCGCCATCAGGGTCGATATGTCGGTATATTGGCGGATCTACAGGGCCCAAAGATACGGATCGGCGGATTCGCAGCAGGCTCCGTAATGTTGCAGGCAGGGGATCCCTTCCAGCTAAGCCTCTCCATAAACCCTGACGCCGGAGACCAACGCGGGGTGTGTGTCGAGTACGAGGCGCTGCCCAATAGCGTCGCGCAGGACGATGTCCTGTTGCTGGATGATGGCAAGTTACGGTTGCGTGTGGATGATGTGAGTGCAGAAACAGTCGATTGCACGGTTGTGATAGGCGGCCGCCTGAGCTCACGAAAGGGCGTCAACAAATTGGGGGGCGGACTCGCCGCGCCCGCACTCACCGAGAAAGATCTGGACGATATCAAGGCAATGCCGGACATCCAGCCAGACTTCGTCGCAGTGTCGTTTGTCTCGAGCGCCGAAGATATTGCAATGGCCAGACAACTGCTGAGTGAGCAGGGGCTGAATCCGGCAATCATCGCAAAAATCGAGCGCGCGGAGGTGGTAGCTGATACGGATCTACTGGACAGCATCATCGATGCCAGCGATGGCGTCATGGTGGCGCGCGGAGATCTCGGGGTAGAGGTCGGCGACGCCCAGTTAATCGGTATCCAAAAAAATCTCATCTCCACTACGCGAAAGCGGGACCGAATGGTCATTACAGCAACACAAATGATGGAATCGATGATCAGCAACTCGATGCCGACCCGGGCCGAGGTCTTCGATGTGGCGAATGCTGTATTGGATGGCACAGACGCTGTCATGCTCTCAGCCGAGACAGCAGTGGGTGAGTTTCCAGTGGAAGTGGTAACCGCCATGGCGGACGCGGCACTGGGTGCAGAGCAGCACCCGGTGGCGCGCACCTCCCGTTATCGACTTGATCGAGAGTTTTCCAGCGCTCAGGAAACCATTGCACTGTCTGCAATGTATGGAGCGAACCACTTCCCGGGTATGAGAGGTATCGCCTGCCTCACAGAACGTGGAACTACGCCGACCATGATGTCGCGGCTTTCTTCCGGGCTACCTATCTTTGCGCTTAGCCGGCAGCCGGAAACCTTACAGCGGTTGGCACTGTGTCGTGGGGTCATTCCTCTGTTTTTCGATTTCACCGCCTTCGCCCCGCGCGACCTCGAGTCGCGCACTATAGAATTTTTGATCGACGGTGGCTTTTTATCCCGAGGCGACTTTATTCTCATCACGATGGGCAGCGCTCAGAGCGAGGTAGGCAAAACCGACATGATGAAGATTTTGCCCGTGGCATAAAGCTACAACCCAACCTTATAAACACTCCAAACTGACAAAAAAAATTCACCTGCATAAGCGGAGCAGAGTGCTACACTGCGCCTGCTGGAGTTCCAGCCCGCTTTTTGCTGAGCCACTGCAGTCTTCGGTCTTCGGTTGTGTTCCCATCAAGCGCAACGGCCCGCAAGGGCACAAGAAAAATTGTCAATACAGGTAGTTAAAAACATGTCAACAGTAACGGGTACCGTGAAGTGGTTTAACGAAACCAAAGGCTACGGATTTATCGCACAGGAAGATGGGCCGGATGTCTTTGTACACTTCAGCGCTATTCAGGGTGATGGCTTCAAAACGCTGACCGATGGTCAAAAAGTCGAATTTACCGTAACAGATGGCCAGAAAGGCCCTCAGGCGGAAAACGTCCTTCCTCAGTAAGCCTAGATACGGGATGCGTCGCATCCCGTATACAGCGATTGCGCTTATGCTCTCGAACGGCTCATGTCGTTCGGGGCATTTCTTCACTGACGTAGAGCAGTGTTGCGAGAGCCGGTAGCATTGTCTTCACCGGCCAGCTGTATGGTATTTTTCTAAGTCTGGCGCTAATGGGGTGCGGGTAGTGTGATCGCGTCCAGATATCGCTCGTATAAGTTCATAAGGTTCACCAATAGTCAGCACTCGGGTGTTGCGAGAGAGCGTTGATGCGTTTGACTCTTGTCGAGTCGCCGCGCCCTCAGCTCAACACTATCAAACCAAAGCTGAAGCGCCAAAACTGAAGTGTCAAATCTCGAGCACTAAAAAAGGGGCGCGCGGCCCCTTTATCTTCTGGTTCAGAGTGACCGTCAGAATAGGTCCTTTTCCAGCTCACGCTGACGATCCTCTTCGCTGGTCACGTACGCAATCCACTGCCGAGCCATCTCCTGTGAGCGCTGCCATTCTTTGCGGCGGGCGCCTTCCTTGCCGGCTGCCCTGAATGCCTTGCGAGCCTCGTCGTAATCCCCCAAATTAAAATAAGCCATGCCTAGAGCCAAGCGCGCCTGGTCTGGGCGTTTTACACCACCCTTATTAAGACCTTTAATGATCGAGTCAGCAGATTTACTGAACTGATCTCCGTCTAGGTAAACATTTCCTAAGCGCACATACAGCTCGCCCTCTTCAGACTTGGCAGCAGCTTTTTCCATCATGGGAATTGATTTCGCCACCTCACGTGCCTGCGCCCAAGCACTGCCTGCCAGCTCGAAATTCTTGGACTTGTCTTCCACGAGTTCGTCAGCGAAACCTTTCTGCATCACGGCGCCCGCGTAATACGGCGTCTCGGCATTGAGATACAGGTAAGACATGGTGACCAACTCGCTGGAGCGATCCAGAAAACCTTGCTCGTAAGCCGCCTCCATTAGCGCCAGCTGTGTCGGTTCGTCTTTCTTCTCACCGTAAAGGTGAGAAGCCTGCACCCAATACTGCTTCTTGGGGTAATAAATAATGAGCGTGTTCAAGACATCCAATGCGGAATCAAAATCCTCTTTGTCGAAATACAGAAACCGTGCGAGGTTGTACCACTGCTCCCTTGGCAGCTTTCCTTCTACCTCGTGCATTGAGATCGCGGTCTCTACATTCTCAAGCGCCAGACCGTATTCTTTAATCTGGTAATAACCCTGCGCTAACAAAACGTAAGCCGTCGCGTTAGGCTTTTCATTCATGTCAAACCAACCAAGCAGCGCATCAATACCCTGTTGCCACTTCTCCTGCACAAAGTACAACTGCGCAACGGTAAAGCGCGTGTTGATCTCCATCGCCAAGGGAATATCAGGCTGCGAAATCACGAGGTTGTAATACCGCAGTGAGCCTGCATAGTCTTCTTTGGAGTAGCTTAAGAATGCGTGTAGGTTGTACACATTGGCGAGTTCGTAGCTGTTCAGCGCGCGCTTGCCGTCCTCAGAAATCATGTCGTTCAGTATCTGTGCTGAACCCGCGTAGTCCTTAGCCTCGGCCAGCACCTGCGCTTCTGCTAACCGCTCGTATACCTTATTGCGCAGTGCAGGGGTACGTCGCGTCTCTCGCTCCTTTTTGGGCTTATCGTCTTGAGCCACCGCCTCGGACAACAAGATGCCCGGCGCCGCACGATCCAGCGCAAGGCCCGCACACACAACAAGTATCGATAAGGCACAGAGGCGCAAAGCAGGAATCATTGAGGTCAACGCCTGTGTCATCTTAGTTCTCCAACTCGTAGGTGAACTTATTCTGCACGCCAGCCACCTCAATAGGCTCGCCATCAACGACCCGAGGCTTGTACTTAAATTTGAGCGAGGCCTTTACGGATGCACGCTCAAAAATCCCCTTTGGATCGCAATCCACCGCAAACGGTTCGCGAATAGACCCCGTTTTGGTCACCGTATATTCAACAATGCAGTAGCCTGATATGCCTCTGGTCTGGGCACGACGAGGATAGATAGGCGCCACTTTGACAATGGGCAGGTACTCACCATCACCGGAGGACATGCCCGATGTGTTCAAATTTAAATTGATCCCAGTCGTGGGCGCCATATTGGCTACATTCATATCCAACTGCGTATCAAACTGTATCGGTTCGAGGTCAGGCGGTGGCTCTTCGGGGTCTTCCACTTTCTCGGGTTTCACTTCGTTGAGATTGGTCTCAATCGTCTTATCTGGCACCACGATGTCAGCAATTTTTCGCGCTTTCACGTCTTCCTGCTGAAAATCTCGGCTCACCAAGCTGTGCATGATGAAAAACAGGGCAATGGCAACCGGGACCGCTAACGCGGCGCTGGCTGCAACTCGAGCTGACCTACCCATAACAATTAGGCCTCTTCATCAGTAGAAATACACGGTGGCGCAGTCAAGATCGGCCGCACAACGTCGATCAGGTCCTCTACCACATATGCAGGGGTTTCCCGATCCACCTGCACCACAAAATTCGCTTGCGGAGCCTCTTCCTTCGCCGCCTCGGCAGTGCGCATCACGCGATCCAGCGGCACCTTATTCTTGTTATAAAAAATGTCGCCGTTGGCATCAACTGCAAAAATGATGGTCCCGCGCTCACAGGCCTCCTGAGTTGACGCCTGTGGCTTGAACAACTCCACGCCCGGCTCTTTGACAAATGAAGAGGTAACGATAAAAAAGATCAACATGATGAACACAACGTCCAGCATGGGCGTCAGGTCGATCTGATTATCAGACTCTTGCGATGATCTCCTAGCCTGGCCTCGCATACTCATAACACTACCCTTTAACGATCCGAGGCCCAGTTGACGGCACCCACTCCAGACTCTCGTGCCGCGTCGGCTATATCAATCACGATCCCAGCTTCCGCACCCTTCTCCACTTTAATGGTGACCGGCGCCTCGGGATCTTCCGCAAGAAGCCTCTGGATATTGGCGCGGACCGCGCGAATATCCACACGGCGATTTTCCATCCAGATCTGATTATCAGACGCGATCTCAACCACTATGCTGGTGGAATCTTCGGGATTTTCGGGCTGATTGTCGTCGGGCCGATTGACTTCGACTCCCGCCTCTTTGATGAAAGAAGCGACCACAATAAAAAAGATCAGCATGATGAACACAACGTCCAACATGGGCGTGAGATCTATCTCGGCACCCTGATCCTGTTCTTTCGCTATTTTTCGCATAGCATCCTCAACCAGAAGGCCGAATCAGTGATCCGACGTCAGCTGATCATTAAGGAGCTGTTGCTCCCGTGATGTGATTCGCTGCAGGTACGTATTGGCAAACAACCCTGACAAGGCAGCAACCATCCCTGCCATGGTTGGGATAGTCGACCGCTCGACGCCCCCCGCCATGGACTTAGCATCACCTCCGCCCGTTACTGCCATCACGTTAAACACCTCAATCATGCCCGTCACGGTGCCCAGGAGACCAAGCAAGGGGCACAGCGCCACGCAGGTAGCGATAACGTTCATGTTGTCGTTGATAAGTTCGCGGCTCTCGGAGAGCAGCCGCTCGCGTATTTTCTTGGCGTTCCAAGATTTTCGCTCGCTCCGGCTCTCCCACGAAGCCAATACGGCACCGCGATCTTGTTTCCATACTGAAGAGAAGTACCAGACCCGCTCAAAGATTAATGTCCACATAAAAAAAACAAGTGCTGCGATGAGCCACAGCACGTTCCCGCCCTTCTCCATAAAGGCAAGTATCACCTCGAAGATACCCATCGACAGCTAGCCTCCCCGAGGAATCAGTTGTGAGCGCGCTCGGAATGCTCAGCCACGATGCCCGTCGCTTGTTCATTGAGCAAGTGGATAATGCGCTGCGCGCGTCCATTTACCACGGTGTGCAACAAAACGGTCGGAATCGCAACCAGTAGGCCCAGTACCGTAGTCACGAGCGCTGACGAAATGCCGCCCGCCATGGCCTTAGGATCACCCGCTCCGAAGATCGTGATCGCCTGAAAGGTAATAATCATGCCTGTTACCGTTCCCAACAGACCCATCAGCGGGGCAACGGCAGCAATGATCTTAAGTAAGGTGAGGCCCTGCTCAAGCTTGGGCGTCTCACTCAGCACCGCCTCAGCCATTTTGAGCTCTAGCGTCTCTGGATCCATATTTGGATAGTCATCATGGACTTTTAAGACGCGACCCAAGGGATTGTCATCGCGCGCAGCGCTGGACTTCAGTTGAGCGGACACTTTGCCACCAACCAGCGTGAGCACCAGCAGTCGATATATCGCTAGCACAAAGGCAAAAGCGCCTACCGCAGTAATAGCATAGCCAACATATCCGCCCTGGTGCCAACGCTCTGATATGGTTGGGCTATCGATAATCGCCGCCAAAAAAGAGCCGCCGGTGGGGCCGGTGGGGTCTATCCCGAACTGCGTCAGGCCGCCCTGGGACGATGCCAGATCCTGTGCCTGCGAGTTGAAGCCACCGCCGGGCTGGCGTGGAAGCTCAGCCAATTGATCAATGTTGAACGAAAGATAATTGCCGTCTGTGTCGATGATGTTGAAAGCACCCACACGCACGACTTCTCGCTGGCTCAGCTCACCGGAAGGTGTCGCAACCTGTGCGGTATAGCGGCTCACCTCTCCCTGCTCGCGAATTTCCCGCAAGAGCTCGAACCAAACCCGCTCGATTTCCTCAATCTTGGGAAGCTGGTCAGAACCCGTCATCTTGCCAATCAGCGTTTTGAGGAAACCTTCACGGCCCGCAAACTCAGAGCTCACCAAGGACACTTCGATATTAGACGCTAAATCGCCTGAGGCAGCGGTGAGGTGGCCAAACAACTCAGACAACGTACCGAGGCGCTCCTTCAACTGCTCTTGCTTGGCAGCAATCAGCAGCTCGTTTTCTTCGAACTTCTTCTCGAGCCTGGCAGAGCGCCGCTCCTCACGTGTGCGCTCATCTTCAGCCCGCTTCAATGCCGCCGCCTGATTGGCCTTGTCACGGCTGAAGCGGGCTTCCCTGGCCTGATTCTCGGCAGAAGCTCGCACTTGGCCTTGCTTGACAAGCTCTAAGAGCTGGTCAAGATTTTCAGCAGCGATTTCCTGCGGTGTGGGGGGCGGTGGCGCCTCGACTTCAGCCTCCTGGCTGAGCGCAAACGGAGCAAATACAACGCTGGCAAGCGTCAAGGCAGATACTTTCAGAAATTGAGAACGCATTTCAGTTGGCCTCCGGCGCGGATACGGGCATATTTAAGAGTTCAATCGTCGCCTGCTTCTTGGCTATGCGAACCCCTTTGCGCACTACGGTGGCGTAATCACCAGAAGACAGAGCTTCCCAGCTCTGGCTCTCGCGATTCCACGCGCCGGTCTCTGCGCCGTCAGTGCTCTGATAAACCAGGGCGATGCGACCGATACGCAAAATATCCACTTCTCGCTCGGAACCATTGAGCTCGATTGTGTCCGTATAAGACTCGATGCCACGGCCGTACTGCAACTCGATTGAGTGAAGCTCCAGCACCTGCCGGAAAGCTTCTGCAGAGGTCACGTCAGATCGGTCCATGTTGGTGCGGACCGCATTGATGTTGCCAAGGCGGGTATTGAGCTCAAAAGGCATGTCAAAGTTGATGAATTGCTCAAGGCCGTCGAGCATTCGGGTAACCAGCGGTGGAATCTGACGTTGGATGATAGAGGCTTCTGCAATCGACTGATCAATGTCCCTGATCCGACGCTCCTGATTCGCGATCTGCCGCTCCAGGCGCGCGTTATATACCTTGAGTCCGTCAACCTGCTTCATCACTGTTTTGTAATTGGACAGCAGGCTGGCGGCCTCATCGGCTAGGCGATCGATCTTAGCTTGAGAGGCTTTGGCCGCCTCTGTTCTCTGTTTACCCACTTCAACGATCGGGTCGATGGTCTGTGCACCGGCAATGGATGCGCTCCCGCCGACACAGATGGCCAACAGCAAACTTTTTAGTCGAGTCGTAGTCATTAGGTCGCAGCTTCCTTTCATGAGCAGATACGGGATGAAAAATTGGTTACACCAGCCCCTAACTAGAGGCTGTCTCGGCGGCGTTTTATTTCTGTAATTAATCGTCAGCCAGCGTCGGGGAGGGAATTTAACCTTTACGTATAAGCAACGCAAATGGTTTGACACGGGTTTTAGCGCCGTCGACCACACTATTTATCACCCGCTTCCGCTGGCTCAAGCGTCTCCACTGTGAAAGCGTGGCTGTTTCTGCCCGCCGCTTCAAATCGCTCGCTGGATATCTCGCGCCATCTGGCGAACAAATCAAGATCGAAGAACACATCCCCTTGGACCTCGCCATGGACGCGTGTCAGGATCACCTTGTCCGTGCGCCTTAGCGCAAGACGATAAATCTCGGCCCCACCCACCACCATCACTGCATCCGCACCATCAATGAGCGCCTGATCAAATGCGCTCTGCAGCGCCACGTCGAGGGTATGGCAACTCAGCACGCCCGCGTGCGCCCAGTCCTGGTCCCGCGTCATCACAATATTGCGCCGGCCGGGAAGCGGGAAGCCCACGCTGTCAAAGGTCTTACGACCCATAATCACCGGGCGCCCCATGGTCGTCCGTTTAAAATGCTGCAGATCGTCGGGCAGCTCCCATGGCAGCGCATCGCCTCTCCCGATCACGCCGTTTTCTGCCGCCGCCAGCACGAGCACGACTGGCACCTCGTTGTCAGAGCGGCTGAGCACCATCAAATTGCCACCGGAGCGGAGATATGCGGCGCGGGGTCGTAACCCTGCAGCGCGAAATCTTCAAATCGATAGTCATAAATGGAATCAGGTCGACGCAGGATCTCGAGTTGCGGCAGGGCGCGCGGCACCCGCTGAAGCTGCTCACTCACCTGCTCCCCGTGGTTGCTGTATAGATGAGCATCACCCAGCGTGACCACCACTTCCCCGGGGACCAACTCACACTGCTGTGCCAGCAGATGAACCAAGAGGGCTACGGAGGCAATGTTAAAAGGCAGGCCAAGGAACACGTCGCTGGACCGAATGTAGAGTTGCGCCGATAGCTCGTCCGCGCCGACATAAAATTGATAGAGCAAGTGGCAGGGCGGCAACGCCATTTTCCCGGCCAGAACATTCTCCTGCGGGCTCACCGTTTCGTCAGGAAGGTATTCAACATTCCAGGCATGAAAAAGAATGCGGCGGCTCTCGGGGCGGTGCCGCAAACAATCCACGACGTAATCGATCTGATTGATGCTGCCCCCATCCTGCGTAGGCCACGCATGCCACTGTGCGCCGTACAAGGGGCCTAATTCGCCCTCTTCCGTGGCCCATTCGTCCCAAATGCTGACACCATTTTCTCGCAGCCACCGCGTATTCGTGTCGCCACTCAGGAACCAGATCAGTTCGTTTACAACGCTTTTGAAGTGCACGCGCTTCGTCGTCAAAATAGGGAATCCCTGTCGCAAATCAAAGCGCAGCTGGCGGCCAAATACCGATCGCGTTCCGGTCCCGGTTCGATCACCCCGATCGATCCCCCGCTCTCGGATATCTCTCAGTAAGTCGAGATATGTTTGCATAAGTCCCTCATCGCGCACGCGGGCGATACGCCCGGTGTAAGAGTACTGCGCCTGCCAACAACATCGGCAGGCACAACATCTGACCTCTGGTGAGCCACCCCAGCGCATCAAAACCAATGTGCGCATCGGGCTCACGAAAGAACTCCGCGGCAAAACGCAGCGCCCCATAACCGAGAAGAAAAACTCCCGATATGGCCCAAGGCGGCCTCTGGCTGCGGCTAAACCACAACAATATTAAAAATAGCAGGCAGCCCTCCAGGGCAAACTGGTAAAGCTGGGAGGGATGGCGGGCCAGACCAAGCGGGTCCCGTGGAAACACCATGGCCCAGGGCACCTCGCTGGCTCGGCCCCATAATTCCTGACCGATAAAGTTGCCCAGACGCCCCAGCGCCAGGCCAACCGGGGCCAAGGGAGCAACAAAATCCATCAATCGGCCCCACTGTATGTTTCGCTGTTGCGCAAACAGCGCCATCGCCATAAGCACCCCAAGCAAGCCGCCATGAAATGCCATGCCGCCCTCCCAAACCCGGAACAACCACAAGGGATCAGCCGCCAGACGATCCAGGCCATAAAAGAAGGCATAACCCATCCGCCCCCCCACAATGATGCCGATAGCCGCATAGAAAATCAGGTCATCCACCTGCTCACGTTGCAGCGGCGCATGCGTCTGGGCCGCTGTCCTTCTCGCCAGCCACCAAGCGAAGGCCAGACCGCCAATGTACGTCAGCCCATACCAATGAATCTTGACAGGGCCAAGCGCAATGGCAACGGGATCAATGTCGGGATAAGGCAACATCTATGGCGCACCGCCCCGGCGGAGAAAACGGTCCAAGCCACGTTCGGCCAATGCAGTGTCGAGCGTTTGAGACACGTCCTGAGCGGAACGTAGCGCCGACAAAGACGACATCAATTCACTCAACTCGCCGCGACTAAACGCGCTCAAAACCCGCTTGATCATCAACAGGCTGCCCGCATTCATCGACAAATGATCGAACCCCATGGCCACAAGGAGCGGCGCGGCGCGGGGATCTCCCGCAAGCTCGCCACAAATGCTAACCGCCTTGTTCTGCCCATGCGCCGCCTTGACAATATGAGCAAGCGCCGCCAATACAGCGGGATGCAAAGCCTGATAGAGCTCCGCCACTCGCGCGTTCCCACGATCAACCGCCAGCAGATACTGTGTCAGGTCATTAGAGCCAACAGACAAAAAGTCTGCCTCCTCTGCCAGGGGCGCCGAGAGGTAAACTGCAGCGGGCACCTCGATCATCACGCCCACATCGGGCGAGGAAGATGAGAAACCCTCTGTGATCACTTCCTCATGACAGCGTTGAATCAACACTCTCGCCGCCCTCAGTTCGTCTATCGAGGTAACCATGGGCAGCAAAATGCGAAGGTTATTCAAGCCTTCATTTGCCTTGAGCATCGCACGTACCTGCGTGAGAAAGATCTCGGGATGATCCAGCGTGACGCGAATACCGCGCCAACCCAGAAAAGGATTCGACTCCTCAATCGGGAAATAGGGCAGGGCTTTATCACCGCCGATGTCCAGCGTGCGCATGGTGACAGGGGCAGGATGAAAAGCTTCGAGTTGCTCTCGGTAAAGCAGCCGCTGCTCCTCCTCACTGGGAAAGCGATCGCGAAGCAAAAAACTGACTTCGGTGCGATAAAGCCCCACTCCCTCGGCCCCGAACTCCTTCCCCCTCTGCACGTCTGCGGCGACACCTGTGTTGACCCAGAGCGAGACAGCCTCACCATCTGAAGTCGTCGCGGCCTCGTTGGCCAATGGCGCCAACTCCTCAAGGAGCACGGCATCCTCCGCCAACAGCAGCTCGAAACGCGCCAGCAGATCGGCATGTGGATTGACATAAATACGGCCGTTATAACCATCGACCACCAGCTGCTGGTCCGGAAGCCGCTTCAGCGGCAAATCCTCTACCCCCACCACCGCGGGTATGCCCATGGCCCGCGCGAGAATGGCAGTATGGCTGTTCGCGCTACCGCGCATGGAAACAATGCCCGCCAGCCGATCCCGAGGAATCTCTCCCAACGTTGATGCCGTCAGCTCCTCGGCCACCAGAATCGTCCGCGGGGGGTAATCGATCTCCTGACGTGATGCGTCTTGCAGGTACCCTAATACGCGAGTTCCCAAATCGCGCACGTCGACCGCTCGCTCGCGAAGATAAGAATGCTCCATGCGCTCGAAATGTCGAATATGGCGCAACATGACCTGGCTGAGGGCGCCCTGAGCCCACTCACCCGCTTTAATGAGTGCAGCCACCTCGCCGCCCAATACAGAGTCATCGAGTATGTTGAGGTACACCCCGAAAAGCGCATGATCTTCGGGTCCCAGCTCACTTACGAGGTTCTGGGCAACCTGCTCAATATCGCTTCTCACTGCGGCCAATGCGGCCCTGAACGCTTTGAGTTCTGACACGCGGTCAGCAGCCTGCCGCGAGGGGACTGTCTGCAGGTCAGCATGAGGTGAAATCCACGCCGCAGTGCCGATGCCGATTCCCGCACAGGCCGCGACGCCAGACAGCCGCGCGGCACTGTCGCCCGCTGCGGCATGAGGCGCCGCTCTACTGTCGATCGCACCTGCCAGCTCTGCGTGGGCAATCAAGCCTGCGAGCTGGGCTGAAACCGTTATCAGAAAGGCCTCTTCATCCTCTGAGAATCTTCGGTGGTCCCCCTGCTGCACCACCAGCACGCCCAGCAGGTCGCGCTGGTGCACAATCGGCGCACCCAAAAACGCATTAAAGGCCTCCTCCCCCAAACCGTCGACCAGCTGAAACTGAGGGTGCGCACTGGCATCCTCGAGATTGAGAGGCTCCTCCCGCGTCGCGACCCAGCCCACCAGCCCCTCATCAAAGCCCAGTCCAAACTGGCCGACTTTGTCTGAGTTAAGGCCCTCGGTCGCGCGAAAAATGAGTTTCTGGCTGCGTTTGTCGCGCAAATAAATGGTGCACACATCGGTATGCATGGCGGCGCGCACCTGTGCCACGATAAGCGTAAGAGCATCCTCCAGAGAATCAGCATCATTAACAGCCTGCATCAGGCGGCGCAGCACCTCCAGCATCAACGTTTCCCTCGACGCTTGCGCGAAGCACGACGCCCGGGGGAGAGCCGGTCCACCAGCTGGCCAAGCGCCTGCCGATACACATCCTGCTTAAAGTCGACCACGGCACTGACAGGGTACCAGTAGCTCACCCATCGCCAGTCATTAAATTCGGGGTCGTCATCTGCATCAAGGCAAATATCCTGCTCAGGGGCCTGAAGCCGCAGTAAGAACCAGATCTGCTTTTGGCCAATACAAACTGGGCTCTCTGAGCGGCGGATAAACCTCTTGGGTAAGCGATAGCGGAGCCAGCCCGATGTGCGGCCCAGAATCTTGACCGCCTCAGGCATCAGCCCTACCTCCTCGTGCAGCTCGCGGTACATCGCGCCCTCGGGACTTTCCCCGCGATGTACACCGCCCTGGGGAAACTGCCAAGAGTCCCTGCCCTTGATCCTTTTCCCCCAAAGCACCTGATCCATATCATTACAGATAACAATCCCGACGTTAGGTCGAAAGCCCTCCTTGTCTATTACTCGCTCACTGTCCGTGTCTGAATGCAAACTCTGTTACCGGATGGTTGAAGTAGATGCGTTCGCCAGGATTGTGACGCTCGCGCTCAGCCCGTATTCTTCCACACATCTCCTGCTGACGGCACGCTCAGTGGGCCCTTTATTACGGAACTTGAAGCCGGAGCCATGGCACTCGCGATTTTTGACCTCGATAACACGCTGCTTGACGGCGATTCAGACCACCGGTGGGGAGAGTTCCTGTGCCAGAGAGGCATGGTAACCGCCGACGATTTTGCACAGCAAAACGACCGATTCTACGCAGATTACCAGGCCGGGACACTGGATATGACTGCCTATCTGACCTTCGTACTTGCGCCCCTGGCGGGCAGGAGCCATGACGAAGTCGCCGCGTTGCAGCGTCAGTTTATATCGGATTGCATAGAACCCATGCTACTGGACAAAGCCTTTGCGCTCATCAACCAGCACCGGATCGCGGGTGATATCCTGCTACTGATGACCGCGACGCACGCTGTCGTCGCAGAGCCGGTAGCGGCTCGTCTCGGCTTTCAGCACTGGCTGGGGAGTGGCGTCAGCCTCGAAGAGAATGGCTATACGGGCAAACCCGAAGGACTGCCGTGCTTTCAAGAAGGCAAGATCTCTCATCTTCACGCCTGGCGCGCCAAGCGCGATACCACGCCAGACCTCTCGGACACCTGGTTCTACTCAGACTCCCACAATGACCTGCCGCTTCTGAGCCGGGTCGGGCACCCGGTGGCAGTGGATCCGGACGCTACGCTCTTACAGCATGCGGAGCAGGAAAGCTGGCCTATTATTTCACTGCGAGACTAAACGCAGATTCAGTTTTCCAGCCGCGCCTGATATGCAGATGCGCTCAATAGCGACGACAGTTGTTCAGGCTCACTGGGTTCAAGGCGATAGAACCACCCGTCTCCATAGGGCGCATCGTTGATGCGCTCCGGTGCGTCCATCAAGCCCTCATTCACCGCAACCACCGTGCCCGAAATGGGCGCGAAAACATCAGACGCGGCTTTGACCGATTCAACAATGCCAGTCTGAGCAGCAGCGATGACCTCCTCGCCGATCTTGGGCAGCTCGACAAACACCACGTCTCCTAACGCCTGCTGTGCATGGTCAGTGATGCCTACGGTGACCGAGCCATCTGCCTCCCGCCTAGCCCACTGATGGGTATCTAGATAGAGCACATCTTCCGGGCACAAACTCATAAAAGCCTCCTCACCCCATGTCCCTGCTCGGTCTCACAAGGATTAAGCGAGAGCATGCCGCATAAACCATCGCTTCAACCAGCCCTGCTGATCGACAAAATTCAGGCCCAGATTACGCGCCACCAGCGCCACCGGATGCCGATTGCCAAACCCTCTCTTAAACCCTTCCATCGCCGCCATCATCGCCAGATTCTCGGTTTTGCGGCGGCGCTGATAGCGCTTGAGAGATATAGAACTGGAGAGTAGCAACCCGCCCCGACGCGCGGCGAGGAGCTCCTCCTTCAAGACTGCAACATCCGCAAGGCCAAGATTTATTCCCTGCCCCGCAAGCGGATGGATGCTGTGCGCGGCATCCGCCACCAGTGCCACGCCCTCCCTGACGTAGTCCATTGCGTGACATTGCTTGAGGGGAAAACTCGCCCTTGGGCCAATGGCCACTGCTACCGGTGCCGATGGCGCCAACGCGCTATTCAACTGCCTTAAAAAATCGGGGTCCTGCAGTGCGGCGACCTGCCCATGCTCTTCCTCATCCAAAGACCAAACAATCGCCACCTTCGCAGGGTCTGACAGGGGCAACAATGCCAACGGCCCTGTTCGCAGAAAGGCCTGCCAACACGTATTTTGATGGGAAGAGGAAAGGGCTACGGTTCCCACAATCGCGCTTTGGCCATAGCTCCATTCTCGCGTCGGCAAGTCCACCAGTTGACGCACCCTTGAACGCGCGCCGTCAGCCCCAACGCAAAGCGACGCGCCCCAACACCGACCACCCGAGCTGACTGCTTGCCAGCCTGATGGCGCCCTCGAGAGCGACTCCAGCGGTTCATCCCAGCACAACTGAACCCTGGGCAGGGCTTCGACGCTCTTCAACAGTGCGTACACAACTTGTCGATTTTCGACAATCTGCCCCAAGCATGGCGCAACCACGTCTCGAGCATCAAAGGCGATATGTCCGTTGCCATCGGCATCCCACACGCGCATGGCATCATAGGGGGCTACACGGTCACTTGGAATCTGTTGCCAAACACCCAGTGCCTGCAAGAATGCGATCGAGGCGGGCGTTAAAGCGCTGACTCTGAAATCCCAGTCAGATAGATCAACTCCCCCGGGCGGCGCACTGGGACGCGACGCACCATCCAGTACAGTAACGGCAAAGCCTTCCCGACCCAGCGCCGTTGCAAGCGATAAACCCGCCACGCCCGCACCAACAACCAGCACATCGGTCTCCATCAGACTATGGTGCTCAGCCATAGCGCCGGCCCGTCCCGACACTGGCCACTCTCGCTCGTGCAAAAGGCACCAGGTCGAGCAGCGTCAGCGAAGCATTTCTGGGAGCATCAAGGACGGGCCCCCGGTGGTCAAAAAGGGTCGCTAACGTGTCGGTACTTTGGGTCACAAAATGTTGCTCCGCTGACACCTGATTCAGATAGCCCTTGAGGTTGCCCAGTGCTGCAAGCGGCTGTTCATCGTTTCTGCACACCGTCAGAGTCTCGGCAAGCAAAGCAGCCTCGCGCAAAGACAAATTCAACCCCTGGCCTGCGACCGGATGCAGGGTATGGGCAGCGTTCCCAACGAGCAGAAAACCGGAGCGGAACAGTTCAGAGGCAGCGCGCCTCACAAGCGGCCATCGACTCCGCTGTCCCACGGCCTGAACCGCACCCAGACGCCATCCGAAAACGTCTTGGAACCGAGTGCGGAAAAGATCCTCACCCATGGCTGTCAGGCTATCGACCTCTTTGTCGGGCACTGACCAGACCACATTAAAACGCTGCTCGTTTCGCGTTAAAGAGGGTAATGGCAACACCGCCAGCGGGCCGTTGGCGGTGAAGCGCTCGAAAGCACGGCCTCGCTGCTCACCCGAAAAACTGGCATTAAAAACGATAGCGTGATTGCCCACAGATCGCTCCTTGACCTCTATCCCCAGCGCCTGAAACCAGTCGGACGATACCCCGGCAGCAATGAGAACCAGATCGGCGTCCATCTGCTCACCGTCGCTGGTGATCACAACCGGGGACGGGACTTTGGCATCAATCGCAGCGCATCGAACCGGCGCTCGCACATCGACCCCAAGCGCTTGCGCTCGCTCAAGCAAGCACCTGCCGAGTTCGTGGTTTTCAGCGACATACCCCAGTGCGGGCACACCCAGATCTTCCGCCGTCATCAAGGCGCTACCGAAATGCCCACGATGGGAAACATGGATATCGCGAATCGCGCCCAACCGAGTTGCCATCTCGCTCCACAATCCCCACCGCTCCAAGAGCGTCACGGAGTGCAAGTTGAGGGCGGAACCCCGTGTATCAAGGGGATTAGGCGTGCCCGCTTCAAAGGGCTGCGCCTCGAGTAAAGTGATTTCCAGTTCTGGGTTTTCAGTCGCGATCGCAATCGCGAACGACAGGCCCGCCAGGCCACCGCCCAAAATCAGCACTCGCCGGGCTTGGCTCATGCAGCGCCGGCCATCATGGCTTCGATATCCTCCGCACGCTTGGGCACATCCTTTGTCAGAACCTCACATCCGGTCTCGGTGACTACCACATCATCCTCGATACGAACGCCAATACCGCGCCAACGTTTGGCCACACGAGTGTTCTCTGAAGCGACATAGATCCCAGGCTCAATCGTCAGCACCATGCCAGGCTCAAGCTGTCGCCAGCGGCCATCGATGCGATATTCACCCACGTCATGGACGTCAAGCCCGAGCCAGTGGCCTGCTCGGTGCATGTAAAAGTCTCGGTAGGCTTCCGCCTTAATCAACTCGCGCTCCTTACCTTTGAGCAGGCCGAGCTTGATCAAACCGCGGGTGATCACGCGCACTGTCGCATCGTGCGGCTGGTTCCATGTGCTGCCGGGCTTCACCTTGGCAATGGCAGCACGTTGCGCCTCCAATACCAGATCATAAATCGCGCGCTGTTCGGGGGAGAACCGTCCACCCACGGGAAACGTGCGGGTGATGTCGGCCGCGTACCCCTGATACTCACACCCCGCGTCGATAAGGACCAGATCGCCCTCTCGTAGCTTGGCGTTGTTCTCTGTGTAGTGAAGGATACAGGCGTTGGGTCCTGAGCCCACAATAGAGTTATAGGCGGGAAAACGCGCCCCATATTCAGCAAACGTATGCTGGATCGATGCCTCGAGATGGTATTCGTATCGGCCGGGGGCACATTCCTTCATCGCACGGGAATGTGCCTCTGCGCTGATTTCTCCAGCCCGGCGCATCACACGAATCTCTTGCGCTGATTTGATTAACCTTTGCTCATGAAGCACGAAAGCCAGATCCGTAAAATCTGCTGGCGGCGCGGCGCCACTTCTGACTAGGCGCCGAATATGGTTCACCCAGCCCATAACCCGCTGATCAAAGACATCATCATGCCCCATTGAATAATAAATTCTCTGGGTTCCCTCGATTAACGAAGGGAGAATTTCGTCAAGATCATCGATGGGGAAAGCGTCATCAACGCCCAGATATGCCACTGCACCCTCTGGCCCAGCTCGATAGCCATTCCATAACTCCATTTCTGGATCGCGCTCACGGCAAAACAGAATGACCTGACCCTGTCGGCGGCCCGGGATCAAGACCAATACTGCGTCTGGCTCCTCAAAGCCTGCGAGATACAGTAAGTCGCTGTTCTGACGAAAGGGATATTCGGTATCGCGGCTACGCGTCACCTCGCGCGCGCCGGGCACGATCGCAATGCTGTGGCGATCCATCATGCCCATCAACTTCTTGCGTCTTCGGGCAAATTCAGCTTTTGAGATTTTCACTGCTAGCCTCCTATTGTGATTGAGCTTCGCTCACGATGTTGATCGCGGCAAAGCGGAGATATTCAACGATTTCGTCGAGCTGCCGTTCGGCATCTTCTGCCTCGGCTTCTCCCACATCAACCTGCGCGATGGCCGCCATGTCTTTGAGCGCATCCGCCGTCAACCCGAGGATCGGCTCGTTGGCTGCCTCTCGATATGTAATCCCCTGAGTAAAACCCGATAAAAACCCTGTGGTCCAATCTGATATGGAGATCAACCGGTCCTCCAAGACATCGTCGTCAGGCGGCAGGAGCAGCTGAAAAGTGTAGTCTGCATCTTGTATAGAGGACAGCGTAGACAGGCTCATTCGCGATACAAAATCGACCAGATCGCCGGTCAATTCCACCGCAAGTGCTTTCTCTAACGCCGCCACTGTAGCGGACAGATGCTGGTCCGTCTCAGGGCTGAAGGCCGCACCCAACAACCCGACCATGGCACCATGTAGGGTTGAGGGATTAAGCGTGAGCCCCGCATTGAAAAGGCTCTCGGCCGCTTCTTCCCAAGTGGGCATATCCTCAAAAGCGCCTAAGGCATCCAGCAACATCTTTCTGACCCCCTCATCCTCGCCGCCCTTGCGAGACGGACAGCCTGCTCATACTGATTCACTGAAGCGCCCTGAAAGCGCCGACTCCTTCGGCCCGCAGACACCAGATAGATTGACCCAGCGAAACGCCCCGCATTATAGTGCGAGCTTGCAACCTACCAAGTGTACCTTTCGTGGCTGATAACCTCATACAGGCGCTCGAGAAAAAAGTGAACGACCTCATTGAGCTGAGCCGAGAGCTAAACCGTGAAAACCGGGCACTCAAATTGCGTGCTGCTGAACTGCAGCGTGAACGCCGCGAGCTACTGGAGCGCCAAAGACTGGCCAGCGAGCACGTAGAAAGCTCTCTCGCGCGCCTTCGCTCACTGGATGGTGGCGCATGAACCGCCCCAACACAGTCAGCGTCGATATTCTCGACAAAGAATATCAAGTGGCGTGCCCACCTGATGAGGAACAGGCCCTCGCCAGTGCCGCGCGCTATCTCGATCAGCACATGCGCGACATTCGGTCGACCGGAAAGGTGATCGGCCTTGAACGTGTCGCTATCATGGCAGCGCTCAACATCAGCCACGAACTCTTGGCGCTGAAAGGCGGCGACAATCCGATCGAAACCAACGAAGATCAGCAGCGGCTGTCTGCATTAAATAGCCAGCTGGACGAGGTGCTGTATAAGCTCCGTCAGCTGGAGATCAATTAATCAGCGTAATCCGTTATACTGGCAACGGCCTGCAGTATTCGCCAGACGATTTTGTCCTCGAGCCGATAATGCTACACCCGGAGACCATCTTCGTGGCCGTTGAGCAAGCCTGGCTAGAACCGGGAAGCCTGAAGTCATGTGATGGTCACCACCTTGAGCCTCAGGGTTCAAGGGCCTATTCGTCAGCGGTATTACGGGTCAACCTCTCCTCTCCTCATTCAAACGCACCTACTGTGCCCAGTGCGTTATTGGGCGCGTTCCTTCGCAGGCCCCTTGGCATTCTTCTGGCTGCTTTTCTTGGCACGTTCCTGAGTACTATCACAAGTACTCTGCACGCTACTCTCGTTGGCGCTTTGCTGCCGCGTCACCAGTGCTGCAGCGGAACTCCTCACCTCCTTGCGCCGTGACGCGCAGCATCGTCTCAAAGCAGGTTTTGCGGCGCACACTGCGCGCCGAGCGAGATGGCCTAGCGCTCGACATACGCCGCCTGGCCGAGCATTCAGCCTTATCCCTGCTGGGCCCCTTACAACCGTGGCAGGCAGCCACTGTTGTCGCCGCTTACATGCCAATTGGCTCAGAATTTGATCCCGCTTTGCTCGTACAGGCGGCGCGGCAGCGAGGCGTGAGCATTGTTTACCCCAGAGTGGACAACGAGTACCTCCATTTCCATTCATGGCGGCACGGGGAACCATGTGAACGGGCCATTGGCGGCGTGGCGCAGCCCCTCGAGTCCTCTCCCAAGGTGAGCGTCGAACAAATTGATGTGTTTCTAACGCCTTTACTGGCTTGCGGCGATAACGGCATTCGCCTCGGCTATGGCGGCGGGTTTTATGATCGCCTATTCGAGCATGCCAGAGGTTTCAAGTTGGGGGTTGGCTTTAAGATGCAACGCATCAGTCACTGGGAGACCGAAGCACATGATGAGCCATTAGATGGCTTTGTCAGTGGGCACGGACTAGAGACGTTCTCCAGGCGATAACGCCGGTAGCGGCAAGCAGGGGACGTTACTCCACAATAATGCCAGCCTATTGAAGACACAGAAACGGACGCTGCGGCTCCGCGAGCCGAAAGCCCAAGGTGAGTGCCACGGCGATCGCCGCCAGCACCCAGACCATATCGGGCCCATTCTTTTCTGCGACGACACCCCCAGGCAACCTGTAGATTGTTTGCTTGAGCGGCAATTCTGGGGCCTTGATTGCTCGAGGCCTTAATGAAGTGCCTTTTTATCAACCCTGAGAGCTGCTTATTGCCCAGACCCTGTCAAGCCTGTTCTCTACCAAGATATTCTCTGTACGCGAGATTATCTGTCTCTTCCCAGAAGCGATAGCCAAGTTGCCCGAGCGCTCTTCTCAGTGCCGCTCGCTTTCCCGCCGGAACCTCCATTCCCATCAGAATGCGCCCGTAAGCGGCGCCATGGTTGCGATAATGAAACAAAGTAATGCTGTACTCATTACCCAGCACGCTCAGGAACTGCAGCAGGCTACCCGGGCGCTCCGGAAACTCGACCCGAAACACCATCTCATCGCGCACCTCAGATGAAAGCCTCCCGCCCACCATGTGCCGTAAATGCAACTTTGCTGTCTCGTTGTCGGTCATATCGAGCACGCGGTAACCTTTTTTTCCCAAGGACCGTTGCAATTCGGTCAGGTCCTCCGTCTCGGAAGTCACCGTTAAACCCACGAATACGCGCGCCGCGGTGTCCGTTTCAAACCGGTAATTGAATTCGGTCACGTTGCGTTTGCCAATCGCGCTACAAAAATCGCGAAACGCCCCGGGACGTTCCGGAATAGTGACGCTCAAGATCGCCTCTCGCCGCTCGCCAATTTCCGTGCGCTCAGAGATATAACGAAGGCGATCGAAATTGGTATTGGCACCGCTGATCGTGGCGGCCATAGTGCGCCCGGTCACACCACATTCTTCGCTGAACTTCTTCATTCCCGCAACTGCCAGTGCGCCCGCTGGCTCAGCAATCGCCCGCGTATCCTCAAAAATATCTTTAACTGCAGAACATATTTCATCCGTGCTGACGGTGATCACCTCGTCAACACACTCCCTGATGATTCTAAAGGTCTCTTTACCGGCTTGCGCCACCGCACAACCATCGGCAAACAAGCCCACTTCGCGCAAGGTGACACGGCGATTCTGCCGCAGCGCGGCCTGCACGCAGGCTGCATCCTCGGGCTCCACGCCAATAATGCGCGACTGAGGCCAGACATAGCGGAGATAGGCGGCCATGCCCGCGAGCAGACCGCCGCCGCCACAGCAGACAAACACATAGTCCAGCGGCTCAGGCGCTTGACGCACCATTTCCACTGCCACCGTCCCCTGCCCAGCAATCACATCCGGATCATCAAAAGGGTGGATATAAGTTAGGCCATACTGTTCTACCAATTCATCGGCGCGAACTGCTGCCTCGTCATAGGAATCGCCGAACAGAATGACTTTAGCACCGCGTGCACGCACTGCATCCACCTTGATCGCAGGTGTGGTCATTGGCATCACAATCGTTGCTGAAATGCCCAGCTTTTCTGCCGCGAGTGCAACACCCTGCGCATGGTTGCCGGCCGATGCCGCTATCACGCCCGCCTCGCGAGCAGCCGCATCAAGTTGAAACATCTTGTTAAAAGCACCGCGACATTTAAACGAGAACACAGGCTGCAGGTCCTCACGCTTGAGAAACACCTCATTATGCAATCGCGCTGATAAGAGCGGCGCTCGATCCAGAGGCGTTTCCCGCGCCACGTCGTAAACACGCGCGTTCAGAATACGCTTGATGTAGGACTGAGCCATAGAGACAGATCACAACGCCGTAAACCGGTGATATTAAGGCCTTGTGTCTACCAATTCACGGCAAGTGGTTGGCAAAATGCCCGCTCTGTGAGAATGACACCTGATTCAGGCGGCGTAACGAACCTGCATCTCAGCAAGAGACAGGGGTTGAATTTTGGATGCGTTACCAGCGGCCCCAAACGCCTCGTAACGCGCCACACAAATCGCTTTCATTGCCTCAAGGCTTGCCGTCAAATATTTGCGCGGGTCAAACTCGGCTGGGTGCTCGGCCAAAAAGCGGCGAATAGATCCTGTCGAGGCCAACCTCAGATCCGTGTCGATATTTACCTTGCGCACACCGTGCTTTATCCCTTCAACAACCTGCTCCTCTGGCACGCCATAAGTTTCGGGAATATCGCCTCCGCATTCATTGATCACCGCCAGCCAATCCTGGGGCACAGCCGACGAGCCGTGCATGACTAGATGCGTGTTGGGAATTCTCGAATGGATCGCCCTAATGCGGTCCATAGCCAAAATATCCCCGGTGGGAGGGCGGGTAAACTTATAGGCGCCATGGCTGGTGCCACACGCGATGGCGAGGGCATCCACACCGGTATCGGCAACGAACTGAGCCGCCTCTTCCGGATCAGTCAGCATCTGTTCAACCGTCAGTTTGCCCGCAGCGCCGATGCCATCTTCCTCGCCCGCCTCTCCTGTTTCCAGTGAACCTAAACAACCAATTTCACCCTCCACGGAAACACCACAGGCATGTGCCATATCAACCACTTGCCGGGTAACACTGGCGTTGTAGTGGTAATCCATCGGTGTCTTACCATCTTCACCCAGCGAACCGTCCATCATCACGGAACTGAAACCGAGCTGAATGGATCGCTGGCAAACTCCGGCAGACGTACCATGATCCTGATGCACCACAACCGGGATATGGGGGAACTCAGTGATTGCCGCCTCCATCAACGCGCGCAAAAAGGGCGCACCTGCATATTTCCGAGCGCCTGCGCTGGCCTGCATGATGACCGGGGAGTCGGTCTGATTGGCCGCCTCCATAATGGCGCGGGTTTGCTCCAAATTGTTAACATTGAACGCGGGCACGCCGTAACCGCGCTCCGCGGCGTGATCCAGTAACTGCCGCAAGCTGATCAGCGCCATTGTTTTATTCCTCCAATCTCCATCAGCACTTTACTTAAATGCCTGTTCATCCGCGAATCCATCCGGGTCGTCCGGGAATTCACCCAAGGTCCGCTCCTCCAACACAGCCACCGCAGGCAGTATCTTGCCCTCAACATACTCAAGGAAAGCGCCCCCGCCAGTCGAGATGTAGGACACCTGATCGGCCACCCCAAAGTGATCAATCGCGGCCAGGGTGTCTCCTCCACCCGCCAAAGAAAACCCTGAACTGCCAGCAATAGCCTCTGCAAGCACGCGGGTCCCCTCAGAGAAGGCTTTTTGCTCAAAAACGCCAAGAGGGCCATTCCACAATATGGTCTGCGCCTCCTTTATGCGGTCAGCAATCGCCTGCGCCGTGAGCGGACCTACATCAAGAATCATGTCTTCTTCGGCCACGTCGGCAGCAAGCTTAATCTGGGCAGCCGCACTCTGATCAATCCCGGGTGCCACCACCACATCGAGGGGTAGGGGAATCTCTACCTTATCCATCAAGCGCCTAGCGGTATCCACCAAATTAGGCTCATAAAGAGACTGACCGACTACATAACCGGCTGCGGCAAGGAAAGTGTTGGCAATACCACCGCCCACAACCAGACTGTCGCACCGCTGGGACAACTGATCTAAAACCGCCAGTTTGCTAGACACTTTCGAGCCACCCACTACCGCCAGCATCGGCCTTTCGGCGGCGCTCAACGCGCGCCCAAGTGCCGTCAACTCTGCATGCAGCAGAGGGCCCGCACAGGCCACCGGCGCACATTGTGCGACGCCGAGGGTTGAGGCCTGAGCGCGATGTGCGGTACCAAACGCATCCATCACAAAAACGTCACACAGCGCGGCATATTCCGCTGCCAGCTGCTGGTCGTTAACCGCTTCACCACTGTTGCAGCGGACATTCTCCAGCAGCACCACGTCTCCGGGCAGCGGCGCGACCTTACGCCACTGCTGGGCAAACAGCACATCACGGCCAATCAACTCTGACAGTCGCGCTGCAATGGGGGCCAAAGAAGCCTCTTCAGTCCACTCTCCTTCAACCGGCCGACCAAGATGCGACATCACCATGACCGCCGCCCCTTGCTCCAGCGCAGCCAGTATCGATGGTGCGGCGGCGCGCAAGCGGCCATCGTTACTGATCGCGCCGCCCTGCATGGGTACGTTAAGATCCTCGCGGATCAGCACCCGCAGGCCAGCCAGATCAAGGTCCGTCATCAGTTTCATCGGTTGCCCTTTTTTGCGGGAACCTGACACGCAGGAATCTGCCGTTGCCAGGCTAACGCAACATCAATCATTCTGCTGGCATAAGCCCACTCATTATCAAACCAGATCAAAATCTTGGCCAACCGGCCCGCCGCGACCTGAGTTTGTTTGGCATCGATAATGGCGGATGCCGCTTCTCCGGCAAAATCACAAGATGCCAAAGGCTCCAGAGAGTAATCTAGCACTCCGGCGAGCGGCCCTTCGGAGGCGTGCCGGAGAACCGTGTTGATATCGTCACTGCAACAAGACTGCTCGGTGGCTACGGTCAGTTCGATTGCGGATACTTTAGTCGTCGGCACGCGAAGCGCGTGCGCCGACAGTTTACCCGCCAGTTGGGGCAGAATTCGCTCAATTCCCACCGCAAGCCCGGTATCCACCGGAATAATGGACTGCGACGCGGCACGCGTCTTGCGCAAATCAGTGTGATGATAGGCATCTAAAACGGGCTGGTCATTCATCAGCGAATGGATGGTCGTCATCGTCGCAGCCTCAATACCGAAGGCTTCCCATAGCGTGGCCAGCACTGGCACCACGGCATTGGTCGTGCACGAGGCAGCTGACACAATTTTCATGCTGGCATCCAGAGACGCGTGGTTAATACCGTACACAATGGTGGCGTCAACGTCGGACTCTGCGGGGTGAGAGAACAACACCCTTGCCGCGCCCGCCTGCAAATGCTGCTGCGCTGTCACGCGGTCGGTGAAGGCACCCGTGCATTCGAAAACCAGATCAATATCAAGCGCAGCCCAGGGCAACTCCGCCACTTGAGGCACATGACTGAGCGGAACCACCGCCTGATCGATCTCCAGTAAATCGCCCGAGCGCGCGATACGACCCGGATAGCGGCCATAGTTAGAGTCATATCGTGCCAAGTGCACCACGGTATCGGCGTCGGCAACCTCATTGATTGCAGCGAGTTCCAATTGTGAACGAGCATCCTCCCGAGCGGCATACACCCGGAGGAGGGTTCGACCCACCCGACCAAATCCATTGATAGCGAACCGCATGATCAATCCAGAATGACTTCCCCAACAGCTGCGACAACACTATCGACGGTGAGTCCGAAGTGCTGAAATAGCGCTGCCGCGGGCGCGGATTCCCCAAAAGATGACATCCCGACGATGCGACCATCCAGACCCACGTACTTGTACCAAAAATCCGTGTGGGCCGCCTCGACCGCCACACGGGCTAGCACGTCGCTGGGCAGCACCATTTCCCTGTACGCCGCCTCCTGCGCGTCAAAAACCTCAGCACAGGGCATTGACACCACTCTCACGCCCCGGCCTGACGCGCTCAGCTGCTCTGCCGCCGCAACCGCCAGCGACACCTCAGAGCCTGTGGCAATAAGAATGGCGTCCAAACTGCCTTTTTCCGGAACAAGCACATAGGCGCCGCGATGAACTCCAGCCACCTGCTCCGGCTTGGAGACCTGCGAAGGCAGCGTCTGCCGCGAAAATATCATGGCAGTAGGGCCCGTTTCTCGCTGAATTGCCAGCTTCCAGGCCACTGCTGATTCCACAGAGTCGCACGGGCGCCAAGTATGCAGATTAGGGGTCGAACGCAGTGCTGTGAGCTGTTCAACGGGCTGATGCGTGGGCCCATCTTCCCCCAGCCCGATGGAATCATGGGTAAACACATACAGCACTCTTTGCCCCATGAGCGCGGACATGCGCACAGCATTGCGCGCATACTCCATGAATATCAGGAAAGTGGCGCCATAGGGCACGAACCCTCCGTGAAGAGCGATACCGTTCATGATCGCTGCCATGGCGAACTCTCGCACGCCGTAATACAGATAATTGCCGCCCGGAGCGCTTACCGAAATGCCCTTTGCGCCACTCCAAAGCGTCAGGTTAGAGCCTGCCAAATCAGCGGAACCGCCGAGCAGCTCGGGCAGTCCTGGCCCTAAAATGTTCAAGGTCTGCTGGGAGGCTTTGCGCGAGGCGACGTCAGCGCCCGCAGCCAAACTCTCCGCGATGTACGCATCGGCGTTCTCTTGGAACGTCGCGGGCAAATCGCCCCGTAAGCGCCGCAAAAATTCGTCAGCTAAATCGGGAAAAGCGGCCCGGTAAGTATCAAATTTGGCTTGCCAGCTAGCCTCTAGAGCTGCTCCCCTTGCGTGGCCATCCCACGCCTCACGAATATCATCGGGGACCTCAAAGGGGTCGTAGGGCCAATCGAGCGCTTCGCGGGTGAGCGCAATTTCCTCGTCCCCCAGAGGGGCACCGTGACAGCTTTCGGTACCCTGCTTGTTAGGGCTTCCCTTTCCGATCGTGGTTTTGCAGCACAGAAGAGAAGGGCGTCCCGTTGTGGCTTTCGCGGCCATCATTGCCGCTTCTACCGCCGCGGCATCATGGCCGTCCACATTCGCAATGACATGCCAACCGTAAGCCTCAAAGCGCCCGGGGGTGTCGTCTGTGAACCAGCCCTCGACCTCTCCGTCGATGGAAATACCGTTGTCGTCATAAACCGCGATCAGTTTGCCGAGGCCGAGCGTGCCTGCCAAAGAGCAGGCCTCATGAGAAACGCCTTCCATCAAGCACCCATCACCGAGGAACACCCAGGTATGGTGGTCAACGATCGTGTGGCCCTCGCGATTAAACTGCGCTGCCAAAGTGTTCTCGGCAATGGCCATCCCCACGGCGTTGGCCAACCCTTGCCCGAGGGGGCCGGTGGTTGTCTCAACGCCCGGGGTATATCCGTATTCGGGGTGCCCGGGCGTTTTGCTGTGTAACTGCCTGAATTGCTTCAAATCCGCTGCAGAAACTTCGTACCCAGAAAGGTGCAGCAAGGCATAGACCAACATGGAGCCATGCCCATTGGAGAGCACGAATCGATCTCGGTTTGGCCAGGCCGGATTTGTCGGATTGTGGCGCAACAACCGGTTCCACAGCACCTCGGCGATATCGGCCATTCCCATAGGAGCGCCCGGATGACCGCTGTTTGCCGTCTGAACGGCATCCATCGCAAGGGCACGGATGGCGTTCGCCAATTGAATTTGAGACGGCATGACGGCTCCAAAGACACCAGTAAATAAGAAGAGCCGTATTGTCTGCCAAGCGAGTGTCGCGGGCAAATAGACTTTGCCACTTTTCGGCATCAACCCGCAGCGAGCCACCTACCGTGACCATTTTTGGGGTCGGGCGGGTCAAATAGGGCCGACCCACGCCGCCACAACTGCCGCAGAGCCCTTCCACTTTTTTGAATGTCAAGCGGAATTTTACCGACTTCTCTATTCAAGAAGATTTTATTACGGAAGGCGTCTTGGGTAGGGTCGTTGAATCTGGCTGCGGCGAAACCCGACGGGCTGTTCTTAGTCAGACTACACGTGCAGTCAAAGAAAAATGGGCGCGTGGGCAACTTTACCAAGTACGTCCAAAAATAAAGCATACGGCCACAACATGCTAGGAGAAACTCATGTCCAAGAAAAACGTCATGCACGACGCGGTTCGCTACGCACTTTGCATATCGACCGGTGCACTGGCCCTCAATATGGGGGTTGTAACCGCGCAGGAGGACGAAGAGGCTAACGAGGTAGAAGAAATCCTCGTAACCGGCTCGCGCATTACCCGCTCCACCTTAAACACGATATCGCAAGAGACCATTGTTATCTCTGCAGACGATATGAAGATCCAGGGTGACATCTCGGTAGCAGACGCACTGAGAACCTCGAATCTGAACTCACTGGGCTCTTTCCGGGAATCATCAGGTAACGGTGCCCAGTCCAACGCGACCATCGACTTACGCGGTGTCGGCGCTGGACGAACTTTGGTCATGGTAAACGGCCGCCGTGTCGCCGGTTCACCCTCTCTGGGTGGCGGCGGTACCGTCAACCTGAATATGATTCCGTTCTCTGCTGTTGATCGCATCGAAATCGTTGCTGACGGCGCGTCGGCAATCTATGGCTCTGACGCGGTAGCAGGCGTTGTGAACATCATCCTGAAACGCGACTACGACGGCTTCAAGCTGAGCGGCCGCTTTGGTGATCGTGATCGTGATAACGGCGAAGAAGAGTCACTGTCTATGCTGTTTGGCGCCAGCTCGGATCGCGGCAGCGTGACCTTTGGCCTCGAATACGACAAGCGAGACGCGATTTTTGACGCGGACCGCGAATTTACGAAGGCCACCTATTCAGACCTAGATGGCGACGGAGATATTACGGGTTACGCAGAAACAAACGGCGTCTCGTTTTATGGTTTTACTGTGATCAACCCGCAATATAACGGGCAGGCTTTCGATCGTAATGACTCCAACACTTGGCTGGTCTATCCGGGTGCCGACTGTCAAGACGACCCAACCGGTACAGGGTTTGTTGGCAAAATGCGCTCAGACTTGGTCTTCGGCCCCGACACCGGATACTACTGTGGCTACGCTTACGCGCTGGTTTCAGCCAACCGTGCAAGCCTAGAGCGAACAAACTCGTGGGTATCTGCTGAGTATGAAATCAACGATAGCCTTGACGTTTACCTCGATGCGATCATCTCGGATAACGAGTCCTTTGGCCGTTATGCTCCGCCGGCGGCGCCTGGCCCAACCATTCCCGGTGACCCCCGTAACGACGTCGGTGCCAGCAGCGGCTACTTCCGCTGGGTAGATATCGGTACCCGCGATAATATCGTCAACGACACCCTGATCGACATCAATACCGGATTGAAGTGGGATGTCACTGACAACGTGCGCGTGGATATGAACTACTCACACTCTGAGTATCGTTCGTCTTCTGTGGGTATGTACTACCTCAGCTATGGCGGCCTCGAATACAACATTGCGTACGGCATTGATGACTTCGATACTTTCGTGGCTAACATCAAGACCACAACGCATAATGATGACCGGCAGCTCCTGACACGATGGTCAGGTGGTGTGCAGTGGGATATGTTCGAAATGGCGGGCGGTACCGCAGCTGTCTATCTTGGCGCTGAGTACTACGAGATCAAATACCAAGCGCTGGTCGACGCGCAATCGGAAGCTGGACTGGTCGGTGGCTCCGCAGGCAATTCTGCCAGAGGCTACCGGGATGTCACCGCCTACATGGCGGAAGGTATTTTCCCCGTACTGGATTGGCTGGAAATCTCCGCGGCATTCCGTGCCGACGATTACTCCGATTTCGGCAACGCGACTTCACCCAGATTGGGTATGAGCATGGCTGTCCCGGGCTACGAGCAGCTGCGACTACGCGCTTCCTGGGGTGAAGGTTTCCGCGCTCCTGACCTGTCTGATCTTTACGGTGCGACTGCATTTTCTGCATCGGGCGGTACAGACTTCTGGGGTTGTGAGCAGACCGGCCAGTCTCCCTGCCCGTCTCGTCAGTTCGACACCTATATCGGCTCTAACCCGAACCTCGATGCTGAAGAGTCTGAATCACTCTCCTTTGGCGTAGACTGGGATTTCTGGGAAGGTGACATGGCAACCTGGTCAGCTTCGGCTACCTGGATTCAGTTAACACTGAAGAACACCATTGACTATGTATCAGCGCAAGATCTGCTCAACCAAGATGCGACTTCACGTAATTCTGGTGGCCCCGGCAGCCCCTACGTTACGCGAACGGCAACGGGTTCTGTAGAGCGCATCGACGCTGGCTTTGTCAACGGCTCGCTTGAAGTCGAGCGCGAAGCACTCGACCTCGGTATCAACGCTAGCTTTGATACCGCGTTTGGCGTCTTAAACGCGCGATGGATGGGGACTCAGTACCTCACTTATGAATCGGAAGAGACTTACGGTAGCGGCACAATTTACGACGCTACTGGCACGCTGGGCTTCCCTGAGTGGAGGTGGAATGCTCAGATCAACTGGACCTGGAATAACTTCTTCGCCAATGTGGCGATGGATTATATCGGCGAGTCTGATTCCAGAGTCGGCGATGAATCTTACGATTCATGGGATCAGCTCAACGCGTCTGTAGGATACAACCTGGGTCAGTGGGGCCAAATCACGGTGGGTGCCAACAACATCACCGATGAAGACCCGCTACTCAATGACTTCGGTTCCGAAGTTGATGAGTACCAGTATCCGAAAGTAGGCCGTGTTGCATACGTTCAGTATACGATCGAATTCTGATCTCTCAGAATCTCCAACCCTTTAAAAGGCCCGCAAATGCGGGCTTTTTTTATTTTTCACTGCCGCAAATTCCCGCTCTGCGTTAAGCTATCGTTCTCTTTGCTGGGATCACAACAAGCATGGACGCATGGAGCCGATTCTGGCGGCAGGGACATACCACCACTTTCGGCGACTACTTTGAGGAGGGCTATGCGGGCCCGGTCAAGGACTGGCTGGAATCGCTGCGCAGCACCCTGGGCCTCGTCGAGGACGGCAGCTTGCGGGTTGTAGAGCTCTGCTGCGGCAATGGCTCTCTAGTGCCCTTTCTGGTGTCGCTCAGTCACCCTTTCGTCTACACAGGTGTCGATGCGGCAAACGTCTCGCTGCCGTCAATGGTGCGTGATGCCGCAACGCATTCCCAAGGCTCTGTTGAAATGCTGCCGAACACGCCGGTGGAGCAGCTGCCTGAAAGTATCACTGGCGTCGACTGCTGCCTCTCTATCTATGGCATCGAGTACAGCGAACTCCAAATCACCCTCAGCCGAATGCGTGAGCGCATGAGCGCTGACGGCAGGCTGTTTGCGTTGTTGCATCATCAGGATTCGATAGTCGCGCGAATGTCGCGCAGAGCAGTCAGTGAATTCCATGCCCGTGATATTGGCTTGGTTGAAGATGCACTCTCCACCATTCAGGGAGCATTGCAGCGAGTGGGCAGTGTCAGCGCGCTAAAAACGGACCCTCAATCAGAACAAGCCCGAAAGTTTATGAACGGCATGGCCAACAAGTACATCAAAGGCGCTACGCTTAAAGCCGGCAACGCCTTTATGGCGGATCACGTACTGGCGGCTTTGCGGTTTTTCAAGCTGCTCGGCGAAAAACCCAGGGTGCGCGAGCAATTCATCTCTGATTTACGCGAGGAGGCAAATGCTGCGCTCGAACGTCACCAACAAATGGTAGCAGTAGCTAAAGACGCCTCGGACATGCAAAACCTGACTACGACAATGGCCGCTATGGGGTGGTCAGAGGTCGAAACACAAGAACTGACTGACAAGGACGACATCATCGGATGGACACTTACCGCAAAGGCCTGATTCTCGTTTGTTGCGCAGTGGTTTGCTCTGCTGCTCAGGGGCAGTCTTTCATGGACTGTGCTGATATCGCGGACGATACCGCCCGCCTGGCCTGCTACGACAGTGCTGCTAACGCTATTAAGGCGTCTCTGGAAAAACCGCAAACAGGCTCCAGCGAGCAAAGGCAGGAACAACGCAATGCCGAGGTCGCGGCCATCGTGTTTGGAGAGGAAGCAGCCGTGGTGCTGGAGGAAGAGGTGCCGGAGCAGATCACCTTCATCATTAAGGATGTGCTCTACACCCGTCGGCGAGAAACGATTTTCGTCGCAGAAGACGGTAGACTGTTCAAGAAAATAGCCGACACCACGGTGACCATCAAGCCGGGAGAGCGCGTTCGCATAGAGGACGGTTTCTTCGGGTCCATATTCTTGGTCACCGAAAAGGGGGTTCGTATTAAGGTAAAGGAGAGGTAATTACGCCTTCCCAAACAAGCCGACGCTGGCGTCTTTGAGCTTGCTGATATCAGTCAGCCAATCCTTAAGCGCCCCACCATAAGACAGGCCACTGTCCAGACCTGCCCGGTTAATCGGTTGGCGGACTTGTGCCGCGCTTGGCGTCATCACCGGCCGCTGAGTATGGTGCGGCGTAAAACACTCCGGCGCTTCAGAGAGGCCACAGAACGAGAGCAATGATCGAATCTCGGTTTCTGTTGCATTCACCAGCTGACTGTAATGCAGGTGGTGGATGCGATTGGGAAATAAGTTGGACCAGTGGCGCATGAGCATGAGGTAGCCCTGCCAATAAAAAATAAGCCCCTGAAGGCTATTGCTGTACTCACGCCCTTCGGGGAAAAAGTGCCGATACTGCGACACGATGTTATCCAGCGGGTCGCGAACCACATGAACAAACCGCGCGTTGGGACAGATTTTGAGTACTAACGGAACATGCAGAAAATTTTCCGGTGTCTTATCGACAAAGTGCGCTTTGGATTCTGCGCAGTAGGGCCTCACAATGTCGAGGTATTGTTGGCAGTATTCCTGCCAACGCGCCTCTGGTGATGAGGCGAGGCTGCGACGGTACCCGCCGTCTCGCTGCAAGTCAGCGCCCCGATGCCCCATGAAAGACAGTTCATCCGTAACATTCACATCAGGATGAGAAGCGAGAATCTGCTCCACCAGAGTCGTGCCTGACCGAGGTTGCCCGATAATAAAAATGGGCTGGATCTCATCGCCCTTCAGAGGAGGCAGAGGCCAAGCTTCGATAGTAAGCAACTCGTCCACTAATTGGCGGAATCCTTCGCCGCTAAAGGGTCTAGCGGCCGCAACGAGATCATTCCCGGCACGAAGGTGCGCGAAAGCCATATCGGGTAAGCCTGCCTGGTGCCAGATTTCCGCACGCGCGAGATGCAGCAAGCCGAGGTAACCGTCCTGATCCTGATCCGAATCCTGCCCTGCAATGAGCGTGTCGAGACGTGCACCATCTGCGGCAGAAAATTGCGCCGTCTTTAAACCCGCGAGACTCCACCAGCCGGTTGCATAGTGGCGCCGATCTTCCTTATCCACCAGTGTCCGATAAGCAGCCTCTGCCGCATCGTGATTCCCCAGCGCCTTGTGGGCATGCCCTACCAGGAGACTGGCACGGGGAAACTGTTCCTGATTTACGGCCTCTACGGCGCGCAACGCCGCCTGCGGCAGACCCGCCGATAATGCTTTGAAGCCCTCTGCAATTGACTGTTGTGCATCGAGCTCCGTCATTCGAGCGACCGGCTCTCTGGCGCGGAGGCACCCAAGTGCTCGTCAAAGAATTGTGCCATCCGCCCAAATAACTCAACCGTATTTTCCGGTGTGTAAAATCCGTGCTCTTCCTTGTCTTTTACCAGCCATTCGAATGGTTTACCGGCCTCTTGCAGCGCGTCCCGCATCACCTCCGCGTGCTCGAATGCTGCCCGGTAATCGTCTTTCCCATGAACAATAAATAGCGGAATATCAAACTCGCTGGCGCGCCGCGCCGGGCTTTGCTCAGAGCGGTCCTCAGGGTCACTGGGCAGCGTTTTATCCAGATAGGCTTCTCCCCATCTCCTTGTCGTGATGTCGCCTGAGTTGTATAGCAGATCGAGGTCATACACGCCCACATAGCCTATGGCAGCTCTGTAGAGTCCGGGCGCGACCAAGGGTGCCTGAAAGGCCGAGTAACCGCCAAAACTGGCACCATAAATGCCCACTCTCGCCGGATCTGCGACCCCGTCGGCAATCGCCCAACGTGTGCCATCAATGATGTCGTGTTGGGTCATTCGACCCCATTCCCCGTAGCCCGCTTGCATAAAAGCGTCACCAAACCCGGTGGAGCCGCGGAAGTTCACCTGTAATACAGCGTAACCCCGGGTGGCGAAGGACTGCACATAGCGGTCGTAGCCCCAATAGTCCCGCGCATGAGGGCCGCCGTGGGGCATCACAATCAGTGGAAAGGGCGCTTCGCCCACCGGAGGCGTGGTGATGTATCCATTGATGACCTGCCCGTCTCGGGCCTTGAAACTGATGCCGTCGGTGCTCGCTAACAATTTACCTTCCACATTGGGAAACATATGCATCAAAAACCGCAGAGACCCGGTGCTCACATCGAATAAATAAAAACTGGGCGGGTCGTTGGGTGCCGAAAGCCTGACAATGAACTTTTGGTTGTCCTCGGTTTTCGACACCAGCGATACCGTGTGGGCGGGAAAATTATTCTGCAGCGCGCCTTTGACCACCGTGAGGGGGTGATCCTCAATTAATGGCACAAATTCGGGATAGTGCCGATTAATCTGCACCCCATACAGCTGATCGTCGTCATCAAAATACGCCCACTCTACATCCGTATCAGCGGCTGCATAGAGCTTCTCAACCTCTTTCGATTTCAGGTCAAAGCGATGTAGCCCCCAGATACCCTTTTCATTGCCATTTGCTCCAATCACCAGCAGGGCATCAGTGCCTGGCTCAAACCCGCGAATCCTGACACCTTCACCAAAAGGCATCTCAACGTCCTGCCAGTCCCTCGACCCGCGAGGCTGATAGGAAAAAATCTGCTCGTTATTGTCATCGACGCCCTGAACAAACCGGGGAGTCATATCCTCGTCGGGCACAAACTGCGCACCCCGCAGGCTCGAACGCGCCTCGCGGCTAATTCGGCCACTGTAAATGTTGAGCTTCAACGCCTGAGGAATGCCATCCTTACCCGGTGGCCACGCAAACGGGAAACTTTGAATCAATACATTGCGGTCATCAATTTTGCCCAATAAATCGCCATAGGCGAGTGCTGGCTCATCTGCGTTGACACCATAGAGATACTTGGGTGCACTGCCATCGGCATTGACGGCGTAAATCTCCCCATAGGACCCTGGGGCTTCTCGGCCGGCTCGCTTACGTAGAATCGTCATCACCAAACGTTCGTTGTTGATCCACTCAAAGCCGCCCACTTCGGCATCGTAAAAACCCGACACCGAGACGACCTTAAGATCCTCGGTCGCCAGCACCGCCAACGCTCTCCGCCCCTCGTGCACAACGTCCACAGCCAGATGCGTTCCGTCTGGTGAGATTTCCGCCTGTCGAAACTCTGCTTGTGCCGCCAATTCTTCGTAAGTCGGAACGGTGGCCGCTTCAGCACCGTGTAGATGGCTTGTTAGTGCCAGCACACAACCTGCGACCAGCGCGCTCCACAGTAACTTAGTGCGATCTCTTAAACTGCCCTTGCCGGCTACTTCCATAAACAGCCTCTCGTATGTCTGTCACTTAGGGTAAGGCTGGAACAATGCAGAATCATGGTAAAGACCGCAAGACGCTTTCTTGCAAGTACCCGCTAAGGAGGGCTTGCCAGGAAGTTATTAGCCCCGTCAGCAGGATGTCCTGAAGACTGGCGTGCTATCCACGCCTTTTGCTGGTATCTGGATGGAGAGCGCCGTAACCTCCTTCCCACCATTGATCGGAAGTGGGCGCTAATGGACCAAAATTTTTTAAAGCAACAGGTGGCTGATGCCGCCATTGAGCGCGTCGCTGCGCATCCCGATGACTTATTGGTGCTTGGGATTGGCACGGGCAGTACCGCAGAGTGTTTCATTCGCGGATTAGAGCGCCTGAAACATCGTATCGACACCACCGTGTCGAGTTCGGAACGCTCCTCTGACCTGCTTAGCGAGATGGGTTTCTCAGTGAGCGACTTGAATACCGTCCCGAGAGTCGACATTTACGTCGATGGTGCGGACGAAACAAACGATGCTCTGCAGCTCATAAAAGGCGGCGGCGCAGCGCTCACGCGAGAGAAAATCATCGCCGCGGTGGCGGAGCGCTTCATCTGCATCGCGGATGAAAGTAAACGGGTAGCGACGCTTGGGGCGTTCCCGCTACCGGTAGAAGTCGTTCCCATGTCCCGAAGCCATGTTGCCAGGCAACTGGTCAAACTAGGCGGTCAGCCCGTTTGGCGGGAAGGTGTGACGACGGATAATGGCAATCTAATCCTCGACGTATATGGCCTGAATATCGATGCACCGCTCGAAATTGAGCGATACATTAACGATATGACCGGCGTTGTCTGTAATGGCTTGTTTGCCATGCGGCCCGCGGATGAGCTGCTGTTGGGTACCCCAAACGGCGTCCTCCAACTGGGCATTTAGTTCATCAAATTATTTTGATAAACAAAGACTGCGCTGATAACCTCCGCGCCCATGGTCAGTTCAGTCCACATTATCGAGCTCGAGTCCCATCAAGGACCCGTGCCACTGGCGAACCTGCTGAGAGCGGCAGGCGATGCACTGCGCCTTCAGATTTTGCGGGTGATGTCTCAAGACTCTTATAGCGTCACGGAGCTCTGCAGCATCTTTAACCTGCGCCAGAGTGCGTTGAGCCATCACCTGAAAATCCTGATAGACGCTGGGCTCTTGTGCCGAAAGAAAGAGGGCACCGCCACTTTCTACCGGCGGGCGCTGCCCAGCGGGCCCATGGCGCCCCTATACCAAGAGATTTTCTCATACACTGATGCGGAGCCGCTTTCGAGACAGGCAAGGCAGGGTGTATTAGCCGTGCAGGCGCAACGGGAACACAATTCCTTCGCATTCTTTCAGGGCAATGTGGATCGCTTTCGGGAGCAACAAGAACTCATCGCCCCCTGGGACGACTATAGCCAGATCACACTACAACTGCTTGAGCGAATCAGCGGGCGCCCGTTAAAGCGGATCATCGAAGTCGGCGTTGGGGAAGGATGGTTGTTACCAGCGCTTCATCGCCGCGCCCCGGAAGTGATTGCACTGGACCTGTCGCTGAACATGCTTGGCCTGGCGCGAGATCATGCAGCCCATCTCCCCGGTATCAAATTTGTTCATGGCGACACCGAGGATCTGACCAGAGAAGGTATCCGGGCAAACGCTGTCATTAGCAACATGGTACTGCACCACACACCCCAGCCAGAGCGCGTGCTGGCCGACATGGCGCAGCTCTTGCCCAGTGGCGGCACGCTGATTATCAGTGACCTCTGTGCCCATGACCAGGCATGGGCCAGAGAATATTGTGGCGACTTATGGCTGGGATTCTCGGCCGAACAACTGGAGCTGTGGGCCAAAGATGCAGGCCTCAGATTGGACGCCAGTGTGTTTTTGGCGCAGAGAAACGGCTTTCAAATTCAGGTGCAGCATTTCAAACGCTGCTGATCCACGTAACAGGAACCCATGACATGAGTGATTACTCTCTTTTCACCTCGGAGTCCGTCTCAGAGGGACATCCGGACAAAATGTCTGACCAAATATCTGATGCGATTCTCGACACCTATCTTGCTAAGGACCCTCATGCGCGAGTCGCCGTTGAAACTTTAGTGAAAACGGGAATGGTCGTGGTCGCAGGTGAAGTAACCACCTCGGCAACCGTCACAACGGGGGAACTCGAGACGGTCATCAGGCAAACGGTGCTCGATATTGGTTTTGACTCATCTGACGTCTGTTTTGACGGCCATACCTGTGCAGTGATCAACGCAATTGGTCAGCAGTCTGCTGATATTGCGATGGGCACACATGAAGCCGATGAGGCGAATCAAGGTGCCGGTGATCAAGGACTGATGTTTGGCTATGCCTCGGACGAAACCAACGTGCTCATGCCCGCGGCCATTCATTATTCGCATCGTCTCGTCGAAAAACAGGCTGAAATGCGAAAGTCCGGGGCCCTACCCTGGCTAAGACCCGACGCTAAAAGCCAGATTACCCTGCGTTACGGCGCAGATGGCAAACCAGAACACGTTGAAGCAGTGGTGCTCTCAACACAGCATGACCCTGATATTTCCCAGGCAGAATTGCGAGAAGCCGTGCGCAAGAACATTATTGAAGCGACACTGCCTGCTGAATGGCTGGACGCGGAAACCCAGTATCACATCAATCCAACAGGCAACTTTGTGATCGGTGGCCCCTTGGGCGACTGTGGCCTGACCGGGCGAAAGATTATTGTCGACACCTACGGTGGAATGGCTCGCCACGGGGGCGGCGCTTTCTCCGGAAAAGACCCCTCCAAGGTAGACCGCTCGGCGGCCTACGCTGGGCGTTATGTGGCGAAGAATATCGTGGCGGCAGGCCTAGCGCGCCGCTGTGAAGTTCAGGTTTCCTATGCCATAGGCGTTGCTGAACCCACCTCTATTTCGGTCAATACCTTTGGCACTGCTCAACTTGAGGATGACGCCATTACGGCGCTCATCCGCGAGCACTTTGATCTGCGCCCGAAAGGCCTTATTAATATGCTCGATTTGAAACGGCCGATATATCGTACTACCGCCGCCTATGGCCATTTCGGTCGAACCGAAAGCACCTTTACCTGGGAGCGCACCGATAAGGCTGACGCACTGCGTGCAGCTGCCGGCCATTAACCTTAATACCCAAAGAGAGAAATCAATATGAATACTGCTGTTGAGCAAACCAGCTTCGCTGACTACAAAGTCGCGGATATTCACCTCGCCGACTGGGGCAGGCGAGAGCTGGATATCGCCGAGAGCGAAATGCCCGCACTGATGGCTCTCCGAGAGCGCTATCGTGAAGAGCAACCATTGGCCGGTGCCAAAATCCTCGGCTGCATCCACATGACAATACAAACTGGCGTGCTCATTGAAACCCTCGTAGCGCTTGGAGCTGAGGTCCGTTGGTCGTCGTGCAATATTTTTTCTACTCAGGATCATGCTGCGGCAGCCATCGCAGCGTCTGGAATACCTGTTTTTGCCTGGAAGGGTGAAACGGAAGAAGAGTATGAATGGTGCATTGAGCAGACCATCCTAGAAAATGGAAAGCCCTGGGACGCCAATATGATTCTCGATGATGGTGGTGATCTCACGGCAATGCTCCATGAGCATTACCCCGACATGCTGGAGCGCGTCCACGGCATCACGGAAGAAACAACAACGGGCGTACATCGGCTTTACGAGATGCTCGCCAACGGCGAATTGAAAGTCCCTGCTATCAACGTCAATGACGCAGTCACGAAATCCAAAAATGACAACAAGTACGGCTGCCGTCACAGCCTGAACGATGCCATCAAGAGAGGCCTGGACCACTTGTTGGCCGGCAAACGTGCTCTGGTCATCGGCTACGGTGATGTGGGTAAAGGGTCGGCTCAATCGCTGCGCCAAGAAGGAATGATTGTTCGTATCACCGAATGTGACCCCATTTGCGCCATGCAAGCCTGCATGGACGGGTTCGAGGTGGTTTCCCCGTTCATCGACGGTGTGAATGACGGCACCGATGGCAGCGTCAACACAGCACTACTGGAGATGACCGACCTGCTTGTCACTACCACGGGCAACTATGACGTCTGCACTGCCGCCATGCTTCGAGCACTCAAATCGGGCGCCGTAGTCTGTAACATTGGACACTTCGATAATGAAATCGACACGGCCTATATGCGCCGAGAGTGGCAATGGGAAGAAATCAAGCCCCAAGTCCATAAGGTTGTAAGAGACGCCGACAGCAATGACCACCTGCTGCTGCTCTCCGAGGGGCGGCTGGTCAATCTCGGGAACGCGACGGGCCACCCCTCCCGCATTATGGACGGCTCTTTCGCCAATCAGGTGCTGGCGCAGATCCACCTGTATGAGAAGAAATTTGCTGATTTACCCGCCGAGGCGCGCCAAGAGGCCATCTCAGTCGAGGTGCTGCCAAAGCAGCTAGACGAACAGGTCGCGGCTTACATGGTGGAAGGCTTTGGCGGTGTCATGACAAAGTTATCGTCCAAGCAGGCCGACTATATTGGTGTTGGTGTGAACGGCCCCTTCAAGACCGATTCATACAAATACTGACGCTCCACTGGCAGATCCGCAGCTACGTTATCAGAGGCGGTGTTAGGCCGACTCAGCCTGACACCGTCAAACATCGTAAACTAGCCTGTCTCAAGGAGGCTTAGCGTTGCGTGTGACTCGCCTGTTTACCGAACAACCTCTGTCGTCTGGCGCTCAGGTTCTGTTGCAGGGCACAGCGGCGCAGTATTTGGGTCGCGTCCTGCGCGCCAATGTGGGGGATGCCGTCACATTGTTTAATGGCGGGGGCGAGGAATTCGTGGCCACCATCACCGAGGTCGGCAAGCGCACTATTTCGGTTTTGTTAGGCGCCTCGTCAGTGCCCGCTACGGAATCTCCGGTCCATACCACACTGGGTCTGTGCTTGAGTAAGGGCGATCGGTTTGATTGGGCTGTTCAAAAAGCGACCGAGTTGGGGGTCGGGGCCATCGTGCCACTCTACAGTGAAAGAGTGGATTTCAGTATCCCAGCCGATCGCGTGATCAAGCGAGTAAATCACTGGCGTCAGATTGCGATCAGCGCCTGCGAGCAGTGTGGTCGCGTGAGGGTCCCTCTGATCACGCCACCAGAGGCTTTGGATCGATGGGTCGCAGGTGTGGACGCGGATGACAAATGGGTGTTGCACCGAGGCGACCCCTCACACTCCCCCGAGCACACAACCCCAGAGAGCGCGGCACTATTGATCGGACCTGAGGGCGGCCTGACAGATGAAGAGATCGCTCTTGCGCAAGCCTCCAGCTTTCATCTCTTGCCGCTGGGGCCACGCGTGCTGCGAACAGAAACGGCGCCAGTGGTCGCACTGGGGGTGCTCAGCTTCTGCTGGCGCGAGATGACGCACTAGGGCTGAGGGCCGCAAGCAGCTTGCAGACGTGATCAAAGCACGCTGGGTCCAGCCGCCACTGTAAAACCTGCCGTCCGAGCGGCCGCAGATGCCCAGTCGATAGATCAGTGCTCTTCTCCTTCTGCGTGCTTCAATCGATGCCTAGCCCACACCCACTCCAGCCAGGTGGCAGCGGCATTCAGGTAGTGGCTTGTGCGGGGGGAATGAAAAATCTCAAAGGCATGCTGCGCGCCCGGCAGCTCTGCATACACCACAGGCGACCCGGCGACGGGACTGAACTCCGCGACAAACCGGCGCACTTCTTCAACCCAGACCAACGAGTCATGAGTGCCCTGAACAATAAAGAAAGGGGGCGTCCCCTCGGCCACACCCGGCCGATGAATCCAAGAAATCGGAGACCCATTCTCGAACACCGCTGCTGCGGTCTCGCGCGGCTGCTGAATAATCCGACGTCTAATGAATTCATCCATCCGATCTTGTTTTCTAATGCCATACCGATTGGTAAAATCTACGACCGGATAGAGTGCCAGCACCCCCTGCACTGCTGTATCGGCACCTTCAAATCCCTCCTGCCACTCCGCGTGGCCCGGGGTGAGGCCAGCCAATAAGGAAAGATGACCCCCTGCAGACCCTCCTGTGATAACAATAAAATTTGGGTCACCACCATATTCGGCGATGTGCTGCTTTACCCAGGCGATCGCCTTCTTCACGTCAATAATCTGTGCCGGATACGCATCCCGGGGCGCGAGGCGGTAATTGATGGATACCCCTACCCAACCCAGTTCCGCCATACGGTGGAGCAAGGGCTGAGCTTGTTCTGATTTATGCCCCACCATCCAGGCGCCGCCGTGGACCTGGAGCAGCACCGGGCGGGATGCTCCAGGGAGCAAGGGGTGGTAAATATCCAATAACCCGCGCTTACCCACAGTTGAGTAATTCAGGTTGCGCACATACTGCACTCCCTGACGCCGGAATGTGAAAGGTCGGAGCCACTCGCCACTGGCAATGTGCTGCGTTAATTTAGCGCGCCGCTCCGGGGGTATCTGCTGGTAGAAATCCGCGCCCAATACCACCTGCAATGCCCGACTGAATGCCGCACCTGCATCAAACCCCGGACGTAGAGACCATGCCAGCAACACCCATGCAGCCAGAAAGAAGGATAACCCCCAGGTAAGGCCCGCTGACTCGACACCGACAAACATAATCCACAGGGCAACGAAAGCCATCTGGGTGGCGATGCACCAGATCGCCAGCTCCCCAGTGATCCAACCCGACAGGAACCATGCCCACACCGCCCAGCCGATTCGACGGACCTGAAGCAGTACGGTGACGGCGCAGAGCAGGCTCAGACCGGCAAAAACGATAAACAAATGGTCCATATTTTTCCCGAGGGTGGTATTTAACGCGCTTTTTGGCAGCCAGAGCTTGCGGGGATTCGCTACGAATCGCAAGATGTCTCGCTCTGACCCCACAAGGACCCCGAAATGAGCCTCCAGCTCGGCGTTGTGATGGACCCGATTGCCTCCATCCATTACAAAAAAGATACCACTTTGGCACTACTGTGGGCCGCACAAGATCGCGGGTGGTCGTTGTTTTACATCGAACCGGATGGGCTCTTCCTCGATGGTGCGGTACCCATGGCGAATGCCAGACCACTCGTCGTACACCAAAATCCTGAGCACTGGTTTGATCTCGCTGAGACCGAGGCCTTACCGCTCACACAACTCAACATCATTCTGATGCGCAAAGACCCTCCTTTTAACATGGAGTACATCTATGCCACCTACTTGCTGGAGCGGGCCGAGCAGCTCGGCACTCTCGTAGTCAACCGGTGCCGTAGCCTGCGAGATTGTAATGAAAAGTTGTTTGCCACCGAATTCCCCGGCTGCTGCCCACCACTTTTGGTCAGCCGAAACATATCCTCATTGAGGAGCTTTCATAGAGAACACCGTGATGTCATCTTCAAACCGCTGGACGGGATGGGCGGCAGCGCCATTTTCCGCGCGCAAGAGCATGACCCCAATGTCAGCGTTATTCTGGAAACGCTGACGGGATTGGGAAAACAAACCATCATGGCGCAGCGCTACCTACCCGCTATCAGCGACGGTGATAAACGCATACTCATGATCAATGGCGAACCTGTGCCCTGGTGTCTCGCTCGCATTCCTCTGGCCGGAGAAAGCCGGGGCAACTTGGCGGCAGGAGGTTCCGGGCGTGTGCAACCGCTATCCGAGCGAGACCAATGGATCGCAGCTCAGGTTGGCCCAACCCTCAGGGAAAGAGGCCTTTATTTTGTTGGTCTCGATGTCATCGGTGATTACCTTACCGAAATCAATGTCACGAGCCCCACCTGCCTCCGGGAAATCGAGGCCGAATCTGGGCATAACGTTGCCGGGCCACTTCTCGACACCTTAGAGCGACACGTCGGCGCGCGGGTATGAAGCGCGCCACGACGTCCAAGGCGCGCTCACCGGCACCCACGAAGCGAGCATAAGGCGATAGACTGCAAGATCTTCGGCATAATGACCCTCATGCCCTGACCCCCGAAAGGAATTCTCTTGGCGAGTAAAAAGCCAGCGCAGGCAACCTCGGCGCCCGCATCCACATACTGGGCAGGCCATTTTTTAATCGCCACTCCCGTAATCGGCAGCGGCTTTTTCAATCGCTCTCTTACCTATCTCTGCCACCACGACGAGCAGGGTGCTATGGGTATCGTCGTTAACCTGACCCTTGATGTCAGCGTGCTGGACATGCTGAATCACATGGACATACAACCCGAGAGCAGCTTGCCTGACCGCCCCGTTTTGGCCGGGGGCCCTGTCGGCACAGATCACGGCTTTGTCCTGCACCATAGCGAACCCTCGTGGGAAGGCAGCCAGTCTGTCGGAAACGGCGTGAGCCTGACGACTTCCCGCGATATTCTATGTGCCCTCGCTAAAGGCGATGGGCCCGAAAGCTATCTGGTTGCTTTGGGGTATGCCGGTTGGGCACCCGGGCAACTAGAGGCCGAGATGGCTGACAACAGCTGGCTGACAACGCTCGCCGACCCGCACATCCTCTTTCACCTAGACACCTCGGACAAGCTCTCTGCTGCGGGGAAAACGCTTGGCATTGACATTGACCTTCTCACAGCACAAGCAGGACACGCATAAACATGTCTGCGGTGGAGACCTTACTGGCGCTGGATTTTGGCTTACGGCATATTGGTGTAGCGGTGGGGAATACGCTTTCTCGCACTGCCCAGCCGTTGGCCATCATCAAGGCCAAGGATGGGGTGCCCGACTGGCAAGCGCTTGTAGCGTTGGCGGAGGAGTGGCGGCCCCAGCGGATTGTGGTGGGCCTCCCCATCAACATGGACGGCTCACCGAGTGAGCTGAGTCAGCGTGCGTCCAAATTTGCTCGCCAGGTAGAGGGCAGACTGGGCGTGGTGGTATCACTGATAGACGAGCGACTGTCGAGCCGTGAGGCCAAGCACGCAGCCCGCGCGCAAGGACATCGGGGTGACTATGTTGCTGATCCCATTGACGATCAGGCCGCAGCGATCATTCTCTCCACATGGCTAAGCGAGCTGTCATGAGCAAGCCATTATCGCCTCAGGCTGACGCGCTTTTTCCCGCGCGGCGTCGAGCGTAATGACTCTTTTCTGAAGCAACCTCTGCAAGCACTGATCCATCGTCTGCATGCCCGTGCCCTGACCTGTCTGAATCGCCGAATACATTTGTGCCACTTTGTCCTCGCGAATGAGGTTCCTGATCGCAGCCGTCCCGCGCATGATCTCGTGAGCAGCCACCTGGCCCCCCGCCCTGCGCTTGAGCAGGGTCTGGGATATCACTGCCTGTAAAGACTCTGAGAGCATCGACCGTACCATCGATTTCTCCGCTGCGGGGAACACATCCACAATTCGGTCAATGGTTTTGGCTGCCGAGGTGGTATGAAGTGTGCCCAACACAAGGTGACCCGTCTCAGCAGCGGTCAACGCCAGGCGAATCGTTTCCAGATCACGCATCTCCCCGACCAGAATGACGTCGGGGTCCTCTCGCAACGCTGACCTGAGCGCCTCAGAGAAACTCAGGGTGTCGCGATAGACCTCGCGCTGATTCACAAGGCATCGCTTGCTGTGATGTACGAATTCGATCGGATCCTCAATCGTGAGGATGTGATCGTGCCGACAGTCGTTGATGTAATCAATCATGGCCGCCAATGTGGTCGACTTTCCCGACCCAGTCGGTCCTGTGACGAGCACGAGTCCCCTCGGCAATGCCGCGATCTCGCGAAAAACCTGTCCCATTCCCAGTTCCTCCATCGACAACACATGACAGGGAATGGTTCGAAATACCGCTCCCGCCCCCCGATGATGGTGAAAGGCGTTCACGCGGAACCGGGCGATCGTGGGGATCTCGAAAGAAAAATCGGTCTCCAGGCGCGCCGCAAAGTTCTTGCGCTGCCGATCGTTCATAATGTCGTAAACTACAGCCTGAACTGTCGCATGATCCAGTTCTGGGGTGTCCAGACGCCTGACGTCACCGTCGACCCGGATCATCGGTGGGAGACCTGCTGACAGGTGCAGGTCAGAAGCACCCTGTTGGACGCTGAAGACAAGCAATTCAGTGATATCCATCTCACATTCTCCGCTTTTATCGGGCTAGCACATGGCGAATCAACTTCCTTATGATCACACCATGAACCCGACTGAACTGGCCCTTAATATATCAGAAGTGCAACGGCGTATTCAGTCCGCAACCGCTGCCGCAGGCCGCGCTACGGGCGCCGTCAGCCTGCTGGCCGTCAGTAAAACCAAGCCCGCAGGAGCTATTCGGCTCGCCTATGAGCAGGGTTTGACCGAATTTGGTGAAAATTACGCTCAGGAGCTAGTCGAGAAAGCGGGGGCACTCAAAGAACTGCCCCTCTGCTGGCATTTTATTGGCCCAATCCAAAGCAACAAGACCCGTGCAATCGCTGAGAACAGCGACTGGGTGCACAGCATTGATCGGTTGAAAATTGCGCACCGGCTAAGCGAGCAAAGACCAGCCGAGAGAGGGCCGCTCAATATTTTGATTCAGGTCAATATTTCGGGTGAGGCCAGCAAATCAGGCGTATCGCCAGAAGCGCTGCCGGAACTGGTGCACCATATCAAGGCGCTGCCTCGGCTCGCGCTGCGTGGACTGATGACCATTCCCGCCCCCGCGCCGCTAGCCGAAGATCCACGCCTGCCATTTAAGCACCTTAGAGCCCTCTTTGAGACCCTGAACGATCAGGCACCGGAGCTCGACACATTATCGATGGGCATGTCTGCTGATCTCGAAGCGGCCATCGCCGAGGGCGCGACACATGTCAGAGTAGGAACAGATATCTTTGGCGCGCGGTATAATTAAGAACGTTGGTTAAGGACACAGCTACTCATGTCGCCTCAAATCGCCTTTCTCGGCGCGGGCAATATGGCCAGCGCCATTATTAGCGGCCTGCTGGCTGTAGGCTTCTCGCCACAGCAGTTAAGCGCGAGCGATCCGAGTGAGGAGGCGCTGGAGCGACTGCGCGCGCTTGGCTTATCGAGAGTGAGTACCGCGACAGACAATCTCTGCCATGGTGCGGACCTGCTTGTTGCAGCGGTCAAACCACAGGTCATGGCCGAGGCGCTGATGTCGGTTAGTCCGCAATTAAGCTCTGCAACCGCCCTGTTTTCGATTGCAGCGGGTATCCCAATATCATCCCTGCAATCCATGGCCGGTGCTTCGGTGCCCATTGTTCGGTGCATGCCCAATACGCCGGCCATGATTGGGCAAGGTGCGAGTGCGCTCTTCGCTTCAGAATCGGTGACTGCCGCACAACGAAAAATAGCGGAACAGCTGACCAACGCTGTTGGGTTCACTGTGTGGGTGGAGCAAGAGGAGCTGCTGGACGCGGTAACTGCTGTGTCTGGGAGCGGACCCGCTTATTTCTTTGCCCTGATAGAGTCCATTAGCAAAGCCGGCACTGAGCTGGGGCTGTCACCCGAGGTGTCGATGTCACTGACCCTACACACCGCACTGGGCGCTGCCGAACTGGCTCGCCAGTCGGATGTGCCCATCGGTGCGCTCAGAGAAAATGTCACCAGCCCGGGCGGTACCACCGAGCAGGCGCTGCTGGCGCTTCAGGCAGAGGGCTTTGATGAAATAGTTGCCAAGGCCGTACACGCCTGCGCAGATCGAGCCCGCACGCTGGGCGAGGAGTTTGGTTGACATGGGCGCCGGCACAGAAATTTCACTCTATCTCATCCGTAACGTGGGGGCACTTTTACTCCTGATGGTCGTCCTGCGCGCCGTGCTACACGTCTCTCGCGTCAATTTTTATAACCCACTGTCGCAATTGGTCGTGCGTCTGACCAACCCGCTGCTCACACCGCTGCGACCGCTGCTGCCCGCCAGAGGCCGGATAGACTGGGCGGCAGTGGTGCTCGCCGTGGCCGTGCAAACGCTGATACTGGTCGCCATCGCATCGGTAGCTGGTGACAGATGGGCGTTACCTGACCCCATCACGCTGCTACTGTGGGGTGTGATAGGCGTATTGGGTCTGCTGATCAACCTCTATTTTTTCATGCTCATAGCAATGATTGTGGTGAGCTGGGTGGCCCCTGGTAGCCGCCATCCAGCAGTTGAATTGATCTGGCAAGTTTCAGAGCCGGTCATGGGGCCATTCCGCGCGCTATTGCCCAACTTGGGCGGGATCGATTTCTCTCCCATTCTGGTTTTCATCAGCATCAACGTCGCCCAGATTGGCCTGAGACACCTTGCACTGGCGGTAGGCTTGCCGCCAGGTTTGGTATTCGGGCTCTAGTCCATGGCGCCGACACACCCCGCAGACAGCGTCGGCATGGTGACGCCGCAACGCGCCCACTTCGACGAGCCTTTCCAGTTTGCCAATGGCAGCGTGTTGGATAGATACGAGCTCGTTTATGAAACCTATGGCGAACTCAATGCAGCCGCAGACAATGCGGTGCTTATCTGCCACGCATTATCGGGCACGCATCATGCCGCGGGTTTTCATGAGAGCTCGGATAAGCGTCCGGGCTGGTGGGATATGGCCATTGGCCCCGGCAAGCCTATTGATACCCGAAGACTGTTTGTCGTCTGCTCTAACAATTTAGGCTGTTGCGACGGGTCGACGGGGCCCAACACCCCACAGCCTGGTGCTGATAAACCGTGGGGCGGGCAATTCCCCCAGCCGCAGGTGCGCGACTGGGTCCGAAGCCAAAAGCAGTTGGCTGAGCGGTTGGGAATATCGCGATGGGCAGCGGTGATTGGCGGCAGCCTCGGCGGCATGCAGGCTTTACAGTGGGCGGTCGATTTCCCGGATTGGGTTGAGCACTGTGTGGCACTGGCCGCGGCACCCGGACTGGCTGCACAAAACATTGCCTTCAATGAAATTGCTCGCCACGCCATTCTCTCTGACCCCGATTGGAGGGAGGGTGATTACCTCGCCAAGGGCACGCTGCCAGCGCGCGGGGTGGCGCTCGCCAGAATGGTCGGTCACCTGACCTATATGTCAGCCGACGGAATGAGTGACCGTTTTGGGCGAGAGCTGCGCGAGGACAGTTTCGCTCCAGATAGCAGTAACGAATGGGTGTTCCAGGTCGAGAGCTATCTACGCCACCAAGGGGCTCGGTTTTCAACGCAATTTGATGCCAATACCTACGTGCTCATGACAAGGGCGCTGGATCTCTTTGATCTGGCGCAAGACTACGGGGGCGACCTGGTGGCGGCCATGTCACAGGCAAAGGCACGTTTTCTGGTAGTGTCGTTCAGCTCTGATTGGCGGTTTCCTCCGCAACGCTCAGTGGAAATGCGGGACGCCTTACTCGCCGCAGAAAAGCCGGTGACGTATGCCAATATCGAGACAGACGATGGTCACGATGGCTTCCTTCTGCCAAACCACACCTACGAACAACTCCTGAGAGAGTGGATGCGCAGGGTGGGCCCGTCATGACTCGGCTCGATCTGAACGCAGTTTTGGACTGGGTGCCAGAGGGGAGTAAAGTTCTGGACCTTGGTTGCGGCGATGGCGCTTTTTTACAGCGGCTGCGCGATGAGCGCCAGGTGACCGGCGTGGGCGTCGATATCGACGCAGACAATCTGGTGGCGGCGACCGGCAAAGGCGTGGACGTTATTCAGGAGGATATCAACGATGGCTTGCATTGCTTTACCACCAACCGGTTTGACGTCGTGGTGCTGGCCCATGCCTTGCAAGAACTGACGGATCCGCACATCGCCCTCCTGCGTATGGTCGACATCGGCGAAGAGGCTATTGTGTCTTTCCCGAATTTCGGCCACTGGTCCTGTCGATTGCACTTGGGGTTCAGGGGGCGCATGCCCATGTCCAAGGCAATGCCCCGCCACTGGTACGACACACCCAACATTCATTTTTGTACCGTTGAGGATTTCGAAGCGCTGTGTTCAGAATTGAGAATCGACATCATCGCCAGAGCAACTGTTGGCGGTTTCGCTCAGGGGTTCCTCGGGAAATACTGGCCCAACTTGTTCGCTACCAGCGCGGTCTATCGTATCTGTCGCGCACAGTCCTGAGCGTCGCCCTCCTCTTGGGCATCATCGCGCAGTCTGTCAAAGCACAACAATCCACATCTTATGACCAATATGAACTCCACCACAGCATTGTGTACACCACCTTTTTATCGCCTGAGGTGGCTGCCGAATACGGCATAACCCGAGGCGCTGACAAGGCAATGCTCACCCTCTCGGTTCGGATGCCGGCATCCGGCGACACTTCGGGGCGACCGATGCAGATAGTGGGCAGGACGTGGGATTTGATCACCGGTGGCGACATGGATGTGAAGGAAATTAGAGAAGGTCGCGCCACCTACTATATTGTGCCCTTTGAGTTCCTTGATCGAGAGTACCGATTTTTCGAGTTCACTTTCCAGCCAGAGGGCGTGGCAAGTCGCTACGAGCACAAAATGAAGGTGCAACTGTGGCGTCAGGATTACGAGTGAAGAACGAGCACCCTCCCGTACTTGTTATTGCCAGCCACAACACCGGCAAGATCAGAGAATTTGAACACGTTTTCACGCCGCACTGGCGCATCGAGCCACAGGCAGCATTTGGCGTTTCCGAGGCGGCTGAAACGGGCTTAACCTTCCTCGAAAATGCGCTGATTAAAGCCCGCCATGCCTGCACAGAAACGGGGAACGCTGCGCTAGCAGATGACTCCGGTCTGGTTGTACCCGCCCTCGGGGGTGAACCGGGCTTGCACTCCGCTCGGTACTCAGGCGGCGATAACACAGCAAACAACGCGTTACTGCTTGAGAACATGCGTGCGTTTCAGGGCGCCGACCGCGCGGCTTTTTATGTGGCGGTGCTGGTGCTACTCAAACATGCTGATGACCCCACCCCCATCATCGCCGAAGGGCGCTGGCACGGACATATTGCCGAATCGCCAAAAGGTAACGGTGGTTTTGGCTACGACCCGATTTTCATACCGGAGGGAAGTACTCAGCACGCCGCGGAACTATCCACAGAAGAAAAGAATCGAGTCAGCCACCGCGCCATAGCCTCAGCGCAGCTTCTGGTGAGACTTCGGGAATGATCGATGCGAGAGGCGTCCCGCTATCACTCTACATTCATCTTCCCTGGTGCGAACGCAAATGCCCCTATTGCGATTTCAACAGCCATACGGGGTTCTCGCGAGATCTAGAAGGCAGCTACATTCAGGCGCTTTTAGCGGACTTGGATAGTCAGTTGCGTTGGGTGGCAAATCGCAACGTCACCTCTGTCTTTATTGGTGGCGGCACGCCGAGCCTGTTTTCGTCGCGCGCGATCAACGATTTGCTGACCGGCGTCGTCAGTCGGGTCTCGTTAGCCTCGGTAGCGGAGATCACCCTCGAGAGTAACCCCGGGAGCGCCGAGCGTGATCAGTACCGCGGTTATCGTGAAGCCGGCGTCAACCGACTCAGTATTGGTGTGCAAAGCTTCAACGATACAGCGTTGCAAAGCTTGGGGCGCATTCATACTGGAGACGACGCCCGGCGAGCTCTGCAGTATGCCGACGCGGCCGGGTTCACACGTTGGAATATCGACCTGATGCACGGCCTGCCCGGCCAGACCGCGGCTGACGTCGGTACGGATATCCTTGAGGCTGTGCGCCTCAGTGCTGGACACATCTCCTGGTATCAGCTGACAGTCGAGCGCAACACTCGGTTTTGGTCCAGCCCTCCGGTACTGCCCGATGAGGCCACGTTGTCTGCCATTCAGGCAGAGGGTGAGCATCGGCTGAAAGAGGCTGGGTTTGTGCAATACGAAGTCTCAGCGTTTTCTCAGCCTCAGGAAGCATGCCAACACAACATAAATTATTGGAGGTTTGGTGACTACATCGGGCTTGGGGCAGGTGCGCATGGCAAGTTGACTCTGGATAGCGGTCAGGTTGTGCGAACACAACGGACTCGATTGCCGGATGATTACCTGGCAGAGGCGCAAGCACTGCCTATGCCACCGCCATTGCACAAGCCTGTGGCACCCAGTGAACTCACCTTCGAATTTTCCATGAACGCATTGCGGCTGCGCGACGGATCACCCATCTGTGATTTCACCGCTCGAACCGGACTACCGCTATCAGCTCTGACAGACGCCGCCAACAAGGCCATTTTGAATGGCTGGCTCAGGGACCCTCGTAAAGGGACGTTCGTGACGACCACACTGGGTTATCAATTTCTGGATACTGTGGTGGCATCCTTTCTCTGAACCTATCGGCGACGGTAGATGAGATCCCAAACAGCGTGGCCCAAACGCTCACCCCGCAACTCGAATTTGGTCTGTGGTCGATACTCCGGCCTTGGCGACGTCATTCGCGGAGTACCCCTTACGTTGCGGAGCTGTGGCTCGGCGTCCAGTACATCGAACATATGTTCAGCATAGGGCCCCCAGTCTGTCGCAAGGTGCAAATACCCCTCAGGCCGCAACCGCTTTGTGAGCTCGCTTACGAGCTCAGGCTGGATCAGACGACGCTTGTGGTGGCGCTTTTTATGCCACGGATCGGGGAAAAATATATGGAACGCGTCGATCGACTCGCACGCTAGGCACTGATCAAGCACCTCTACCGCATCCTCGGCGTAAACACGCACGTTCCTACAGTTATTCGCTTCCAGCTGCCCCAGCAGCCGGCCTACCCCAGGGCGATGCACTTCAATCCCTAAAAATTGCGTGTTGGGATCGGCCCCCGCCATCTGCAGCAGACTGCCTCCCATACCAAAACCAATTTCGACGATCCGCCGTCCACGCCCAACAAAAGTCGCATTCCAATCCAGCACCCCCGCACTCACTTCTAGACCAAAATGGGGGAAGCCGTCTTGCCAGCCACGCTCCTGAGCGGTTGTCATACGGCCAGCGCGCATGACAAAGCTGCGTATCCGGTGCGATACCGGGCGCTGTGGAGAAGGCATAAAGGGAACCTTCAGCGAAATGCGATAAATCAGGCGACCAGCGAAGTGCGCAGCTTTTTCAGAGCATTCGCCTCTAGCTGTCTGATACGCTCGGCGGACACATCGTACTCCGCCGCCAAGGCATGAAGCGTTGGCTTGTCTTCATGCAACCAGCGCCGCTCCAGGATATCGCGACTACGTAGGTCGAGATCGGCTAATGCCACCCGCAATCTCGCCAGGCTCTCCTCGGTGAAATCAGCGATCTCAACCAGCTGACCGGGGTCAGTGTCTGCATCAGCAAGAAAATACTGCGGAGCGTGCCAGGCGTCATCCTCGTCACTGTCTGCGGGAGCATCGAATGCCACATCACGGCTTGCAAGGCGACCTTCCATCCGGGTGACTTCAGACGCATCCACGCCTAAATCCGCCGCAATGGCTTTCGTTTCCTCGGCTGACAGCCAGCCAAGCGCCTTTTTCTGACTGCGCAAATTGAAAAAGAGCTTCCGCTGAGCTTTCGTGGTCGCCACCTTGACGATGCGCCAATTTCGCAGGATGTACTCGTGCATCTCGGCCTTGATCCAATGAACCGCGAAAGACACCAACCGAACACCTTTTGAAGGATCAAAGCGCTTGACCGCTTTCATCAGGCCGACGTTACCCTCCTGAATGAGGTCTGCCTCGGACAATCCGTAGCCCGAATAACTCCGAGCAATATGTACGACGAAGCGGAGGTGGGCCAACACCATCTCGCGTGCAGAATCGACACACTCATCGTAATAAAGACGTTCTGCCAACTCACGCTCACGCTCTGCGGACAGCACGGCAATGCCACCTACTGCCTGAACGTACGCTGACAAGTTGGCGCCAGGCGCCATATTCAGTATTGCGCTATTGGGCACCGCCAATGCGTGCTTTGTCTCTGTCATTTTCTCGCCTCCAATAGGCCGAAGGCGCTATTTTAGCACTCTCGCGGTCAGAGTGCTAAGGGCGAAAAATTACGTTATTTCAGTGCTTTGTGGAGGTTTAATGACCAAAAAAGCGCTCCGTGACCCACCAGGCGGCCAACCAACCCAAGCAAGCAGAGCCCAAAATGAGGGCGAGGGGGTATTGAGGACCCAGCCAGAGCAGCTGGGTGGGGCGATCGTATAGCAGTAACAACGCGTTGACCGGCCCAGACAGCCAAAGGCCAAACCCCCAAACCAGGATAGTCGCCATTAATCCGCCGCCCGCTCCGTACCACACGCCCGTGTAGAGGAAGGGTCGCCGCGCGAAGGCGTCTGACCCGCCCATCAGGCGCACAACCTGAATTTCCTCACGTCGCGCATCAACAGCCAGCCTCAGTGTATTGGCCAACACAAGGATCGCACCCAAAATCATTGCACCTCCCAACCCCTGAACCCACCGCGACCCGAGTCGCAACATCTGCTCGAGCCGCTCGAGCCAGCGGGCATCCACAACCACCTGGGCAACCAGCACCTCTGCCTCAAGTCGCGTTGCCAAACGGGCGACTGCCTGTGCACCCAAACCCTCCGCGGGCGTCACAAGCAAAGTATGCGGCAAAGGGTTACGAGCAAGGGAAGCCGGGAGGCTATTAAAACCCGAACTTTCAATAAATTCGGCCAACGCGCGCGCGCGATCAACCACTGAAACTATGGCCACCTCAGGCCAGGCCTCAACATCCTCGCGCAACGCATCCGCCGCAGCCAGATTGGACTCGAGGCTGAGCAAAACGGAAATCTGTGGCGCACCACTCAAGCCATGCAGGGTTTCGCGTAGATTATCCAGCGTCAGCAATATGGCGCTCGGCAGCGCGAGAGAAATCGCCAACACAATCCACGTAAGCCATGTTGCTCCAGGGCGCGCCACCATCTTTTGCCAGCTGGTCACTGCTGCCACCCGATGTTGCGCGCGCCATGCAGACCATGGGCCCCAGTGATTACTGTTTTCCGGCTCTGTTCGATTCATGGCAGCGTATTGGGCTCCACCAAATGCCCCGATTCGAGCGTAATGACCCGGTGACGAAAACGGGAAATCAACCCTAGGTCATGCGTGGCAACCAGCACGGTGACACCCACCTGATTGAATGCCTCAAATAGGGCCATGATCTCGGCGGAAAGCCCCGGATCAAGGTTGCCCGTCGGCTCATCAGCAACCAGAAACTCGGGTCGGGCAACGACTGCTCGGGCGATACCGACTCGCTGCTGCTCCCCCCCTGACAGGCTCGCGGGGTCAGCCCGTTCTCGGGCCAGCAGCCCCACTTTGTCCAAGGCCGCACGAACCCTTCGGGTAATATCTCGCGGAGAAAACCCGGCAATCTCCAAAGGCAGGGCAACATTGTCATGGACATTTCGGTCAAACAACAGGCGGTGTTCCTGAAACACCGCCCCGAAACGCCGCCGATATGGCGCAACAGCGCGACCTTTTATCAGGTGTGTTGCATCACCCTGAACGCGTATTTCCCCGCCCGTAGGGCGGTCCAGCAGCAATAGCAGTTTCAGCAAGGTGCTCTTCCCCGCACCAGAGTGTCCGGTCACAAATGCCATTTGGCCCGCGGGGACAGTCAAGCTGAGATGTCGAAGTGCATCCCGATCTGCAAAACGGCGGCTGACACGATCGAGTTCGATCATCCGTTCACGCGCTCAGTCATCGTCCAGCAAGGCCTCCACAAAACGCTCAGCAGAAAAATCACGCAGGTCATCTGGCTGCTCCCCAACCCCGATAAACCGGATGGGACGTTTCAGTCGATTGGCAATGGCAAACATGACGCCTCCCCGCGCCGTGCCATCGAGTTTCGTGACGGCGACACCGGTAACACCCACCGCCTGATCAAACTCAATCGCTTGAGACACGGCGTTTTGACCCGTTCCTGCATCTAGCACCAAAAGGGTCTCGTGGGGTACTGCGGCATTCTGCTTGCGCATGACCCGAACAACTTTGGCGAGCTCATCCATCAGATGAACCTTGTTCTGCAGCCTTCCCGCGGTATCGGCAATCAATACATCCACACCTCTTGCCGTAGCGGCCTCCAGCGCATCGAAGATTACCGATGCACTGTCGGCCCCTGTGTGTTGCGCAATGACCGGCACATCGTTTCGATCGCCCCAGGCCTGCAATTGCTCTACCGCAGCAGCTCTAAACGTATCGCCCGCTGCCAGCATGACGCTCAACCCCTGTTGTCTGAACCGGTGTGCCAATTTGCCAATCGTTGTGGTCTTGCCAGCTCCGTTGACACCCACTACCAATATGACGAAGGGGCGCTGATCAGAGACGACCAACGGGCTTTCCTGATCGGCAAGCAATTCGGTCAGCGTGCTCTTCAAGGCTGACATGATCGGCTCTGTCGCCGACAGGTCCTTACGATCGAGCCGTACGCTCAGTGCCTCCAACACTGTGCTGGTCGTTTCAACGCCCAAATCCGCCATGATAAGCTGTTCTTCCAGCGCCTCAAGCAGTGCGGAGTCAAGTTGCTTCTTGCCTAAAACCAGCGTCGCAAGCCCCTCGGAAAACTGTCCGCGACTGTGGCTGAGTCCCGCTCTCAGGCGCTCGAACATCCCGCGCGCATCCGCCTGATCCGAAGCTGTATCTGGGCTTGGCAGTGAAGCACTGGACGCATCGATCAATGTTTCACTGCGCGGGGATTCGGTTTTGGACGCATTGCCGCCGTCAGTTTCAGGGTCGGGCTTGGCGCGGCGTTTGAATAGCTTCATGATCCACTGTTCTCACTCGGGGGCGCCAGACCGGCCCTGCATGGGAGGGTGGTCGGCGAGCCGACACAGTCTAGCACCCCGCAAGTCAGGAGCCAGCATGCGACGTCGTCCGAACCAAGCAAACGCCTCTCAGCTACGTGTGATCGGGGGCGAATGGCGAGGCCGAAAACTGTCTTTCCTATCACGCCAGGGCCTGAGGCCGACCGCTGATAGAGTGCGTGAAACCCTGTTTAATTGGTTGTCGCCCCACCTGGCGGGCGCCAAATGCCTTGATCTATTTGCCGGATCGGGTGCACTGGGAATAGAGGCGCTGTCGCGCGGTGCGGCGCGCTGCGACTTTGTTGACTGTGATCATGAAGCGCTGGATTTTGTAGCGCAGCACTTGGCCGCGTTAAATGCCCAAGACCGAGCTACCGTTAGCCAGGGCAGCGCCTTGGAGCACTTGAGCCTCGCCAGCGAGCCATGGGACATCATATTTGTCGACCCGCCCTTTGACTGCGGGCTCGGCGCCCCGGCCTTGGCGCAATTAACGCAACAAAACTGCCTACACCGCGAGAGCTTGGTTTATTTCGAGACGCGACGCTCGGGCGCCGAACGCGCGCCCGAAGCACTGTTTGAGCTCCTGCGCGACAAGACCGCCGGAGATGTGCGGTACCAACTTTTGAAGCCGATATAACCACTTCCTGCGGGCGTTTGTCGGCCCAGCAAGACTTGTGTAGGCTCACGCCAAAGGCGTCGGAGGAAGCGTGCCGTGTTAACCCATACAGTGGTGTACCCAGGGACTTTTGATCCTATCACCAATGGCCACATCGACTTGGTCGAACGCGCTGCAAAGCTCTTCGAACGTGTAGTGGTTGCGATCGCAACCAGCGAGAAGAAGGCGCCGCTGTTCGATCTTGAACAACGCACCGACATGGCTCGGGCATGCCTTGCCCATATCCCGGCCGCCGAGGTGCTCCCCTTTGATGGGCTGCTTATTGATTTTGTGACGGCGCAAGGGTCGCACTGCGTGCTCAGGGGTCTTCGGGCAGTGGCAGACTTCGAATATGAATTCCAACTTGCCAACATGAACCGTGCTATGAATCCTGAGTTTGAGAGCGTATTTCTGACTCCCAGTGCAGAGCTGTCTTATATCTCGTCATCTCTGGTGCGTGAAATAGCGGGGCTGGGCGGAGATGTCGCCGGTTTCGTACCGCCCAATGTCGCCGCTGCGCTAGAGAAACGTTTGACCTGACAAAAACAGCAGCAGGAGGGGCTCAGACGTTATCGCTGGCAATTCGGGCATAAAACGGTGCTTCGACCTCCCTGACGAATCTCCCTCAAGGGGGCGTGACATACCCTGCAAGGCAAACCATGGCGACCATAAACCTGAAGTTGCTGCGCAAAATACCCCGGCGATCCATCGCCGCCAACGAAGTCCCTCAGGGTGGTGCCACCCTGGCGAATGGCATCCGCCAGGACCTGCTTGATACTGAGCACTAGCTTTTCGTAACGCGCCTGAGCGATCCGCCCCGCAGCGCGAGCGGGATGAATGCCCGCCATAAACAGCGCCTCGTTAGCGTAAATATTTCCGACACCGACAACCACCTTGCCGTCCATGATGAACTGCTTGACCGACGCGCGACGCTTGCGGCCCAGCTGATAGAGATAGGCTCCTGAGAAAGCATCGGAGAGGGGCTCCGGACCTAAATTATCCAGCAACGGATGCGAGGACTGTAGCAGCCAATGGAAACTGCCAAACCGGCGGGGATCGTGGTATCGCAGGCACCGACCGTCCGCCAACACAATGTCGATATGGTCATGAAACAAGGGCGGCGCGTCGGCAGGCATAATCCTCAGGCTGCCTGACATACCCAAGTGCACCATCAGCGTGCCCCTATCTGTTTCAAGCAGTAAGTATTTTGCCCGTCGGCTGACGCCGCAAAACTGGGCCCCCGCCAATATCTGATTCAGTTTAGGGGGTACCGGCCACCGTAGCCGCGCCTCACGGACGGTTACGCTGCTGACCGCTTGGCCAATGATGTGAGGCGCAATGCCTCGACATGTGGTTTCCACCTCTGGGAGCTCAGGCATATCTCACTCATCTGTGTTCAAAAAACGCCGTGTCAAGCGCCGCGCGATGATCTTAATCCAGAGCGTCCCGGACTGAAATGCAGCGGCCTCACAAACAAAAACCCCGGCGGAAAGCCGGGGTCTTGTTGCGATTGCTTGCTTCAATTGCTGTGAGGCGATTTACTTGATCTTGGCCTCTTTGTAGATCACGTGCTTGCGCGCGACGGGATCGTACTTCTTCATCTCAAGTTTATCGGGCATAGTCCGCTTGTTTTTGTCAGTGGTGTAAAAGTGGCCCGTACCCGCCGTAGAGTTCATTCTGATTTTTTCACGCATTACTCAACCTCACACTTTTTCGCCACGGGTACGGAGATCTTCCAACACCGTATCGATGCCCAGCTTATCAATGATCCGCATGCCCTTCGAGGATACTCGCAACGACACAAACCGCTTCTCGGACTCAACCCAAAAACGATGATTGTGCAGATTAGGCAGAAATCGACGCTTTGTGCGATTTTTCGCGTGTGAAACGTTGTTACCGGTAGCTGGCCGCTTACCTGTAACCTGACAGACTCGTGACATGGGATTCCCCGTCGGGATCTACAAAGGGCGCGTTTTATACCAGAGGGGCTCTGGAGGCGCAAGTAAGGCAGTATCAACAGAACTCAAAGTGTGCAAAAACCCCCGCAAATGCTAGTGTGCGGCCCTGCTTCCTCAAGGTTGACGACCGATGAGCCAGTTGCATCAACGCCGTGTCATCGTGGCCATTTCAGGCGGGATAGCCGCCTATAAAGGTGCCGAGCTTGTTCGCCAGTTAAAAAAACAAGGGGCGTCCATTCGCGTCATTTTGTCGCGAGGCGCCCGCGAGTTCATTACCCCCCTCACCCTGCAAGCGCTCTCGGGCGAGCCCACTCATACCGAACTGCTGGACGAAAAAGCGGAGGCGGGGATGGGCCACATCGCCCTCGCGCGCTGGGCAGACCTCATGGTGGTCGCACCAGCTACCGCAGATGTTATCGCGCGACTCGCGCATGGACGGGCAGACGATCTGTTAACGACCGTAGCACTCGCCACGCCCGCACCGGTAGCAATCGCCCCCGCCATGAACCAGCAAATGTGGGCGAATCAGGCCACTCAGGACAACCTGTCTCAGCTCTCGAAGCGCGGCTTGCAGATTATTGGCCCCGAAGCCGGCGAACAGGCATGCGGGGACGTAGGGCCGGGCCGGCTACTGGCCCCAGGCGCCATCGTGACCGCGCTGGCCGAACGCTTTACCAGTCGCCAGCTGGAGCAGCGGCGCGTTGTCATTACCGCGGGGCCGACGCTCGAGGCAATCGACCCGGTCCGGTTTCTCAGCAACCATAGCTCCGGCAAAATGGGATATGCGCTGGCAAGAGCCTGTGCGGATGCGGGGGCAAGGGTTGTACTCATCTCTGGGCCCGTCGAGCTGTCGCCACCCGATCGCGTGAAACTGATCTCCATCACCTCAGCGCTGGACCTGCACAAGGCGGCCTTAGCCGAGGCCCCGGGTGCCGACCTCTTTATTGGTGCTGCAGCTGTTGCTGATTATCGCGTGCAACATCCTGCATCTGGAAAGATGAAGAAAGGTGACGACGACACGATCTCTCTCACTTTGGTTCAGAATCCAGACATTATTGCAGAGGTGAGCCACTTGGAGAGAAGGCCCAAAATGGTGGTTGGCTTCGCCGCAGAAACCCATAACCTGCTCGAGCACGCGCGGACTAAACGTGCCAATAAGGGGTTAGATATGATCATTGCCAATGACGTGAGTGCACCTCAAACGGGGTTCGGATCGGAACTCAATGCCGTTCACCTCATTACCGCGGCGACAGAGGAACAACTCACCCTGGCCAGCAAACAGGTCATCGCCGAGCAAATTATCAGTGCGCTGGCAGAAGCTTTGCATCAGGCTGCAAAGTCACATCCGGGCTCGTGATGGGGGCCAGCCGCTGACCCACCAGGCAGTTTTGGTGCGGCATCTTCACATTGCCTTTGCTGGGGGGCGGGCTCATGCTCTGCCTGATTTTCTTGCGCTGGACAGACTGCCATGTCATTGAATCAAGGCGAGGCTGGAAATTTTGCCCGGATCCTGACCGAGTCATTACCTTACATCCAACGGTTCACCGGCAAAACGTTTGTCATTAAGTTTGGTGGCAACGCCATGACGGACCCCGACCTGCACGAAAGCTTCGCCCGTGACGTGGTATTAATGAAACTCGTGGGTATGAGCCCTGTCGTAGTGCATGGTGGAGGCCCGCAGATCGGGGCGCTGCTTGAGCGATTGAATATCGAGACGCAATTTGTCGATGGCATGCGCGTTACTGACGAACACACCATGGACGTGGTCGAGATGGTACTTGGCGCATCGGTAAACAAAGAGATCGTAGACAGTATCCATCGAAATGGCGGACGCGCAATCGGCATCACCGGTAAAGATGGTCAGCTCATTCAGGCGGAGAGACTGAGCGGCAACTGGGCCAATGAAGGTCAACCGGATATCGGGCAGGTTGGCGAGGTAAAAAGCATCGATACCGACATTCTCTCCATGCTCAGTGACAGTGACTACATCCCGGTTATTGCTCCGGTAGCCGGCAGTGAGGATGGCCAAACCTACAACATCAATGCCGACATCGTGGCAGGTAAGCTATCTGAGGTGCTGCAGGCGGAAAAACTGATGTTGTTAACTAACGTGACGGGTCTACTCGACGCGGACGGCACCACGCTGACCGGGCTATCCTCGAAGCAGGTGGAGGAGCTGATCAAATCGGGCGTCATCCAAGGAGGCATGTTGCCCAAAATACGCTGCGCGCTTGACGCGGTGCAAAGCGGCGTCCGCAGCGCCCACATTATTGATGGGCGAGTGCCTCATGCAGCGCTGTTAGAAATCTTTTCTGACGAGGGCATTGGCACAGCAATCACCGACCGCCAATGACCTTCCTTCCCAGCGGTTTGCTTCAGGACAGGGGACTCTTTAGCATCAGAAAGATCCGGGGTGTCCCGCGCGAAAAGTGATCAGGAGCCATGCCTAACAGCGACTTTGCCAAGCCATCTGAACGTCAGGAGCAGATTCTGCAGGCGCTCGCGGCAATGCTTGAGGAGGCCCCCGCTGCAAAAATTACCACCGCGAAGCTCGCGGCGTGTGTGGGAGTCTCTGAAGCAGCGCTGTATCGGCACTTTCCGTCCAAAACGCGGATGTTTGAAGCACTCATTGCTTTTGCAGAAGACACACTTTTTATCCGTGTGAGCCGAATATCCGAAGAGCGGGTAGGAGCGGTAGGGCAGTGCTATGCACTGACCAAGTTGTATCTCGAATTCTGCGAAAAAAATCCGGGTATCACGCAACTCCTGACGGCCAGGGCTCTCACAGGTGAATCGGGGAGGCTGCATCAACGCGTGGCACAACTCTACGAGCGACTCGAAACACAATTACGCCAATATTTGAGAGAGGCCGAGCTAAGAGAAGGGCAACGCCCCCGGTTACCGGTCAATACTGCGGCCAATCTCCTCTTGGCCTCGGCCGAAGGTAGGGTCAATCAATTCTGTCGCAGTGACTTCAAGCGCCTGCCCACAGAAGGCTGGCAAGAGCAATGGCGGGTACTGACTGCAGACCTGATGGCCCCTGTTCCGCGCCTTTCTGAATAGTTCAACTTTGTTTCAAAAGGTCGCGCCCTTCTTTCAGTCGCACCGTTCCCTCCATTGATCGCTAGGCGCTATTCAGCGATAAGGGCTTGCACACGCCATCTTGCCACTATTTCACAAGACGCCGTAACGCTCTCGGTAGCGATGGAGTGCATCTCGATGCGGCGCCATAGCCGGGTTATTCTCGACCCATTCGATGATGTCATGGAGGGAGATCACACTCGCCACCGGCAACCCCCAATCCTGCTCAACCTGCTGCGCGGCAGACAAGTCGCCCGCGCCTCGTTCACAGCGATCCAAGCCAATCAATACTCCCGCACCGGTTGCTGCAGCGGCGTTGAGAATCGACATGGACTCCCCTATGGCCGTCCCCGCTGTTATCACGTCGTCCACTACTACAACTTTCCCCTTCAGTGGCGCGCCCACCAGATTGCCGCCTTCGCCGTGTGTTTTGGCCTCTTTGCGATTGAACGCAAACGGCATATCCACACTGTGCGCATCCGCTAACGCCACTGCAGTGGTGGCCACCAAAGGAATTCCTTTATAAGCAGGCCCAAACAGCATGTCAGCGCGCCATTGAGTGCCCTGTAGTGCGGCAGCGTAACAGCGGCCCAAGCGCGCTAAAGCAACGCCCGTTGAGAACTTACCGGCGTTAAAAAAATAGGGGCTTTTGCGTCCTGACTTGAGTTCGAATTCGCCAAACTGCAGAACCTCGCACTCAAGTGCCAATTCAATGAACTGCTGCCGAAACCCTTGACCCTCTCTCGTCACATCTTGCTCCCCGTCGCTCACTAGCGGTCGTTTCTGCGACCAACAGTACCGAACAGTCGATCAGGCGCAGTCTGGTCTCAGGCTTTGTGCGTATGATATGGGATCACATCAAACAGGACTAGCAATGAGAGTCATTAGCCTCGTGACAGAGGGGCTTGAGAGAGCCGCTGAAGCCGGCTGCCTGCGTTGGATGTTCTCCCAAGAAGCCGACGTCATCTGCCTGCAAGACACTCGTTGCGCCGAACATACGCTAAAAGGAGAGAGGTTTTTCCCCGACGGCTACCACGCGTACTTTCTCGATCACTACGACAACCCGCTGTTAAACGGCGTGGCGATTTACTGCCGGAAAATGCCCAAAGCCGTTATCTGGGGCTTGGGATTTGATGACTACGATCGTCAAGGTCTCTGCATTCAGGCCGATTACGAGTCGGTCAGTATCGGCTCGATTTTGGCACCCAGTGGAGCAGATGGCAGCGAGTCATTTGCCACCAAACTCGATTTTCTCTCTCGTCTGAGTGGTCACCTTGAAAAGGTGCGCCATAAACGCCGCGGTTATGTCCTCTGTGGCGGCTGGGGGGTCATGGCGCACCACGCCGATGCCGAGGGAAATTCAGCGACACTGCCCGGGTTATCGTCCTCCGAGCGAGGCTGGTTGTTGGACCTGTGCGCCTCAGGCTATGCCGATGCATTCAAGCTACTGGACAAAGAGCCGGGTGCCTACACCTGGTGGCCCGACGGTGATGAGGCCGGAGGCCTGAGAACAGACACTCACATCATTTCTGAGTCACTCGTGGGCCAAGTTTCGAGCGCCCAAATTTATGACGACGAGGCTTTCTCGCGTCATGCGCCCGTCATCATCGACTACGACCTAACGCTCTAACCCTGACTCAGCGCCTGACGCTGCGCTGCTGTGATCTCCGCGCCCGCTGCGGCGGCTAGGTCCAGCAATTGCGCAAGCTCTTCCCGGGTAAAGGTCGCCCCCTCAGCGGTGCCCTGAACCTCCACGAACCCACCCCCCTCAGTGAGCACTATGTTCATGTCACTGTCGGCAGAAGAATCTTCGTCATAATCCAGATCCGCTACCGGAAAACCCTGCCATATCCCAACAGACACCGCGCAGATGAGATGCTTTAGCGGGTCTGCTTCCAGCGCTCCCGCTCGCTGCAAGCCATTCAAGGCATCAACTACCGCCACACATGCCCCCGAAATCGCCGCCGTTCGGGTACCGCCATCGGCCTGTATGACATCGCAATCGACTGTCAGGGTGCGCTCGCCCAGCAACCGCAGATCCAGGGCGGCTCTCAGCGACCTGCCAATCAGCCTCTGAATTTCTACCGTGCGCCCGCTCTGCTTGCCGCGTGCTGCCTCTCTATCCATGCGAGAGCCGGTTGACCGCGGCAACATGCCGTATTCGGCAGTTAACCACCCCACACCCTTACCCCGAAGGAACCCGGGCACCCCTGCATTGATACTCGCCGTGCAAATGATCTTGGTCTGACCAAAAGAAACCAGTACGGAGCCCTCTGCATGACACGTAAAGTTGCGCTCGAACTGGACGCGGCGCATTTCGTCAGGTGCACGACCACTCGGTCGATGGGGCTTGGGCTCCATGATACGTCTCCTGATGGTTAACAAAGTCAGCAAGCCCGGCTGCTGTTACACTGGTTTGGCTTCGGCAACGGGGATATCTAGTGACGCAAAGCATGACGGGTTTTGCTCGCGGCAGTGTAACAACGGGGGATCTGACGGTCACGTTAGAGTGCCGCTCGGTCAACAATCGCTACCTCGATGTACACTTCCGCATGCCCGACACCCTACGAGAAATGGAAACGGTGCTTAGGGATCGGGTGAGCAAGCAATTTGCTCGCGGCAAAATCGAAATATCGATTCGCGTTAGCGACCGCGCCTCAGAAACCGCTGCCTCGATAGACGAGACACGGCTCGAGACCCTGAAAACGACATTGAGTCATATTGCCGAGGCGTTTCCTATGGCAACGGCACCAGATCGCCTCTCGTTGCTGCTGGCGCCAGGCCTGCTGACGGAGCAAGGGCCCAACATTCAGACACTTCAAGCCGCCACGCAGCAAGCACTTAAAGAATGTCTGGCGGGCCTAAAGGCACAGCGGGAAGGTGAAGGAGTGAAATTAGCGGCCATGATCAGCCAGCGTTGCGACGCTATGCGCGAACAGCTTGGCGACCTCCGCGCCCAACTTCCCGCTCTACAACAAGCCCACCAGCAAAAGCTGCTGGCTAGACTGGACGCGCTTGATATCGAAGCACAGGGATCTCGGCTGGAGGAAGAAATCGTCTACATTTTGCAACGCGCGGACGTCGAAGAAGAAATGGACCGTTTAGGCGCCCACCTCGAGGCCATCGAATCAGCACTGCAGGGAAGCGCGCCCTGCGGCCGACGCCTCGATTTTTTAATGCAGGAACTCAACCGCGAAGCCAATACGCTAGGCTCGAAATCGACGGCGCTAAGCACCACCAACACGTCTGTTGAATTCAAGGTGCTGATTGAGCAAATGCGGGAACAAATCCAGAACATCGAGTGAGCAAGTAACGTGAATATCCAACCTTCTCGAGGGCAGTTGCTGATTATTTCCGCACCCAGTGGTGCCGGCAAAACATCACTGATTGAGGCCTTGGTCGAAGCTGATGAACGGGTTGAAGTATCGGTATCGCATACGACAAGGCCGATGAGGCCCCGAGAGCGCCATGGCATCAACTATTACTTTGTATCAGAGTCCGCGTTTATGTCTCTTCGAGAAGCTGGTGCTTTTTTTGAGTGGGCTGAAGTCTTTGGCAATTTCTACGGTACAGAAATTGCACAACTCGAAGCACGCCTGGCTGATGGCGCAGATGTGATTTTGGAAATCGACTGGCAGGGCGCTCAGCAAGTTCGGCGCCTGCTACCAGACAGCGCGTGGGCATTCATCCTCCCGCCCTCGGTCGAGGCGCTGAAGGCGCGGCTGCAACATCGTGGGCAAGACAATGACGACACCATTGATGTGCGCATGAGGGCGGCCCGCAATGAAATATCGCATTGGGAGGAAGCGGACTACCTGATTATCAACGACGATTTTGATACCGCACTATCAGAACTGCGGGCCATTGTGCACTCGCTGCGATTGCGCACAAGCCAGCAACGCATCGTGCTGAATGAACTGATCCGCACACTGCTCGCCGAGTAGCCTCGAGGGCAATTTTGACTGGTCAAATTGACAAGAGCGAGGCACTGCTGACGCGATTACTACGCTATACTACGCCGCCGCGCAAAATGGCGGTAAACATAAGGAGATGAGGCTGTCATGGCAAGAGTGACTGTTGAAGACTGTTTGGACAATGTCGATAACCGATTTGAGCTGGTGATGCTCGCGTCTAAACGCGCGCGACAAATTGCTATTGGCGGGCGAGACCCCCTGGTTGAAGATGGCTCCGACAAAGCCACTGTTATCGCGTTGCGGGAGATCGCAGATGGCCTGATAACGCCAGAAGTACTTGCCAGAGAGAGCGAGATCGAAGCGGAAGAAGAACTGGCAGCCAGCTTCGAGACGCCGATCCTGTAACCGCGGAAACCGCTGGCGTTGGTAGCAACAACACTACATGCACTCAGCGGCTCTTTTTCTGGCCTCTCTGCGCGGCTAGGGGCCAGCGCTAATAATCCTACACCCCCCGTTGATCATTTCGCCAAGAGTTCGCTGGCAGCCTTCGAGCAACTGATCGCCGATTACCTGCCGCTTGATCAGGCGCAGCAAGTGCGCAGAGCTTACTATTACTCGGAACAAGCTCACTACGGACAGACCCGCCGCAGTGGTGAACCATATGTCACGCACCCGCTGGCCGTGGCGAGCATCCTCGCGCGCATGCATATGGATGCGCAGAGTCTGATGGCAGCCCTGCTCCACGACGTAATCGAAGATACGGGTGTGAGTAAAGAGGACATCGGCGCGCAGTTTGGTGAACAGGTTGCGGAGTTGGTCGATGGGGTGAGCAAGCTGACTCATGTTGAATTTGACTCTGTGGAATTGAGACAGGCAGAAAACTTCCAGAAGATGACGTTGGCCATGGCCAAAGACATCCGTGTCATCCTCGTCAAACTAGCTGATCGTCTGCACAACATGCGCACACTCGGTGTCCTCAATCGCGAGAAGGTCAAGCGGATCGCCGGCGAAACGCTAGACATCTATGCCCCGATCGCAATGCGGCTCGGGATGAATGAAGTCCGGATGGAGTTTGAGGACCTGGGCTTGAAGGCCCTGTATCCCATGCGGGCTCGTCGCCTTGAGGCGGCGCGCAAAGCCGCAAGTGGGAACCGAAAACAGTTGGTGGACCAGATTAGGGACCAGTTGAGCCAAACCCTGATGCGCGAGGGACTGGCGGCCACAGTGATCGGGCGAGAAAAACACCTTTTCAGCATTTACAACAAAATGAAGGCCAAGCGGAAAGGTTTTTCAGCGGTGATGGATATCTTCGCCTTTCGTTTGATCGTGGACTCTGTTGATGACTGCTATCGAGCGTTAGGCGTGGTACATAGCCTCTACAAGCCGGTGCCAGGAGAATTCAAAGACTACATCGCCATACCGAAAGCAAATGGCTACCAATCCTTGCACACCGTTCTGAAAGGGATGCATGGCGTTCCCATTGAAATACAGATTCGCACTCATGAAATGGAGGACATGGCGAATAACGGCATTGCCGCCCACTGGCTCTACAAAACCGAGGAAACGGGGGTCAGCATCTCCCAAACCAGAGCCAGAGAGTGGGTGCAAGGACTGTTGGAGATGCAACAACGTGCCGGAGACTCGTTGGAGTTCATCGAGAACGTCAAAATTGATCTGTTCCCCGACGAGGTATACGTGTTTACCCCCCGAGGTGACATTCTGGAGCTGCCCAAAGGGTCCTGCCCAATCGATTTTGCCTATGCCGTTCACAGTGACATCGGCAACAGCTGTGTAGCCGCGAGAGTCACTAACCACCTGGTGCCTTTATCAGAGGCATTGGAAAGCGGCGCAACCGTTGAGATTGTGACCTCTCCTTCTGGGCGACCGAGCCCGTCGTGGTTGAACTGGGTGGTCACGGCACGCGCCCGAACCCATATTCGACATTTCCTGAAAGACCAACGCCGGGAAGACTCTATCGCGCTGGGTCGAAACCTGTTAGATCGGGCATTGATAGCACATGACGCCAGGCTCAACGCCATTGAAGAGCAAAAAATGTCGACTGCGCTCGCCGCGTTAGGCAAACCCGATGTGGAAACACTCCTTATCGACGTCGCACTCGGCAACACCTTGGCGCATATTGCGGTTGCCCACATGATCAGCCGGAAAGGCACATCCATCCTCAGCGGCGATGGCGCCACACTGGGGATTCGTGGCACCGAAGGTGTGGGCGTGACCTATGCCAAGTGTTGCTGCCCGCTGCCCGGCGACGCTATTCAGGGATACCTCGGCCAGGAGAAAGGCCTGATGGTGCACCGGGATAACTGTCGAAACCTCATAGAGCTCAGGGATCAGCCTGATCGGCTCATTTCTCTGCACTGGGACGAGGAGATTGACCGCGTTTACCCGGTTGGGCTCAGGGTGCAGGTAGAAAACCGGCGAGGCATGATTGCGGTGCTCGCGACACGCCTCAGTGCCATCGGCCTTAATATTGAACGCATTGCGACACAGAACAAGGACGTGCAATTTACCTTCGTCGACTTGGAACTTCAGGTGAGTAGCCGAACCCATTTGGCGCGGGTCATGAAGCGGCTCAGAACCATAGAAGGCGTGCTTAAGGTCGTTCGCAGCGCGCGTCGCTAGTGTCTTTGCCTGCGCCAACAACCACCTCACCCGGCGATGCACCGCGCTGCCAGCCTTGCGATAAGCCCCGGTAAGTTATTCAATGGAGGGCTTCTGGCCCTGCCGAGGAAGCCTTGTTATGTCGAACCGAGCCATCATTGCAACCGCATCTGCCCCCCAAGCGATCGGGCCTTACTCTCAAGGAACCAAGGTGGGAAATACCGTCTGGATATCGGGCCAGATACCGCTTGATCCGCACTCTATGGAGATGGTCACTGGCGACATTGCCACAGAGGCAGAACGCGTATTTCAGAACCTACTGGCAGTGGCCGAGGCCGCCGGGGGCACGCTGGATGACGCGGTCAAAATCAATATTTCCCTGACTGATCTCGGTGACTTCGATGCCGTCAACGCCGTCATGGCCGGTCACTTCAATGATCCCTACCCCGCGAGGGCCTGTGTTCAGGTGGCCGCTCTGCCCAAGGGGGCCCGCATCGAGGTAGAAGCCATTTTGGCGCTGTAAGCGCCGGCCTCCCCAGAACTAGGTAACCCCGAGCGGTTGGGCCAGCGCCGCCGCATACCCCTCCCGCCACGAGGGGAAAGTCAACGAGAACCCAATCTCCGCCAACAGGCTATTGCGACAGCGCCGGTTAGCGCGCGGTCGCCCGATATCAGATTGCCGCGTCAATGACACTCCCAGCTGTGCGGCCAACCACGTCTCCACCTCATGCGTTGGAGTCGGATCGCGGTCGGCGCCGATCAGCGTTGGGGGAACCCCATCGCCCTGCTGGTCACGTAGCAAACAATGCACGATCAGCCGGGCCAAATCATCGCGGTGTATGCGATTGCCGTATTGCGCACCAGGCGCGCCCCCCTCGCCCGCTCTGACCCTGCGGATCAACATCCCTTGAGGGTCCCCATACACCCCCGCTGGACGAATAATCGTTGATGTTACTGCACGCCTGAGCGTTGCCTCCGCCACAACCATTGACCTCGCCTGCGGCTCGTCTATGTTGAGTGCTGAGTGTTCATCGACCCAGCCCCCATCTGATTCCCGATACACTCGGGTGGAAGAGATCCACAGTAGCCGCCGACAATGTCTTAGCCAGCTCTGCTTCGCGAGCGCCTCAGCCAAGTCTGCGAAACCCGCTTGATACCCCGCAGGGTCATAGGATTGAGGGGTGGGGGTGACGACGACATAATCCGGGTCTACTGACTGCAGTGCGGTCAGACCCTCTTCATCTGTCAGGTCCAAGCCATAACGAGCGAAGGTCTCGGGCAATTGACTTGTATCGCGGCGCACTGCCGCGACCTGCCAGCCCCTGTCGAGCAAGTTCAGGCCAACGCGGGTGCCAATATCACCGCAGCCGAGGATCAGCACTCGCATAACTTCACAGCCTCATCATAGAATGGCTAAGCTGTGAGCCTAGCATGAGATCTTTTTGCATCGGGACGCGTTTGAGTCAAACCATCCTCCAGAACCCCGTCACGGTGCTCCGCGGCGTGGGAGAAAAAATGGCCTCCCGCCTGTCGGATATTGGCATCCGTTCGCTGGAGGACTTGCTGTTTCATTTTCCCCTGCGTTATCAGGACAGAACCCAGATAACGCCGATCGGTGGCCTGCGCGATCATGTAGACGCCGTTATTGACGGGGAGGTTCTCACCGCGGCGGTTACACTGGGCCGGCGCCGAACGCTGCTCATTAAAATCGAGGATGGCACCGGCATACTCACTGTCAGGCTGTTTCATTTCCGGCAGGCACAAGTCTCGCAATTCAAGCAGGGAGCAGCAATACAGCTTTTTGGCACGCCGCGGCGATCGGGCGGGCACATCGAGATGATTCATCCAGAATATCGGCTAGGTGAGGGGGCCAACCTGGTCGAGCAAGCCCTGACACCCGTGTACCCTACCGTAAGCGGTATGGGCCAAAGCACGTGGCGTAAACTTTGCGGTCAGGCGCTGAGATTGCTCGTGGCCAACCCACCTGAAGACCTGCTCGCCACAGTGACCGAAGATGCGATCACTCTGTCTGAGGCCATCGCCTTCCTTCACAACCCGCCACCCGGCGCTGAGCTAAACCAAATTCATCAGGGTCTCCATCCTGCCCAGCTGCGGCTAGCCCGGGAAGAGCTGATCGCACATCAACTGACCGTGCAAGGAGTAAGGGATCGGGAGCGACGCCACACGGCACCAGTGATCGCCGGGCTGTCTCCTCTCTCGGAAAAACTTCTTGCCCAACTGCCCTTTTCACCCACCGCAGCACAGGAACGGGTGGCTTCAGAACTGGCGCTGGATATGTCGCAACAACAGCCCATGCTGAGGCTTGTGCAGGGGGATGTGGGATCGGGTAAAACACTCGTCGCCGCACGAGCCGCTCTCGATACCCTTGCTTCCGGCTACCAAGTTGCTTTTATGGCTCCCACGGAATTGCTAGCAGAACAACACTTTGCAAACCTTGAAGCCTGGTTCAGCCCGATGGGGCTCCCCGTTGCCTGGTTAAGCGGGCGTACCAAAGGCAAGGCGCGCGCAGCGACCCTTAGCGAGTTAGCCAGCGGCGACGCTCACATCGTTGTGGGCACCCATGCCTTGTTCCAACAAGATGTTCAGTTTCGTCGTCTCGGCTTAATCATTGTGGATGAACAACACCGGTTCGGCGTTCATCAGCGATTGGCGCTCGCTGACAAGGGCGCGGCCGGGCAACATCCGCATCAACTGGCGCTGACGGCCACACCCATTCCCCGCTCACTGGCCATGGTGGCCTATGGCGACCTCGATTGCTCGGTCATTGACGAGCTTCCCCCCGGGAGGCAACCCGTCATGACGACGCTCATTGAGCACTCCCGCCGCGATGCTGTGATCCGCCGGGTCGGCGTGGCCTGTCGAGAAGGCCGTCAGGCTTATTGGGTGTGCACGGCCATCGAAGAAAATGACACCTTGGACATTGAGGCGGCGGAGGCCACGTATAAGCATTTGTGTCATACGCTGCCGGAGGCCTCTATTGGGCTAGTCCATGGCAAGCTCAAACCGGCCGAAAAAGCCGCCGTGATGGAACGTTTCAAGCAGGGTGAGATCCAGCTTTTGATCGCCACTACGGTAATTGAGGTAGGGATGGATGTGCCCAACGCAAGCCTCATGATCATCGACAACGCCGAGCGTTTGGGGCTCGCCCAGTTACATCAACTCAGGGGTCGGGTTGGGCGGGGCGCCATAGACAGCCACTGTTTGCTGCTGTTTCGCCAGCCCCTCTCTGAAACGGCTCAGCAGCGCTTGAGCATCATGCAGGAGTCCCATGATGGGTTTGTCATCGCAGAAGCCGATCTCGCAATACGAGGCCCGGGCGAACTGTTGGGCACACGACAAACAGGCCTGGCGGCGTTTCGCATCGCACTGTTGCCCGAGCATGAGGCGCTGCTGGTAGAGGCGCAGGCTGTCGCAACGAGGCTCTATCAGCACGATCCGGCGCGGGCGGAGGCCTTGATGCGGCGCTGGGCAGGTTCCCGCGCCGACTTTGCCAGAGTCTGAAAAGCGGGTCGCATCGCTCCAGTCAGGTCGCTAGACTGTGGACCTCTCTAGCATGAAGCGCGACCGTTGACTGACTCCCCCTCTTTAGTCGATCCCTCGACCAACGCCCGCCCCAGCACATGGTGGGGGATGATCGAGATTATGCGCTTTGACAAGCCCATTGGTGCGTTTCTGCTATTGGCGCCCACGCTCTGGGGCGTGGTCCTCGCCAACAAGGGCTACCCCTCCCTCGACTTGCTCTGCATCTTTGCTGCTGGCGCTGTGGTCATGCGAGCAGCCGGCTGCATTGCGAATGATTTGGCAGACAGGAACCTCGACGGCTTCGTAGAACGCACTCGCTTACGACCCCTCGTGACCGGCGCCCTGACCGTCAGGAAAGCGATTTTCCTCCTAATGGGGTTGCTTGCTCTCGCTCTTGGGCTGGTGGCAATGACCAATCCCATGACCGTTCAGCTATCGGTTGCAGGCGCCGCGCTGGCGTTAATTTATCCGCTGATGAAACGGGTCACTCACTTACCGCAGATTGTGCTGGGCCTCGCCTTCTCCTGGAGTATTCCCATGGCATTTGCGGCGAGCCTGAATGCGCTGCCAGTCGCCCTATGGTGGTTATTCGCAGCCAACGTGCTGTGGACCGTCGTATATGACACGCAATACGCAATGGTTGATCGTGAGGACGATCTGACTATAGGCATTAAATCTACCGCGATTTTGCTGGGTGACCTTGATGTGCGCGTCATTGGACTACTGCAGTGCCTGTGTTTATTTGCCTTCTGGCGTTGTGGAGAGGCCTTCGCTTTGGGTCCTCTTTACAACAGTGCCGTGATTGCTGTTGGCGCGATGTTCGCACGGCACCTGTGGCTCATCAGGAACCGGGATATTCATCAATGCTTTGCGGCTTTTAGCCAGAGCAAATGGATCGGCTTGATTATCCTTGCAGGATTATGTGCCCACTTCTGGTTTGGCGCTCCGGCCACTGGCTGATCGCAATGACAACATCTTCTGCGCAAGTACATCAGTCCTTGTCCGAACTGGATGCCTCGCACTGGCAAGCGCACTTCGGACACGCCGACCCTTTTTTAAGCTGGGACTTTTTGCGGGGCCTTGAGACATCAGGCTGCACGAGCCCGGAAAGCGGCTGGCAACCGGCGCATATCAGCTTTTCGGAATCAGGGTCACCCACCGCTTTATTACCCACCTATCTCAAATCTCACAGCTACGGGGAATATGTATTCGACTGGTCTTGGGCGGACACCTGGCAAAGAATGGGGTTACGCTATTACCCCAAGTTAGTCACCGCAATCCCATTCACGCCCGCTACAGGCCAGCGCTTTGGCTGCCAAGAGCATGTGGCAGAAACACTGCCGCGCATCGTCTCGGCGGTGCAAACACTATGCGAGACGCTCGACGTATCGAGTTGGCATGTATTGTTCGTTGATGCGGACACGTCGGAACAGCTGACCAGCGGCGGTATGACGCAGAGGATGACCACGCAGTTTCATTGGTTTAACCGCGGCTATCGAGACTTTGCCGACTTTTTGGATCGCTTTAGCAGCCGAAAGCGCAAAAATCTCCGGCGCGAACGCGAGCAGATCGCCCGTCAGGGCCTGTCACTTCGAACGCTTAAAGGCGGCGAAATCAGCGACGCAAACTGGCAATTTTTTCATCGTTGCTACCAAACAACATACGCCAAACGATCGGGCCACGGCGGTTATCTGACAAAAGGCTTCTTCACAGAAACCTGCCCGAGCCTCGGGCAAACTCCCGTGATGATCGTTGCGGAACAGGCACAGCAGCCCGTCGCCGCGTCACTTTTTTTTGAGGGCGACGATACCCTGTATGGACGTTACTGGGGTTGCCTTGCAGAGTTTGACTACCTCCACTTTGAAGCCTGCTACTACCGCGGTATTGAGTACTGCATAGATGCCGGGTTGTCACGATTTGACCCCGGCGCTCAGGGCGAACACAAAATTCAGCGTGGGTTCGAACCCATTCTTACGCATTCCAACCACTGGATCGTGGACGAACGCCTGCGTGAGGCGGTACAACAGTTTTCGATGCAGGAGTGTGAGCATGTCCGGGCGTACCAGCGAGAGGCCGCCACGCTATTGCCCTTCAAGCAAGAAAACGCTTAGCCGGCCTGAGGCGGTGCATCTCGCAGAAAAACCCAGTTGTTGCCGTCTGAATGTTTGGCGCTGTAATAATAGCCGTCGCCCTTGAAGCGCTTTAGCCCTTCAGGCTCATTCAAACCTTTTTGAATAATGTAACGCGCCATGACCCCACGAGCTTTTTTCGCGAAGAAAGAAACCATTTTGTACTGGCCGTTCTTCAGGTCGCGAAACTGGGGCGTGATCACATCAGCATCCAGGTGCTTTGGTTTAACCACCTTGAAGTATTCGTTCGACGCCAGATTCACCAGCACCTTGCTGCCGCTGGCCTTCAAGTGTTTCCCCAGCACCTCCGTCACACTATCGCCCCAAAATTCATAGAGATTCTTGCCGCCCGCGTTGTTGAACGGCAGGCCCATTTCCAGCCGGTACGGCTGCATGAGGTCCAAGGGGCGCAACACACCATAAAGGCCTGAGAGGATGCGCAGGTGCTTCTGTGCAAAAGCGAGTTCTTCCGCGCTGAGCGTGTCTGCCTGGAGGCCCGTGTAAACGTCCCCCTTGAATGCCAAAACGGACTGTTTGGCATTCTTAAGCGAGAACGGGGCTGCCCAGTTCATAAAGCGCTCATGATTCAGCGTGGCGATTTTCTCCGAGACACTCATCAGGGCCTGGATATCTTCAGGATCCATCTTGCGGGCGCTCTTCACCAGGGACGCGGCTTGATCGATGAATAAGGGCTGAGTTGACTTCTTGGTGGTGGGAGCCGTCTCATAGTCGAGTGTTTTAGCTGGCGACAGAATGGAAAGCACAGGGTTGCCTCTTCTGCTATCTCTGGGAGCAGAATGATAACCTTGTACGTCGTCGATAAACACCGTGGGATAAACATGCCTCAAGAGACCCCCCCGACAAGCATGATTGATCGGGGTATTCACCGGCTGAGCGACCTTGTCTTGTGGTGTGTGCCCACTATGGCGGTTCTCGTACTGGTCATTGTGGTATTGCGCTATGGATTCAACACCGGCGCGATAGCCGCGCAGGAATCGGTACAGTACCTGCACGCGGCCGTGTTCATGCTGGGCGCCGCAATCGCTCTGAGAGCAGATCAGCACGTGAGGGTGGATATTTTTTATCGGAACTTCACTTCGCGCCAGAAAGCGTGGGTCAATGCGCTTGGTCACATCGTTTTCACACTCCCCCTATGCGCCCTGATTGGATGGGGGTCGATGGACTATGTTATCGACAGCTGGTCAGCCAGCGAAGCCTCACCCGAACCCGGGGGACTGCCCTTTGTCTTCCTGTTAAAAACATTAATCCCTGTGATGGCGACCCTGCTCGCGCTGCAGGCGCTTGCCCAGCTTCAAACCTCGATTGCGACGCTTCGACGCAGGGGCACATCGTGATGGAAGGACAGTTGGCACTGGCCATGTTTGTCGTGGTATGCGGCATTTTGCTGCTCGGGTTTCCAGTCGCATTAACGCTTGGCGGGACAGCACTGGGATTTGCAGCTCTCGGGATTCTGATCGGTCATTTCGATCCTGATTATCTCTCCGCGCTGACGGGACGGATCTTCGGCACAATGGGTAACGAGACGCTGGTCGCCGTACCGCTATTTATCCTAATGGGCGTCGTGCTCGAACGCGCTCGCATTGCCGAAGACCTTTTAGCCAATATGGCGGGGCTCTTTGGTGCGCGACCTGGCGGGCTCGGTGTCGCGGTGATTGTCGTGGGCGCGCTGTTGGCGGCCAGTACAGGTATTGTGGGTGCCACTGTGGTGACAATGGGCGTGCTGGCGTTACCCACCATGCTCAAAGCGGGTTACCAGCCCCAGCTCGCCACTGGCACCATCTGCGCTACTGGTACTCTAGGGCAGATCATTCCGCCATCGATCGCTCTGGTGTTACTGGGTGACATCATGTCCAGCGCCTATCAGCAGGCGCAGCTGAGGATGAATATCATCAACACCGACACCGTTTCGGTTGGCGATTTATTTGTCGGCGCGATGGTGCCCGGGTGTGTCTTGGTAGTGCTGTATATGGGCTACTTGCTGTTGCGCGCGACCTTGCAACCCCGTATTGCTCCGCCTGCGATCGTTGAAAGCCCTGATCCGGGCTCCGCCATGAGGGCGGTGCTACCCCCGCTGGCTTTGATTGTGTTGGTGCTAGGCTCGATTCTTGTGGGCGCCGCAACCCCCACCGAGGCCGCCGGAGTCGGCGCTAGCGGCGCGCTATTGCTGGCGATGCTCAGAGGCGCACTATCAATGGCCGTCTTACGCGACATTTCCCGCTCAGCGCTCTATACCACCAGCATGGTCTTCCTGATTCTAATTGGCGCCGCTGTCTTCTCGCTGGTGTTCCGGGGCTTTGGGGGCGATATGTTGATTGAGTCGTTTTTCGAAGACCTCGGAGGCGGGCCACATACAGCTTTGCTGGTCGTGATGCTCGTGATGTTCCTACTCGGATTTATCCTCGATTTTATTGAAATAACCTTTGTGGTGGTACCCGTAGTCGGCCCCATATTGTTGTCGATGGGATTCGATCCGATATGGCTGGGAGTCATGATCGCCGTCAACCTCCAGACCTCCTTCCTGACGCCGCCTTTCGGTTTTGCACTCTTTTATCTGCGTGGTGTGGCCCCTGATAGTGTCAGCACTCGCGACATTTATGCAGGAGTCCTGCCATTTGTGGTCATCCAGCTCTTGCTCCTGCTGCTCATGTGGTGGTGGCCCAATCTGGTGCTATGGCTTCCCGGGCTCTTAGGGCGATAATGTCGGCTTAATCGGCGGGCCTTGTAATCGACCCAAAGCGCAGTGTGTTCGCCGTGCATGCTGCATCCACGATCCGGGAGCTCACATGTCAGTCGAAGAACTCGATACCAACCCCTTGCCCTTTGGTGAGCTGGCGCTTCAAACCATCGCCATGCCGAAGGACACCAACGCCAACGGCGACATTTTTGGTGGCTGGCTGCTTTCCCAGATGGATCTCGCAGGCAGTATCACCGCGTCTGAGCTCGCTGAAGGCCGGGTGGCCACCGTCGCGGTTGAAGGGATGTCATTCCTGACGCCGGTACACGTTGGCGCCGTTGTAAGTTGCTACTGCGATGTGCTGGAGACGGGCCGCAGCTCAGCGAGAATCCTCGTCGAGGTCTGGATCAATTCAAAACAGGACGGCGAGCCCCTTAAAGTGACCGAAGGGGAGTTTATCTACGTGGCCATAGATGAGAACAAGCTGACCCGACCTATTCCCCAGTAAGTGATATCGGGGGCAATAAGCGGTCACGCCCATTGAGATAGGCACGTTCCGAAACCTCGTGATAAGCCCTCACCTGTTCGGCAAAAGAAAAGTAAGAGGCAGCAATTTTTTTTGCCATCGGGTCGGCCTCCACCAGAGCCTGTATCGCAATCTGGCTTTTTTCATACAGGGCATCCATCACATCGTCAGGCAGCGGCAACACCTCGGTGTCGAAATCGCTCAGCAGTATCTGAAGCGCCTCACTGTTGTGGGCGGTGAAATCATCCAGCATATCGCTGTTGGTTGCCCGGGCAGCTACCCTGACAATGGCCTGTAAATCGGCTGGTAGCGCGGCCAAAGCCTCAGCGTTGACAATGGTTTCGAGCATTGCCCCTGGCTCGTGCCAACCAGGATAGTAATAGTAATCACCGACCTCCATGAGGCCAAGTGTCCGATCGTTGTACGGACCCACCCATTCCACAGCGTCAATCACCCCAGTCTGCATGGACGTGTAGACCTCACCCCCAGCGATTCGGACTGCAGAGCCGCCAGCGGCATCAAATACTTCACCGGCAAGGCCAGGAATGCGCATTTTGAGTCCCTCGAGATCCTCGCGGCTATTGAGGCGAATATTGAACCAGCCCGCCATCTGAACACCCGTGCTGCCTCCAGCAAACGGCACCACACCAAATGGGGCATACAACTCCCGCCAGAGCTCAAGCCCGCCACCATAATGCAGCCAGCCATTGGCTTCTTGTGCCGTCATACCAAACGGTACCGCCGTATAAAAAACGGCAGCGGGGATCTTCCCCTTCCAGTAATACGCCGCACCATGGCCTGCCTGAGCCACCCCGCGAGAGACCGCGTCGAACACCTCAAAAGCGGGCACAATTTCACCAGCGCCAAACACTTTGATTCTTAACCGTCCTCCGGACGTCTCATTTACCCGTCTCGCAAAATTCTCAGGTGCCGCGCCGAGGCCGGGTAACCCCTTGGGCCAGGTGGTCACCAGCTTCCACTCTATCGCTTCAATGGGCGCTCCTGCTTCGGTGGGCGTTGTGCCGGGCCGGTCCATGCGATCCATTGTCCACCCCGCAACGACAGCCACCAATGCGGCCACAAGGCACAGCACGGCTACCGGCAAGATCTGTTGTTCACGCATGAAATTCCCTCAGAGCACCGTCAGATTGGCATATTGAAGCACAAGCCATTTGCTACCTTCACTGAAACTCACCTCTACACGGGCATTGCTGCCCTGACCCTCGAATTGCGTCACCACTCCCTCTCCAAAGACCTGGTGCAGCACCCGGCGCCCCAAATCAATACCATCGATGGACGGCTCGGTGAGTCCGCTATGGGCCAATGAGGAGAGGGGGCGAGAGACGGCGCCATTGAGGCGCACCTCTTCAATTAACTCACCGGGAATCTCTCTGATAAAACGAGAGGGCGCGTTGTAGAGATCGCCACCGTAGAGCCTGCGGTTCTCAGCATAAGTCACCACTAGCTTTTTCATGGCGCGGGTAATGCCCACATAAGCCAGCCTGCGCTCCTCTTCTAAGCGCCCTGGCTCCTGCATAGACATCTGATGTGGAAACAGGTTCTCCTCCATTCCAGCAATAAAAACCAAAGGGAATTCAAGCCCCTTGGCAGAGTGCAGCGTCATCATCTGGATACTGTCTTCGTAAGGATCAGCCTGGCCCTCTCCCGCATCCAGTGCCGCGCTATCGAGAAATGCTTGTAACGGAGAGAGGGTTTCATCCTCGGGCTCAAACATCCGAGTTGCCGTGACCAATTCCTGTAAGTTCTCGACTCGCGCCTGCCCGCGTTCTCCTTTTTCAGACCGATGATAGTCAAGGAGCCCCGTGACCTCGATCACATGCTCGGTCAGCTCATCAAGCGGCAGGGTTTCCGAGGCACGATCCAAGTCGTCGATCAGCGCCTGAAAATTCCCCAAGGCCGACAGCGCCCTGGCCGGCAATCCGCTTTTTTCACGCACACTGCGAATGGCACGCCACATCGAGATTTGTTCACTGCGTGCTACTTCACGCAACTTTTCTACCGTCTTGTTGCCGATCCCTCGCGGCGGCGTATTGAGCACGCGCTCCAGTGCCGGATCATCATCGCGGGTTTGCGCGAGCCGCAAATAAGCCAGCGCGTTGCGAATCTCGAGTCGTTCGTAAAAGCGCTGGCCACCATAAATTCGATAGGGAATGCCGTCTCTCAGCAGGGCCTCTTCCAGCACCCGCGACTGGGCGTTAGAGCGATAGAGAATCGCAATGGAGCGCCGAGGGTGCCCGTCGCCAAACCAATTTTCTGCTCGCTCGACGATATAGCGCGCCTCGTCCTGCTCATTAAATCCCGCATACAGCGTAATCGGATCACCCCGCTCGCCGTCAGTCCAGAGGTTTTTACCCAGACGTCCCGCGTTGCGAGCAATAAGGCCATTGGCTGCCTCCAAAATGGTCTCCGTAGAGCGATAATTTTGCTCCAGCCGCACCGTTTCTGTGCTTTTGAAATCCTCAGAAAACCGCTGAATGTTTTCGACCCGGGCGCCGCGCCAGCCATAAATAGACTGGTCGTCATCCCCTACCGCGACCACCGGAATGCTCTGCCCGGCCAACACTCTCAGCCAGGCGTACTGAATGGTGTTGGTGTCCTGAAATTCGTCCACCAAAATAGTTTTAAAACGCTGCTGGTAGTGCTGGAGCGTCTCGGGCGACTTTAACCACAGTTCGTGGGCGCGTAATAAAAGCTCGGCAAAATCGACCAGACCAGCTCGCTCACAGGTCTCTTCGTAGGCGACATAAATGCGAACCATAGTCTTGGCGTAAAGGTCGCCCTCGGGGGCTGACACATGGCGCGCCCGTAAGCCCTCGTCCTTCTGACCATTAATAAACCATTGCGCCTGCTTGGGCGGCCACCGCGCCTCGTCAAGATCAAGCTCGCGACACATCCGCTTGACGACTCTGAGTTGGTCATCGCTATCAAGGATCTGAAACTGTTGGGGCAAGCCGGCTTCCTGCCAGTGGGCTTTGAGGAGCCGGTGTGCCAGCCCGTGAAAAGTGCCGACCCACAGACCATGAGTGGGCATCTGGAGCATGTCCTCAATGCGGCCCCGCATTTCGCGCGCCGCCTTATTGGTAAAGGTCACCGCGAGGACAGCGTGGGCAGACAGGCCCTCCGCTCGGATCAGCCAGGCAATCCGATGCACCAACACCCGGGTTTTGCCCGAGCCCGCACCCGCCAGCACCAGCAAATTACTGGAGGAGGCCGTGACAGCCTCCCGCTGCGCCGTATTCAACGGGCTCAGAATATCCGATACATCCATAGCGGCAGTGTAACGGAATGCGCTTTAGCGGCTGAAGAACTGTTTTTTTGGATCCGAGGCGGTCGCGGTTTATTCAAACCGATTTCATTGGTATAACTTCGGTCTGACACGTCACTTTGTTCACATGGGACACGCTGCTCTCGAGCGCTGTGCCCATCACAGACCGGGGTCGCTTCAAAAACGGCCCCCCACAATAAGGAAATTAATGATGAATATTCAAACTGCCTTTCTGATACTTGGCTTGCTGGCCGCCCCCGTTGGCGTTGCTCATGCCTGTGATGTGCCTGTGGCACCATCCACCCCCGATGGCGACAGCGCCACTATGGATGAGATGGTGGCCGCCCAAGGAGGGGTGAAGGCGTTTCAGGCCGCGAATGCTGAGTACCTGGCCTGCGTGGACGACAAAATGGTCGCTGAGAAAGCAGCGATCGATGAGGGCGATGACAGTGCACAGGAGCGCTATGCGCTCGCTGCTGCTGACTACAACGCCGCTGTGTCGCGCGAAGAACAGGTTGCCACAGACTTCAACACCGCCATCCGTGCCTTCAAAGCCGCCAACCCCAATTAATCGCAATCCGTGGTGTTGTTGCGCGCGGCTCACCTCGAAGGTGAGCTGCAACGACCGCCCTGGCGTCTAGTAGTAGACCCAGAAGCAGACCAGCTCCCGCTATTCGTCCCTGTGGCGGGCAACGGTCTACTTGATCGCCGTTTATTCCTTACCCGCCGCTTTGTGTAAACGGGTGCCGCGACTCTCCCCGCTCAGGCCGGCAAGACCCCAGCCGCCATTAATTTTCCCGCACGGTACGGTAACAAACGTATGGACTCTTTCTGGAGGGTAATACCAACTCAATTTTTTACTAAGCTTTCTTTTCCCATATTAAAAATATAATGCTCTGTCCGAAATTATTCGACCGTGACACTTTTAGCGAGGTTGCGCGGCTTGTCCACATCGGTACCCCGCGCCACCGCAACATGGTAGGAAAGCAGCTGCAGCGCAATAGTAAACACCACGGGCCCAGCAAGCGCGCTACAAGCGGGCATTTCGAGCACTTCACAACTCGGACCCGACTCATAGCCCGCGTTTTCGCTGGCAAAAACAAATAACTGGCCACCGCGCGCACGCACTTCCTCAAGATTAGAGCGCAGCTTTCCCATGAGCTGGTCATCGGGGGCCACGGCGACTACGGGCATATCCTCATCCACCAACGCCAGAGGGCCATGTTTCAGTTCTCCCGCGGGGTACGCCTCGGCATGAATATAGGAAATTTCCTTGAGCTTCAGCGCGCCCTCCATGGCAATGGGATGGTAGATACCCCGACCCAAGAAAAGCGCGTGCTGTTTATTCGTGAAGTGGCGAGAAAGCGCCTTGATGCGATCATCATGTTTCAGCACGGCGTCGGCGGCACTTGCCATTTCCTCAAGCGCCTCTGCCACTTCGAGCTGTGAAACAGTCTCAGGTGCGTGGTGAAGCGCCAGGCATAACGCAAGGTTCAGGAGTGCCGCCAGTTGGGTGGTAAATGCCTTAGTGGAGGCCACCCCGATCTCAGTGCCCGCCTGCGTCAAATATACGAGCTCACTGGCGCGCACCATAGCGCTATGATCGACGTTGCAAATCGCCAGCCGTGCCAAAACCCGCTCGGAGTCAGTGTGTTCGAGTGCGGCCAAGGTGTCGGCGGTCTCACCAGATTGTGATATCCCCACGGCCAGCGTATTCGGCAAGGTTACCGATTCCCGATATCGGTACTCCGAGGCCACCTCGACCTGGCAAGGCAGGCGCGCTAACGATTCGATCCAGTGTCGCGCCACAAGGCCCGCGTGATAACTGGTGCCGCAAGCGAGAATTCGTACCGCCGCAACGCGTGGAAACAAGGTTGACGCATCGACACCGAAAGCATCATCCGATCCCGCACCCTGTGCCACCGTATCGCGAAGCCTCGCCGGCTGCTCAAAAATCTCCTTGAGCATGAAATGATCGTGTCGTCCCAGACCCTCATCTTCGGCCTGCAGGGCTAGTCGAGTCCGCGCTCTATGAGCCGGCTCACCCGCCGCATTCAAAATGGAGTATCTGTCAGCAGTGATTTCGGCGATGTCACCATCCTCGAGATAAACAAAGGTATCCGTAACCGATCGGAGTGCCCGCGTGTCAGATCCCGCAAAATGCTCGCCAATCCCAATACCCAATACCAGCGGGCTACCCTGTCGCGCCACGACAATCGTGTTCGGTGATTCGCGGTCAACGATAGCCAGTGCATAGGCGCCTTCGAGTTTTGGCAGCACCAATTGCACGGCGGCCAACAACCCACTCCCAGCCACAACAGCAGATTCAATGAGATGCGCGACGACTTCGGTGTCGGTATCAGACACACAGTCACGCCCCTCACTGGAGAGCCCCTGCCGGAGGGCGCCATGATTCTCGATAATGCCATTGTGAACCACGGCTATACGATCGTTGATGATATGGGGGTGCGCATTAACGACCGAAGGCTCACCGTGAGTCGCCCATCGTGTGTGCGCAATACCCGTGCCGCCCTGAATGGGCGAATCAGCGTGAGCGGCCTCCAGTGCGGCGACCCGGCCAAGACATTTGTGGCTGCTTAATCTGCCCGACCGGTCAATGAGCGCAACGCCCGCCGAGTCGTAGCCTCGATATTCGAGGCGGCGCAGCCCCTCAAGGAGGATATCACTGCAGTCTCGACGCGCGGCAACGGCGACGATGCCACACATCAGCCTTTGCCCTCGGTTTTGACCGGTTTTGTCCACCCCTCTACATTGCGCTGCCTGCCCCTTGCGACGGCAAGTTGATCGGCCTTCACATCCTCTGTGATGGTTGAACCTGCCGCCACGAAACCGCCATCCTCTATCGTGACAGGTGCCACCAATGTACTGTTTGATCCCACAAACACCGACTCGCCCAGGGTGGTGCGGTGCTTGCTCGCGCCATCGTAATTACAGGTGATGGTGCCGGCACCCACGTTACTCCGGCTACCGATGTACGCGTCGCCAAGATACGCAAGATGGCTGGCTTTGGCACCTTTGCCGAGATGGGTGTTTTTCACCTCAACAAAATTACCCACCCTGGCCTGGTCGTCAACGACGGTTCCGGGGCGAAGCCGAGCGTAAGGCCCGATGACCGCACCGCTTTTTATCACTGCGCCTTCGATGTGACTAAAGGGCAAAATCTGCGACGCCGCACCGATCTCTGCGTCGCGGATAACGCAGTTTGCGCCAATGGATACACCCTCACCCAAAGCAATATTGCCCTCGAGCACGACATTAACGTCGATACGGACATCCCGACAGCACTGCACCTGGCCGCGGATATCCAGTCGCGAACGATCTGCGACAACCGCACCAGCCGACATGAGTTGGTCAACCAATTTGGCTTGATAAAGGCGCTCTAAGTGCTCCAGCTGCTGCGGCGTATTAACCCCCAGCGTATCCAGCCCATTGGTTGATTCAACGACAGACACCGGCGCGCCCTGCTCTTTCGCAAGAGCCAATACATCGGGCAGATAATATTCTGACTGGGCATTATTGTTATCGACACCGCTCAGCCAGCCCATTAATGCGCTGGCCTGAGCGGCCAACACACCGGTGTTAATTTCTTTTACCGCCTGTTCGGACGGAGAGGCGTCAGCCTCCTCTATCACCGCAAGAAACCCCCCCTGCTGGTCACGGATCACCCTGCCGTAACCCACGGGTTCATCCAGTGTTGCTGAAAGGAGCGCAACTCCCGGTCCTGCCGCGGCAATCACCCCATGCAAACTGTCCGATCCAATCAGTGGCACATCACCAAACAGCACTAAAACCGTGCTATCAGGGTTGCAAGATGTAATCGCCTGCAGTGCCGCGTGTCCCGTACCCAGCTGCTCAGCCTGCACATGGCACACAAAATCCTGAGCGTTCGCTGCGGCTTGAACCAAGTCAGCACCGTGACCCACAACAAGGTGGACACGCTCCGGGCCCAATGCTCGCGCGACGTCAAGCACATGGTTCACTAGCGGCCGGCCGGCAAGAGGGTAGAGCACCTTCGGTAGATTCGACTGCATCCGGCTGCCTTTCCCAGCAGCCAAAATGATTACTTCCAGCATATAACGCTCGCTCTGGAGTTTAAGCAAGCATCATCATTGCCAACCACCGGCGCATTGCAACCGGTCTAGGTCGTGAGGGTAAACAAACACCAAAAATAGGGGCAAAAAGAGTGTGTGCTCGGCGTTAGCCTCGATTTGCGCGGTGCTTTAGCTTGCGTAAGGCGGCGAGCTGGGCTGTGGCTTCAGCGAGCTGTGCGGAGGCTCGACCGTAATCAATCTCGCCTTGCTGATTGGTAAAGGCGTCTTCAGCCCTCTTTCGGGCTACCTCGGCGGCGGCCTCATCAATATCGTCTGCGCGGACTGCCGTATCGGCCAAGACGGTAACCATGTCGCCCTGCACCTCTAAAAACCCGCCGGAGGCGTAGTACACATGCTCCTCACCACCTTGCTCAACGATGCGAATAGGACCTGGAACCAGCCGTGTAAGCAACGCGGAATGGCCGTAGCAGACCCCCAGCTCGCCATCCACACCCGTCGCCACCAACAGCTCGACAAGCCCCGAGAAAATCTGGGCCTCTGCGCTGACAATGTCGCAATGTAAGGTCATCGCCATGAATCAGTCCCCGACCAGCCTTACAGCTTGGCCGCTCTCTCCACGGCCTGCTCGATAGAACCCACCATGTAAAACGCCTGCTCAGGCAGGTTGTCATAGTCACCGGCCAAGATACCTTTGAATCCGGCGATCGTGTCCTTCAGGGAGACATAAATACCCGGTGAGCCTGTGAACACCTCGGCCACATGGAACGGTTGTGACAAAAAGCGCTCTATCTTTCGCGCACGCGCTACCGTCAGCTTGTCTTCCTCTGAGAGCTCATCCATACCCAGGATGGCAATAATATCTTTCAGCTCTTTATATCGCTGCAACACTGACTGCACACCTCGCGCTACTTCGTAGTGCTCCTGCCCAATGATCAGCGGATCCAGCTGGCGCGAAGTGGAATCCAATGGGTCTACTGCGGGGTAAATGCCCTTCGCGGCAATATCACGACTCAGCACCACCGTTGAGTCAAGGTGGGCAAAAGTGGTCGCGGGAGAGGGGTCCGTGAGGTCATCTGCTGGAACATACACCGCCTGAATCGAGGTAATGGACCCTGTTTTCGTGGAGGTAATGCGCTCCTGCAATACCCCCATCTCTTCCGCGAGCGTCGGCTGGTAGCCTACGGCCGAGGGCATTCGGCCCAACAGCGCCGATACTTCTGTCCCGGCCAGGGTGTAGCGGTAAATGTTGTCTACGAATAGGAGTACGTCACGACCCTCGTCGCGGAATCGCTCCGCCATCGTCAGACCAGTCAGCGCGACACGGAGGCGGTTGCCCGGCGGCTCATTCATCTGGCCGTAAACCATCGCCACCTTGGACTTTTCCATCTCTTCTACGTTCACGACCCCGGATTCCTGCATCTCGTAGTAGAAGTCATTCCCCTCCCGAGTACGCTCTCCCACCCCTGCAAACACCGACAGGCCAGAGTGCTCGGTCGCGATGTTATTGATGAGCTCCATCATGTTGACCGTTTTACCCACGCCAGCACCACCGAACAGGCCAACCTTGCCGCCCTTCGCGAAGGGACACACGAGGTCGATCACTTTGATGCCCGTTTCAAGCAGTTCATCTGACGCCGCCAGTTCCTCATAGGTGGGCGCCGCGCGATGGATAGACGAGCGCTCTTTTTCACCGATAGGCCCCTTCTCATCGATCGGGTTCCCCAACACATCCATGATACGGCCCAGCGTCTCTGTCCCTACAGGTACCGAGATAGGGGCGCCTGTATTTTCGACGCTCAACCCCCGACTGACTCCCTCTGAAGGGCCCATAGCAATGGCGCGAACGATGCCGTCTCCCAACTGCTGCTGCACCTCAAGGGTGAGGCCCTTATCGGCCACTGTCAGTGCGTCATATATCTGCGGCACATTCTCGCGTGGAAACTCCACATCGATGACGGCGCCAATAACCTGCACGACCTTTCCGCTACTCATTTTCCGGCCCTCATTTGTCACGTCGAGCAACGGCATTGCCGTCGCCATTGATTCAGCTTCTTAGGCGCTGGTCTCAGCCAATGGCTGCCGCACCACCTACAATCTCTGCCAGCTCCTGCGTAATGGCAGCCTGGCGCGCCTTGTTATAGACAAGCTGCAGCTCTTCAATAAGCTCTCCAGCATTGTCGGTTGCATTTTTCATGGCGATCATGCGCGCCGCCTGCTCACAGGCACCATTTTCCACCACCGCCTGATAAACCAATGATTCGATGTAGCGAATCATTAGCGCGTCCAGGAGCTCCCTCGCATCGGGCTCGTAAACATAGTCCCAGTGATGGGAAAGTGCGGGGTTATCCTCCGCTTTGAGCGGCAACAACTGCTCCACGCGTGGCGCCTGTGTCATGGTGTTGACAAACTCGTTGCCGGCGAGAAACAACGCGTCAATCTTCGCTTCTGTATACGCGTCCAGCATGCTTTTAACGCCGCCAATCAGGTGCTCCGGCGCTGGCTCCTCTCCCAGATCTCTGACCGCCGCGGTGACATTGCCGCCCACGCTGGCAAAAAAGCCGCCCGCTTTTGCGCCAACCAGACACAGTTCAACCTCAATGTCCTCGTCCTGTTGCGCCTTCATAGATTGGATGGCTGCTTTGAACAAGTTGATGTTCAAGCCACCGCATAGGCCGCGGTCGGTGGACACAATGATGTAACCGACCCGCTTGATCTCGCGCGCCTGCATGTACGCATGGCGATACTCTGGCGTAGAATTGGCAATATGTCCCACCACAGCGCGCATACGCTGTGCATACGGCTTGCCGATTTCCATGCGGTCTTGAGCGCGGCGCATTTTGCTGGCCGCCACCATTTCCATGGCGCTCGTGATCTTCTGAGTACTCTGAATACTCGAGATCTTGGTGCGGATTTCCTTCCCAACGGCCATTCAGCGTTACCAGGTTTGCGTTGTCTTGAATGTTTCAATGGCCGACTTGAATGCCGCTTCGCGTTCGTCATTCCAGTCGCCGTCTACTTCGATCTGCTGCATGACTTCCGAGCACTCTGCCCGCATGTAGCCCAGCAGGGCGGACTCAAAATCGCCGATCTTCGCCACATCCACATCCTGCAGGTAACCTTCGTTGCCGGCGTAGAGCAGCGCGCCCATCTCGGCAATCGTCAGCGGCGCATACTGCTTCTGCTTCATGAGTTCGGTAATGCGTTCACCATGCTCAAGCTGCGCTTTGGTGGCGTCATCCAGATCCGACGCAAACTGCGAGAACGCCGCCAGTTCACGGTATTGGGCTAACGCGGTACGAATACCGCCGGAGAGCTTTTTCACAATCTTGGTCTGCGCTGCACCACCGACCCGAGAAACCGAGATACCTGCATTCATTGCGGGGCGGACGCCCGCATTAAACATATCCGCCTCAAGGAAGATCTGGCCATCCGTAATCGAAATTACGTTGGTCGGCACAAACGCCGAGACATCGCCTGCCTGGGTCTCGATCACCGGGAGCGCGGTTAATGAGCCGGTTTGGCCCTTCACCTCGCCGTGGGTAAATTGCTCTACATAGTCTGCGTTGACGCGCGCGGCCCGCTCAAGCAGGCGAGAATGCAGGTAGAAAACGTCGCCCGGGTAAGCCTCTCGACCGGGCGGGCGGCGCAACAACAAGGAAATCTGACGATAGGCCACGGCCTGCTTGGAGAGATCATCGTAAATAATCAGCGCGTCTTCACCGCGATCGCGGAAGTATTCCCCCATGGTGCAACCCGCGAAGGGCGCCAGATATTGCATGGCGGCAGGGTCTGCTGCGTTGGCAGCCACCACAATGGTGTGCTCCATAGCCCCATGCTCTTCCAGCTTTCGCACCACCGCCGCGACAGAGGAGGCCTTCTGGCCCACTGCAACGTAGACACACTTAATGCCGGTCCCTTTCTGATTGATAATCGCGTCAACCGCGATAGCGGTTTTGCCTATCTGGCGGTCACCAATGATCAGCTCTCGCTGGCCACGGCCAATCGGGACCATTGCATCAATGGCCTTCAGGCCAATCTGAACGGGCTGGTCAACTGACTGACGTGCAATGACGCCCGGCGCGATCTTTTCAATCGCGTCCGTCATTTTGCTCTCTATGGCGCCCTTGCCATCGATGGGATTGCCGAGGGAGTCAACTACGCGACCCTGCAACTCAGGCCCGACGGGCACCTCTAGAATGCGCCCCGTACAGCGGCAAGTTTGCCCCTCAGCCAACTGCTTATAGTCGCCAAGAACCACCGCACCCACCGAGTCGCGCTCAAGGTTGAGAGCAAGGCCATAGACACCACCGTCAAACTCGACCATCTCGCCATACTGCACCTCAGTAAGGCCATGAATTCGAATGATGCCGTCGGTAACGGAGACAATGGTGCCCTCATTGGTCGCTTGAGTGGCAACTTCAAGCTGGTCGATCCGCTGCTTGATCAGATCGCTGATTTCCGAGGGGTTGAGCTGTTGCATGACCTATTCCTCTGTCATTGGGTCAGCGTGCCAGCCAGTTTGTTCAGGCGGCCACGAACTGAGCCGTCGATCACCAGATCGTCGGCGCGAATAAGAGCCCCTCCTAGCAACGAGGGGTCGGTTTCGGATGTCAGGGTCACGCTCCGCGCGAGCCTAGCCTCCATGGTTTGGGCAAGCTGGCTTTGCTCTTCGTCGCTGAGCGCGAAAGCAGAAGCGACATGAACGGCGACCGTGCTCTCCACCGCCTGCTTGAGCTGCTGGAACAGGCCTGCGACTTCGGGTAACAATGCGAGCCGATCATTATCAGACATGATGGCGAGTAGGTTTGCCATGCCAGCAGGCGCATCTTCGCCCAGCAGGCCCTCTAGCGCTGTCGCGCGCTGGTCCGCTGTTTTATTGGGGTCGCGCAACAGCGCAGACACCCTGGGCTCAGAAGTCATCATCGCGAGCTGCTCCAGAGCGCCCTGCCATGCAGACAGCGCATCTGCCGCCCTTGCGTGTTCAAATGCAGCACGCGCGTAGGGCCGGGCAAGTGTTGTCGGCTCAATCATTGATCAGGCCCCTGCCGACAGCGACTTGAGCAACTCAGCGTGCTTGTTAGCATCGATTTCGGCGCCCAATATCTTCTCAGCACCCGCCACCGCCAAACCGCTCACCTGAGCCATCAACTGCTCTTGCGCACGAGCACGCTCTTGCTCAATTTCAGCCGCAGCGGCCGCTTTGACGCGCTCGGCCTCTGTGACTGCTGCCTGCTTAGCCTCTTCGATGACCGCCTGTGCCCGCTTATTCGCTGCCTCAATGATCCCGGCCGCTTCTCGCTTGGCTTCTGCCATTTGCTCTGTTGCGCGCTGTTGGGCGAGCTCAAGGTCATGCCCTGCCCGATCAGCTGCTGCCAGACCATCGGCAATCTTGTCGGCGCGCGCGGCCATTGCCGCAGTAATCGGCGGCCAGACATACCTCATGCAGAAAGCCACGAAGGCCACGAAGGCTATCAGCTGTCCTATCAACGTGAGATTAATATTCACTCGATGCTCCTGTGGTGCTCAAGGGCGCGCCTCGCGGCGCCCCATAAAAAACGGAGGATTAGCCCGCCACCACAAAAATCAAATACATCGCGATGCCAACACCGATAATCGGAATGGCGTCAACAAGGCCGGCACCCAAAAAGAAGGTGCCTTGCAGTTTTGGTGCCAGCTCTGGTTGTCGCGCAGAGCCCTCGATCAGCTTGCCGCCGAGAATGCCAACACCAATTGCTGCTCCCATTCCACCGAGGCCCATCATGATGGCGGCGGCAACATATATCAGTTCCATGGTTGTCTCCTAAAGTACTAAGGTCTGAATCAGTGATCTTCGTGTGCCATGCTGAGGTACACGATTGTTAAAACCATAAAAATAAAAGCCTGGAGGGTAATGACCAGAATATGGAAAATCGCCCAGCCAACTTGCAGCAGCGCGGCGGGTAAAATCCAAAACACGCCCACGCCAAAGAGCGCTGCAATTAAAATAAAAATCATCTCGCCCGCATACATATTGCCAAACAGCCGGAGCCCCAGCGAGAAGGGTTTGGCCAGCAGCCCGACCACCTCCATAAAGAGGTTAACCGGAATAAACAGCGGATGGTTGAAGGGATTCAGCGTCAGCTCCTTCACAAAACCAAAGCCCTTCACCTTGATGGAGTAGAATAACATCAACACAAAAACGCCTATCGCCATTCCCATCGTGATATTGGGGTCCGTAGAAGGCACGATTTTCTGGTATTCCACCCCGGCAAGCATAAGGCTATGGGGGATCAGATCTACCGGAATCAAATCCATCAGATTCATCAGAAACACCCACACAAAGATCGTCAGCGCTAGGGGTGCGATTAGCGGGTTTCTGCCGTGAAACGTGTCTTTTACAGTGCCATCAACAAACTCAACGATCATTTCAACAAAATTAACAAGCCCAGAAGGCACGTCCGGGCTGGCTTGCTTGGCGACCCGGCGGAACAGCCAGCAGAACAGCAGTCCCAGCCCAACAGACCAGAGCATGGAGTCTACGTGAATGGCGTTGAAGCCCATGGCAGCAATTTCGCCGCCACCGTGCGCCATGGTCCACTGCCCACCGGCGGGCACAACGCTGCCATCATAACGCTCATACCCAGCGGGCAAATTGCCATAGGTCAGGTTCGTCAGGTGATGGACGATGTACTCGGATACGGTTTGACTGTCGCCGTTTGCCGCCATTGTCGAGGTTTTGCTCCTATGCCCCGCAGGGCCTCTCTTTTCGTATTGGCTCGGGCTTCACCCCCAACCAGTCTTCATCCTCGCTACGCGGCAAGCGCCGGTGGCAACAAGAGCGCCAAAATGGTCCCCGTTATTACCGCCAGAGGCTCACTCTCGGGCCGCCACGCAAACAGAGCGCCAAAACACACCGCCGCCAAACTGTAACGCGCCAGCCCGAACCATATCGGGCTCAGCGCTGATCGCGCAGACGTGAGGCTTAATGCCAGCCACAGGCTCGGCAACAATACGCTCGACGCACCTAACAGCATGTCCAGAGACGTGTAAAAGCCCCGGAAAACGCCAATGACCGCCGCCACGGCTACAATACTTGTCGCCGTCACCCCTAGCGCCCTCAGAAGGCGTTTTCTTGTGGCGGCGAAGGGTCCAGTAGCAACATATCTGGCCAAGATGAACCCAGCCCCCCTTACATGCGGGAGGGAGTGTAGTGGAAAGGCGTAAACCCTTCAACTCGTTGCATTTAATCGAACCAACTTGAATCTAGTCGAATCTTTTCAGGACCCCGTCCAACTCTTCGAGGGTGGTGTAATGGATCTCTAGTCTACCGCGACCGCTTTGTTGGTGTTGTATTCTAACCTTCGCGCCAAATCGATCGCTAAGGTCCTGCTCGAGCCGGCTGATATTGGGGTCGGTGCCTGCTGCTGGGGGTTTGCCAGAGCCCCACCCCCGAACCACGGCTTCGGTCTGTCTCACCGACAGGCCCCTTTTTAGAACCTGTTGGGCTGCGCGAACCTGATCTCCACCCTCTAAAGCCAACAATACTTTGGCGTGCCCGGCCTCGAGCTCCCGGCGCTCCAGCATCGCCAGAACCTCACTCTGCAGGTTAAGTAATCGCAAGAGGTTGGCGACTGCTGGCCGCGAGCGCCCCACGGCCCGGGCGATCTGCTCCTGACTCAGACCAAACTCGTCTTGGAGCCGCTTGAGACCCAACCCCTCCTCGACGGGGTTGAGGTCCTCTCTCTGGATGTTTTCAATGAGGGCGATGGCGACCGCCGCCTCGTTGGATACGTCTTTGACGACGACCGGAACGCGATCCAACGCCGCCAATTGCGCCGCCCTCCAACGCCTCTCGCCTGACAGGATTTCAAAACGGCTCTCGTCTACCGGCCTGACCACAATAGGCTGAAGTATCCCTTGAGCGCTGATACTGTCCGCCAGTGTTTTCAAGGCGTCATGATCAAACTTTCTGCGGGGCTGATACACCCCGCGCTGAAGCTTTTCGATCGGCAGTTCTGTTACTGGTGAATGTTTGTTTTCAACCGGCTGCGCCGGGTCTTCCGCCTCTGGCTTCGGCTTTGCGATCAACCCTGATCCCAGTAATGCTTCGAGCCCGCGGTTCAGCTTTCGCTTTTGCGCCATTAAATAATGTCCTCATGATTCTGCTCTTGCCGGCGCATAAACTCCCCCGCCAAAGCCATGTATGCCGTAGCGCCCCTGGACAGACGATCATAAACAATTCCCGGTAGCCCATGACTGGGCGCCTCTGCGAGCCGAACGTTGCGAGGGATGACCGTGCGATATACCAGCCCATCAAAATGTTGGTGCAGCTGTTCCGACACTTCGTTCGTTAGCGCGTTACGGGGGTCATACAGCGTGCGCAAAATACCCTCCACTTTAAGACTGGGGTTTACCGATGCGCGGACTGTGCTGATGGTTTCCAGCAGCGCCGTCAGGCCCTCTAGGGCGAAGTACTCGCACTGCATCGTAATGAGCACCGAATCCGCCGCGACGAGCGCATTTAACGTCAGCATGTTAAGTGATGGCGGGCAGTCGATGATGACGAAGTCGTAAAGATCTTCACAAGACATGAGGGCCTGCTTAAGGCGCTGCTCTCGATCTTCGACCGACAAAAGCGCCACTTCAGCGGCGGTGAGGTCACCATCGGCGGGAACACAATCCATGCCGAGCGTATCCAGCCGCACCACCACCTGGCCTAGAGGCGGTTGCTCGACCAAAAGCTCGTAAGCAGTCGTCGTCAGCTCTCCTTTCGTGAGCCCGATCGACACTGTCGCATTACCCTGAGGGTCCATATCCACCAGTAAAACGCGCTTGTCCATGGCGGCCAATGCCGCTGAGAGATTCACGCTGGTCGTGGTTTTGCCCACTCCACCCTTTTGGTTGGCGACAGCGATAACCTTCATAAATTAACGCCTTGCGCACGCTGAATAATGAACAGATTAAAAGACCAGTCGCGACCCGGCACCCGGATTTTCTCCGCGCCAACCACTCTCGCCCCGGCCGGTAGTTGGGAAGTGACGTCGTCTATCGAGTCTGTACTCATGGTAAATAAACTTCCCTGCTCACCGAGCACGTGGTCAACCTTTTGAAGTGTGGTGGGTAAATCAGCAAACGCTCGTGTCATTACAGCATCATACCGTTGCGCGGGGTGCCAAGCCTCAACCCTCACGTTTTTCAGCTCGATATTAGATAAACCCAGCTGCCTTTTTACTTCTGACAAAAACCTGGTTTTCTTACCATTACTGTCCAGTAAGGTGTAAGCGCTCTGTGGTTCCGCAATGGCCAGAGGGATACCGGGCAAACCCGCACCGGTTCCAACGTCTAGACGCCGCGATCCGGTTAAAAAAGGCAGTATGGCGAGACTTTCAAGGATATGGCGTCGCAACATCTCGCTGCGCTTGCGCACGGCGGTGAGGTTATAAGTGCGATTCCATTTTTCCAGTAGGTCCACATAGCTGATCAACTTGTCCAGTTGGTGGCCAGAAAGCGATAGTCCATAAGCAGCGGCTGCAGCCAATAATAACTCGCTTTCTGGTTCAGCCATGCGCTGTCGCGCGCGGCGATTCGCCGAGTTCTCGCTTTTTAAGGTGAACCAGCAACAGAGATAATGCTGCGGGTGTAACACCCGGAATTCTGCCCGCCCTGGCGAGACTCTCAGGCCGTATTTCCGTCAGCTTTTGGCACATCTCATTCGATAAGCCGTCTACCTCGTTGAACTTGAGGTCGGTCGGGATCTTCATGCGCTCATGTCGCTGTAGCCGCTCAACATCATGTTGTTGTCGATCAATGTAACCTGCATATTTCAGTTGAATGGCGACCTGTTCCGCCACCGATTCCGATACGGGCACCTCGGCAGGAGCAATTTGCATCAACATAGCGTGGTCAACTTCCGGGCGTTTGAGGAGATCTGCCAATGAGTATTCGCGGGATAATGGCTTTGAAAGTTTCAGCGCCAACGTTTTCGCACCGGCAGACCCCGGTTGTACAAAAATCTGGTCCAAACGCTGCCTTTCTCGGACGATAGCATCTCGTTTTTCCTGAAAATGCTGCCACTGCTGGTCTCCAACCAAACCCAGCAGACGTCCCTGCTCCGTCAGACGTAAGTCGGCATTGTCTTGACGCAACTGTAAACGGTACTCCGCGCGGGAGGTGAACATCCGATAAGGCTCATCGGCGCCCAACGTCACCAAGTCATCAATCAGAACGCCTATGTAGGCTTCGTCGCGGCGAGGCTCCCAAGCAGCTAGGCCTTTCGACTGCCGGGCTGCATTTAACCCCGCGATCAAGCCCTGCGCCGCGGCCTCTTCATAACCGGTAGTGCCATTGATCTGGCCGGCGAAAAACAATCCCGTTATGGCTTTGGTCTCCAGGCTGTGTCGTAAATCTCGCGGGTCGAAATAGTCATATTCAATGGCGTACCCCGGTCGGGTGATCATCGCCGCCTCAAGCCCTCTGATAGAGCGCACCAACCGCAGCTGCACATCGAAAGGCAAAGAAGTAGAAATACCGTTAGGGTAAAGCTCCGTTGAGCACAATCCCTCGGGCTCTATAAAAATCTGGTGAGACGATTTGTCTGCGAAACGATGAATCTTGTCCTCGATACTGGGGCAATATCGCGGGCCTACCCCCTCTATCGCGCCACCAAATAGAGGTGATCGATCAAGGCCCTGCCGAATAATGTCGTGGGTTGCGGCGTTGGTTTCCGTGACCCAACAACAACGCTGCTCAGGGTGGTCCTCACGACAGCCCATAAGGGACATGACTGGGCGCGGGTCATCACCCCACTGTTCTTCCATCATCGAAAAATTGACGCTACGGGCATCTATCCTTGGAGGAGTGCCCGTTTTGAGTCTGCCGACCCGTGGGGCGATGTCGCGCAACCGATCCGCTAGGCCGACTGCGGCCGGGTCGCCCATCCTACCGCCGGCTGTATTTTCTTCACCGACATGGATCTTACCGTGCAAAAAAGTCCCCGCTGTCAGCACGACCGTGCTAGCAGTAAACGTAATGCCGGTTCGAGTCTTAACGCCAGAGACCCGCTCACCAGAGATGGCGATATCTTCTACGGCATCCTGAAATATTTCGACCCCCGGGGCCGCTTCCAACATCGATCGGATAGCGCTGCGATACAGCACTCTGTCTGCCTGCACCCGGGTGGCTCTCACTGCGGGCCCTTTTCGACTGTTCAGCGTTCTGAACTGGATGCCTGCGAGATCAGTGGCCCGCGCCATGACACCACCCAACGCGTCCACCTCGCGCACCAAATGACTTTTGCCTATGCCCCCGATGGCTGGGTTACAGGACATTTGTCCCAGCGCGTCGATAGCGTGGGTGATCAGCAGCGTGCGAGCACCTGACCGCGCAGCAGCCAGCGTTGCTTCGGTGCCGGCATGACCACCGCCAATGACGATGACGTCATATGTATCGGGATGCATCATTGCTGCGCCACGCACCATCGGGAAAAGGGGGCAGAGTATAAACGCGGGAACAGGTTCGATGAAGTCACGAAGCGAGGATATCGTCAGTATTACAATTATATAAATATATATGTATTAAGAAGAGTATCTAAATACTGTTGTTATTAGGCCCCCCTGTTTGTGTGTAGAACTGTTTAATCCTCATGCTAAACAAGCGGTTATTAGCATCATAACGCAATGCATAAAGGCGGGAAATCGTGTGCTTAGGATGCGTAAGAGCTGTGAGTGATTTTAGTGCTTACGTTCTCGGCTCCAGAAAGGGAGTACATCCCCAGTGTTCACGCCACGTTTTTCACACACTTTCCCAGTAGCGTGTTGTTGTCCCTGCAAACAGGGTAAATAGTGTAGAAAGCACGTGGATAACATCGCGGGGAAGCATAACGATGAGTATCTTTCCGAGACTGTTTGACGCGGCGCCGCGATGCGGACTTGTGCACTATTTCCCGATACAGAACGAGGTAAAGATTTCGCCCAGCAAGTCGTCAGCAGAAAGGGATCCTGTAATCGCAGCCAGCTCCTCATGTACTTTACGTAGGTCTTCGGCGAGTAACTCGCCAGCCCCCGACGCACTATATTGAATCATGCTCTCGGTCAGTACTGTCTGAGCACGCTGCAAAGAATGAATATGTCTCTCGCGCGCGCTAAAGGGTGTTGAGGGTGAGCCGTCATCGAAACCCAGTTGAACCAGTATCGCGGATACCAGCTCAGGAAAACCGGCGCCATTGGTTGCTGAGATCGCAATTGCGGTGTCGCTTTCTGCCACTGTGCCTGCGCTGCGGTGCGACAGATCAATCTTGTTAAAAGCACTGATAACAGGAATGCCTGGTGCGTAGTGGGTTGGCTGACACGAACTGACCGAGTCATCAATCACTTCGATAATCAGATCTGCTGATTTCAGCTCAGCCAAAGCGCGATTGACACCCTCTCTTTCAATCGCGCCTTTCGCCTCGCGAATGCCCGCTGTATCGGCCAATTGTACGGCGACACCGCTCAAATCAATGCTTTGTCTGATTACATCCCGCGTGGTGCCCGGAATATCGGTGACGATGGCAATCGCGTCCTTAGCCAGCCTGTTCATGACACTGCTCTTGCCCGCATTGGGTTGGCCGGTGAGTACGATCTTTGCCCCACGACCCATCAGCGCGCCTTGCCGCGCTTCAGAGATCAGAGTTTTCAGCCTGTCTTCGCAACCTTCCAGGGCCTCGGCAATTTTGCGGTCGGAAAGGAAGTCGACCTCCTCTTCTGGAAAGTCTATGGCCGCCTCTACAAAAACCCTCAGGTTGATTAAGTCCGCCTCAATTGCATTCACGACCGCAGAAAAGTCGCCACGAAGAGAGGCTGCAGCTTGCTTGGCCGCCTGCTGCGTCGGCGCGTCAATCAGATCCGCTAGGCCTTCGGCTTGAGCCAGGTCTAGCTTATCGTTAAGAAAAGCGCGCTCCGAAAACTCTCCCGGCCGAGCAAGTCTGGCACCCCGGTCCAAGCAGGCGCGAAGCAACATTTGGCTAACCACGGTGCCGCCGTGCCCGTGCAGTTCTGCGACGTCTTCCCCCGTAAACGACGCGGGTGCGCGGAAGAGCACGGCAAGCCCTTGATCGATGGGTTCTCCCCCAAGGCTATAGAAGTCGCATAGAGAGGGTTGTCTGGCCGCAATGGTCTTCGTCGTCAGCGCTTGTGCGATAGTCCAAGCCTGAGGGCCCGACATGCGCACGATGCTGATACCGCCTTTCCCTGGAGGCGTCGCGATGGCGGCTATCGTGTCTTGATCCAATCCAGCGCCGGATGTCTGGACGCGATGGTGCTTCATCAGGCTAGAGGGCACCGCTCTCGATGCGGCGATTGATGATGTATTGCTGTGCCATGGACAATAAATTGTTGCAGACCCAATACAACACCAGGCCCGCGGGGAACCACAGGAAGAAGAAAGTAAACACGATTGGCATCCACTGCATGATCTTTGCTTGCATGGGGTCCGGGGGGGGCGGGTTCAGTTTTTGCATGTAGTACATACTGGCGCCCATTAGTATAGGCATTACAAAATAAGGGTCCATCACTGAGAGGTCTTTAATCCACAGTGCAAGAGGCGCCTGTCTGAGCTCTACAGATTCCATCAGCACCCAATACAGCGCGATGAACACCGGCATTTGCACCAGTATCGGCAGGCACCCACCCAGCGGATTGATCTGCTCCTTCTTGTACAGCTCCATCATGGCTTGTGACTGCTTCGCTTTGTCGTTGGCGTAGTCCTCTCTGATGGCCAAAATGCGCGGCTGCACTTTCCTCATTCTGGCCATGGATTTGTATCCCGCGGCAGACAGCTTAAAGAAGGCCAACTTGACGATCAGTGTCAGAATGATGATGGCAACACCCCAGTTGATCACGACAGATTGAATGGTGGTCAGCAGCCAGAACAGCGGCTGGGCAATCCACCATAGCCAGCCATAGTCCACTACCAGGTCGAGGTGCGATGACAGGTCTGCTAGCACGCGTTGGTTTTTTGGACCGATATACAGCTGGCTGGTGACGGTGATGCGTTCATTTGGGGCGAGCGACAGCGCCGGCCCGGTATAACCAATAATGTTGAATCCACGGTCAGTGTGACGCGTCCGATAACGATAGATTCCCGAGGGGTCTGGCACCCAGGCACTGACAAAATAGTGTTGTAGCATCGCGATCCATCCGCCTTCAAGATCGGCCTTGAAGGGCGTGTCCGCCATGTCTTCGAAGTCAAACTTTTCGAACCGTTGTTCTGGGTGAGTCAGAGCCGACCCTAAAAAAGGACGCATGCCCATGCCGGAGTCACTCGCGCTTGGTGCGGGCGAGCTGTCTCTTTTGAGCTGCGCAAACGGGGTGATTTGTGCGGCAGATGAGGAGATGTTTTGGATGTCATGGCGCACGGTGACGACATGACTGCCGGGCTCAAACGTAAAGATTTTACGAACCTCAAGCGGCCTATCCCCCACATATTTCAACGCAACCTCAAGGGGTGCGGTGCCAGAGGCTTCGTAAACGGAACGCGCAGAGGTATAGCGCGCTCTTTCCGCCCGATCAATGCCATCGCGACCGACTAGGCCTGACTGGGCAATGTATGTTCGGTTGGCATTTTTCTCGAGTAAAACGAACGGGTCGGCAAGGTCTTCTAGTGTTTTAGGGTGGTCCCTCAGTGCCGCCCCCACAACATCGCCGCCCTGTAAATCAATCATGAGGTGTAGCACGTCCGTTTTGACAGAGATGACGTTGTCGAGGGCGGGTGCAGTTGTGCTCAGAGAGAGGTCTGACGGTGCGGGAGCGATGTCTTCTGAGGCGGGCAGGTCCCCTGCCCCGCGCCCTGCGCGGGTAACACCTGAGTCCAGAATGACGGGTGGCTGGTAGTCCACGTCGGGCGCGGAGGCTTCAACCATGGCGACGGGTTCCGATGCGGCGTGTTGGTCACCGCTAAAGCGAGTCCACTCACCCAATAACATCAGTCCCAGCAGCACGCTGGCCGCGATCAAAGCAAGTCTAGGGATGTCCATGGTTAGGGTCTCTGTTCGGTTGGCGGTATGCGTGGGGTTGCGGCACCGGGTCGTGGCCACCTTCGCACCAGGGGTGGCATCGAGATAGGCGACGGACGGTGAGCCAGCAGCCCGCTAGGGTACCGTGGTCTTCGAGGGCGTCAATCCCATATTGCGAACATGTAGGGGAAAAGCGACAGCTTCTGCCCAGCCAAGGGCTTAATGTTAGCTGATAAACACGAATTATCAGTATCAGTAGCTTCGCTGTTTGACGGTCGAGGTGGCGTAGCGGTGTCATGCCGCCACCACGCGTTGATGGGCCAGCATCCACAGTCTGTTAAGTGCAGCAAAGACCTCTTCATTGGATAGGTGGTCGGCGTTGTGCCTTGCCAGAACGACCATATCTAATGGGAGATCTGGCGGGTTACAGCGAAACTGCTCTCGAATAAGACGCTTGAGCCGATTGCGCCGGTGGGCTAACCGAACGTGTTTTTTCGCGACAACCACCCCCAGTCTCGAGCAATCGGTCTCGGCGGCACGCGCTAACACCAGAAAAGCGCGACAGCTCACGCGGACCTCTGGCGCACCAAACACCCTGCCGTAATGTGCTGGCGTGGAGAGTCTGGCACTGAGGGGGAAGGCGGGCATGGGTCACAGAGTGGAGACCCGGCCGGTCTCGGTTAAGCGGAAAGGCGAGTGCGCCCGCGAGCCCTGCGACGCGCCAAAATCTTGCGACCGCCTTTAGTGGCCATACGCGCCCGGAATCCATGAGTGCGCTTTCGCTTGAGTACGCTGGGCTGGAATGTACGCTTCATGGCATCAACCTTGTTGCATCTTTCTCGACGAGTATGAGTTGTTCGGGAGTCACAAGACGCGCGAGTAAACCCGAGGGGCGCGGAGTATAGGGGGGAGAGCTTCAATTGGCAACACGCCTGTGGGCGGTCTAATCTGCCGGCACGGAGTCCATTATCATTTAATCATCCACCGGCCGTTGCGCTTAGCGGGAGTGCTAGCATTCCTTTTGGTTTGCCCTCAAAGCATTGAGGTTGATCAGATGTGAGCGCTCACTGACCTCCGTGTTGCGCGTTTTTGCTGTGTGCCGAGCGACAGAGCGGGCACAGGTTTGACATAAGTTGCTAACAGGTTATACACACCCCGAAAAATGTTTCTCTTGCAAAACCCACTTTTGTCGTGTACGCCGAAAATCATACGCAAGGCTTTGATATATAATGACAAAAAAGGTGTTGATAACGGCGCCGAGGTGTGGATAACTAGTTCTCGGCGCGCGGGCGTTGAGATGTAAAAATAAGCACAATACACCTTGCGCTTTGTCGCCCCCGCGGTTCCGCAATAGGACACATTCAAAACATGATGGAGATTCGAAGTTGGCCGCTCCACAGCCTCTAACCGACCCCTGGCAGCACTGCCTGAGCAGATTGGGGGGTGAAATCCCGCAGCAACAGTTTAATACTTGGATCAGGCCATTACGGGCAGAATGGCAGGATTCAGGGTTGCTGTTGGCGGCGCCGAACAGGTTTATCCGCGACTTTGTCAGTGAAAAATATGTGCCGCTGATAACGGCGTATCTATTGGACATTGTTTCGCCTCCCGCGGCGAATGTGTCAGTCACGGTTGCTGAACAGTTGCCCTCGTCGCCCCGGCAACAGGCACCCGTGCGCTCCGTTAATCCCTTGGTCCGCCCATCAGAATCCTTTTCACTGAGCGCTTCGTCCAACCCGGCGCGGTCGACGGCATTGGTGAGCTCCTCGAGCCTGGTAGAGGGGTACACGTTTGAACGTTTTGTCGAAGGGAAAAGTAACCAGCTGGCGTTGGCTGCTGCGCAACAGGTTGCGGGCCACCCGGGCCATTCCTATAACCCTCTTTTCTTATATGGTGGGGTGGGCCTGGGAAAGACACACTTAATGCACGCAGTGGGGAATGCGATGCGCCGGCAGAACCCCGACGCAAAAATTGTTTATTTACACTCCGAGCGCTTTGTAGCGGACATGGTTAAGGCGCTTCAGTTAAACGCGATAAACGATTTCAAGCGGTTTTACCGGTCAGTGGACGCATTGCTCATCGATGATATCCAGTTTTTTGCCAACAAGGACCGCTCGCAGGAAGAGTTTTTTCACACCTTTAACGCGCTGTTGGAGGGTGGGCAGCAAATGATCCTTACTTGCGATCGTTATCCCAAGGAAATTGACGGCGTTGAGGAGCGCTTGAAATCTCGCTTTGGTTGGGGGTTAACGGTGGCGGTGGAGCCTCCCGATCTTGAAACGCGTGTCGCAATCTTGATGAAGAAAGCCGAGCTAAGCCACATCGATCTGGCGCCGGATGCAGCCTTCTTTATCGCACAGCGGATTCGCTCCAATGTGCGAGAGCTGGAAGGGGCCTTAAAGCGGGTGATTGCCAGCGCGAACTTCACTGGCCGCCCGTTTGATATTGAACTAATCAAAGATAGTTTGAAAGACCTCTTCGCCCTCCAAGACAAGCAGGTGTCTCTTGAGAACATCAAGCGAAAGGTGGCGGAGTACTACAAAATCAAAGTGGCAGATATGACATCAAAGCGACGCAACCGAAGTGTCGCGAGGCCGCGCCAAGTAGCGATGGCGCTGTCCAAGGAGCTTACACAACATAGCTTGCCCGAAATCGGCGACGCCTTTGGTGGCAGAGACCACACGACAGTCTTGCACGCGTGTCGTAAAATCGGGGAGTTGCGGGACACTAACCCAGACATTAGTGAGGACTATCAAAATTTGTTGCGGTCACTCACTGGCTAATGTCTTCATTGCAGCCCTTTTAGGCCATAAAATCGTTACTGATTTCACTTGAGCAGAGAAACATGAAATTTTCGATAGCCCGCGACACTCTCATCAAACCGCTGAACCTGGTTGCGGGGGTTGTCGAGAGACGGCAAACGCTGCCCATCCTTTCCAACGTGATGCTGGTGCTGGAGGGTACATCTCTATCTGTTACCGGAACCGACCTCGAGGTAGAGCTGGTCGGCCGGCTGGCCCTAGATGCTCCCGGGGTTGATGGCGAGGTCACCGTACCCGCCCGCAAGTTGGTTGATATTTGTAAGTCACTGCCAGAGGGTTCCAATATAGAATTTTCTGTTGAGGGCGGGAAGGCAACGGTGAAGGCGGGTCGCAGTCGGTTCATTCTGTCCACTTTGCCTGCAGCTGACTTCCCCTCGGTAGAGGCTAATGCCGGCGATATTGCGTTATCTTTGGCGCAGTCACTCGTTAAGCAGCTGATTGATGGCACCGCATTTGCCATGGCGCAGCAAGACGTGCGCTATTACCTGAACGGACTGTATTTAGAGCTTCTCGGCGGTAGGTTGCGCGTTGTGGCAACAGATGGGCATCGGCTGGCGTTGGCGACAGCGCCCGACCGGGTTGAAGCGCCCGACGCCGGGGTGATCATTCCTCGTAAAGGCGTTTTGGAGCTATCTCGGTTGTTGGAGGGAGATACACCCGTAGAGCTGGTGATTGGCACCAACCATATTAGAGCGGCTAACCAGCAGTTTACCTTCACTTCAAAGCTCGTTGACGGCAAGTTCCCCGATTATGAGCGCGTAATCCCCAAAAACCCTGACAAGGCGGTGATCGGTGATCGCGCAGATCTCAAGCAAGCGTTTACCCGAACAGCTATTTTATCCAATGAAAAGTATCGCGGTATCCGTTTGCGCTTGTCCGACAACAACCTCGAAATTACAGCTAACAACCCTGAGCAGGAACAGGCAGAGGAGATGGTGGCAGTAGAATACACGGGGCCCGAGCTTGAGATCGGATTCAATGTGAGCTACCTGCTGGATGTGCTCTCTGTCTTAAGCCAAAGCAGCGTTCGCCTGTCTCTGTCTGACGAGGCTAGCTCTGCTTTGTTGGAGCAATCAGAAGCCCCCGCCAATCACGAGCCCGAAAGACTTTACGTTGTCATGCCGATGCGGCTTTAACGCCATCTCTGAACTGTCAAATGCTCGAGCACATTAAGATCGAGAGTGTGCGTAACCTCACCTCTGTTGAGGTGGGTTTGGCGGAGGGCGCCACAGCGTTGTTCGGCAATAACGGCTCTGGAAAAACCAGCTTTCTTGAGGCCGTTCATCTTTTGGGTGTGGGGCGTTCATTTCGAACCCATCAGTCCAAGCCGGTGATCCAGCATCATATGGAGGCTTGCCGGGTGGTGGGCCAGATTCGTGACCGCGGGCGGCGTTTCGCCGTTGGCATTGAAAAGCACAGAGACGGGGCGGTGCGGGCGCGGGTTGATGGTCAGGCGGTGCGGTCGCTATCTGGGCTAGCCCAGCAGCTGCCTCTGGTGGTGCTGGATACGGAGGGATTGGGGGTGATGACCGGGCCGCCAGAGGGCCGCAGGCGCTTGTTAGACGGTACATTGTTCCACGTGGAACACGGGTTTTTGGGGTTGTGGAAGCGCTATGCGCAAGCGGTCAGGCAGCGAAATGGCGGTCTCCGCCGTGGTATACTGGGCAGCGATGCGGCGTGGCGAGAGGAGTTGGCTGTCACGGGTGAGGAGCTGACGGCGGCCCGGCTGGCGGTGGCAGAACAATATGAGGCGAGGCTCGCGGCGCTGGCCCCTGCCCTGTCTCCTGATATTGCGGGGATACAGCTTGTTTTTCGTGCTGGCTGGGATCGCCGCGAATCGCTTCGCGACACTCTGGAAAGAACGGCTCAGAGCGATGCGGCACAGGGGTTTACCCAGGTTGGCCCCCACCGGGCCGACCTCAGGTTGTTGGCTGAAGGCGCGCCGGTTGGGGAGATATTTTCCCGGGGGCAAATGAAGTTGTTGCTGGTCGCGCTAAAGTTGGTACAGGGCCAGATCATTGAAGAGTCGACGGCTGCGGACCCTTTATACCTGGTGGATGATTTGCCCGCTGAGCTAGATCAGATCCATTGTGCCAGTGTTTGTGCGCAGTTACGCGCTGGGCGGCAAGTGGTGTTGACGGCAGTAGACAGGCGGTCGTTGGAGGCCGCGTGGGAAGGTGGCCTCAAAATGTTCCACGTGGAACATGGCGGGCTATCTTCTATCGATTAGCGGGCTGGCACCTTCACAAAGAAAGGCTCCATGGTGAACCTTGCGAACGGTGATCGTCCCACACGGCGAGCCACAAACTTAAATTGAAAATAAGCGAGCGGAAATGGCTGACGAAGACAATATCGATCCAACTCAGAAAGATTATGATTCTTCCAGTATTAAGGTGCTGAAAGGCCTTGATGCCGTGAGAAAGCGCCCCGGCATGTACATAGGCGATACAGATGATGGCACCGGGTTGCACCACATGGTGTTTGAGTTGGTCGATAACAGCATTGATGAGGCGCTGGCTGGGCATTGCAGCCAAATCGACATTGTGATTCACCCCGACGAATCGGTCACGGTCTCTGACAATGGTCGCGGGATCCCTACGGAACAGCATGAAGAGGGTGTTTCAGCGGCCGAGGTCATTATGACCGTGCTGCATGCGGGAGGGAAGTTTGACGACAACAGCTACAAGGTGTCGGGTGGTTTGCATGGTGTGGGGGTGTCTGTGGTCAATGCGTTGTCCTCCGATCTGCAGCTGACTATTCGCCGAAAAGGGCAATTGTTTGAGCAGGCGTATTCGCACGGGCTACCTCGCGCACCCTTGGCGGTGGTGGGTGAAACGAGTGATACCGGTACATCTGTGAGGTTTACCCCCTCACCCGAAACATTCAGCAATATAAAGTTTCACTATGATGTTTTGGGCAAGCGTCTTCGGGAGCTTGCCTTCCTTAATCGCGGCGTGCGCATCCGGCTCAAAGACGAGCGCAGTGGGGAGGAAGAGCTCTTCGCCTATGAAGGCGGGTTGCGCGCCTTCGTCGGGTTCCTCAATCAGAGCAAGACACCCATCGCCAAAGTATGCCATTTTTATGCCGAGGCCGACGAGGGTGTAGAGGTTGAAGTGGCGCTCCAGTGGAATGATGGGTTTCAGGAGGGGCTGTACTGTTACACCAATAATATTCCGCAGCGGGACGGCGGCACGCACCTGGCTGGCTTCCGTGCATCGCTTACGCGCTGCTTAAATAATTATATTGAAAGAGAAGGGCTTGCAAAGAAAGCTAAGGTTTCAACTACGGGAGATGATGCCCGAGAGGGCTTAACGGCGATCTTGTCAGTGAAGGTGCCAGACCCGAAATTCTCCTCTCAAACCAAAGACAAATTGGTGTCCAGCGAGGTGAAAGGCGCCGTCGAGCAGGCGATGAATCGGTTTTTTAGCGACTTTTTGTTGGAGAACCCCAGCGACGCGAAACTGGTTGTCGGAAAGATGATCGATGCAGCGCGCGCTAGAGAGGCTGCACGCAAGGCTCGTGATATGACGCGGCGCAAAGGCGCACTTGATATTGCCGGTTTACCGGGCAAGCTCGCAGACTGCCAGCAGAGGGATCCCGCACTCAGCGAGTTGTACCTGGTTGAGGGGGATTCGGCTGGCGGTTCGGCAAAGCAAGGCAGGGACCGTCGGTTTCAGGCGATCCTTCCGCTCAAAGGCAAAATATTGAATGTGGAAAAGGCGCGCTTCGATAAAATGTTGGGATCTGCCGAGATTGGAAACCTGGTCACTGCTCTGGGTTGTAGCATCGGTAAAGACGAATTTGACCCCGACAAGCTGCGTTATCACAGGATCATCATCATGACCGATGCGGATGTGGATGGCTCGCACATCCGCACACTGTACCTAACCTTCTTTTTCCGACAGATGCCCGAGCTCATTGAGCGCGGGCACGTTTACATTGCGCAGCCGCCTTTGTATAAATTGGCGCGCGGCAAACAGAGTCGATACTTAAAAGATGAGCCGGCGTTGGCTGAGTATCTGACGCAGTCCGCCCTCGAGGATGCGGCACTGTTTTCGAACCCTGAAGCACCCCCTTTATCGGGGATAGCTCTCTCAGATATTGTCTCAGCCTACCAAAGTGTTGCAACTGATATCGATCGGCTGGGCCGCGTTTATCCGCGTGATGTTCTGTGGCGCATGCTGGGTGTGTCAACTCTGGGTGTTGATCAGCTTGAAGATGAGGCGCAGGTTACCGCCTTTGCTACTGAGCTTAGTGAGCACTTACTATCAATTAAAGATAAGTCTGTTGCGTTTGAGGTGTTTGTTCGGCAGGATCCCGAGAGAGGCCACTTCTATCCGGTTGTTCGGCGAACCGCACATAGCGTGGCCACTGATACTGTGCTGGGGTGGGGGTTTTTTGCTTCCCCCGAATACGGCGCCCTGCGGGCGCTGGGTGAGCAGCTCCATGACCTCATTGAACCGGAGGGCTTTTTTCAGCGGGGTGAAAAGCGCTTTGAGACGCAGGATTTCGCTACCGGTCTGGATTGGCTTTTAGCGGAGGCGAGAAAGGGCTGTTCTATCCAACGTTACAAGGGCCTGGGCGAGATGAATCCGGAGCAGTTGTGGGACACCACCATGGACCCTGAGGCGCGGCGTATGCTTCAAGTCACGATAGAGGATGCTTTTCTGGCGGACCAGATGTTCTCGACGCTCATGGGCGATGATGTCGAGCCGCGAAGGGCGTTCATAGAGCAGAATGCGTTGGCGGTCGCAAACCTCGATATCTAAGGAACACCTCCCGCACTTATTCTTTTGCGCCGGGCGCGGCTCCCTTATCGTGTTGATCGGGTAAAGACGGTAGCTCAATATTGGGTTCGATGGCTGACAGCGCCTTGGGAAAAGTCTTGTTAGCTCTCTTGGAGACGGTTTGGAACCGTGCCACTTTTCCTATCAGCCCTTGCTTGCCTTGCACGGCTTTCACCGTCTCGTTGAATTTGTTGGCAGTCGCTGACAAAGATGTCCCTAGGCCATAGAGGCGATCGCCCAACAGGCACACCGTGTTGTAGATATCCCCGGCTTTTTCACTGATTTCCTGAGCCTCCCGATTACTGTGTTCGATCATCCACAGGTTGGCAACGGTTCTGAGGATCGGCATGAGCGTGGTGTGCGAGACCAATACAACGTTTTTCTGGTATCCATGATTGAAGAGCTCGCGGTGACTGCGCATCACCTCAATATAAGCGGGTTCTACCGGCATGAACATCATGACAAAGTCCGGGCTCTCCAAGCCCGGCAGGTTGGCATAATCTTTTGCTGACAAAGTATCAATGTGCTGCCTGACAGCGCGGGCGTGAGCCTCCAGTGCCGAGGCGCGCTCTTCTTCCGACTCAGCCGTCACCGCGCGTTCGTAATCGACAAGTGAGACTTTGCTGTCAACGACGAGATTCTTGCCTTCTGGGAGCCTTATGACGAAATCCGGCAGAAGTCGATCTCCCTGCTGGTCCTTCATGGCCACTTGAGCATCGAAGTGTTCACCGCGCCTCAAGCCCGCCAGCTCCAGCGTTTTTTCCAGCTGCGCCTCACCCCAATTACCGACCAGCTTTTTATCACCCTTGAGTGCCCGCGTCAGATTCTGTGCTTCGCCCGACATTGAGATGCCAACTGACTCCAGGCTTTTGATTTGCTGTGACAGCGAAGCACTGTTGCGAACCATATCGGAGTGAACCTGATTGACCCGCGTTTGGAATTGGTCAATCTTCTCCGAGAGCGGCTTCAACAGGCTGTCAAGGCTTTTCTGATTCGTGGTCTCCAGAGACTTACCTGACGCTGACAACAACTTTTGTCCAATGACCTCAACTTCCGCCTTCAGCGTAGCGCGGGAATCTTCAATCCACTTCACTTGCGTCTGATGGTTCGCATCGCGCTCAGCGAGTGTTGCAGTCTGGGCACTTAGTTGAGACTGCAAGCCAGCCAGTTGCTCGCGAAGTTGAGCAGCCTGTTCCTCAAGGGCCGACGCCCGCTCTTGCGCCAGCTGGTGGGCGGTGCGTTGCGCTATCAATTCGTCGTGAGTTTCGCCAAACGCCCGTCGGTTGCGACCCAGCATGAGTAGAGTCCAAACTGCGAGGCCAGAGGAGGCCACCGCCAGTCCAATCCACAACACACCGGCCTCGCTCATTCGGCTCCCGGGGACAACATCGCCATATCGGCGAGTTGCGTAAAAAGACTGCGTAATGTGCCGAGTATCTGAAGTCGGTTCCGTCTCACGCGCGGGTCCTCTGCGTTGACCATCACCGCCTCAAAAAAATCGTCAACTGGCACTCTAAGACTGGCCAATTCATTCAGCGCGGCACGATAATCACGCGCTTCCAGTAGCGGCTCAAGAGCCGAACTCACCGAGGACACGCGGTCAAACAGCGCGCGCTCTGCCTGCTCGGTAAACAGGCTTTGATCCGGCGGTGTGTTTTCGCCCTCTTCGGCCTTGGCCAGAATGTTGGCCACGCGCTTGTTTGCAGCAGCAAGGTGCTTCGCCGTTTCGGTTTCAGAAAAAGCAGAAAGTGCCTCAATCCGCAGATTAATATCGAACAGATCGCTACCTCCCACCGCCAATACCGCACGCACGACATCGACAGGGATAGATTGGTCGCCGTACCAGCTGTCCAGACGTTCGAAGATGTAGTTGAGCACTTCGTCCACGGAGGTTGGCGATAGTGCTGCAGCGTGGAGCGAGTGAGCATGTTGCAATACTTCCCTCAGCGGTACGGGCTTATCCAGACTGACCAGCATGCGAATGACCGCGAGGGAGGCGCGGCGCAGGGCGAAAGGATCCTTGGAGCCCGTGGGCGGCTCACCGATGCCAAATATGCCAATCAGGGTGTCGATTCGGTCTGCCAGCGCAACGGCTGTTGCTTCTTCGGAGGTCGGTAAATCATCCCCGGCATAGCGCGGACAATAGTGCTCTCGGATGGCCAGAGCGATCGCCTCCGGTTCCCCGTCGTGAAGCGCATAGTCGGCGCCCGCCACTCCCTGAAGTTCAGGAAATTCCAGTACCATCTCAGAAACCAGATCGCACTTCGCCAGACTCGCTGCGCGAGTCGTGGTGGCGGTGTCAGCCCCGATCATCTGGGCCAGCGTTTCAGCCAGGGATTCAATGCGATGGGTTTTATCGAGTACGCTGCCCAGCTTGTTCTGAAACACCACTCCTGCCAGGCGCTCCATTCTCGAAGCGAGGCGAATAGTCTTGTCATTGGCGAAGAAGAAAGCTGCGTCGGCAAGCCGTGGTCGAATGACACGCTCGTTACCGGCGATTACCTTTGCTGCATCACTGCTGATGATGTTGGCAACAGTGATAAATGATGGCAGTAACTCTCCGGAGGCGGTGTCGTTGATGTGAAAATACTTTTGGTGTGTTTTCATCGCTGATATCAATGCCTGAGCAGGCACGGCCAGAAATGCGGGATCGAAACTCCCCCGCAATGCCACGGGCCACTCTACCAACCCGGTCACCTCGTTCAGGAGGTCTTCTGACAACGCAACGGTTTCATTCGATGCGGCTAAGGCCGTCACCTGCTCGGCGACCAGCTTTTTTCGTTCAGCGACATCAACGATGACCCTCGCCTCGCGCAGAGCATCTTCATACTGTGTCGGGCAGGTTAAAGAGATCGGCGTACTGCTGTGAAACCGGTGTCCGCGGGTCTCTCTTCCCGCACGCATACCGAAGAGTTCAAGGGGGAGCACGTCCTCTCCAAAAAGCAGCACCAACCATTGCACTGGGCGCAGAAATTCTTCTCGGGAACGACCCCAGCGCATTCGCTTTGAGACAGGGATTGAGGCTACGGCGCCCGCAACAATAGTCGGAATCACGTCGGTTGCATTGGCCCCATCCTGTGCGATGTGTGCTGTCACCCGCTCAACGCCTTGTTCTTCGCGAACGGTCAGCGCATCAACATCGATACCCTGTTTCCGCGCAAACCCCTCTGCCGCCTTGGTCCAGCCACCTTGTTCATCGCGGGCAGCACTGAGTGGTGGACCCACCACGTCGCGCTCTTCATCCGGCGCTTTGGTGGCAACATCTTTTACCCAGACGGCGAGACGTCTCGGTGTGCAGAAGGTGGTCGCCTCAGAAAAGGGCAGTTTTTGCTCAGTCAGGCCACTTACAATGCCAGACTGTAGCGCCTCTGCCATGCTGACAATCTCGCCAGCGGGCAATTCTTCTGTTCCCAGTTCAAAAAACAGGTGGCGTGTTGTCACGCTGACTGCCCCTCAGATTGTTCCAGTTGCGCCATTGCTATCGCAGCCAGATCAGGATCTGCCATGGGGAAGCCCAGCGCACCGCGCGCGGCAACGTAAGCTTTAGCCGCGGTGCGGGCCAAAGTTCGCACTCTCAGGATGAACCGTTGACGCTCCGTCACACCAATAGCATGACGCGCGTCCAGCAAATTAAACGTATGAGACGCTTTCATTACATATTCATAAGCGGGCAAAGGGAGGCAATTTTCGGCGAGCCTAGCGGCCTCTTGCTCGTAAAATTCAAATTGAGCGAATAGATTCGTTACATCGGCCTCTTGGAAGTTGAAGGTAGACATTTCCACCTCATTCTGGTGATAAACATCGCCGTAGGTGATCTTCCCAGCGGGTGACTCCGCCCAAACAAGGTCATACACCGACTCGACATTCTGCAGATACATCGCAATCCGTTCGAGGCCGTATGTCAGCTCTCCGGTTACGGGGTAACACTCCAGTCCGCCTGCTTGCTGGAAGTAAGTAAACTGACTGACCTCCATACCGTTAAGCCATACCTCCCAACCTAGGCCCCAGGCGCCCAAGGTTGGCGATTCCCAGTTGTCTTCTACAAACCGGATGTCGTGCTCAAGGGGATCTACACCCAGCGCATACAAACTGCCGAGGTAGAGCTCCTGAAAATCGGCAGGGGAGGGCTTCATTACTACTTGAAACTGGTAGTAGTGTTGCAGGCGGTTGGGGTTTTCGCCGTAGCGACCGTCGGCAGGCCTGCGGCTGGGTTGAACGTAGGCCGCATTCCAGTTTTCGGGCCCGAGGGCACGCAGAAAGGTCGCCGGGTGAAAGGTGCCTGCTCCGACCTCCATATCCAGCGGCTGCACTACGACACAACCGTGGCCAGCCCAATAGTCCTGCAGCCGCAGAATCACGTCTTGAAATGTTGCGGGATTCACGGAAAACAACCTAAAAGCCTTTCGAGGGGTTAGTATAACTGCGATGTTCGCACCATAATCAATTTTCCCACCCACTTTCACGATTATTGACAGCTATGCCCGTCTCAACCAAGCCCGCCTGGCAGGAATGGATCGTTATCTCGCTGCTTCATGTGATGATAGCGATTACCCGCCGCCTGCCACTGGCAGCAGCGCGCCGACTGGGTCGCGCGGTGGGGACGCTGCTGTTCCATGTAAACGCCCGGATGCGCCGGGTGGCGATCCGCAATCTTGAGCTCGCCTATCCGCAGTGGTCGGTGCAGCGCAGACGCACTGTCGCCCGACAAAGCGTGCAGTCGACGGCGATGCTCACGGCAGAGATGGGACACTTGTGGGGCCGACCCTGGTGCGACACGGCGTCGGTATTGGAAGTGGAGGGCGTTGAGTCAATTTTGCAGCCACTTGCATCCGGTCAGGGAGTAATAGTGCTCGGACCGCATCTGGGTAATTGGGAGCTACTGGGTATGCACCTGGCCACGCTGGGCAAGCTCGTTGCTTTGTATGAACCCCTTCCGTTGAGAAAACTCGATAACTTGGTGCATCGGGGGCGTCAAAGCACCGGTGGCAAGCTTGTCCCCACCACTCCTCGCGGTCTGGGTGAGCTGGTGCGCTCCGTGCGCGGCGGCGGCATTACTGGGGTCTTGCCGGATCAGGTTCCACGGGATATCAACGCTGGGATGAATATCCCTTTTTTTGGCGTGGACTGTTTTACTGCGACGCTCTCTCTCAACCTGATTAGACGCTCCGGCGCCGCAGCTGTGATGGGAACGGTATTGCGCACGGCCGGTGGCTTTCGCGCGGTATATAAGCCGGTAGAGCCCGAGGTCTACAGCGACAATAATCGCGACGCACTGGCAGCGATTAATCTGGGCGTGGAGAAGCTGATAACCCGCAATGAGTGGCAGTACCAGTGGCAGTACAAAAGATTTCGCTGTCGGCCCGCAGGAAATGTTGATCATTATAATTGGGAGACGTCGCCCCTTTTGGATGAGGCTGAGAGAAACAGGTGAGGCAAATTTCGGGCAAGGTCATTGCAGGGCTGATCGGGTTCCTGGCGTTTGGTCCTGTGGGATTGCTGTTTGGATTGGTATTGGGCCATGCCTTTGATAAAGGGCTGTGGCGCGCCCTACAGCTATCCGGGCCAGATGCCGTGCATATTATGCGTGCCCAGTTTTTCGAGACCACCTTTTCGTTGCTGGGCTTTATTGCCAAGTCCGATGGGCGGGTGTCCGAGGCTGAGATTGCACAGACCGAGGCATTGTTCGCACAACTCAGGCTCAGTGCTGAGCAGAGGCGCACCGCTATTGCTCACTTCAAAGATGGCGCTGCCGCCGATTTTGACCCCGCGGCGACCGTTTCTCGCTTCAGGGAATGCCTGGGCCCGCGCCGCCAGGCCCAGCACACGCTGATTGTGTTTCTGGTCGGTATTGCGCTGGCAGACGGTTCTCTCGCTTCGTCGGAGAGAGCGGCTTTAAAACAAGTGGCGGGGTTGTTATCTATGCCCTCGGGGGCGCTCGATCAGCTGATTTCGATGCTCAATGCACAGTCGAGGTTCCAGGAACGGGCTTATCAACAGCGCGGCGGGCGGCATCAGGGTAATTTTGATGGCCCCTCTGAACTGGATACCGCTTATGCCGCTTTGGGGCTCACACTCGGCGCATCTGCCAGTGAGGTGAAGCGTCGATATCGCAAGTTGATGAGCGAAAATCACCCGGACAAACTCATTGCAGAGGGTGTCCCTGATGAGTTGCTGAAGGTTGCTACAGCGCGTGCCCAAGAAATTACTGCGGCGTATGAAGTCATTCAGCGATCTGGTAAGACGAAATAGCGACGCGGAGTCTTGCTCAATGTCGCCAGAATGCGGGCGTAAACAGGACTAGCATCGTGAACACTTCGAGCCGACCCATAAGCATTGCCAGGCACAGGATCGCTTTGCCCCCTTCGCTGACGGAGGCGTAATTACTCGCGACCTCTCCGAGTCCAGGGCCCAGATTATTCAATGTTGCCGCCACGGCCGAGAATGCGGATGTGAAATCGAGCCCCGTCGCAAGTAAAGCCAACCACATCGAGACGAAGCAAAACATGTAGACGGCAAAAAAACTCCATACCGCGCTGATGATCTCCGTCTGAACACGCCGCGAATCGATTTTAAGAGGGATGACCGCATTGGGGTGCAATAGCTGTTTTAGCTCGCGCATGCCCTGTCGAAAAATCAGCAGGATCCGCATAGCCTTCATCCCGCCGCCTGTAGACCCGACGCAGCCCCCCATAAAACTGAGCATGAGCAGCAAAACAGGTAAAAACAGGGGCCAGGTTGAGAAGTCCTGCGTGGTGAATCCCGTTGTCGTGGCGATGGAGACTGTTTGAAACAGGCCGTGAATCAGCCCGTCTTGTACGGGGAATGTCTCGGTGATCACTAACAAAACACAGACCACACAGGTGGCAATGATGAGTACGGAAAGGAAAAAAGCAGCTTCGGAGTCACGGCTGTAAACGCGAATATCTTTTCTTTGGAGTGCCACGAAGTGGAGGCCAAAATTAATGGCGGAAGCCACCATGAACAGGGAGCTGACCATCAGGACACTGTTTTGTTGGTAGTAACCCAGGCTCGCGTCATGGGTAGAGAATCCGCCTATTGCCACCGTGGAAAAAGCATGGCAGATCGCATCAAAAGGCGTCATTCCGGCTATCAGATAACATATGGCACAGGCCGTTGTCAGCAACAGGTAAATCCCGAACAGGGCTTTGGCTGTGCTGGTGATTCTGGGGGTCAGTTTTCGCTCTTTTGACGGACCTGCGCTCTCTGCTCGATATAACTGCATGCCGCCAATGCCCAGCATGGGGAGGATAGCGACTGCCAGAACAATAATGCCGATCCCGCCCAGCCACTGCAAAATCTGACGGTAGAGCAATAGTGATGACGGCAAATTATCGAGACCGGTGATGACTGTGGCACCCGTGGTGGTCAGTCCGGAAATCGATTCAAAAATGGCGGCAGCTGGAGAGAGGCCCAGATCAGGGAACAGCCACAGCGGGATCGCCCCAAACAATCCCAGTACCAACCAGAACAAAGCTGTGACCAAAAAGCCGTCTCGGATATTCAAATCACGGCGCAGGCTATGCGTGGGCAACCACAGTAAAAGCCCGCACACCAGTGTGGCACCAAAGCCCACTGAGAAGGCTGACTCGGCACCATCGTTGGCAAAGAGCGACAGTGCGAGCGAAGGCAGCATGGCGCTACTGAAGAGAATCAGCAGTACGCCAATAATTTTGGTCGCCATCGCGAACTGCATCAGATGAAACCGAAACCCACTGCGAACAGTTTCTCTACCACCGATATCTGCGACCGATCCGTCAGGAAAAGAATCACATGATCGTCTTCTTCTACCACGACGTGGTCGTGTGCGATCAGCACTTCATCGCTGCGCAGAATAGCGCCGACAGTCACGCTTGAAGGTAGCTTCAGCTCATCGAGTCGTCGGCCGACAACTTTAGAGGAGCGGGCGTCTCCGTGGGCCGTTAGTTCGATCGCCTCTGCCGCGCCTCGGCGGAGAGAGTGCACGGACCCAATATCGCCCTTTCTCACATGCGACAATAGGCTGCTGATCGTGATTTGCTGCGGTGAGATGGCGATGTCGATATCATCGCCAATTAGGTCGGCATAGGCTGCATTGGTGATCAATGTAATCACTTTTTTTGCGCCCAGGCGCTTGGCCAACAGTGACATCATGATGTTGGACTCATCGTTGTCAGTCAGCGCGCAAAAGACGTCGGTATTCTCGATATTTTCCTGCTGCAGTAGTAATGGCTCGTTGCCGCTCCCGTGCAGGACAGTGCTGTCTTCCAGCAGGTCGGATAAGGTTCGACAGCGATCATAGGAGCGCTCGATTACCTTCACTTGATAATCCCTCTCGAGACGCCCGGCAAGCGTGGCGCCAATGTTGCCCCCGCCGACAATCATGATGCGATGATAAGGTTTGTCCACTTTTCTGAGCTCGGCGGTGACTTGCCGTATGTGCTCTCGAGCGGCAATAAAAAACACCTCATCATTTGGTTCAACAATGGTAGAGCCTTGAGGAATGATGGGATCGCCGCCGCGCCGGAAAATAGCTGCGACCCGAGTGTCTACTTTAGGCATGTGCTCCCGTATCTCTTGGAGTTCACGACCGACAATGGGTCCGCCTTCCACCGCTTTTACCGCAACAAGGCGAATACGGCCTTCGGCAAAATCCAAGACCTGCAGCGAGCCGGGGTTGGCGATCAACTGTTCAATATTGCGTGTCACCAGCTGCTCCGGGCCGATGATTACGTCGACAGGGATGGCGCCTGATTCGAACAGGCCGGCGTGCTCCGCCAGATAGTCAGCAGAGCGAACGCGGCTGATCTTTGTGGGAGTGCGGAACAACGTAAATGCGACCGAGCAGGCAAGCATATTGATCTCGTCACTGTCTGTGACAGCGATCAGCATGTCAGCATCTTCTGCACCGGCATTCATCAGTGTAGAGGGATGCGCCCCATTGCCCAGCACGGTGCGGAGATCGAGGCGCTCCTGCAGTCGCTTCAGAGTCGCGGCATGCTCATCTATGACCGTAATGTCATTTTTTTCATCGGCGAGATGTTCAGCGAGGTTGCCGCCGACTTGGCCCGCCCCAAGGATGATAATTTTCACTGGTCTTTGGATCCTCCGGACGACCCGTCCACACCTTAAACCAAGTGAAAGCAGTCATGCCATGTGGATTAGTCACGTTGTTGAGACCACCATGAAAGGGGTTTTTCAGCTTTTTTGGAGTAGTGCGAAATAGAGGCCATCACCTCCGTCGGCGCGCGGAAGAGTCTGCCAGCCCAGCGCTGTAGGCAGCCCGCTGTTCAGTTCGAGTGGCGCGGTCGTCACTGCCTGCTCACGGCCAAAAAGCCTGACCACGTCATCGTTTTCCTGTTGGAGTATTGAGCACGTCACGTATAGCAGCCGGCCGCCGGGCTTGAGTGCCGGCCAGAGCCCGCGAAGAATGGCTAGCTGCTGTGCGGCGAATCCCGAAATGTCGTCCGCTCGACGCAACACCTTGATGTCCGGATTACGCCGCATCACACCCGTTGCGGAGCAGGGCACATCAGCCAAAATGGCATCGAAAGGTGTCGACAGAATGTTTCTTGGCAATTCTCTGGCATCCGCCACTACCGTCTTAATCTGCAGCCCCAGCCGCTGACTGCTCTCGGCGACCTTGGTCAGGCGCGACTCGCTAATATCGCATGCGACGAGCTCGTCGAGAGCAGGTTCGTGCTCAAGCAAGTGGCAGGCCTTACCGCCTGGTGCGGCACACGCGTCCAGAATCCGCTCCCCCGGGCGCGGATCAAGCAATTGGGGAACACATTGCGCGGACTGGTCTTGCACGCTGACCCAGCCTTTGAGGAAGCCCGGGAGCCGCATCACATCCACGCCATGAGCCAGGGTGATGCCGGCCTGCTGTTCGCTGCAGGGTATTGCTTCGATGCCTGTCTCGGCGAGGTGTCCGAGGTAGTCGTCCCGCGTGACTTGAGTGTTATTCACACGTAGCACCATCGGTGGGCGACTCCGCGCCGCCGTCGCAATATCGTCAATGCGATCACCGTGTTGCGCTACCAGTTGATCGAACAACCAATCTGGCATTGCATTGCACTGAGCGAGGCTCAGTGAGTCAGAAAGCGGTTCGGAGCGTCTTTGGTGATTGCGCAAAATACCGTTGACCAAGCCCGCAGCCCACGACTTGCCCAGTGCGCGTGCGGCATTGACCGTTTCTGACACCACGGCGTGTGCAGGCGTGTTCAGGTGGGAGAGCTCATATAGACCCACGCAGATGGTTGTCTTGATATCACTGTCTTTTCTCCGCAGGGGTTTTTTCATATAGCTTTGGCAAAGCGGTGCCAGCAGAGGCCACTCCCGCAACGTCCCGTACACCAGCTCTTGGCACAGCGGCCGGTCCACAGTAGCAGCGGCGTCCAGCGCGCTGGGTAACAGCGTATGCAGGGATTCACCTTGTATTACGCGGTGAATAATATTTGAGGCTACTACTCTGACGGGGGTCGTCATGGGGCGACTGGGGTGAGTAGAAAACGGTTGCCCGGGCGCAAACGTTCGCGATGACCGTTTATGAGTGCTGCGACCGGTTGTGGTTTTGCCCCCGGCATTTGCGCTTCGCTGATGGTAAGGGTACCCGTACCACAGGCGACGCATAGGCCTGCTTCATCCGCAGAGATAATTTCACCGACCGCCACGGAGTGATCATGATTGCCAGCAGTGGCGCCACGTAATTTGATGCGGTCACTGCCCAGAAAAGTGAAGCAGCCTGGAGCGGGGTGGAAAGCCCTCACGCGGCGAGCGATATCCGTGGCGTCGGCCGACCAGTCAATGGCGCACTCATGCTTTTCAATCTTCTTGGCGTAGCTTGCTTGCGCATCGTCTTGTGGCTTTGCCTGTTGCAACAAGTGCTCGTAATCATTGAGGCACTCTCCCAGTGTTTCGGCTCCGATTTCTGCCAATTCGGTCATCAGTGTCCCACCCGTATGATGGGGCTCAATAGTAAGGATGCGAGACAACAAGACGGGGCCGGTATCCAGGCCGGGCTCCATCAGCATAATGCAGACACCCGTTTCGGAGTCCCCCGCCTCGATGGCCCGTTGTACCGGGGCGGCGCCGCGCCATCGCGGCAGCAGGGAGGCGTGCACATTGATGCAGCCCAGCTGAGGGATTGCCAGAATTTCAGGTGGCAGAATCAAGCCGTAAGCGACCACTATTAAGACATCCGCACGGATAGTCATAAGCTCAGCAGCGCTGTGAGGCTGCCTCAGTGATTCGGGCTGCCAAACGGGTACGCCGGCCTCCATTGCCGTGGCCTTAACCGGTGATGGTTGCAACCGCTTTCCTCGCCCAGAGGGGCGGTCTGGTTGCGTCAGTGCGGCGACCACGTTGTGAGGGCCTGCGAGGAGCTGCAGAAGATGCCGCGCCGCAAACGCGGGTGTCCCGGCAAAAGCGATATCGAGGGGAGTAGTCATCACTCAGGTGCGGCGTTTTTGATCTTTAACCAGCTTGCTCCGTATGCGCTGCCTCTTGAGAGGAGAGAGGTAATCTACGAAAAGCTTTCCCTCGAGATGATCAATCTCGTGTTGCAAGCAAATACTGGTGAGTCCGTCTAACAGTTCTGTAAAAATCCCACCGTCGCGATCCAGTGCGGTGACTTCAACGATGCTGGGTCGTTGCACGGTTTCATAAAAACCTGGCACTGACAGGCAGCCCTCATCGTAGGCGCCTAACGCTTCGTCGATGATTTTGATCTCCGGATTAATAAAGACTCGCGCGGCTGATTGATCCTCAGAAATATCCATCACGATGACGCGTTCATGCACATCGACCTGACTCGCCGCCAAACCAATGCCAGGGGCGTCGTACATGGTTTCAAACATGTCGTCGACCAATTTTTGAATGCGCGCGTCCACGCTTTGAACCGACTCCGCGCGCGTGCGCAGGCGCGGATCGGGAAATTCGAGGATTGGTAGTAGCGCCATGCCGGAGTCCGTGTTGAAGGCTTGGTGGGTGGGAGGAAAGTGCACGGATTTGGTCTTGCTCTATCCGCTACCTCCCCCCCACACTCCGATTATACCTTGAAGCCATAAAAGCGCTGGAGTGCTCGTTGTTTGGCTGATAGCCCACTGAATGAGGTGATGCTCTTTTCCGCCTCTGATGAGATCGTTTCATCATCTCGTGAGATCACACAGCACGCAATGCAGCTCAAGGATGAGTCATGGCACATCATTTCGGCAAGGACCCGGTGGCAGATGCCCACTGGTTGGCGCTAACACAGGGAATCGCATTTGGCGCTCGTTGGCTGGATCAGATGCTACAGCGGTTTCCGTCCCCCCTCGCGATTCTTAATTGCTCACAAGGCGAGGCTCAGCTTTACGGGCTGGCCTCATTGCAGCGCAGCATCGATTCATCCTCAACGCAGTGCCATGTCGAGACGCTCGCGGCGCTGCAGAACTTGTACTTGGTGGTTGTGGGTGACCGTGAGTATCCGCCTCTTTTGGCCCAGTGCAGCGATCGGCCCCCTTTTCTTTTTGTTTACGGTGACGTAGCGGCAATAGGGGATGCTGCACTATCGATTGTTGGCACACGCAGACCGTCGCTCGAAGGCAGGCGCGCTGCCGAAGCATTTGCTGCTGAGGCGGTGCGGCTGGGGAGGGTGGTTGTCAGTGGTCTGGCGCTGGGCATTGATGCTTTAGCGCACGAGGCGGCATTGATGGCGGGCGGGCGAACGGTAGCAGTGCTGCCCTCTGGCATAAACCGCATATACCCTGCTCGCCATCGTGACCTTGGTCATCGTATCGCCTGTTCAGGTGCACTGGTGAGCGAGTTCCCTTTCGCGACTCCCCCGCGCAAGCACCACTTTCATCGGCGTAACAGAACCTTGTCTGGCCTGAGCGCCGCGACTTTAGTGATTGAAGCGGGACGGCCCAGCGGCACACTGATCACCGCCTCAGCCGCTGCTGATCAAGGGCGAGATGTCATGGCGCTGCCTTGGTCGATTTACCATCCTCAGGGAGCCGGCTGTCGCTTTCTTCTGGAGGATGGCGCCCTACCTTTGTACTCCATCGCTTCGCTGGAGGAGCATATTGGCACGCTGAATGACCTTGGGGTGGTGAATGCACGACGCGCGGCATCCAGCCAGCCCCGCGATCAATCATTACTTGATGGTCACGAGCGGGCGATTATGCAGCTCATCGGCAGGAGTAGTGCGACGCCCGAAGAGTTGGCCTTACATCTCCGGTGGGATCTCGACCACTGTCTGTCATGCCTGTCTGGCCTCGAGGTCACTGGGTGGGTGACGAGGGGCGCGCGGGGCTATATAGCAATACAATCAGCAACATAGCCTGCCTCAGCGGCTTCTTATCGGGCAGCAGATTGGCCGGATGATGGCTCTGCTGTAAGGTACGTGTTTCGTTGTTCTGTGATTTTGATGTGACCTCGTCTCAACCCAATTACTTCGCTCAATGGCGGGTATCTTTGACCGCGGCGGCCTTGCGTGGTGGTGAGGTAGTCGCCTGCCCAGCGGAAGGCGTGTTGGGCCTCAGTTGCGATCCGTTTAACGAGCGAGCGGTATGGGATCTCCTGAGGCTGAAAGGTCGCTCCATGGACAAAGGGTTGATCTTGGTGGCTGCCGATGCCGAGCCTTTTTTGCCTCTGCTCAATGTGCTGACCCAGATTCAGAAAGAGGGTGTATTGGCATCTTGGCCGGGCCCCAACACATGGCTTCTCCCTCATCGCAGTCACTTTCCCAGCTGGGTGACGGGAGTCAATGATACGGTTGCAGTTCGCGTTACCTCGTCGCCGGCCTTGCGGGCGCTCTGTGCTGCGCATGGTGGACCCCTGGTGTCGACCAGTGCAAACCCCGCTGGGCGACCTGCAGCGCAGGCCAGTTGGCAGTTGCGTCGTTATTTTGGTCAAGACTTACTGGCTCTGCCCGGAACCCTTGACCCGGCGGGCAAAGCGTCAACAATACGTCGCGTAGCGGACGGTTCAATAGTCCGCGCGTAAACGCCAATAAGGAAAGAGCCATGGATGCAGCAGCTGTAGAGTCTTATCTTAAATCGCTGCAAGCGAGGATTTGTGATGCGCTCTCTGCAATAGATGGAGGGCAATCATTTACCACGGAGTCCTGGGATCGACCCGAGGGAGGTGGGGGAATCAGCCGGGTATTGGCTGAGGGAGAGATCATTGAAAAAGGCGGCGTCAACTTTTCGCATGTTGTCGGCGCCGCCATGCCGGCATCGGCCACGCAACACCGCCCAGAATTGGCCGGACGCAGCTTCCGCGCCATGGGTGTTTCACTGGTGATTCATCCCCGCAATCCTCACGCGCCTACATCACATGCCAACGTTCGCTTGTTCCTAGCGGAAAAATCGGGCGAGGCGCCAGTGTGGTGGATGGGAGGGGGATTTGACTTAACGCCCTATTACGGCTTCGAGGAAGACGCTGTTTCTTGGCATCAGGCCGCAAAAGAGGTTTGTGAACCGTTTGGTGGAGAAGTCTACCCGCGCTTCAAAAGCTGGTGTGATGACTACTTTTATCTGCCCCATCGACAGGAGCCCAGGGGGGTGGGCGGGCTATTTTATGACGATCTCAATGAGTGGGGGTTTGAACAAACCTTTGCGTTTATGCGCGGTGTGGGAGACGGTTACCTCAAGGCTTATTTGCCTATATTAGAGCGGCGCAAAAACCTAGAGTGGACCGAGGCCCAAAGGCAGTGGCAATTGTATCGCCGAGGGCGCTACGTCGAATTCAATTTGGTGCATGACCGGGGCACGTTATTTGGATTACAAAGCAATGGCAGAACGGAAGCTATTCTGATGTCCCTGCCCCCACTGGTTCGCTGGGAGTACGGTTATGAGCCTGCACCGGACACTCCCGAGGCGCGCCTAATGACCGACTTTCTAAAACCGCGGGATTGGCTGGGCCTGGGGGACGCGGAGGCGGGCTGATGTCAGGTCGGATAGATCAAGAGGTGCGCTATCGCGCGGGCTATTGGATATGAAGCTATGGCAGAGCAGCATATGATTCCCGGTCGCTTCGGGGTGGTGGGCAACCCGATTAAACACAGCTTGTCACCTGTTATTCATGCCGCCTTCGCGGACCAAATTGGCCAGACCATTGATTATCAGCGCCACCATGTGGATCTCGATGCTTTCGAATCGTGGGTGGATGCGTTTTTTGATCAGGGTGGTAGGGGGTTGAATATTACGCTCCCGTTTAAGACGCGCGCGTTTGACCTCGCCTGTGACACTTCAGATAGGGCTCGCGTTGCTGGCGCTGCCAATTTTTTGTGTCGCAATGTCGATGGAAGGATCTGTGCGGACAATACAGATGGCACGGGTTTGATCAGGGACATGCGGGGAAGCGCAGGCTGGTCTCTGACCAACGCGCGCATTTTGGTGTTGGGTGCGGGAGGTGCAGTGAAAGGCGTTGTATCGTCGTTGCTGGCAGAGAGACCTCAATGCTTATTTGTGGCTAATCGCACGGCTGAGCGAGCCACTGCCCTAACCGAAGATTGGCGCGATCAGGATGTGCCGGTTGAGGGTGGCGGTTACAACGACATCGGAAGCGAGGCGTGGGATCTGATTATCAATGGCACCAGCACCGGGTTGTCCGGGGAGATGCCGAACTTGCCTGCTTTTTTGGCGCTGGCACCAGCGTGTCGATGCTACGACATGGCTTATGGAAGCGAGCCCACACCCTTTATGGCCTGGTCGACCGACCATGGTGTGGACGATGTCAGGGACGGATTGGGTATGTTGGTAGAGCAGGCGGCAGAGAGTTTTTACCTATGGTTGGGCCAACGGCCCCAAACCCGACCGGTCATCGATTCTCTGAGAGCGCTCAAGTCCGCGCCTCTTTAGGGGTTACCCCAGGGGCTGCCGTCCAGATAACGCTGTTTCAGAGAGACATAGCCATCGGCGCTGTAGGGCAGAAAGCGGATTTCTTCTTCGCTCAGTGACCGGACCTCTCGGGCAGGAGTGCCGGCATATAGATAGCCACTGCGCAACCGCTTCCCTGGCGTAACCAAGGCGCCTGCGGCGATCATGACATCGTCTGCCACCTCTGCGGCATCCATGATGATCGCGCCCATGCCAACGAGGACGCGGTTACCCACTGAGCAACCGTGCAGGAGCGCCCGGTGCCCGATGGTCACATCATCACCGATGTCCAGCGGGTGCCCTCCCACGTTGTAGGGTCCGTCGTGAGTCACATGGAGAACCGTGCCGTCCTGAATATTGGTTCTGGCGCCGATGCGAATCACCTGAACATCTCCCCGCATCGCAGCCTGAGGCCAGACGCTGGCATCGTCGCCGAGAGAGACATCGCCCATAACAACCGCTGTGGGGTCGATCATGACGCGCTGGCCCAGCCTTGGCGTTACCCCCAAAGCCGATCGAATATGATGCTCGCCTCTAAAATTAACAGTACCCACTGCCCATCTCCTAAAAAATGTGCTGTTGACTTTCTTCTGGCGTAGCGCGGCTTCTCCCTGCCCACTCACGCCATGTCGGCCGAGGCCGACCTTGCTAAACTGGTAGTGCCTTCCCGCCGAGATGCGAGTATGTCGGATTCTCCAGACGAACCCAATCAACGACCCCGATTCGTCGCGGGTGCGGTGTGCCCAAGTTGTGGCGCACAAGACCGCACCGTCATTGATACCCAGCGTGATGAGCGTCGTTGCATCGCCTGTGAGTATATCGAGGGCCGTCCCATTTCAGGTTCGCCAGAAGCGCCTGCCACGAGGGTCACTCGTGCCACCGCACGCCGGGTAGAAACGGCGCCCGAGGCAGTCAGGATTTTGATGCCCAACACGAAAAAGAAATAAAGATATAGCTCATTAACATAATTACCGCTTATGGAAACAATGCGTAAAAAGCATTGGCAATTATCAAGACTTGCTAAGACCATACGCGCCGTTGATGGGATGTGACGTTTTGCCCATGGAATTCCCAGTAACTTCGCTATAATCCGGCGCTTTTCGACCCCCACTGTGGCCCGGGATCTTGTGCCACACAGACAAACGGAGTACGCACGAGATGGGAAGGTCATTCTCAGGAGCGGCCTTGGCGTTGTTGGCGCCAATGGCGACGGCGCAAAATCAGGTCAATATGTCACCGGGCGTGACAGAAATTGGCGCCGACATCTTCGGGCTACATATGCTGATTATGTGGGTCTGTGTTGTGATTGGCATAGCCGTATTCGGCGTCATGTTTTACTCGATTTACGCGCACAGAAAGTCAAAAGGTCACCAAGCATCTCAGTTTCACGAGAGCACGAAAGTCGAGGTGGCGTGGACAGTTGTGCCATTCCTTATTCTGATCGCAATGGCAGTACCTGCCACCTCTACCCTGCTTGAAGTGTATGACAACGACGAGGCCGAGTTGGACATCCTCATTACCGGGTATCAATGGAAATGGAAGTACGAATACCTGACTGACTCTGGTGAGCCGGTATCATTTTTTTCAAACCTCGCAACCCCGCAGGAAGAAATCTACAACACGCAGACCAAAGGGGAGAATTATCTGCTTGAGGTCGACGAACCCTTGGTGATCCCAGTGAACACGAAGGTGCGATTTTTGATCACCGCCAATGATGTGATTCATTCCTGGTGGGTGCCGGAAATTGCAGTCAAGCGCGACGCCATCCCCGGCTTCATCAACGAAGCGTGGACACGAGTGCACACAGAGGGACTTTACCGCGGCCAGTGCACGGAGTTATGCGGCGCTTATCACGGGTTTATGCCTGTCGAAGTACACGCTGTTTCCCGAGATGAGTTTGACGTTTGGTTGGCGGCAAAGCGCGGTGCGGCAGTCGTGCGGAGCGCGCTCGCGACACAAACCCTGTCCGTCGACGACCTGATGGCTCAGGGCAAGGGCATTTACGATCGCGCCTGCCTGGCGTGCCATGGTGCGCAGGGAGAGGGAGGTGTCGGCAACGCGATTGCCGGAAGCCAAGTCGTATTGGGTGATTTGTCTGGTCATTTTGCCGCGGTAGCCAAGGGTGTGTCTGGCACGGCGATGCAGGCGTTTGGCGCTCAGCTTGACGACGTCGAGTTGGCGGCAGTGCTGACATATCAGAGAAATGCGTTTGGTAACAACACGGGCGATGTCGTCCAGCCCGGTGACGTCACCGGCATGAAGAACGGTTAAAAGGGGAGCGTAGACAATGGGTGATCATTATCACGGACCGGCGACGGGCGTAACGCGCTGGCTGTTTACAACTAACCACAAAGATATTGGCACTATGTACCTCTGGTTTTCATTCGCCATGTTCTTGCTCGGCGGTTTCTTTGCCATGGTGATCCGCGCTGAACTGTTCCAGCCAGGTATGCAGTTGGTAGAGCCCGCTTTCTTCAACCAGATGACAACGCTTCATGGGTTGATCATGGTATTTGGTGCGATCATGCCGTCCTTCGTTGGGCTCGCAAATTGGTTGATACCGATGATGATCGGCGCGCCAGATATGGCGCTGCCAAGAATGAATAACTGGAGCTTCTGGATTTTGCCGCCGGCATTTCTCATGCTGGCTTCGACCCTATTCATGGAGGGCGGGGCGCCGGCATTTGGGTGGACCTTCTATGCGCCGCTGTCGACTACCTATGCGCCGCCTTCGGTCACGTTCTTCATATTTGCCATCCACATTCTGGGCGTGTCATCGATCATGGGGTCAATCAATATTATTGCCACAGTCATGAACATGCGTGCGCCAGGCATGACGTATATGAAAATGCCATTGTTCGTGTGGACGTGGTTGATCACTGCCTTTTTGCTGGTGGCGGTGATGCCCGTGCTCGCTGGCGCCGTGACCATGATGCTGATGGATGTTCACTTTGGCACCAGCTTCTTTTCGGCAGCGGGAGGCGGTGATCCAGTGTTGTTCCAGCATATTTTCTGGTTCTTTGGGCACCCTGAGGTCTACATCATCATCCTCCCTGCATTTGGTGTGGTGTCACAAATCATCCCGGCGTTCTCCCGCAAGCCTTTGTTCGGGTATGCCTCAATGGTTTACGCCACCGCCTCGATCGCGTTTCTGTCGTTCATCGTTTGGGCTCACCACATGTACACAGTCGGCATGCCCGTGGCGGGGGAGCTGTTCTTTATGTACGCCACGATGCTTATTGCGGTGCCCACTGGCGTCAAGGTCTTTAATTGGATCACCACGATGTGGCGTGGTGCTCTCAGTTTCGAGACCCCCATGTTGTTCTGCATCGGATTCCTTGTGCTGTTTACGCTGGGCGGGTTCACCGGCCTGATGCTTTCAATAGCTCCGGCCGATTTTCAGTACCACGACACCTATTTTGTGGTGGCTCATTTCCACTACGTGATGGTGGCTGGTGCTGTATTTTCCATGACAGCGGCGGTGTATTACTGGCTGCCTAAGTGGTGTGGGCGAATGTATAACGAATCCATGGGTAAGGCCCACTTCTGGATTTCCTTTATTGGCTTCAACATCACTTTTTTCCCGCAGCACTTTGTCGGTTTGGCGGGCATGCCGCGCAGAATCCCCGACTATGCGCTGCAGTTTGCTGACTTCAATATGATGTCTTCAATTGGCGCCTTCATTTACGGCGCCTCACAGCTGTTGTTCCTCTATAACGTGGTTGCAACGATCGTCGCGGGCGAGCGGGTCAGCGATGAAAAGGTCTGGGACGGCGCCGAGGGTCTTGAGTGGACGGTACCTACACCTGCCCCGTACCACACTTTTGAGGAGCCACCGTTAGTACCCAAACCTGCGGGTACTATTTAACAGGCAACCCAGATGACAGGAAGCCACAAAAACAATGACTAGCTTGCGCTTAAGTCGCGTCCCCACAATCGATACCGCCCTGAAGTTGGTCGCGGTTGCCGTGGCGATGTTTGCGTTTGTCTTCGTGGTCATGGTGCCTCTCTACAACGTGCTTTGCGACGCGCTGGGCATTAACGGTAAAACAGCAGGACAAGCCTATACCGCCGCTTCCGCTGAGGTCGATGAAAGCCGAGAGATTACGGTCCAGTTTGTGGCGATCAAGAATGACGGGATGCCCTGGGCATTTTCGCCGGATGTCCGCACTGTGCGTGTTCACCCGGGTGCCGCCCATGGCGTTATTTTCCACGCCCAGAATCCCACTGAACTCGACATGGTGGCGCAGGCCATTCCCAGCATCTCACCGAGTCGCGCCGCGGCTTATTTCCACAAGACGGAGTGCTTTTGTTTCGATCAGCAGGCCTTGCCCAGCAGATCCGATACGGACATGGCGCTGCAGTTTATAGTGGATCAGGGATTGCCGGAGGATATTCACACCATCACTCTTTCTTACACACTTTTTGACGTCACGGGCACGTTGGCGGAAGGTCTCGCTACCCGTTGAGGGAGCGCTAGAGGAAACAGTTATGTCCAGCAATACCACGGCGGTTCCAGGGCACGAAAAATATTATGTTCCCGAATCATCCAGTCTGGCAGTGCGCGCCACCATCGGGCTGGTGACGTCAGTCTTTGGTGCCGGTCTGGTGCTTAACGACATGACTTATGGTGCTGCCAGCGAATCGAGCAACTCTGTCTGGGTGCTGACGGCGGGGCTGGTGTTTTTTGTCCTAACGTTATTCAGTTGGTTTCGTACCGCGATCAGAGAAAATCTCGCCGGCATGAATAGCGGCCAGTTGCACCAGAGTTACGTATTGGGCATGTTCTGGTTCATCTTTTCTGAACTGATGTTTTTCGCCGCTTTTTTTGGAGCACTGTTGTATGTGCGCCAGTTCGTTGGGCCCTGGCTCGCGGGAGAGGGCGAGGGCGGCCGCATGAACGCGCTGCTCTGGCCGGGCTTTGAGTTCAGCTGGCCGCCGGTGACGACGCCACAAGAGGTTGTTGGCGGGGTCGATGCTCAGGCGATCGCGAATAACGGCGCTTTTGTCTCTCAGGAAAAGTCGATGGCACCAGCGGATGCCCACGCTTGGTATGCGTGGTTACCGATGTGGAACACGATCATTCTTCTGTCATCCAGTGCAACGGTCCACGTAGCGCACACAGGGATCCTGGCTGGCGATCGCAAGAAATTCAATCTCTGGTTAGGGATTACGGTAGGCCTCGCCCTAGTGTTTCTGGTGCTGCAGGCGGCAGAGTATTACGAGGCCTACGTGCTATTCGGGCTCACGCTTAACTCCGGTATTTATGGATCTACGTTCTTCATGCTCACGGGGTTTCACGGATTCCACGTTGCCATGGGTATGACGATGTTGTTGATACAGCTGATTCGATCGCTTAAAAACAACCACTTTACGGCTACTGATCACTTTGGCTTTGAAGCGTCCAGTTGGTATTGGCATTTCGTCGACGTGGTCTGGGTGTTTCTCTTTTTGTTTGTTTATATTCTCTGACGACGAGTGCTGCGGCGGCCCTTTCTTGTCAAGTTGGTCGTCGACCCAGCTCGTGTTTCAATGCGAGGCGTCGCACTATTCTTCAGCGATCTCTGTCGAGGGAGTCGGGCCTGCGTCCCAGGGATTTTGGTGGCCTAGCTCACCCGTGACTACGCCATAGAGAATAACGGCGAGCAAGCACACGCCCAAGCCAAGGCGGACACCGAGAGTGGTGAATAGGCGGCGCTTGTCGGTGCTGCCTTGATCCGACATGAGAAATACGAGGCCCGACGCGAGACTGGCAACTAGCGCTATCATGAGCAGGATAATCACGGTTTTAAGCATAGGCCGGCCTTGATACTCAGATTCGCGACAGGGTGCCGGGCTGAGTCGATGTGAGATGAAAGAGCATGCAGTTTAACCGAAGCATTGGGCCAGTGGCGGTGGCCGGAGACTTGAGGGCGGTTCTCGCGGGAGCCTTGCTGCTTGGACTACTGTTGAATTTGGGGTTTTGGCAGCTTGGCCGCGCATCAGAAAAGGCCGCTTTGGAAGCGCGGTGGGAGGCGCGCAGTGCGATCCCGGCTGTGACTCCTGCAGCATTGGTTGCTGATGTACCAGCCGAAGCGCTGGCTGATCGGGCAGTCAGCTGGCAGGGAGTATTCCGCGGGGACGCCTATTTATTGCTGGACAATCGGCTTCACCGCGGCCAAGTGGGATATCACGTGATCGCTCTGGCGGAGGCGGATGGCTTGTTGGTGCCCGTCAATTTGGGCTGGCTGGCGGGTGATCCGTCTCGCAGGACCACACCGAGACCGGAGCTGCCCAGCGGCACGGTTATGATTGATGGCCGAGTCTACGTGCCCTCAGCCAAACCCATCATGATGCAGAAGCCGGTCCCGCCAGACAGCCTCCCCGCAACGGTGCAAACCTTGTATTGGGATAACTGGAACGATGTCTTGACCGCGCTCACGGGAACACCGGTGTTCCCGTATCAAGTGCGGGTTCTTTCTGACTCCCCCCATGCGTTACTGGCTGAGTGGGCCGTGGTTAATCAGGCGCCGTCCAAACATATTGGTTATGCCGTGCAATGGTTTGCCATGGCGGCTGTGCTTTTATTGATTGGAGTCTTCCGCCTGACAAATCTGAAAGCGCTACTGGGTGGCGAGGAGCGGTCGTCGCTGTGACCGAAACGACGGTCATTGCGCAGCGGCGTGCGCGCAGAGTGTTATTGCTGATAGGCGGCATCCCTGTAGCCATGATGTTAAGCGCGACGGCGCTCTGGTGGGGGGTTCAGGGTGGATACGTGGACGTGCTGGGACAAGTCGGGACAGCGAACCATGGCAGCCTGGTCACACCACCTCGTTCGGTCGATGGCGTCACGTTTCGGCACGAGGGAGTGGCGGATACCTTGTGGCAGGATTTGCCCAAGAAATGGCGGATGGTAATTGTTCAGCGCGGGTCCGTTTGCAACGCTCAGTGTCAGTCCCAGCTGTACCAGACCAGGCAGATTCATATTGCTCTGGGCAAGGACTTTAATCGAGTGGCGCGAGTGGTGCTCAGCGATACCTCCCCCGCAGACGTTGCAATGGCCAGAGGGTCCGACGCCCGGGCAGGGGTGGAAGCGGCACCCCAACTCACCACATGGCTTGATCTTGAGCATAAAGGAGTGACAGCACTGACCTTATCTGCGCCAGCGCTGGATAATCTGTCCCCGGAGAGCAAACAGGCGCCTAACCAGTGGTACCTTGTTGACCCGGCTGGCTGGATAATGATGCGATTCGCAGATGATCTGAATTACAAGGATGTGATCAGTGATCTCCGGTTCCTTCTGAAAAACTCGGGTGGCTGAGCTCCTGACCTCGGTCGTTACCGTTGGAGAAGTGGGCGCCGTTTTGTTTTGGCTCTGGTCGTCTGCAGCGGCCGACCCCGTTTGAGAAAAGGATGATAGGACCAGTGGCGCAAGCAACACAACGCGGTATCCGGTGGACGTTGTTTTCAATTTTGGCCTTCATGGCGTTGGTGGTAGCCAGTTTCGTTCACCGCGTTGGCGAGCCCCGCGTTATGAGCCTTGCGGAGACCCGCGCCAATGGCCTCTTCTTATTCGAAACTCCCAGAAACCCCGGCGACTTCGCTTTGGTTGACCACAATGGTGCGCCTTTTACGCCATCCTCGCTGCAGGATCAGTGGACGCTGATTTTTTTTGGCTTCACGCATTGCCCGGATATCTGTCCCACAACCATGGCAGACCTAGCTGAGTTACAGAGGCAGCTCATGGGCACTGAAGCCGAAGCAGTACAAGTAGTGATGGTGTCAGTAGACCCCGCGCGCGACACCCCGGTTCGCTTGGCGCAGTACGTGCCGTATTTTTCCTCGGATTTTCGCGGCGTGACGGGGGAGTTTCCGGCTATTCTGAGTTTTGCCCAGCGCCTCAATGCGCCTTTCCGTAAGATCAGCGAGGCTGATGGTGGGTATCAAATGGAGCATAGCGCCAATATCACGCTAATGAATCCACGGGGTGACTATCATGGCTTTTTTCGCGCCCCGCTTGACATTCCCAAAATGCGGGTAACTTTGCGTTCCACCCAGTATGTGTGGGAGCACTGATCTGATGGCCAACCGGCTGATTTTGGTAGACGGATCCTCTTACCTTTTCCGTGCCTATCACGCGCTGCCTGCGCTGACGAATTCAAAGGGTCTCAACACGGGTGCAGCCAAGGGCGTGATCGGGATGATCCGAAAGCTGATGGCGGATTATGCTGGGGATCAAGTGGTGGTGGTGTTCGATGCCAAGGGGCCCACTTTCCGCAACGATATATACCCTGAATACAAAGCAAATCGCCCGCCAATGCCTGATGAGCTACGCGAACAGATCGAACCTATTCACAATGCGATTCGAGCGATGGGGCTGCCGCTGGTGTGTGTTGGTGGAGTGGAGGCTGACGATGTCATTGGCACTCTATCGGTAGCGGCCGCTGCGGCCGGCAGAGAAGTCGTGATCTCGACTGGCGACAAGGATATGGCGCAACTGGTCAACGACCATGTCACGCTGATCAATACTATGAACAACGTGTCAATGGATCGCGATGGCGTAGTGGAGAAGTTCGGTGTGCCTCCCGAGTTGATGGTCGATCTGTTGGCCTTGATGGGCGATAAAGTCGATAACATCCCGGGGGTTGCCGGAGTGGGCGAGAAAACAGCCACGGCGCTGTTACAACACCTCGGTGCTATCAGCTCGATTTATGAGCAGCTCGATGCAGTAGCCGACCTGCCCATACGCGGTGCGAAAAGCCTTGCGACAAAACTCGAGAACGCACGCGGCGACGCGGAGCTTAGCTATGAGTTGGCGACAATCAAAACGGATTGTGATCTCGGCGAGGCAGCGGGGGATCTCGACTCCGTTCCCCCCGATGCGGACGTCTTGGTCGCTTTGTTTCGCGAGCTTGAGTTCAAGACATGGCTGGACGCCCTGCTGCAGGATGGCACGACAGGGGTAACAGACTCGGGCAAAGAAGCCTCTGGCGAAGAGGCTGTGGACCCTGAGCTTGCCAGCGTAGCCATTGAGGTAACCACGGTACTTGATCAGGGCGCTTTTGACGCCTGGCTGGATAAGCTCAAGGCAACCGAACTCTTTGCATTTGATACTGAGACCACCAGCCTCGATTACATGAGGGCAGAAGTCGTTGGCGTATCCTTTGCTGTCGGCGCGGGTGCCGCCGCCTATGTGCCGCTGGCGCACGATTACCCGGGCGCCCCCGACCAGCTCAACCGGGACGATGTGCTGGAGGCTCTGCGCCCACTGCTCGAGGATGAGCGCATCGGTAAAGTTGGGCAGCACCTCAAATACGATGCAAATGTGCTTGCTAACCATGGCATTACTTTGCGCGGGATTCGCGACGACACCATGCTGGAGTCCTACATACTGGATGCTACGGGTAGCCGCCACGATCTCGATACTCTGGCCCTGAAACATCTCGGACAGCGCACGATTCATTTCGAGGATATCGCGGGCAAAGGCGTTAAACAGCTCACCTTCAATCAAGTGGTGATTGAGCAGGCGGCGCCATACGCTGCGGAAGACGCCGAGGTCACGTGGCGACTGCACCAGCTGCTTTCTCAGCGGCTGGAGCGGGAGACCACATTGTCCAAACTCTATCGGGAGCTCGAAATCCCGCTGGTGCCGGTGCTGTCTCGTATAGAGCGCAATGGCGCCCTGGTGTGTCGGGATACGTTGGCGACACACAGCCAGGAGTTGGGGGAGCGTATTTTGGCGCTGGAGGCGAAGGCGCATGAGTTGGCAGGCGGGCCCTTCAATCTCGGCTCGCCCAAGCAGCTGGGTGAGATTCTCTTTAATCAACTCGAGCTGCCAGTGCTCCGCAAAACCCCCAAGGGAGCGCCCTCGACAGCTGAAGAGGTCCTCGCCGAGCTGGCGCTGGATTACCCGCTGCCGGCAGTGCTGATGGAGTATCGTAGCTTCAGTAAATTGAAGTCCACTTACACCGACAAGCTGCCTGAGATGATCGATCCTCGAACAGGGCGCGTGCACACTTCTTACCATCAGGCCGTTACGGCGACCGGCCGCTTGTCTTCTTCCGATCCGAACCTGCAGAACATTCCCGTCCGGACTGCGGAGGGTAGGCGTATTCGTCAGGCTTTCATTGCCGCGCCAGGGTGCAAGATAGTGGCTGCTGACTATTCGCAAATTGAGCTGCGCATCATGGCGCAGCTGTCGCAGGATGGCGGCTTGCTGAGTGCCTTTGCCGATGATCTAGATGTTCATAGTGCGACAGCAGCAGAAGTATTCGGTGTCGATATTGACGCAGTGTCAGGGGATCAGCGTCGAAAGGCCAAAGCGATTAATTTTGGGTTGATCTACGGCATGTCGGCATTTGGTCTTGGCAAGCAGTTAGGCATTGGCAGAAACGAGGCGCAGGAGTATATCGATCTCTACTTTTCTCGTTACCCTGGCGTCGCGGAGTATATGGCGCGGACCCGGGAGCTTGCTCACCGAGTAGGGTACGTGGAAACGTTGAAAGGCCGCCGCCTTTACCTGCCGGAAATCAACGCCCGCAATCGGCAGCGGCAACAGGCCGCAGAGCGCACGGCGATCAATGCTCCCATGCAGGGTACGGCCGCCGACATCATCAAAATGGCCATGATCGCGGTTGACGACTGGCTGACCCGATCCGGTATCGAGGCGCGCTTGATCATGCAGGTGCACGACGAACTGGTTTTTGAAGTTCGAGAAAGTGCGATGGACGAGCTGCGCGAGACAGTGAGTCAACTCATGTCCGGGGTGGGGGTGCTGGATGTGCCGCTACTGGTCGAGGCCGGGACGGGCGACAATTGGGACGAAGCACACTGAGCCTCACGGCGTCTCTGGGTTGGCATCCGAGGATTCGTCCAGCACCGACTCGTCGGTCAGCCACTGAGAGAGATGTTTGCTGAGCTCTTCCACACCTTGCCGTTTCAGCGAGGAGAACAGTTGCACACTCACCAGTTCAGCATGTGCTGCCAGTTCTCCCCGCACGCGCAGTAATGTGCTCTGTGCAGGCCCGCGCTTCAGTTTGTCTGCCTTTGTCAGCAAAATATGAACCGGCATGCTGGCACTGATTGCCCATCCCAGCATCTGTTTGTCCGGGTCCGTTAAGGGGTGACGAATGTCCATCAGCATAACCAGCCCGCGCAGACTTTCCCGGTACTGTAGATAACGCTCCAACTGCTGGTTCCATTTTTTCTTCACTGCCAGCGGCACTTTGGCGAAGCCATACCCGGGGAGGTCGACTAGGCGCTGACAGTCGCTGAGGGTAAAAAAATTGATGAGCTGCGTCCGCCCCGGCGTGCGAGAGGTACGGGCAAGCTTTCCCTGATTCGTTAAAGTATTAATTGCACTCGATTTTCCTGAATTAGACCGCCCCGCAAAAGCGACCTCCCAGCCCTGATCCGGGGGCGCATTTTCGACGGCGCTTGCGCTCTGCAAAAAACAGGCGCTGCGGAAATTTACTGACGGTGGTGAAGCGCTGAAGTCGGTCATTTTGCAATTTGTGCCACGACGCGGAACGTCTATAATGCCACGCTCTTCTGGCTGTAAGGCGCGAAAATCAACGAGTATTTTTTGCTGAACGCCGAAGACTGCACGAAAGCGCATGTGGCGTACCGCTTACGAAAAATGATGGTTGGCAGCGAGCTGAGCCGTGGGGCTCTCCTTGACGTAAATCAACAGCAGGACGCCGTGCAGTGCGTCGCGAGTTCTGGCCCGGGGCCAGGGTACAAAACCGAGACATCAGAGGGTCTGATCATGAGTACAACCGCATTCATCCGTTTAACCGCTATCCGATTCGCCGCCATCGCGGCACTGACCACTGGCCCAGTGGTGCTTGCGGGTGATCCGCCCCCTCAGTACGCTGCCTCCTGTGGTGCCTGCCACGCTGTAGGTGTGGCGGGTGCGCCGGCAACCGGTGATGCCGAGGCGTGGGCACCAAGAATGGAGAAGGGCATGGATGCCTTGGTGGCATCAGTGCGGAATGGTTTAAATGCCATGCCCCCCGGTGGCCTGTGTAATAGCTGCAGCGACGATGACTACGCGGCACTAATCACTTATATGGCCACCGCGCAGTAAAAAGCGGCAATAGATCGATGACCGAGCTGTCTGCTCGGTCGTCGATGGCCCCCGGCAACACCATCTCACAGGTATGACTATGATCCAGTTCCTTATCAAAAAAGCGCTAGGCCTTACTGCACTGGGTGTGATCATCATCGCATCCACCACGCTGGTCTTTGCATCGGGCGGCAACGCTGAGGCGGGCCAGGTCAAGGCCGCGACCTGTGTCGCCTGCCACGGCATAGACGGAAATAGCGCAGTCCCGACTTTCCCCAAGCTTGCGGGTCTTGGCCACAAGTACCTGTTAAAGCAGATGAAGGATATTCGCGACAGTCGTCGACCCGTGGCGCTTATGGCCGGTCAGGTCGACAATATGTCCGACGAAGACCTCGCTGATATCGCTGCTTTCTATAACACACAGTCCCGTACCGGTAGCACTGCTGACGCGGACAAGGTTTCGGTAGGCCGTAAAATCTACCTCGCCGGGATTGCCGACAGGCAAGTGCCGGCGTGTTCGGGTTGCCACAGCCCGACGGGAAATGGCAATGGACCGGCGGGCTATCCTGCGCTGGGCGGTCAGCATGCCGAATATATTGCGTCGCAGCTTAAGATGTTCCGCAAAGGCTACGAAGACCCAGCGGGTAGAACCAACGGCGGCGATGCCAAAATTATGCGTACCACAGCGTTCCGCATGAGTGATATGGAGATTGACGCGGTTGCCAGTTATATTGCTGGATTGTAGCTGCACGGTTAGGCGCGATAGCCAAACCGGATTCGATTTTTTTGAAAGGGTATTCCAAGGAGGGAAATCATGACGTTTAGGTTCTATTCTCGCGCAGCAGCGCTGTGCTTTTTCTGCCTAGCCATCTTCGCCGGTTCCTTGGTGGTGGCTGAAGAGCAGTGGATAGAGGGACAGCATTATCAGGTTCTCAACCCTCCGGTAGCGGTGGGGCGTGGCAAGGACGTGGTTGTCACCGAGTTTTTTTGGTACGGCTGTGGGCATTGCTATACTTTTGAGCCGATGCTCACCGCGTGGGGAAAACAGTTGCCGGAGGGTGCGGTGATGCAACCTTCACCAGCAGTTTGGAACGACCCGATGCGGGTGCACGCGACGGCTTTCTACATCGCTGAGGTGCTGGATGCCAAGGAGGTTATGCATCCCGTGATCTTTGATGCCATGCATGTTCAGAGAAAGCGCTTGGTGTCTCGCCTTGAGTTGCGCGATCTTTTCGAAGATAACGGCGTTGATCCGGAGCAGTTTGACAAGGCGTTCGATTCTTTTGGCGTTGATTCGCAGGTGCGTCAGGCGGAAGCGAGAGCCCGTTCGGCGAGAATCTCGGGTACGCCCTCTATTATGGTGGCGGGCAAGTACCTGATTGAGACGCGAGCGGCCGGCAGCCAGACCAATATGCTTGAGATTGCCCGGCACCTTGTTGAGAAGGAACTCGCTGCGCTCTAATCAGTCATCGGGTACTGAAATAGCTGTGCGTGTGACGACCCGCCGCAGCTCGAAGCTGGAATGTACCCCCGTTACCCCGTCAATGCGGGTGAGCTTGCCCAGCAGAAACTGTTCATAGTGCGCCATGTCGCGCACGACCGCTTTCAGTAAGTAATCCGCACTCTGGCCCGTGACGACACAGCAGTCGACCACCTCGGGTAGTGAAGACACCGCCTCCTCAAAGGTTTCAAATCGATCGGGCGTGTGTCGATCCATGGTCACGCTCACATGCGCAGTGAGATTGAGGCCTAGCTTTTTGGGGTCCACCATTGCGACCTGATGAGTGATTATTCCCTCAGACATCAGCCGTTTTACCCGTCGCGCACACGGTGTGGGGGACAGGCCGACCTGCTCTGCCAGTTCAAGGTTGCTGACCCCGGCATTGGCCTGCAAAACCTGTAGAATCCGGCGATCCAGGCGATCGAGCAGGAGAGGCTGAATATTCATTTACGTGCCTTAAATTGCTTTATTAAAACAATAATCAAGTAAAAATTAGCATAAATCACCAAAAATTGCGCCAAACGAAAGATGTTTAGTGATTATTTCTGGTGCCGGCTGGTTACACTAAGCGCCCTTTAATGACAATCAGGAAATAGCCGTGGATGCCACTCGCTTTGATCATCGCAAATATCGAGCGTTTCAGCCGATTGCGAAACCGGATCGGCGCTGGCCTGATCGCGAGATTACCCGGGCGCCCCAGTGGTGTTCTGTGGATTTGCGCGACGGCAATCAGGCGCTCGTTGAGCCGATGAATGCAGAGCAAAAATTGAGGTTGTGGGAGCTGCTGCTGTCGATCGGCTTTACACAGATCGAAGTGGGTTTCCCGTCTGCCTCCAGCCATGACTTCGCTTTTCTGAGAAAGTTGATTGAAGAAAATCGTATTCCAGGGGGTGTGACAGTCCAGGTGCTGACTCAGGCGAGGCCGGACTTGATTGAGAAAACCTTCGCTGCACTGCAAGGCGTAAAGCGCGCCGTGGTGCATTTTTATAACAGTACGTCGACCGTTCAGCGAGAGTATGTTTTCGGCCTTGATCGTGACGGCATTCGTGAGATCGCGGTCAACGGCGCGCACATGGTGAAGGAGGCAGCAGACGCGCGCCCTGAAACTGAGTGGGTTTTCGAGTACAGCCCCGAGAGCTTTACGGGGACTGAGATCGACTTCGCCGTGTCGGTGTGTGATGCGGTCAACGCAGTACTGGAGCCAACGCCTGAGCGCCCGGCCATCATCAATCTACCTGCTACCGTCGAGATGAGTACGCCCAATATTTATGCCGACCAGATCGAGTGGTTTTGTGACCAGATTCAAAACCGCAAAGCGCTGATCATTTCGCTACACACCCACAACGACCGCGGATGTGCAGTTGCCGCGGCTGAGCTGGGCGTGATGGCCGGAGCCGATCGTGTCGAGGGCACCTTGCTGGGTAACGGTGAGCGGACCGGTAATATGGACATCATGACCATGGCGATGAACCTTTACAGCCAGGGCGTTGACCCGATGCTCGATTTCACTCACATGGACGAAATCTGCATGGTTGCGCGTGAGTGCACTCAATTGCCGGTTCATCCTCGTCACCCTTACGCCGGTGAGCTGGTATTCACTGCTTTTTCCGGCAGCCATCAAGATGCCATTCATAAATGTCTGTCAAAGCGGGACACCAATGACGCATGGGACGTCGCGTACTTACCCATAGATCCGGCGGACATTGGGCGCACGTATCAGGAAGTCATTCGCATTAATAGCCAGTCGGGCAAAGGCGGTGTCGCACACGTTTTGCGTCGCGATTATGGTTTGGAGTTGCCGCGCTGGCTGCAGGTAGATTTCAGTACCGCAGTGCAGGGACTGGCTGAGGACAGCGAAGCCGAGGTATCCTCCGAGGATATTTTTGCGTTGTTCAATCAGACTTATCTGAGTACGGCGGATCGCTGGCAGCTGGGCAACTATCAGTTGTCGCGCCATGACGGCTCAGATGGTTTGGAGGTCACGCTCCATGGACCTGAGGGTGAAATGGCGTTGAACGGTCAGGGCAACGGTGTCGTCGATGCTTTTGTTCAGGCGATGGAGGTGGTCACCGGCCGGCATATCGTCGTGGTGGAGTATTCTGAACATACGCTAGGTCAGAGCGCAGACGCGGAGGCAGTGTGCTACGTACAACTGAACATCGATGGCGAGCGGCCCTGTGGTGTCGGCCGCAGTCACGATATTGTTCAGGCATCACTCACGGCTATTCTCTCGGCACTCGACGGCAGGGGATTGGGGTTCGCCGACGCAGCTTGAGCGGCGCTTGTGCCGGACAAATGATCCACAAGCCGTTACCCAATTTGTCGGGTAAACAGCACTCCTGGCGCCAGCGGCAGGGGCACACCCGCTTTTATCTCGGAGACACAGCCGGTGCACGGATCAGTAAAGCATTGGTTGGCTGCTTGATGGTTCTGACGCTGAGCGGCTGTTCGGCGACTCAATTCATTTATAACCGCGTTGATATTCTCGTTCGCTGGTACCTTGATGACTACGTCACTTTGGATCGCGAGCAACAAGCGCGCTTTGATCAGCGATTGGGCGCGCTGCTGGAATGGCACCGGCGCGAGGAACTGCCCGAGTATGTCATCCTGCTCGATGACGCGTTGATCATCCTCGATGAGGGTGTGCCGTTAGATGGCACCCGGGCAATGGCTGACCGTATTGAAGCCGCTGCCATCCGGTTTCAGGACCCGTTTCTGGAGTTGCTGTTGAGTACGGGTGAGGATCTTCGACCAGAACAGCGACAAGATTTTATTGAGGCGCTTCTCGCCAAACAGGATGAGTTCGAGCGAGACCGCCTCAAACGCAGTGATCAGGAATATCGGACGGATGTTGAGGCGCGCTTCGACAAGCAGTTAAAGCGATATCTGGGGCTCCTCACTGATCTCCAAACCGATCGTATTCGGGATGGCGTGGCGAATATGACCCGTCTCGATCATTTCTGGTTAGAGGATCGGCGTGTCTGGATCACGGACTTATCGGGCATTTTGCTCGCTGCAGACCCTAATTGGCCGGATCAGGTGCGCGCGCTGATTGCCCGGCGCGAGGACGCGTTGCTACCGCCTTATCGCGAGGGCATCGATCATAACGGTGAAATTATTCTGCAGCTGTCGCGGGATGTTTTAATTGCCCGCACTGACAAGCAGGACCAAAAATTACGGGGCCGGTTACAGGCCCTTCGGGAGGATCTCGCTGCGCTTTCGGGGCAATAGGCTATCCCTTTATCAGCGCCTGATCTCGAATAGCGCCCTTGTCGGCACTGGTAACCATGCTCGCGTAAACCTTGAGCGCAGTAGAAACTTGTCGGGGTCTATCCTGTTCGGGCTGCCACGGCCGCTCCCGTTGACTCATGGCTTCACGCCTGCTTGCCAAGATGGCGTCATCAACCAAAACGTTGATCGTTCTGGCAGGAATGTTGATCTCTATCGGATCGCCGGGCTCTATCAGCCCTATCGTTCCGAACGCTGCCGCCTCTGGTGATAAGTGACCAATTGACAGGCCCGAGGTGCCTCCAGAGAATCGACCGTCGGTAATCAGCGCGCAAGCCTTACCGAGTCCTTTTGATTTGAGATAGCTCGTTGGGTAGAGCATTTCCTGCATGCCGGGACCCCCGCGGGGACCCTCGTAGCGAATAACAACAACGTCGCCCGCTTTCACTCGGTTTTCCAGAATATCGGCAACGGCTGCTTCCTGACTTTCGCAAACATGTGCGGGCCCCTTAAAGCGCAGTGATTCCTCGTCGACACCTGCGGTCTTCACAACACAGCCTTGCTCGGCGATATTGCCAAACAGGACGGCCAGCCCGCCCTCCTGGGAATAGGCATGAGCCATTTCTCGTACACAACCGCCTGCGCGATCGGTATCGAGATTGGGCCAGCGCAGGTTCTGGCTGAACGCCTGTTGGGTGGGAATGCCGGCCGGTCCGGCCGCATAGAGCGTCCGTACTGCCTCGTCGTCGGTTTGCACAATATCCCAACGGGATAAGGCTTCACCGAGGCTGCCGCTGTGCACCGTTGGGCAATCAAGATGTAACAGATCACCCCTGGCGAGCTCACCTAAGATTGCCATGACACCGCCGGCGCGGTGGACATCTTCCATATGGTAAAGCGGAGTACTGGGAGCAACCTTGCACAGTTGTGGGACTTTGCGCGACAGCGTATCGATAGCCGCCATATCAAAATCCACCCCTGCTTCCTGCGCGGCGGCCAGCAAGTGCAGGATGGTATTGGTGGAGCCCCCCATGGCGATATCGAGGCTCATGGCATTCTCGAAAGCCCGCTGGCTGGCGATCTCTCTGGGCAGGGCCGTCGCGTCATCCTGTTCGTACCAACGTCGTGCGAGTTCCACGATTAAGCGCCCTGCGCGCAAAAACAGCTGCTCGCGGTCTGCATGGGTTGCCAGCAGCGAGCCGTTGCCCGGCAAACTGAGGCCCAATGCCTCTGTCAGGCAGTTCATTGAATTGGCGGTGAACATGCCTGAGCAGGAGCCGCAGGTGGGGCAAGCCGAACGCTCGTAGGCTTCGACGGTTGCATCATCAGCGCTGGAATCCGCGGCAATGACCATGGCGTCAACCAAATCCAACTTGTGCTCGGATAAGGCGGTTTTACCGGCTTCCATTGGCCCGCCAGAGACAAACACAACAGGAATATTCAGTCGCATGGCGGCGTTTAGCATTCCGGGAGTGATCTTGTCGCAGTTGGAGATGCAGACCATGGCATCAGCACAATGGGCGTTAACCATATATTCGACAGAGTCTGCGATGAGGTCTCGGGAGGGTAAGCTGTAAAGCATGCCGTCATGCCCCATGGCAATACCGTCATCGACGGCGATGGTATTAAATTCTTTTGCTACGCCCCCTGCCGCCTCGATTTCTCGGGCCACCAGTTGCCCAAGGTCCTTAAGATGAACATGCCCCGGTACGAACTGTGTGAACGAATTCACCACCGCAATGATCGGTTTCTCGAAATCTTCGTCTTGCATACCGGTGGCCCGCCAAAGGGCCCTGGCGCCTGCCATGTTCCGCCCAGCGGTTGAGGTACGGGATCGATATTGAGGCATCGAAATCTCCGGATAGTGTTGGAGAGAAGGGGCGCTAGCTTAACACTGCCATGCCGGTAGGTCAGACAGGTCTGCTGAGTACCGTGGCATTGCGTTGCCAGTTGTAGAAGCGCTGTTTCTCGATGGGCAGTGAATCCGGGGACGCGACAGTAAATTCTTGTTCGAGGAACCAGTGGGTGCTCTGGGTGGTCAGCGCAAAGACACGGGTGAGGGAAAGGTTTTTTGCCGTCGTGATCAGTTCTTGCAACAGCTGCTCGGCTCGACCGGCACCGCGGTAGTCTGGGTGGGTGGCTACGCAGGCGATCTCTCCCACCTGCTCATCGCAGTAGGGATACAGCGCTGCGCAGGCGACGACGCGCCCATCTCGCTCCAGAATAGAGAAGTGCCCGATTTCCTCCTCAAGTCGCTCCCGCGATCGCTTGACCAGAGCGCCGCTGTCTTCCAGCGGCCTGATGAGCTCAACGATGCTCGCAATATCGTCTATTTCGGCCGGTCTCGCCTGTTCGTAAGGGTCCTGTGCGATCAGTGTTCCCGAGCCATCGTGGGTAAACAGTTCTTCGAGAAGAGCGCCTTCCCGCTCGTAGCTGATCAGATGGCTGCGCGTGACACCATTGCAGCAGGCGCGGCAGGCAGCGTCGCGCAGTCGCTGCTGTTCGCCATCGGCGATCTGAAGCTGCTGCGCCACAGCCACCGTGCATTGCCGGATAAGGGTTCCATCAGCTGCCTCGAGCCCCGAGTGACGATCCAGAAAAATGAGCTTGTCGGCGCCAACGGCGACGGCGACGGTTTCGGCCAGTTCGGCAGCGCTAACGCTGAACAGCTCTCCCGCGGGGGAATAGCCAAGTGGGGACAGTAGCGCAATGGCATCGTGATCCAAAATCCCGCGAATGGCGCCCGCATCGATGCGACGCACGGTGCCACTGTGACAATAATCGACGCCACCGAGGATACCCAAGGGGCGCGCCGCGACCACATTGCCCCCGAGCACTCGTAGCCGAGCACCTCTCAGGGGGGTATTCGGCAAGCCCATCGACAGTAGCTGCTCCAGCTGCACCCGTTGTTGTGCAGCGGTGTCTCGCGCTATCGCAAGTGTTGCATCATCGGTGACGCGAATTCCCTGATGAAATTCGCCAACCTGCTCCCCTGCCAGCGCGCCGTCGATCGCTGAGCGGGTCGCGTGCACCAGGACTAACCTGACGCCAAGCGAATGCAGCAACGCCAGATCGTGGACCAGTGTCAGCAGGCCAGCCGATTCGAGCGCGCCATTGCCAAGGTAAACCACAAAGGTGCGTCCACGGTGTGCCTTGATATAAGGCCCCGTGTGGCGAAACCAGTCGATATGGCTATCAGTTCTGGACATAACGCGTTTTCTTTACCGGTTTGAAGTTCAATGCAGGTGCTTCTTCAAGGAGGGCGAATCCTACCCGAGTCACGGCACTCCGAGAAAGGGTAAAAATCGCATGGTGGCCTGTCGGCATTAAGGCGGTGGTACCGGTTGCACCTTGCCGATAGGCTATCGGTATGCCCACGACAGCGCGTCTCGTTCATGCCGCAAGACCCAGTGATGTCCTCTCCCTTGAAGAGCAACCTGCGCGATGCAGTTGCCCGCCTTTCAACGCGGATAGGCGACGCACACTACGGAGCGCTTCATAGAGCGGCTCAGGTATGCGGCCAGCAGCTTCATTTTGAGGCGCTGATGGCAACGAGTGAGTTTTTTGTCGAGCAGGCGGCGCGCCAGCACGATTGGTTGCGGCGCGCGCTCGAGCAGGGTCAATGGCTGGATGATCGTGGCTGGGCGGAGAGAGATTGGGACCGCGCGTTGAGTGCCCTCCTCAAGCCGGGTCTCGATGAAGCCAAGATGTTGACGGCGCTACGGTTGTTTCGTCACCGTGAAATGCTGCGCATTCTGTGGCGCGACAAGGCACAAATCGCTGACGTTGAGGTCGCCTTCGGTGAACTTAGCCAGCTCGCAGATTGTTGTATCCGCGCCGCAGTTCGCTACGCCGAATCGACTCTCAGCGAGAAATATGGGACACCAATCGGTGGCGAAAGCGGTGAAGCACAGGCACTTGTTGTACTCGGCATGGGTAAGTTGGGAGGCCAAGAACTCAACTTTTCTTCTGATGTCGATCTTATCTTTGCTTATCCCGAGGCAGGCGAAACGGTTGCTGGCCGCCAGCAGCTCGACAATCAGACCTATTTCACCCGGCTGGGGCAGATGGTTATTCGCCTTTTGGATGCGGTGACCGAGGAGGGGTTTGTGTTCCGGGTCGATATGCGACTGAGGCCCTATGGCGACAGTGGCGCATTGGTCGGCGCCTTTAGTGCTTTGGAGGTGTACTACCAGGAGCAGGGTAGGGAATGGGAGCGCTATGCCATGGTAAAAGCGCGGCCCATCACCGGCACGCCTGAGGCGCGGTGGGCATTGTCGGAGATGCTGGCATCTTTTGTTTATCGTCGTTACACAGATTTTTCGGTGATTGCTGCGCTGCGCGACATGAAAAGCATGATGCGGGCAGAGGTCACTCGGCGGGGTATGCGGGATGACCTTAAGCGCGGTGCAGGAGGAATCCGCGAGATTGAATTTATTGTCCAGAGTCTGCAGCTGATTCATGGGGGCAAATTGCCGGAGCTCCACTGCCGGTCATTGCTACACGCTTTGAAGGCGCTATCAACGGCGAAAATATTGCCGGCTGAGCAAGCGCTCCTGCTCGCGGAATACTACCGGTTGGAGCGCCGCATCGAGCACGGTTTGCAATCCATGCAGGATAAACAGACGCAGTCTCTGCCCATTGAGCCCACATCACGGGCTCAGCTGGCTGCGCTCACAGGCTTTGCTGAGTGGGAGGCTTTGGAGAGGTGTCTGACAGAAGCGCGCCAATCGGTCGCGGCGCTCTTTAATGATCTGATTGCAGAGCCCCCGGCTGCCCTAGAGGCTGACGACGATGAGCATACCCCTGCGCCTCGGCTGTTCTCAGAGCTCAGGTGCGACGACCTTCAGGTTATGGGGTATCGGCAGGCCGATGAAACCTGGTCAGCGCTGGAAGCGTTCCTTGATACCGCATGGACCGCCGCTTTACAGCCTGAAGGGCGTCGACGGCTGGAGGTGTTTTTACCGTTGCTCTGCGCTACGGCAGCTGTGCGCCCGGACCCGGACCTGGCGCTGACGCGGAGCTTGCCTTTTGTCAGGGCAGTCTGTCGCCGCAGCGCGTATTTGGTGCTGTTACAGGAGAACCCTCGCGCTTTGGAGCATTTGCTGACTTTGGTCGGCGCAAGTGCGTGGGTGGCAGCTCGGCTCACCGCGCGTCCCGAACTGGTGGATGAGCTGCTTCATGAATCCACCCTCTACAACGCTCCCAGCCGTGACGAGTTGCAGTCTTTGGTCAGGCAGCAATTGCTGCGGATACCAGAGGAAGATCTCGAGGCCCAAATGGGCGCGCTGAGCAGAACAAAGGATGGCTTTACTCTGCGTGTTGCAGCGAGTGAACTCACTGGCACGCTGCCGATTATGAAGGTCAGTGACTACCTGACATTTCTTGCCGAAGTGATGCTTGAACAAGCAGTGGCTGTGGCGCGCGCAGAATTGGTGCAGCGCTATGGCGAGCCGATCTCAGAGCATGCCGGCTTTGCCGTGATGGCCTACGGTAAGCTCGGAGGCATAGAGCTGAGCTATGGTTCGGATCTTGACCTGGTATTTGTATTCGATGGGGCCGAAGGTGAGACCGCGGGTCCCAAGGTTATCGATAACACACGGTTCTACACACGACTTGCCCAGAGGGTCGTGCACGTATTGTCTACACAAACCTATGCCGGAAGGCTTTATGAGGTTGACCTGAGGTTGCGGCCAGACGGAGATTCTGGGCTTGTCGCCACCACCTTGTCCGCGCTGCGCCGCTACCAGACATCATCTGCCTGGGTATGGGAGCATCAGGCACTGGTTCGTGCGCGAGTGGTCGCAGGGGATCCTGCGCTCAGGAGCGCGCTGGAGGCGCTGCGCCACGACGTTCTGACGCTTTCCAGAGACCGAGAGCAGCTAGCCAGGTCGGTGTGCGAAATGAGACAGAAAATGCGCGCCGAGCATACTGCAGGCGGGCGTGACCTGGATTGCTTTGATCTGAAACGTGACCCCGGCGGTATTGTCGACATTGAATTTGTGGTGCAATACCTTGTGTTGGCGCATGCCAGCGAGCATCCCGGTCTGACAGAGTGGTCTGACGTGATTCGACTTCTGGACGTGCTCGAAGGATCAGAGTGCGTTTCCGAGGATGATAAATCAGTGCTGGCGCAGGCTTATCTGAGCTATCGCAGCGCGACCCACGCTGCGGCGCTTCAGGGACGCAGCGCAGAGGCTAGCGCGACAGACTACCGGGGGCAGCGCGAGCAGGTACAGCGGGTGACCCGGGCCTTATTACCGGGGCTCCAGTCAGGGTAGAATTCGGCATTACCGCGAAACAATCCGGCGCGGAACACCGGATCATAGATGTACCCGCAACATCGACATACGCTACACCGACATACGCTACACCGACATAAAGGAAACAGCATGGACCTCTCACAACTCTCCGGCCACATATGGCTCGACGGCGAAATGGTGCCCTGGCAGGAGGCGCGGGTTCATGTGCTCACGCACACTTTTCATTATGGCCTCGGTGTATTTGAGGGTGTCCGTGCCTACAAAACGCCTGAGGGCCCCTCGATATTCCGGCTGAGAGAGCATACTGACCGCCTGTTCCGGTCAGCGCATATTTTGCGCATGGATATGCCCTTTGATAAGGAGACGCTCAGTGCCGCGCAGCGGGAGGTGGTCCGGAGCAACGAGCTTGATGAGGCTTACATTCGACCGATGTGCTTTCTCGGCTCTGAGGGAATGGGTCTGCGGGCCGACAACTTAAAAACCCACGTGATGGTGGCTTCCTGGGCGTGGCCTTCTTACATGGATCCTGAAGCGCGTGATCGCGGCATTCGTATTGCGACGTCAAGCTATACCCGCCACCACGTCAATATCACTATGTGCAAAGCCAAGGCCAACGGCAATTACATCAACTCGATCCTCGCTTTGCGAGAGGCCATGGATGCCGGCTTTGAAGAAGCGTTGATGCTGGATAATGAGGGGTATGTCGCTGAGGGTAGCGGAGAGAATTTCTTTCTGGTACGTGATGGCGTTTTGTACACACCGGAGCTGACCTCTTGCCTGGAGGGCATTACTCGCGACAGTATTTTGCGCATCGCGGCCGACCAGGGGCTCGAAGTGAGAGAGAAGCGAATAACGCGTGATGAAGTGTATGTTGCGGACGAAGCGTTTTTCACTGGTACCGCTGCGGAGGTGGTGCCCATCCGCGAATTGGATAACCGCACCATTGGCGACGGTAAACGCGGGCCGATTACGGAGAAACTGCAAACAATCTATCTTGAGGCGGTGCGCGGTGCGCAACCTCGCTATGCAGAGTGGCTGGCCCCCGTCGCTCACTAGCCCATTCGATCAGTTCACCCGGTATCGATGCCTCGGTATCGGGCTGCGAGGGTCAGGCAGCATGACGCGGGGTGCCACACAGTGCTCTCAAGTGCCTTGCACCTCCGGCTACCCTTTCGAGATGCGCAGCTCGCTAACGCCTACGAACCGAGGAGACTCTAAGAATGGAAAGCCTTCCCAGCGGTATTCAATATCGTCACTGGCCAACTCCAAGCGCAAAAGCCTGCGTGCTGCTGGTACACGGACTGGCGGAACATACCGGCCGCTACGAGCGAGTGGCGGCGCGATTCAATGAGTGTGGTGTCGCGGTGGTGGGCCCCGATCATATTGGGCATGGCGCCTCCCCGGGGGTGCGGTGCCACGTCAATCAGTTTGCTGAATATGTAGCCCCGTTAAGCGCGCTGCGCACCCGGATTGGTGATTGGTATCCCGACACGCCAGTGTTTTTGCTGGGGCACAGCATGGGTGGTCTGATTGCTGCGCATGCGTTATTCGAGGCGCAAGCATCCTATCGTGGTGCAATGTTTTCGGGCCCTGCCTTTACCGCAGTTGATCCAGTTTCGTCCTTCACCATCTGGATAGGTCGGTTGCTGCGGAGCCTGTTGCCGAAAATGGGCATGCTTGCCCTCAATGCACAGGAAGTCAGCCGGGACCCTGAGGTGGTTGCGGACTATCTCGCAGACCCGCTGGTCTTTAGCGGCAAGATCACAACATCCTTGGGTCTCGAGATACTGGATGCGATGGAGGCTGCGCTCGTCCGAGCAGGAGCATTGACACTGCCGGTGTACATCGCTCACGGAGACGCCGATGTTATGGCGGGGCCCGAGGGTTCCAGCGCGTTTTTCGAAGCGCTGTCGTCAGACGATAAGACGCTCGATTTTTGGCCCGGGCTATATCACGAGATCTTCCATGAGCCTGAGGCAGAGGAAGTCATCGCACGCTACGTCAAATGGCTCGAGGCGCATTTGTGAGCGTGCCCCGAGCGCTGGTTCTTGGTGCGGGTGGTCAGCTCGGAATGGCCTGCACTGCCCGTTCTCCCGGGTCAATCGAAGTGGTTGGAGTGACAAGAAGAGAATGTGATATCACTGACTATGGCGCGCTGGAGCGCTGCCTGGATCGGATAGCACCCAAAGTCGTCGTCAATGCAGCCGCCTACACCGCGGTTGATGACGCCGAAGATCACCCGGAACAAGCGAACGCTATCAACGCTGATGCACCGTCAGCCCTGGCCGAGATCTGTGCCCAACGCGGTGCCCGGCTGGTACACCTCTCAACAGATTTCGTTTTTGATGGCGCGGGCACGGCACCTTACGCCCCCGACTCGCGAACCGCTCCGCTGGGTGTTTACGGTGCCAGTAAGCTCATTGGCGAGCAGGCTGTGACTGCCAGTGGCGTCAGCCATGCGGTGGTGCGCACCAGTTGGGTGTATGCAGCGACTGGACATAATTTTTTGCTTACCATGCTGCGATTAATGCGCGAACGATCTGTCGTGCGGGTGGTAAATGACCAGATTGGTTCACCTACTTCGGCTACCGGACTCGCCGAGATCTGCTGGGCGCTGGCACTGCGTGAGGAAGTCAGCGGCGTATTTCACTGGTCAGATCGCGGTGAGGTCAGCTGGTATGACTTTGCCTGCGCTATCAGAGATGAGGCAACAGCCCTCGGGCTGTTGGCTGAACCTGTATCAGTGGAACCCATCGCAAATGAGGCTTTTCCGACCAAGGCGCGGCGACCGCGTTACAGCGTGCTCGACGTCGAGGAGACTTGTTCGCTACTGAGGGTGGCGCCACGTCCTTGGCGAGAAGCGCTCCGTGACGTGCTACGGTCGGTCAGCGCAATGGAGGAGGTAAGGCCATGACGCGGTCCCTGATGGTGACAGGGGGTGCTGGATTCATTGGTGTGAATTTTGTCTACCACTGGGCCCTTACCCGGCCTGACGATCAACTCGTAGTGCTCGACGCACTGACCTATGCAGGCAATCGAGCCAGCTTGTCGTCCCTCGAGCAAACCAAGCGCATCCGCTTTGTGGAGGGTGACATCTGTGACGCCGCTTTGGTAGCGCAAGTGATGGCCGCGCACGATATCGACACCATCGTTCACTTTGCCGCAGAGAGTCATGTTGACCGGTCTATCACCGGCCCCGACGCCTTTATCCGAACTAATCTTGAGGGCACGCATACGCTTCTGGCGGCTGCTCGCCAAGCGTGGTTGATCGGATCAGGCAGAGAGCATCGTTTCCACCACGTGTCCACCGACGAGGTATACGGCGCGCTCACTGCCGCCGATCCGCCCTTTACCGAGACGACGCGTTATGAGCCCAATTCGCCTTACTCTGCGAGCAAGGCCGGCAGTGATCACCTGGTACGCGCCTACCATCACACCTATGGGCTGCAGGTCACGACCAGCAACTGCTCGAATAATTATGGCCCCTTCCACTTTCCGGAAAAACTGATCCCCCTCTGCCTTACCCGGATACTTGATGGCGGTCAGCTGCCGGTTTATGGCGACGGAAGCAATATCCGCGATTGGCTGTATGTGGAGGACCATGCTCGGGGGATTGCGGCGATTCTCGAATCCGGAGCGCCTGGCGAAACGTATAACATTGGTGGCCACAACGAGTGGGCCAACCTCGATATTGTGAAGCAGCTGTGTCGCGTGATGGACGACCGCTTTGCGGCGGACGACACGCTCGCATCCCGCTTCCCAAAGGCGCCTCAGGCGCGCGGGAACAGCGCGGAATCTCTCATTGAGTTTGTTGGTGATCGCGCGGGACATGACTGGCGCTATGCTATTGATGCTGGAAAAATTGCAGAAGAGCTGGGTTTTATCCCGCAGGAAACCTTCGAGACCGGACTGGTAAAAACGGTCGACTGGTACTTGGGCAACGAGGTCTGGTGGCGGCCGCTACTGGGTTAACGTAGGGGCGTGCCGCGTGCTTACCACTGAGACAGGCACCCGGCGAAAGCGAAGGCGCGCTTACTGGGTCCGTAACGTCAGGCCAATGCGAGGCCAATTTATAAAGCCGCGTGATTTCTCGCGTCCAATTCCGCCCAACTGATGCCTTGGTGGTCCTTATCGGAGAGTTGCGGCGGTTCATTGGCAGGGATGGACCATTCAACGCCAATATGCGGGTCATTCCAAGCGAGCGTTACTTCGCTTTCCGGGCGGTAGTAATCAGTGCACTTATATAAAAAATCGGTGTAATCACTCAGCACGTAAAATCCATGAGCGCAGCCTGGTGGAACCCAAAGCTGTTGATGGTTTTCCGCACTGAGGGTAACGCCGTGCCACTTACCGTAGCTGGCCGAGTGTTTCCTGCAGTCGACCACCACATCAAAAACGGCACCCGCCAGTACCTGTACCAATTTGCCCTGAGGTTGCTCGGTCTGCAGATGCAGCCCCCTGAGAATGCCCCGAGCCGATCGGCTATGGTTGTCTTGGACAAAAGGCAGCGTGATGCCGGCATCGACGTAGCGCGCTGCATGCCAGGTTTCGAGAAAGAACCCCCGGGAATCGCCGTGTACGGTGGGGGTGATCAGGGTGACACCCGCCAGAGGCGTCGACTCAATCTCCATCAAAAACGGGCCCCGAGTCGCTTACCATCGCTTGCAGGTAGGTGCCGTAACCGCTCTTGATCAGGGGTGCTGCCAGTGCAAGAACCTGGTCAGCGTCGATATATCCTAGCCGATAGGCTATCTCCTCAAGGCAGGCGACTTTCAGGCCCTGGCGTTCTTCAATTACGCGAATAAAGTTGCCCGCATCGAGTAGGGACTGGTGCGTGCCAGTATCCAGCCACGCGGTACCGAGGCCCATGACCTCGACGTGCAGCGTTCCCTGCTCCAGATAATGACGGTTCACGTCGGTGATCTCGAGCTCACCTCGCTCAGATGGGGAAATGGACTTGGCGACTGAGATGACGTCGTTGTCGTAGAAATAGAGGCCCGTCACGGCGTAATGGGAGCGGGGTTCCGCCGGCTTTTCCTCGATGCCTATTGCTCGGCCCTCACCATTGAACTCGATCACGCCGTAGCGCTCTGGGTCTTGCACGTAATAGGCAAATACCGATGCGCCTTGGGTTCGCTGCGCCGCCCGGCGGAGTTTGGAGGTAAAGCCCGCTCCGTAGAAAATATTGTCGCCCAGTAAAAGGCAAACGGGGTCCTTTGCAATGAAAGCCTCGCCTAGGATGAAGGCTTGGGCGAGGCCGTCAGGGCTATCCTGAATGGTGTACTGAATGTGGACGCCCCACTGACTTCCGTCACCCAAGAGATCGGCGTATGCAATCTGATCGCGGGGCGTGGTAATGATCAGGATATCCCGGATACCCGATTGCATCAGTGTGGCCAGCGGGTAATAAATCATGGGCTTGTCATACACGGGCATCAGCTGCTTACTGACGGTCGTGGTCAGTGGATGCAATCGCGTTCCGGACCCGCCGGCGAGAATGATGCCCTTGTATGCAGTGTGCTCGGCCATGATGAAAGGATATCCCAACGGGCGCAGGAGTGTAGCGCCCGTTGGTGTCATTAGCGAGAGGTCACCCCAATGGGTGGCGCTGTACTTGCCGTCGGGCCATCGATAATATGGCACCCTGACTGCCAACAGTTGCCACCCCTTCGGAGCGACCTATCAACGCCCCCGTGCAAACTCCCGACATCGTTCAGCCGGAAGCCTGCCTGTCTGCCGAGAAGCCCCTTCGAATCGCTCTGCTGGGATATCGCTCTGCGCCTTTCTCGGGAGGGCAAGGGGTGTATCTGCGGTATCTCAGTCAAGCCCTGGTCGCATTGGGCCACGAAGTGACTGTGATCTCAGGGCCGCCTTATCCACAGCTGGTGGAAGGGGTCGCGCTGGTCAAGTTACCCAGTCTTGATCTCTATGCCCGGCCGTTATCGAGCGTCACCTTCGCCGACCTCAAAGACAGGCTGGGACGCAGGGAGTGGATCAGTAAGCTAACGGGGGGATTTGTCGAGCCATGGACGTTTGCCGAGCGCGCGCGCGAATGGCTGTTGCGGCATGCTTCGGAATTTGACGTCATACACGACAATCAAACCTTGGCCGATGGAATCCTCGACTTGCAGCGCGCGGGCTTGCCTGTTATCACGACGATTCATCATCCCATCACCCGGGATCTGCGGGTTGCCCTGGCCAGTGAACCACGGTGGTGGTGGCGGTTGTTGATACGGCGCTGGCATTCCTTTTTGGGTATGCAGGCCAGCGTTGCACGGCAACTCTCTCACATTGTGACCGTATCGAGGCTTTCTGCGACTGACATTGCGACCGATTTTGGTGTGATGCCGGCGGTATTAAAAGTCATACCCAACGGCGTGGACACGGCGCTTTTTCGGCCGTTACCGGAGGTGGCACGGCAATCGAATCAGATTATTGCCACCGCGTCGGCTGATGCACCTTTGAAGGGGCTGTCCACTTTGCTCCATGCGGTCGGCAAGTTGACTCAAAAGCGCCCAGAACTCCGTCTGGTGCTGATCGCCCGGCCTAAGCCCGGTGGCGATACGGAGAGGGTGATCGACGCGCTTGGACTGGCCGAGCGAATCCAATTTGTTGGTGGTGCGACCCATGAAGAGATCAATCAGCTCTATGCGGAGAGCGCCGCGGCTGTCGTACCGTCTCTTTACGAAGGTTTTGGTCTTCCAGCGGTGGAGGCAATGTCGGCCGGCATCCCCTTGATATCCAGTGATGGCGGCGCGCTGGCGGAAGTCGTTGGGGAGGGCGGTTTGCTCGTGCCGGCCGGCGACAGTGAGGCGCTCGCCGCCGGTCTGCAGCGGGTCCTTTCCGACGCCGACCTCGCCAGGGAGTTGTCGAACAGAGGCTTGAGGCGGGCGCGGCAGCAGTTTTGTTGGTCGGTGTGCGCGCAGCAGATGGTCGATGAGTACCGGGCCTGTATCAGCAGATGTTAACGGTTGATCTCAACAGACTGTCACTGCGTCCAGGGCAGCTCTTTCTCGATATCGGTTGCGGAGAGGGCCGCCATACCCTGGCCGCTCACCGAGTGCCCGGCGTGTATGCCTTGGGGCTCGACTTATCGGTCAAGGATTTATCGACGGCAATCAGTCGTATTGGAGATATGGCGCCCCATAGCCCTCAGGGAGAAGTCGCCTTTGGGGTCGGTGATGCAACCACATTGCCTATCGCTGATGAGACGGTAGACGCCGTGGTGGCAAGTGAGATTCTGGAGCATATTCCCAATTATCTCGTAGTGCTGGAGGAGGTCTGGCGGGTGCTGAAACCTGGCGGTCACTTTTGCCTCAGCGTCCCCAGGCAATGGCCTGAATGGGTGTGCTGGAAATTGAGTGAGGGCTACCGCAATACCCCGGGCGGCCACATCCGAATCTTTGACGCAATGCATCTACGTCGCGAGGTCGAGCGGAACGGGTTCTCTTTTATGGGTCGAGGCAGCGCCCATGCCTTGCACGTGCCTTTTTGGTGGCTGAAGTGTCTCTTTTGGCGCAGCGAGAAAGAGCACAGGCTGGTCACCGCTTATCACAAGCTCTTGGTCTGGGATCTGCTGCGACGCCCGTGGATTACGAGAGTGTTCGACGCACTTCTCAATCCGGTAATGGGGAAGAGCGTGGTGCTGTATTTTTCGAAGCCCCATCGCAACGACAATCTCGCATGAATGCGCCCGTTTTCAGCACCGATGTGTATCCCGCACAGTGGCTTCGCCCAACGGTTGATTTTTTGCTCCGCACCCAGCGTGCGTCGGGCGAGATCCCCTGGTTTGAGGGTGGCCATACAGACCCGTGGGATCACGTCGAGGCCGCGATGGGCTTGAGTATTGCCGGTGAGACAGCGGCGGCAATCCGCGCGTATGAGTGGTTGTCCACAATGCAACTTAAAGACGGGAGTTGGTGGGCCTGTTACCGTGACGGCAAGCCTGATCAAACGGTGGAGCGCCGGGAAACCAATTACGTTGCCTATGTTGCCACGGGTGTCTGGCATCATTTTTTGATCACGGGGAATCGGGTATTTCTCGAGAGACTGTTCCCAACGGTATCTGCCGCGCTCGATTTTGTTTTGCGCTACCAAAGCCAAGAGGGAGAAATTGACTGGGCGGTTGACCCGTCGGGCCGGCCTTTGGGCGATGCATTGGTGACCGGTTGCAGCTCAATATATAAGTCACTCGAGTGCGGGATCCTGATTGCGGACGAGCTGGGGATTGCGCAGCCGGGGTGGCAATTGGCTCGCGATCAATTGAGGCGAGCGTTACGCGATCGACCGCAGCGCTTTGATCGCACCTGGGAAAGCAAGGCGCGGTATGCCATGGATTGGTTTTACCCCATTCTCGCTGGCGTGATGAGTGTCGAGGAAGCCGGGAGCCAGCTGGACCGGCGATGGCAAGAGTTTGTAGAGCCCGGCCTTGGGTGTCGGTGTGAAAACCATCAGCCATGGGTAACCGTCGCTGAATCTTGTGAGCTCACCCTTGCCCTCTTGGCGGCGGGGCGTCATGAGCAGGCAGTTGAGCTGTTTGGATGGTTAATGCAGTGGCGCGACACCGATGGTGCCTGGTGGACTGGCTACCAGTTTGCCGAGCGCGTACTCTGGCCGCTCGAAAAGCCCACCTGGACGGCCGGTGCGGTCTTGTTGGCGGTGGATGCGCTGACGCGACATACCGGTGGCAGTGATTTGTTCGGTGGCGTGACCCTGAGATAGCGCAGGGTAACTATTGGATATCAGGCCCGGAGTGCGCTCCGGCAACCGGGGTTTCAACAAGCCACGCGCCTGAGGCCGCGTAGGCTCCCAATTGCGCCGAGCGATTGAAACAATCCTGACTCCTGAGCAAGTCGCCAGATGGTGAACGGCGCTTGCCCACCCTCTGCGGGGTCGGGAAAAACATCGTGTATCGCGAGGATCCCGCCGGCGCAGACACGAGGTGCCCAACAGCGATAATCGATAAGGGCGGATGCAAGACTGTGTTCGCCGTCGATAAATACCATTCCCAGATCACCCGACCAGTGACGCGCAAATGTAGCGCTATCCGAAACGATTGGGATCACGGATGGCTCCAGTCCTGCGCCTGCAATATTGCGGCGGAAAGCGTGCAGCGAGTCGAAGCGGCCATCGGTATCGAGCAGATCCGAGTCGTGATAGCTCTCTCCTGGTTGGTGCTCTTCAGAGCCGCGGTGGTGGTCCAACGCAAGGACAATGCTGTTGGCCTCTCGCGCAGCTTGTGCCAGCCAAATGGTTGAGCGGCCACAGTAACTGCCCACCTCCAGTAGCGGTCCCAGTGGCGCAGCATCGAGGCCCCAATCAAACAATTGCCGGCCCTCATTGTCGGCGAGAAAGCCGGTGACATTGGGGCTTGGAGGCTGGGGCACAACTGAGGGGGGCATGATAGGCTCCGCGTGATCAGGTGCTGAGTATACGATTGTCTTGAGCGCGCGGACCCGGTTGACCTTTCCAATTAACCGCCAGCTGTATTCGTTGGTGATGTGGCTGTTATCGCCCCTTGTGTTGGCGCGCCTTTTGTGGCGGAGCCGGCGGCACGCGGGTTATCGTCGCAATCTGCTCCACCGGATCGGGCTGTATGGCACCCATAACACTGTTTCGCCGGGTGCCAGGGTGTGGATTCACGCCGTCTCAGTCGGTGAGACAGTGGCCGTAGCGCCCTTGCTGGAGCGTCTTCTGCAGCAGCGTCCCGACCTTGAGGTGCTGGTAACCTCAACGACCCCGACGGGAGTAGAGCAGGTGCGACGCCAATTTGGCGAGCGGGTGGCATCGGATTGGGCGCCCATCGATACGCCGCAGGCGACGCGGCGTTTTTTCGCGCACTGGCGACCCACGATAGGGGTGCTGATAGAAACCGAGATTTGGCCGAACATGATCGAGCAGGCTTCGCTGCGAGGTGTCCCCATGTTGTTGCTCAACGCTCGCTTGTCGGCTCGGTCTGCCAGAGGCTACGCGCGCTTGCCCGGTCTAATACGTCAGGCACTGCAGGGCCTGTCTGGGATCGCCGCCCAGGAGCGAGCAGACGGGAGACGCTTGCGAGCCTTGGGCGCCAATCCCGACCGGCTCTCCACCACAGGTAACCTCAAGTTTGCGGTCAATGTGGCGTCGCTGGAGCAGCAAAATGAAATAGAGAGAGCCGTTCTCGGTAGTGAAATCGAGGGGAGGCCCGTCTGGCTCGCTGCCAGCACGCACCCCGGGGAGGAGGAGGCCATCATCCGCGCCTTTGCTTCACTGAAAGCGGCCGTGCCCACCGCACTACTGATGCTCGCGCCTCGCCACCCGGAGCGCGTCCCCGCGTTGCTGGCCATCCCTGAGATACAGGGGCGCACAGCGGCGCTCTACAGCACCCAAAGCCCACTCCGACCGGAAACCGATCTTTTGCTGATTGATACGCTAGGCCATCTCGGCGCACTCACGGGGTGCGCAGATTTGGTTTTTGTGGGCGGGAGTTTAGTCCCACATGGCGGTCATAACCCGCTTGAAGCAGCCGCTTGGGGGTTGCCCATTATCACGGGGCCGCATTATGTTAATTTTTCGGGAGTGTATCGCGCACTGTTTCGCGCCGGCGCTGCGCGAAGAGTGGAGGAAAGTGCGCTGGCCACAACATTGGTTGAGTTGTTGGGTTCTGGGGGGCGCAACGCCGAGCTCGCGCGCATGGGCGAGTGCGCGAAAGCGGTTCAGTCAGCTCAGCACGGTGTGCTGGACCGTCAGTGGGCCATTTTGCAGGCCCATTTGCCCTGATTATTCGCTTGCGTCGGAAGCAGTGGGGGCCGCGGGTTCTAGCAGGAAGCTTTCAAGCCGCGCAATATCCTCTGGCGAGAGTGTGCCGGCCACTTCTTTGAGTCTTAACGAGTTGATGACGAAGTCGTACCGACTATTGGCGTAATCCCGTTGCGCAGCAAACAGTTTGTTTTGTGCGTTCAGCACATCAACGATGTTGCGTGTGCCGACTTCATAACCTGCCTGCGTGGCATCAACGGCACTCTGACTGGAAACGATGGATTGTTTGCGCGCGTTGACCCGAGACACATCGGACATCACAGTCATATGCAGTGACCGAGCTTGGGTGACGGTATTACGTGACAAATTGATTCGCGTTTCTCGGGCGGCATTAAACTGCTCTGCAGCGCGGCGCCGATTGGCGCTGATGGCTCCACCGGCCGCCAGAGGCACGTCAAAACGAATTTGCCATGACTCGTTAGTTTGTTCCGAGTCGGGCGCGAAGTTGAATAGGCTATCTGGGTTTTGCCGAATGCTACCGGTGGTTTCTGTGTCCTGATAACGATAGGTTGCCGTGATAGTCGGCGCATGCCCCATGCGAAACGCTGTCGCATTTTGCCGTGCGGCCTCCTCAGCGAACCGCGCCGCAGCAAGCTGGTTGTTGTTGGATAGTGCAAAGTCGACCCATGCGCCTCGATCGGCGGGCTCGGGCGGCTTTGGAGCAAACCCCTCTCCCAACACATGAAGGGCGCCGGGGGCCTGACCGGTCAACACCGAAAGGTTTTCTTTCGCCACCGCGACATTGTTTTCGTCAACAATTCTTGTGACTTGCGCGAGGTCCCGGGCGGCCTCGGCTTCATATACGTCCGTGATGGCGATGAGGCCCACTTCAAACCGTTGCCGGGTTTGTTCCAGTTGCCGCTCAAAGGCGCGCTCCTGTGCCTGAGACGCGCGCAGATTGTCCTGTGCGCGTAGCACCCCGAAATAGGCCTGCACCACTCTTACGATCAGGTCCTGTTGCGCCGCCGATAAATTGGCCTCGGCTTGTTGCGAGCTTTCCTTCCCTGCGCGCCAGCCAAACCAGGCAGAGAGGTCGAAAAGCGTCTGCGACAGGCTGACGTCGTAACCCTCATTTTCAGTTTCACGGACCGAGGTGACATCAATCTGGTCCAGAGCGTTCGTTTCTGGGTTGAGATAAACGTTGGGTGATGTGCTGTCGTTCTCGCTGTCAGTGAACGAGTACCCGGCTCTGGCTTGGGGCAAAAGGGGTGCCAACGCGAGCTTTTCCAGCTCTATGTCAGCGTTATATTGGGCGACGCTGACCTTGAGGAGCGCATCGTTCTCCAGCGCCAACTCATAGATGTCAACCAGTGTGTCGGCGCGTGCGGAAATGCCCGTCGTGCAGCACAGCGCAGCGGCCAGCCATACAAGCGAGGGGCTAAATTGTCGGCGATCATGAGGCATGGGATAGAACTTCTATAAATTTTGGGCACGCGATTCTAACACTCTGAGACCCGTTTTTGCGGCCGCAAAGGGTACAACATTTTTGCTGTTCTTGCTGGCTGTGGCGCTTGGTACACTCCGCACTATGGTCACTGAACGAAATCGTATTCAGCCACGCCGGCGCGCGCGAAAGGGTTACCAGATAGACCTTTCGGATCTGCACGCACAGTGCGAGGCAAATTATCATCGCTTGATGCGCTTGTTCCCTGAATACGAACAGCAGAGCGGCTGCGTATTTGCCGCAGGTGAGGTCTCTGTCTCACTTGAGGTGACCGCGCGAGACCGATATACCACCGATATGCGCCTGCGCTACCAAGGCAAGGCTTCTGCTCTATGGGCAGGCAGTTGCTTCGATTTGCGGCTTTACCACGATGCGCGCATGGCCGAGGTGGTGCACTGCAGCACGTCCAGACGTTTTGAGGCACGATATCGCTACCCCAACCCTGAAATGCTGCAGCGAGATGAGAAGTTCCAACAAAACCGCTTCGCTGCCGAGTTGATGGAGTTTTGCCTTCATCACGGCCGCTCGCTGGAAACCAGTCTGCCGGACCCTGACCCAGGCACATCATGAACCCGTTGAGTGGCGACGTCAGGTTGGAAACAGCTTCCGTGAGTCGTGTCATTCAGCTCTCGGATACTCATCTGATGCGCGAGCGCGGGGGAAGCCTCGTTGGCATTGATACCGATCGCTCGCTGGCCGCGGTTTGCCGTCTCATCAAGCAAGTGCTCCCGGTGGATGCCTTGCTTGTGACGGGCGACCTCGCCGGTGATGAAGCTGATCAAGCGTATTATCGCTTGTCGGCAATGTTGACACCATTAGAGGCGCCGAGTTTCTGGCTGCCTGGCAACCATGACGCGACCTGGTCATCAGAGCATCCACTCAATACACACTTCCGGCGCCGTATTCAGTTGTCCGGGTGGGACATTCTCATGCTCAATACCCAGCAACCTGGTGAAGTTGCAGGCTTGCTGCCCGATACAGAACTGACGGCGTTGGCGGAGGCTGTTGCGAGTGCTCGTGAGACGGGGCGACATCTCTTGGTGGCCACGCATCACCCGTTGAGGGGGGTAGGCTGCGACTGGCTCGATGAACAGAGTGTGCAAAATGGCGCTACCGCGCTGTCACTGTTAGCGTCGTTGGGTGCTCGGGCAGTTGTTATTTCTGGTCATGTACATCAGGATTCTGACCAGACACACTCAGGCGTAAAGTGCCTGACTGTGCCCTCGACTTGCGTGCAGTTTGCACCGCAGTCAGTGCAGTTTCGCGCCGACGAAGAGGCGCCTGGATGCCGCTTGCTGGAGCTTTATGAGGACGGGAAGTGGCATACTCAGGTGCTGCGTGTGTCTGACGAGGTATTTGCCGCTGATCTTACCTCGCGGGGGTATGCCTGATCAGGACGCAGTTTTCGGTGCAGCCTCTGATCCTGTGTCGACAGCCTTCACCATTAACCAAGTTGTAGTGAAACATGACCCAATATAATGCCGATGCCATCGAGGTCCTCACCGGATTAGAACCGGTTCGCAAGCGACCCGGAATGTATACCGATACCACTCGGCCCAACCACCTTGCTCAGGAGGTGATTGATAACTCGGTTGATGAGGCGTTGGCGGGGCATTGCAGTCAAATTGATGTCACGCTGCACGCAGACGGCTCACTGAGCGCGGTGGATGACGGGCGCGGCATGCCGGTGGATCTTCATCCTGAGCAGAAGCTACCCGGTGTGGAGGTCATCCTATCCACGCTCCATGCAGGCGGGAAGTTTTCCGATAAAAGTTATCAATTCAGCGGCGGCCTCCACGGTGTTGGCGTCTCCGTCGTGAACGCCTTGTCTGAGCGATTGGATGTCACGATTCGTCGGGGCGGCGATGTGTTCAGCATGGCGTTTTCCGGAGGCGAGAAGATAGAGGATCTCGATGTGACGGGGAGTTGCGGCAAGCGCAACACCGGAACCGGTATTCGATTCAAGCCGGACCCCCGGTACTTTGATTCGCCCCACTTTTCGCTTCCCAAGCTCAGTCATGCGTTGCGAGCCAAGGCGGTGCTGTGTCCGGGATTGAGGGTCACACTTACGGACGAGAAGAAAAAGGAAAAAACCGAGTGGTATTACGAAGACGGAATCGCCGATTATCTTGCAGATGCCACAATCGATTTTCCCGCTATTCCTGAAACACCCTTCACGTCTCATTTTGAGGGCGAGACGGAGGCCGTTGACTGGGCAATCCAGTGGTTGCCTGAAGGCGGTGAGGTGGTGGCGGAATCTTATGTCAACCTGATCCCCACCGCTCAGGGCGGAACGCACGTGAATGGGTTGCGTTCCGGCTTGCTCGATGCGATGCGCGAGTTCTGTGAACTCCGCAACTTGCTGCCAAGAGGCGTTAAACTCATCGCAGAAGATGTCTGGGATCGTTGCTGTTTCGTGTTGTCATCTAAGTTACGGGAACCCCAGTTCTCTGGTCAAACAAAAGAGCGGTTGTCCTCGCGCGAGGCGGCGGGCTTCATTTTTGGAGTGGCCAAGGACGCGTTCGGCTTGTGGCTCAACCAGCACACGTCAGACGCTGAGCGACTGGCTGAAATGTGTATTGAGCGCGCCCAGAGCAGGCTGCGCTCGGCAAAGAAGGTGGTCCGTAAGAAGGTGACTTCGGGCCCCGCTTTACCGGGGAAATTAGCTGACTGCACATCTGAAGACCCCAGTCGTGGAGAATTATTTCTTGTCGAGGGTGATTCCGCTGGCGGCTCCGCCAAACAAGCCCGCGACCGGGAGTGTCAGGCGATCCTGCCGCTGCGCGGCAAGATATTGAATACGTGGGAAGTGGATGTTGGAGAGATTCTCGCCTCGCAGGAGGTCAACAATATCTCCGTCGCGCTGGGTATCGAGCCGGGGAGTACCGATCTGAGCCAGCTCCGTTACCACAAGGTGTGCATTCTCGCCGACGCGGATTCAGATGGGCTACACATCGCCACGCTGATTTGCGCTTTGTTTCTGCGGCATTTCCGCCCATTGGTCCGCGCGGGGCATGTATTTGTAGCGATGCCGCCGCTGTATCGAATTGATGTGGGTAAAGAGGTGTATTACGCGCTGGACGAGTCGGAAAAGAACGGCATTCTCGAACGGTTGGCGGCAGAAAATAAACGGGCCAAGCCGGGGGTGCAGCGCTTCAAGGGGTTGGGCGAGATGAACCCGCCCCAGCTTCGCGAGACGACAATGGATCCCGACACGCGTCGCTTGGTGCAGTTGGTGCTGGATGACGCCGGTGATACTGACGGTATATTCGATCTTTTACTTGCCAAAAAGCGGGCAGGAGATCGCAAGACTTGGCTGGAGCAAAAGGGCGATCTGGCCCAGGTAGCAAGCTGACCGTCCGGCGAGGTATCTACCGAGTAGTGGCATAACAGCATCACACCAGTAACGGCCAAAAAGGGAGTGCATAAGATGAAAACGCGATTCATGGTGTTGTGTGCCAGCCTTCTGGCTGGCATGGCGCCTGCCTGGGCAGACTGGGAGATGGCCGCCGGCTCACAGATCCAGTTTGTGTCCATCAAGAACAATATGATCGGCGAAGTGAGTTATTTTGAGTCTATTTCAGGGACGGTGACCGACGCTGGCGCAGTGTCTGTTCAGGTCGCGCTGGCATCCGTCGAGACGAACATTGGCATCCGCAACGAACGTATGCGGGAGTTCTTATTTGAAGTGGGTGTCTATCCCGAGGCAGCTATTACCGCGCAGCTAGATCCAGAAGTGCTCGCGGCAGCCGTATCTGGCGAGAGTGAGATTCTCTCGGCAACGCTGCAAATTGATTTGCACGGCCAGATGATAAGTAAGGAGGCATCACTGAAGGTATCGTCCACTGCTCAGGGCTTGAGTGCCACCACCACCCAGCCTATTTTGCTCACTGCCTCGGAGTTTGAGCTCGAGGAGGGTGTGGCGGCTTTGCAAAAAATTGCCGGCCTTAACGCCATCAGTCGCATCATTCCGGTCACCTTCGCGCTGCGGTTTCAGCCCAGCACGCCATAGCGAACGTCTATCGCAGACCAGCTGTTTGCGCTGTGGTGCGCAGCTCGTCGCGATAACGATGTGCTGAGGGCAGATCCCCGGCCTCTTGGCTGTACTGGACCAATGCCGCCAGTACGTGGGGTTGCCCTGGTGCGGCGAGATGCGTTGACCGGAGGGTGGCAAGGGCATCTGCCAGGCGGCCTTGGTCGTGCTGGGCCACGGCGAATACGTAGTGGTAATAGCCCGGTATGTCTTCCAGTGCTGCGGCGCGTTCAAGCGCTATTAATGCTGGTTCGCCATTGCCCTCACGAACCTCGAGCAGCGCTAGGCTGAACCACAGCGCGGCGTCGTTGGGATTGAGAGAAATACCCTCCTCGAGAACCTCGCGAGCGTCAGCCTCTTGTCCCTGTGCACGGTAAAGATCAGCGAGATTTACCCGGGCGGTGCTGTTCTGCGGGTTTTTGAGGAGGGCTGACCGTAACAGCGACAGAGCGTTAGCGCTGTCGCCGCGCGCCTGTTGAAAATGGCTCAGCTGGGTCAGCACTGAGGGCATATCGAGATGCCGGGATTGAACCCTCAGATATTCATTGAACAGCACATTGAGAGCATTATTGTCGTGCTGATCCTGGGCTACGGTCAGGTTGCTATTGCCAGCCGGGCCAGTGGAATTCATTCCCGCCAGCTGCTCAGCCGCCGCCATACGAACCGCAAGCACCGGGTCTTGGCTCAGTGGGAACAGTAATGTGAGGCGTTGATCCGGAGGCAGTTGTCCGCTCGCCCCAGTAGCCGCAAGCCGGATCAACGGGTCACTGCTGCCCAGCCAGACCGGCAAAGAGGGCACTAATCGTTCTGGCAACAGCCGACTCACATGCGTAATTGCAGAGGCGCGGAGCATGCCTGAGGCACTTTGATTGTTCGCGGTTTCGATCAGTGCCGGTATCGCGCGAACATCCCCCCGGCCTGCGGCGTGGAAAGCCCTTGCGGGGTGGGTTCGCCCGTCCTTGAACGTCACGCCCCAGTTGACCATCGCTGAGTACGCCCAATCGGCACTTTGGCCTGTATGGCATTGGTTGCACGCATTCGGGCTACCCGTGCTGAGCGACAAGTCGGGCCGCGGGATGCGCATGCTGTGATCCCGCCGGGCATCGACACCCATGAAGACCTGACTGGGCATGTGACAATCTACACACGCAGTGCCTGCCGATGCGATCTGATGGCGGTGGTGTCTGGTATTGTCGTAGGTGGTGGCCAGATGGCACTGGGCGCAGACACCGTTGCCTTCGACAACGAGCTGGTTGCTATGGGGGTTATGGCAGTTGGTGCAGGCAACGCCCGCCTGATGCATTTTGCTCTGTATAAACGAGCCGTAGACATAGACTTCGCCGCGGATTTGACCATCGGGCCAGTACAAGGGTTCCTCGACTGTGGCGAGCCGGTGCGTGTCCAGTAGGGGCCTACCGTACTGGTACTCTCCCAATGTGCCTCTGCGAGCATGGCAACGTGCACAGGTATCGATTTGATTGGATGAGGCCAGCGGTTCGGTGCGTGCGGCAATGTCTGCACCCACGGACCAGCGCCAGTTGCCCCGTGCCTTGAGGCTCATGGCAAAGCCGGTCTGGGTTGCTGACGGCGAGCCGGCACTGGCTCTGCCGACATGCTCACTGCCTGGGCCATGGCACGCCTCACAGCCCACATCGATCTGCTCGTAATGGGTATCAAACCGGTCGAGGACCGCATCATATTGCTTCTTGACGTCGGTGCTGTGGCATTCGGCGCAGCTGGTGTTCCAGTTGAAGAATCCACCCGTCCAGTGCAGCGGGTCGCCCGCAGCGATCTCCTCCTCGGGGTAGAGGTGGTACCAACGTTGCCCGCCCTCGCTTTTGGACCTGGAATCCCAGGCCACCGAGAGGGCCTGCAGGCGGCCGTTTCCTAGGGGCAGCAAATACTGCTGCAGCGGCTCGACACCGAAGACGTATGCGACCGGATAAGTCTGCAACTCGCCCGCTGCATTATCTGTCTTGATAAAAAAGGCGTCGCCCTCGCGGCTAAAGGTCGTGGTCACGCCGAAATGGTCGAAGGTTGCGTTGTTAAAGTCTCCCAGAACCGTCTCTGGCGTGGCCTCTTGCATGGCCAGGTCATGATGTGAGTCCGTCCAGTCAACCGTGGCCTGCTCGTGACAGCCGGCGCAGGCAGCGCTGCCCAAGTATGAACGCTCCTCAGCCGACGCGGATTTTAGGCTGAGGAAGATACTCAGCATCAGTGTTGCCAGGATCAGAAAACCCCGAAAGGTCTTTGATGCAGCCCGCCCAAATTTGCCATAGGCGCATGAGCTCCGCCTCTCAAAGCATGCGCGAGCACGCTGTTGATATCCGCGACGCAGGGGTCCGGGATTGCTGCTGGAAATCTTTGCTGCTGGCCGGTAAGTGGGTTGTGGACGGGGTACATTGGGGTAGCGAAACGCTTCAACGCCAACACAACCTGTCGGCGCCGCTGTTCTCTGTGCTTTGCCGCCGGCTTGGTGCGAGCGAGCTTGCGTCAATGCAAATACTCCAAGTGCGTGCTTAGGCCGCCATTACAGACAACACCACCATGGGTTGCAAGGTCGATTTCGGGTTCAGAGTGGCGTCAATGCGTCGAGCGCCATCAAGTAGGCCGACCGGCAGGCTATCCATCAGGCCGTGGGGCAAGGTTGCAGACAACTCAGTGTCCGCCTAACGACTGTGTCACAATCGTTGCGTTGGCCGACGCCATCATTCTTTGCACCATGCTCTATAGTAAGACAGGGAGGGGTTCACAATGCATATTGGTATTTTGCGCACCGATTCAGTCAGCCCGGAATGGGTCCCGACCTACGGTGAATATCCGGATATGTTTGAGCGCCTCCTGTCCGCCGAGGATCAGGCGCTGACGTTTACTACCTGGAACGTGGAGGCGGGCCACTTCCCCGACAATGTCGACGCTGCGGATGGCTTCCTGATCACAGGCAGTAAAAGTAGCGTCTACGACGATAAGGACTGGATCCGCACGCTTGAAGACTTCGTGCGTGAGTGTCATGCCGCGCAGCGCAAAGTCATCGGTATCTGCTTTGGACACCAGCTGGTAGCTCAGGCGCTTGGCGGCTCAGTGGGCAAATCGCCCAAGGGCTGGGGTGTGGGTGTGAATTGCTACAACGTTGACCGACAGGCCTTCGACGTGGCCGATGCCGACCAGGTCTGTTTACTTGCTTCACATCAGGATCAGGTGATAACGGCGCCCCCCGGTGCGAAGCGGATTGCCGAGAACGCGCACTGTGAAGTGGCGGGAATGGCCCTGGGGGACCACATTCTCACTTTTCAGGGACATCCGGAATTTACGCCAGCCTATTCGCGGGAGATCATGACCTTTCGTCGAGAAATGATAGGCGAGCGCCGCGTCGCCCAAGGCCTTGACAGTCTCGAGCAGCGTCGACATGAGGGGGACCGTGTCGCTCGCTGGATGCTTGCTTTTTTTAAGCGCTGAGGGTTACCACTCGCCGATATTTTCCATGGACTCCCAGGGTTCCTGTGGTGGTAGCGCGTCACCCGATTGCAGTAGTTCAATCGAAATGCCATCGGGTGAGCGAATAAAAGCCATCCTACCGTCTCGGGGTGGACGATTCAGTGTGACGCCGTTGTCGAGAAGCCGCTGGCAGGTCGCGTAAATATCATCAACTTGATACGCGAGGTGCCCAAAATTGCGGCCACCGTCGTAGGCTTCTGGATCCCAGTTGTAGGTGATCTCAACCAGCGGTGCCTGCCGGGTTCTCGCGCCTTCAAGATCATCGGGTGCGCTGAGGAAAACGAGAGTGAAGCGCCCCGCGTCATTATCGTAACGATAAGCCTCAACCAATCCCAACTTGTCGACAAAAAAGTCGAGGGTGTCATCGAGGCTGGCGGCGCGGATCATGGTGTGAAGGTAGCGCATGCGGTTCTCCCAAATTTCAGATCCTGATTTTAGGCCAAGTTGCCATTTGCTGGGGAAGACTGCGATACACTGCGCGGCCCCTGACTCATCACACTCTCCGGATTAATGCCTTATGTGGTTCCGCTCGCTTCGCCCCTATCGCTTACCCAATCGCCTTGGCATAGATGCCGAGGAGCTGGAGCGGCGCCTGCAGTCGCGCACTTTTTCAGCCTGCGCGCCTGCTCAGGCAAGCAGTATGGGCTGGGTGCCGGCGCTGGATGATGCCGCGTCTGCGCTGGTGCATGCGGCCGGTTCCTATTGGATGGTGCGTCTCAAGCGAGAGGAAAAGTTACTGCCTGCGACGGTGGTAAGGGAACAGGCCAACGAGCGGTGCGCGCAAATTGCGAAGGCTCAGGGGCGCAAGGTCAGCCGTCGCGAGCGGCTTGCCGTAACGGATGAGGTCACCCAGGAACTGCTTCCGCGAGCTTTCTCGCGCTCAAGTACGATCCGTACCATCATCGCAGATCAAGCCGGCTGGATTTGGATAGACAGCAGTAGCGCGGGACGATCAGAACAGGTGCTCAATCATTTGCGCGAGGCTTTGGGGAATCTGCCTGCGCTCCTCCCTAAAACGCAGAAAGCGCCTGCCCATGTGATGACGCAGTGGCTTTTACACCAGGCCATACCAGACAATATAGAGCTAGCTGACGAGGCCGACTTTGCCGATCAGCGTGACGAAGGCAGTTCTATAAAGGTTCGCGGTGTGCCCCTCGACAGCGAAGAGGTGCTGGCCCATCTGTCTTCGGGGCATCAGGTCGTCAAATTGGCGCTGGAGTGGGGGAATCGTGTTGCGGCAGTTGTCGATAAAGATCTGTCGCTACGGCGCCTGAAATTCAGCGACGCTATTCGCGAAGTCAACGACGAGCTGATCGAAGACCCCTTCGCTCGCGCGGACGCCGACTTTCTGATCCTTTGCGAGATCCTCGACGGCTTGCAGGGCAACTTGCTCAAAGCGTTTGGTGGGATTGCTGAATGAGTGATGTCCTGCCCGGCCGTTACCGACACTACAAAGGCAATGATTACATCGTAATCGGTACAGCGCGGCATTCCGAGACAGGTGAAGTGCTGGTGGTTTACCGGCCTGATTACGGCGATCGCGCATTGTGGGTGCGACCAATGTCCATGTTTCAGGAGTCAGTTGAAACCGCCGACGGCATGAAGCCGCGTTTTACCCTGATTGGCGAGTCTTGATCAGTTAGGGCTCCGTTTTCCAGAGTCGTGTCATTTCAAGATATAGGTATGACGCGGTCCAGGTGATTAAAGCGAATCCCGTTAGCGCTTCCATTCCGGCAAGCAAACGAACCGGCCCGGTGGGCACGATGTCCCCAAAGCCCACCGTGGTAAGGGCGGCGTAGGAGAGGTAAAGGTAGTCTGCGATCGAGCCTTCGAAGTTGCCCTCGAGCGAGCCGAAACCTGAGCTGAGGGATATCCTGTACGCCATAGCAAACAGCGCGACTTCTAAAGAACGCGCCACCAGAGACACCATAACCTAAGCGAATCTGGGGGAATCGTATCGCCAGCGTGGAGCCGTGATTAAGGTGTTGCAGGAACAGGTAATGCACCGAGGTCGACAGTAATACGGTCAGCAAGATGACGGCCAAATTTCCGACCTGCGCGAGCAATGAATGTGCAATCATGACCGTCTGTCTCCTTGCGCTGTGTGCTTGAGGAAGGCCGAAAAGATCCCATACGCCGCTCTTGAAAGAGCATGCCCGCTTCACACGGCACAAAGTTTCGCAGTACACGACAGATTCGACTAAGCTCAAACCTCCTAGCAGAGGGTCAGGGTTATGTGGATACGAAATTTGATGCTGGCGACGTTGTTTTTAAGCGCCTCTCACGTGTTTGCGCAAGGCAGTGAATCCCTGCCCGCCGGGTCTTCTGCATTTGTACTGATAGCTCGATTACACGCCTTGCCGGGGCAGGCCGACAAGGTGGTCGCGTTATCGAGCGCAGTGGACAAAAAGGTAGAGGCGGGCGAGCCCGGCATGCTACTTCATACCTTTGATCAGGATCCGCGCGATCCTCAGGGCTTCGTTTGGACAGAAGTCTATGAAAATAGTGACGCACTGATTTTTCACCTCAACAACGCTGACCTCGCGGCCTACCTTGAGGCGGTGTCGCCACTGTTAGATGTATTTACGATTGAGCTCTATGGCGCTGTATCTGATGACGCGGTTGCCGCTCTAAGCGCAACCGAAACCCCCGTGACACATTACGCCAATCTGCTGGGTTACATTCGGGACCTGACGCCATGAGTGAATCTTCAACTGAGCCCGCATCGCAAAATGGCATCGACCTGGGTGCACTCGCGCACGCGATAGCGGGCGTGTCTGCGGTGGTGCTCGGCGGGTTGATGTACACCCGGCCTTGGGCAAAGGATTTATTTGCGCTGTTGATGATCGTGGCAGCAGTCAGCGCCGTTTATTTTTCCTGGAGGCATGCGGCGTGGGTCACTGGGCACTGGCTGGCGATGGTGCCGGTGACGGGAGTGATCCTTGGCTACCTAGGATGGGCATGGGGGTTTACCCTGGCTTATGTGACCTTGTGGATCGCCTTTATTCATTTTGTGATTCGCGGCGCAAAGTCATTACGCTCGCCCGCTGCAGGGCAAGACAGTGCCTAGCCGCCCAGAGTTCCATCGAGAGGCAAGGTCGCGATATTGATAGAGGCAATCGTTATGAGCAAAGTAGTGGATCGGTTTTATGAGGCTATCCGCACAGGAGACACCCCGACGCTGGATGCTGTCATCGCTGAAGATTTTTGTTTGATCTGTCCAACTCAGAATCACGTGCTTTCCGGAATCTACGAGGGTAAGCGGCGTTTTTTCGAGGAGGTCACGCCGCATGTGTTTGGTTGTGTCAACCCGGAGGATATTACGTTTTGCGGAGAGCACCGGGTGATTGTCGAGGCGGGAGAAGTCGTAGTTACCATGGCACAGAATGAGGGGCTTGCGCTGACCGGTGAACGTTATGATCAAACCTACCTCCATATTTTCAAGATCCGAGATGGTCAGATACACGCGTTAATAGAAGGGTTCGATACCGCGTTGGCAAATCTCGCATTATGGGGAGGGCGTGAACCCCTGGTTCCCGACGCGCCGGCAGCCCTTGCCAATGTCGACCGTTTTCAGCGGGCTTGATATAACGCCCTTCACCCTGTCGCTGTGCTAAGGCTGAACCCGCTGCGATGGGTTGTTCACCACGGGGCATTTACCGTCCACCTTGCCTGAGTCAAAAGGCCCTCATGGCGCCCAGTGTTTCCGTCAGCCAATCACCAGTTTGCGTCGTTTTCATGCCGCAGATCATCCAATACGGCTTGCCACTCCAGGAGCTTCCGCTGGCCAGGTGCTCAATGAATTGTTCTGCGGAATATCCGTAGCGCTTGCCCTGCGCATATTTCCGCTCAAGATGCTTGGCAGCTTCCTGCGCTGAGTATTGGCTGCCATTGCGATCAAATTGACAGCCGCTCTCGGCGATCGCTTGGATCAGCGCCCGAATCTCAGTTTCAGCAGCTCCTGCGGCAACCATCGACGTAACAAGCGCCAGCGCCAAAAAAGCGGTCCGGGCTTGGCGGATCATCTGATACTGCGCCGTAAAGTGGCGAAGAGAGGATTATGGTCTGACGTGGTGACGGGTATCGACTGCGTGAACTGCCAGGCGAGCCCGCGCACATAAATATGATCTAACGGTCTGCCGAAGCTGGTGGTGCGATGATCGGGGGCGAACGGAATGGCCTTTAGTTGAAGTTGGGATGTCATCAGGTCGAGGATCTCCTGCCGGGCACCGCTCCATGAGTTCAGGTCACCCGCGAAAATGACCGGCCCAGGGTGGGCGGCGATCAGATCGCCTGCTTGAGTCAATTGGGCGCGATACGCCTCCACGCCCAGACTGAAATTGATGGCGTGCAGATTCACAGTGAGCAGTGTCTCGCCAGTGTCTTCCAGCGGATAGAGCGTGATGCTGGTCGCCTTGGGCGTCCTCAACCAGGGTTCGAGAGCAGTGAGATGGCAGTGCACGGTGTGAGGGACTCTGGCTAATGTGAGTACGCCGGTTTCTATTTCGTTTTGAACGTAACCCCGGACAAAGGCGTCTGCGAACGACTGCTCAATCGCCACCTGCGCTTTGCGCAGTGGAACCGCTTCCTGCAGGAAGATCAGATCAGCTTTGTTGGCAAATGCAGCGAATTCTCTGACTAAGTCGGTGTGCCCGGCTTTCTGCACATTCCAGTTGAATACCGTAAAGGGGCTCGCCAATGCAGCGCCCCCGGACCGCTCTCGTCCACGTGAGAGCGCCCCGGCACATTCCGCCGCGCGATCAGCCGGAACAACCAATGGCCAATTCTCTTCAGCCTGACAACAGCCCCCCACAAACAGGGCTAACACGCCACGGCGCAGCGAAGTTAGGCTGGATCTTGCGCTACGAGGTAACGGCATAGTGAGGGGCGTATCGGGTTGGTGGTCAGCGTGTTTGCTGGGTGCTCCGTATCACCAGCTCATGGCGCTTGATCTTCCAGCCCTCGTCTGCTCGGACAAAGTCGGTCAGGTAGGTTGCCCATAAAGTTAAGGTGCCACTGCCATCCTGAAGCACGTGGAGCGCTTGCACGTCGGCTCTGGCCGACGCAGTGTCACCCGAGACCGTTGCGAGTTGCGGGCTCATTAGGTGTTGCGTCGCGGAGAAGGCCTTCAGCTGATTCTCGACGGATTCGGCCCATTGGTCGGCGCTATGCACAACGGATTCGCTAAATCCAACGATTTCGACATCATCCGCGAAGCAGGCACGATAGCGGTCCATGTCGCGGTCGTCGACAGCCGCTGCATAGGACAGCATCACATCCTGCAATGCCTGCCGGTCTTCACTCTGACTCATAACCGGTGCTCCCTGTTTTTAGATCCTGCCATCAATGTAGTCGTCAATACGTTCGTGGTAACGGCTGATCCGTTTTTCTTGGCCAGAGAGGTAGGCCCCCTTGAAGCCACGCGAGCGGACACCCCGTTGTTGGGTAATAAAAACGGCAACATCGTCCTCGATGGCGGGCCCGATAGAGTCCTCGCCGCAAGTGAGCCACTTTACTGCGACATCTCCCAAACTGTCTCCGGTGAGAGATTCAGTTGCGCTGGTCCCGTCATCAAGTCCGGCACTGATGCTCGCCGGGCTCCCATACCACCAGTTATCAAACAAGCACTGCTCTGGGTCGGTCGGGTGGGGTCGTGCGCGCAAAAAGTGGAAGCCATCGGCCCAGACCGAAACCGCAAAATTCGGGAAGACGGTGTAGTGGAAAGCGTCGGTGAGTTGCTCATCGGGGACAGCCGCATAGTGGGTGTATCCCTTGTCAGGTCCCAGGGCCCGTTTGGCTTGCTGAAGTGCTTCGCGAGTGTCTTCAGGCCGGCCTTTAAAGTCGGCGGGATCAAGATTCCAGTAGCTGAGCAGTGATGCCAGTGGCTCGACAATATTCCCGTCAGTATCAGTGATGCCCGCGCCGTAGCCGCCCTTCATGATCATGCGCGCATGGCCCTCATTGGCGAGGTCGAATTGGGTCTCTTTGAAGTAAGTGTTAATGCCGCCCGCAATCGCCGAGCGATCGGTGGACGGTGTGGCGCCCAGATGTACCGTGGGCACGTGGTAGGACTCATTGAAGTTATCCAAAACAACCTTCCAGTTGCAGGGTAACCACATGGTGTTGGCCATCGTGCGCTGCCAACTGCCAACTTCCCTTGCCTGCCACTCGTCCCAGATGGGTCCAAGGTAAGTCTTCAGCGGCTGGCACTCCGGGTCCATGTTGATCCAAATGAAGCCGGCAAATGTCTCGCATTGAAGTTCCGCTAAACGCAATGTCCCGCAGGGATTTCCCTGAGGAAAATCTTCCTTGTCGGGCGCAAACTGCAATGTGCCGTCCGGCAAAAAGGCCCAGCTGTGGTAGCGGCAGACAAAGCGTCTCGGGTTGGAGCCCTTAGCGTTATCAACCAGTGGGTTCCCGCGGTGCTGGCACACGTTATAAAAGGCTTTGATGCTCTCGTCCTGTTGCCGCACCATCAGGATTTCCTCGCGGCCGACGGGCTCCATTTGCCAATCTCCCGGGTCGGGTAGCTCTGACTCCCGTCCCAAAAGTAGCCAGACACGCGTCCACATGCCCTCCCATTCCTGCTCCATAAAGTCCCGTGCGATATAGCGAGAGCCGTGGATACTATGGCCGTGAATGGTTTGGGTAGGCCAGGTGTCCAGAGTGGGGATGGGCGCATTCATGAGGTATGCCTCCGCGGAGCTGCGGTGGGAGAGACACAGCACCATATTACGGTGATCAGTATGAAACAACAGTGTGCGTAGACGGTTCAGTAGCCAGCTGCAGTGCCTTTCCTACCAGCCAAACATGTTGCTGGCGTTTCCGAAATAACACATACCGATAAAAGCAATAATCGCGCTAATGAGGGGTAACCACTGCAGTCCGTTCGCGACTTCAGCACTTCTGGCAAGACCAATGTCCCCTGCGAGGCTGACCAGCCACATGGCCGCACAGCCCCAGAAGCCCACTAACAGCCAGCTCATCTATCGCCTTGCCGGGGGTGTCAGAGCTTGTGACTGCGATCCAGAAGTAGCAAAGGCGCTGTTCTGGTTGTCGCATTAACGCTAAGGAATACCCATAACGCAACGGGTATCGCCCAAATCAGATAGTCCACTCCCTCACCACTTATGTCGGTATTCCTTTAACGGTACGCCATCGCGCGCCATTTAGATTGGACACTCTCTGATCGCGTCCCGAGCCTTAGCAACTACGGTATTGGTGAAGTGGAGTCACTAGGTTCCCATGTCATTGCCCGCCGGGCGGTCACATCAATGCCAGCTTCATGCCAAAAACCAATTCAAAAACATGTTTTTAGCGTGACTTTATTACGTAGAATAGTTCCGCAACGCTTTGTTGATTTGAACGGGGGTAATGCCTATTTTGGGGTGGTCATAGCAATGAACCCCCACATATAGGTGTCAAGTCAAAACCACATAATGAGAGCAAGGGCCATGAAGGTGGGCCGCCCTCGCGCCCGAAAGTCTTTGATGGCAATCGGATTGTTGCTCTCCGTATTGCTCGTGAGCATCTCTGGTTGCGCGCCACGGGATGGCAATGGCTTCCTGGCCCAGACTCGCTGTCAGCAACTGGGTAATACGCCCCTCGCAAACGGCAGTGAACTGATGATGGTGGTGAACCACATCAGAGCAAGGCTGGGTCTTCCCAATTTTGTAGGTTCGTGGGAGTTCGCGAGAGATGCCTACTATTTAGGGATGTGTTTGGATCTTCTGACGTCAGATGCCATCGCTTTCATAGAGCGATACGAGCGCGCTCTGGTAAAGTCAGTCACCACTCCAGAAGCGTCGCCGGCGCGAAAAACGCTGCTGATTGATGCTGCGATTACTCCCACCTCGCCCACCGCAACACCCAGAAGAGCGGTTGCCGAGCTCATGACGGACGACAGGCCGCTCACCATAGAAATCGTGGTTTCCATGCTTACAGGGATTACTTTGCTTGGCGTGTTGTTTGCGTTACCTTACACCTTGCCCCGTATGGAACAGATTAACGAAAGGAAAAAGGTCCTGGCCCGAATGAAAGCGCGTGAATTTACGCCTCGAGAGCATGGCGAGAGCGGTGAACATACATTTATGAGTCTCGGCAGGCCGATAGGTTGCCTTTGGGATCATGCAACGCGCGCAGCCATTCTCATTCTGATTGGCGTGCTCTTCCTCCTATGGAGTGACAACGTCAGCGCCGAAACCGATATGATGTTTATCTGCTGTGTGGCATATCCGCTGCTGGCTATTGGTTACGCAACCATTCAATTCGTAAGCAGCTCCGAGCGGTTTATTACCAATCACCGGGTAATCCCGAGCACCACATTCTTTTTTCCTCGCGAAGATCTTTACAGCGATTTTGTGAGCGGTTTGGAGGTGCAAAGATCACCGTTAGGGATGATCTTTGGCTATGGCACCCTGAAGATTTCGATCGGTGACGAAGTGATCGAAATGCCCTACGTGAAGGACGCCAAGCAGGTGCAGGCCACGTGGGAGAAAATGACCAGCTAATGTTCGCCGGTTTGGCGCGCTACAGGCGGTCCTCGGAGCCGACATAGGGCATCTCAACTACCTGTCCTTTGTGCAGGCTGAGTCGGGGTCTTCCGTAGCCCTCTTTGATCACCATTTCTAATAGTTGGTTATTGCGAATTTGAATCTGCAGTAAACCGAACGGAATGACACCCGCAACAAACCCAATGCCGGCACCGAGTAAGGTTGTCAGGAATTTTGAACCAAGATACTCCGCCTGATAGCCCATTACGCCTCCCGCAATAATGGTGAACCAGAGTCCCACCTCTACGACCCACGGGAATATCCTGCTGAGCAAGTAAGACATGATCATGTGCGTTGAGTCCTTAATGGCCGGAGCACTGTATTTTGAGACGCTTAAACATAACCAAGGTTGAGGGTCTCTGCCAGCGGATTTATCGGTAACAAAAGCAGTCCGCCTAAGCTGTTGTGCCCCATTAGTTATGGTCGGGCCAAGTCAAGACAAGACAAGACAAGACGTACTGAAGAAATGCATGGGAGGCTGATCGAACCGGACGCCGAGCTCGGTGGCTTGATCGCAGACAAGCGAAGCCGCGGCGAGTAGCACCGGCGAATCTACAGCGCCGGCAGAAAAGGTAGAGTAAGCGACTGACCAAGCAAGTCACCATCGGTAATCGGTTGCAGCTATTCTGCAGCCCCGGGGACGAGAGCACAGCCCATTCGCTGCTCGTGAGCTACTCGACACAGAGCTTGCACATTGTTCCGGACACATGGTTTACACATAACGGTATTTGGGGAGAACCCGGATGCCTTGGAATGAGTGTAAACCGATGGATGAGAGACTACGTTTCATGGCCCGTTTGCTCGAAGGCGAGAAGATGGCACCGATGTGCCGTGAGTTCGGTATCTCCCGAGTCACTGGATACAAGATTTTCAACCGCTACAAAGACAGCGGCCTGGATGGCCTCAACGACCGCAGTCGCGCACCCTACCGGCAAGCCAACAAGCTGCCCTTTCAGATTGAACGTTCGATCTTAGGCATCAAGAAGCAGCACCCGACCTGGGGTGCGCGCAAGATCCGCGACACGTTGCTGAAGCAGTTCACGATGTTTAAGCCACCGGCGATAAGCACGGTGCATGCGGTGCTCGATCGTAATGGTCTGGTTAAACGCCGCAAGCGACGGCGCTACAAAGTCCAGGGGACAACACTGATTGGCGCTAACGCGCCCAACGGTCTGTGGTGTGCCGACTACAAAGGCGAGTTCATGCTCGGTAACAAGTAGTACTGTTATCCGCTGACCATCAGTGACCATAGATCCCGATCCCTGCTTGCGTGTGAATGCGTTGCCTCCACCCGCACTGACTTTGCGTTCTCGATATTTGAAAGGGCTCTCAAGGACTTTGGGCTGCCCGTCGCGATCCGCACCGATAATGGTGTGCCCTTCGCATTCTGGCAATGCCTTGTTCGGTTTATCAAAGCTCTCGGTCTGGTGGCTGCGCTTAGGTATCCAGATCCAGCGCATCAACCCTGGGCACCCCGAACAGAACGGCCGTCACGAACGTATGCATCGCACCCTTAAGTCCGATGCCACTAAGCCCGCCGCTTTCAACTTCCTGCAGCAACAAGAACGCTTCGATACCTTCATCAGGGTTTACAACAACGAGCGGCCACACCAGCCGCTCGGCGGTGCCTACCCGGGTGAGCTGTATACACCTTCACCGCGGATCTACGAGCCACCCGGCGATCCCGAGTATCCGTATCACGATCGAACCATCCGTGTGACGGGATGCGGTCGAATCTGCTTCGGCAGACGCAAGATAAACCTCAGTTCCGTGTTCGCTGGCCAAACCATTGGCCTGCGCGAGATCGATGACGATATTTGGCAGGTCAGCCTCTTGGAGTATGATCTGGGATACTTCGATAAAGAAGCGGACCGGGTAGAACCCGGTCCCTCACCGTTCATAAAAAGATCCCTAAGACTGGTTTCCAGTTCAACAGTCTTCAAAGTGTCCAACCAGACCTATGTATACCGGATGGGGGGCATGGCCACCTGCCTAGGGGGTAGTAGCACTATTGGTAGCACCAAACAGTCCCTTGACGGATGGGGTGACTCTAGGAAATGCTTAGGTTTCAGAGATCTTTGAAGAGTAGTGGTGCCT
>JAQWUD010000042.1 GCA_029242325.1 Luminiphilus sp.
TCGGCTCACGTGCGAGGGTCGGCTTGGATTAACTTTCCCGCAGTCTATTGTGAAAACTGGATCAAAGACGATCGCATTGTTTTGATCGGAGACGCGGCTCACACCGCTCATTTTTCTATCGGCTCGGGAACGAAACTAGGATTGGAAGATGCTATTTCGCTGGCGCACCACCTAGACAGTGGTGAATCGATTGCCTCCGCGTTGAAGCGCTACCAGGAAGAACGCAAAATTGATGTGCTAAGGCTTCAAAATAGCGCCCGTAATGCAATGATTTGGTTCGAAAATGTGCCGCGTTACATCGATGCATTTGACTTAAAGCAGTTTAACTATTCCATGCTAACTCGCAGTCAGCGCGTGAGCCATGAAAATTTGCGCCTGCGCGATAAAGCGTGGCTGGATTCGATGGAGACACACTTGGCGCAGCGACATCTCGGCGAGGCCGCGAACGATCCCCTGCCCCCGATGTTCCTGCCTTTCTCACTCCGAAACATGACATTGCAGAACCGGGTTAGCGTGTCGCCCATGTGCATGTACAGCGCTACCGACGGCATACCTGACGAGTGGCACCTCGTGCACTACGGCGGTCTAGCAAAGGGTGGTGCCGCACTGGTGTACACAGAGATGACCAACGTCAGCGCGGAGGGACGCATTACGCCCGGGTGCGCAGGCATTTGGAGCGAGGCACATACCACTGCTTGGCGTCGAATCACTGATTTCGTTCACCAGCACACCGAAGCCAAAATGGCGATCCAGATTGGCCATGCAGGCCCTAAAGGCTCGACCCTAGAACCTTGGAAGTGGGACCCAAAAATTCTCGACGAACCCCTCCCTGAAGACGAAAGGTGGCCACTACTCTCAGCCAGTGCGGTGCCATTTGATACCTACAGCCCCGTGCCCCGGGCGATGACCGAAGAGGATATGGAGAGTGTTCTTGAGCAGCACGTCGCCGCTGTGCGGCGCGCCGATGAAGCGGGCTTCGACATGATCGAGATGCACGCGGCACACGGCTATCTTCTCTCCTCATTTGTCACCCCGGTCTTGAATCACCGTGAGGATGACTACGGCGGCTCTCTCGAGAACCGGCTGCGCTACCCGGTCGCGGTGTGTCGCGCTATGCGAGCCGCCTGGCCCCAAGAGAAACCGATGTCAGTGCGTATCTCCGCTCATGATTGGATGGGCGACGACGGCATTACCGAGAAAGAGGCGCTGTTAATCGCGAAAGCCTTTATCGATGCCGGCGCTGACATTATCAATGTCTCAACAGGCCAAACCAGTCACTCAGCCCAGCCTAAGCCGGGGCGTATGTTTCAGACGCCGCTGTCAGATATTATCCGCAATGATGGCGGCGTGCCCACCATTGCCGTGGGAAACATCTACGAAACTGACCACGTCAACAGCATTGTCGCGGCTGGGCGGGCCGATCTGGTTTGTCTGGCGCGCCCACACCTAGCAGACCCCAATTGGACGCTTCATGCTGCAGCGGAGCTAGGGTATAAAGGTCCCGGTGCTGTCGAGCAGCACCAGTACTTTCTGGGCTATCGCCAAGCTTATACTCTGGCGGAACGTGAGCGCGAGACGACCTCATGAGTCGACACGCCATGATCACAGGTGCGGGTACGGGCATTGGCGAAGCGATTAGTCGCCAGCTACATACTGAAGGGTACCGAGTCACGCTGGTCGGTCGACGGGTCGAGCCCTTGGAAACGTTGTCGGCATCTCTGGGCGAGAGGAGTCAGGCAGTCACTGGCGATGTTACCGACAGGCCCGGCATGACTGCGGCCTTCATTGCCGCGAGAAAGCGATTCGGCGATATCGAGATCCTGGTGAACTGCGCAGGTATGGCGCCAACAGCGCCCTTTCATCGCGTAGATTTCGCCGACTGGCAGCGGACGATGGATGTGAACGTCAACGGCGTGTTCCACTGCAGTCAGATCGCGCTCGAGACCATGCTGGACAAGGGATGGGGCCGTATTATTAATATCGGTAGTGTTGCCTCACTGCGCGGATTCCCCTACGTCAGCGGCTACTGCGCATCGAAACACGCCGTTCTCGGTATCACGCGCGCACTGGCACTCGAGGTTGCAACGCAGGGCATCACCGTCAACGCGATCTGCCCTGGATACGTCGATACTGATATCGTAAGGGAAGCCATCTCGGGGATCGTCACCAAAACCGGTCGGACCGAGGGAGAGGCCATGCAGCACTTTACAGAGAGCAATCCACAGGGTCGCCTGGTTGATGCGTCGGAAGTCGCAAGCGCTGTAAGCTGGTTGTGCAGCGACGGTGCGGCCAGCGTCACAGGACAAGCGGTTGCAATAGACGGTGGCGGTACCGCCTGACACAGGGAAAAGATTATGCAGACAACCTCACTCGCCAGCTATGAAGCGCAACACTTTCAATGGGAGTGTGACAATCGCGTGGCGACCATTACGCTGAATCGACCCGAACGCAAAAATCCGCTGACTTTTGACTCCTACGCAGAGCTCAGGGATTTGTTTCGTGATCTGGTTTATGCATCAGACGTTGACGTTGTGGTCATCACCGGAGCAGGCGGTAACTTCTGCTCCGGAGGGGACGTACATGAAATCATCGGGCCGCTCACCAAAATGAATATGAAAGAGCTGATGGCCTTTACACGGATGACGGGCGACCTCGTCAAAGCAATGCGAGCCTGTCGGCAGCCGGTGATCAGTGCCGTCGAAGGGATTTGTGCGGGCGCAGGGGCCATCATTGCGATGGCGAGTGACCTACGCTACGCCAGTGAGAACGCCAAGGTGGCCTTTCTCTTTAACCGTGTCGGACTCGCGGGCTGTGATATGGGCGCATGTTCCATGCTGCCCCGCATTATCGGCCAAGGGCGTGCAAGCGAACTGCTCTACTTTGGCCGCTCCATGAGCGGCGACGAAGGCGAGCGCTGGGGGTTCTTTAATGGCCTAAGCGCAACACCCCTTGCGGACGCAAAAACCGCCGCAAAACGTATCGCTGACGGCCCTACGTTCGCCAACGGCATCACGAAGACCCAACTGCATCAGCAGTGGAACATGTCTGTTGACCAGGCGATTGAGTGCGAGGCGCAGGCGCAAGCGATTTGCATGCAGACCGAGGATTTTCGTCGTGCCTACAACGCGTTCGTGGAAAAAGAGCAGCCCGTATTCGAGGGTGATTAACGCGATGGTAACTCTTCAGGAGAAAACTTGATGAGCGATAAGACCTTCTTGCAGTGGCCTTTCTTTGAAGATGAGCACCAGCAGCTTGCGGCGCGGCTCGACAATTGGGCGAACCAACATCTTGCTGCCCTGACAGCGAATGAGCATGATGATTTAGATGGCACTTGCAAAGCGATCGTCAAAGCATTGGGGGATGCCGGCTTCACAACATATGCTGTGCCCGCCAGTGCAGGCGGCGTTCACGAAAAGCTGGATGTAAGAAGCCTTTGTCTCATCCGTGAAACGCTGGCGCGCCACAATGCCCTAGCCGATTTCGCTTTTGCGATGCAGGGATTAGGCAGCGGACCCATCTCTTTATTTGGCGACGAGGAGCAGCAGCGAACTTACCTTAATTCCGTCGCCATTGGCGAGAAGATTGCAGCCTTCTCCCTATCAGAGCCCGAAGCGGGCTCTGATGTGGCCGCGATGTCCTGCCGCGCGCGTCAGGAGGGAGACCACTGGGTCCTGAACGGCACCAAAACCTGGATATCCAACGCCGGTATCGCTGATTTTTATACCGTGTTTGCGCGAACTGACGATACGGGCGGCGCCAAGGGCATCAGCTGTTTTATTGTAGAGGCAGGTACACCGGGCTTTGAGGTCACGGAACGAATCGATCTGGTGGCGCCACATCCTCTCGGGACCCTGGTGTTCAACGATTGCAAAGTGCCTAAGTCGCATCTAGTCGGGCTGGAGGGCAAAGGCTTCGGCATCGCGATGGCAACACTGGACGTGTTCCGGTCCACCGTCGCGGCGGCCGCATTGGGTATGGCTCGACGCGCGCTAGACGAGACTCTCGATTACACCGCAGAACGCAACATCTTCGGCGGTAAGCTGGGGGAACTTCAGCTCGTCCAAGCCAAAATTGGGGAAATGGCGCTGGGCGTCGATAGCAGCGCGTTACTGGTTTACCGCGCTGCCTGGACCAAGGATTGCGCCGCAGAGCGGGTCACCCGTGAGGCAGCGATGGCCAAATATCACGCCACTGAGACGGCGCAGCAGGTGATCGATTCGGCCGTACAACTACATGGCGGAAAAGGCGTCACCAAAGGGTACATTGTCGAGGCACTTTATCGGGACATTCGTGCCCTGCGGATTTACGAAGGCGCCAGTGAAGTTCAGACCACTATCATTGCGAGGCAGACACTTGCTAATCACAGCTAGCACAGAGCTGAGTTCAACGATTCCACGGCGCCCACTTCACCTGCGCCTTGCTCAAAGTCACTGTCTCTCCCACATCGTACTGGGGCGACATGCTACAGAGAGCAAAACGGGTCGCTGGCAGCGATTAGCCTTTTCATTTGGCAAACCGCTCGTGCTCACTCGATTTGCCGTGGGCAACAATATGGTAAGTTGGAAGACGGTGAGCGATACGTTCTTTCCGTGACTACTGGCGTCGATGTCCGATGCTATGGGGAACTGCACGAGCAAACTATGGGGATGACTATGAGTACGTTAATGAATTTAGTTCAGGATCTTGCGGATGGTGGGATAGAGGTAGTTGATCTAACGGAAACTCTGCGAGAGGACTACCCGGTGATCTCTTTGCCACCTGAGTTTAAGCAGGCGTGGTCTTTTAAAAAAGAGGTGGTTTCTCAGTATAACGAGGACGGACCGATGTGGTTCTGGCATAACATCACCCTCAATGAACATACGGGAACACACTTTGACGCACCGATTCATTGGGTGTCAGGTAAAGATCTGCCGAACAATACGGTTGACTCGATACCGGCCCAAGATTTCATTGCCCCTGCCTGCGTCGTGGACTGCAGTAAAGAGGTGGCCAAAGATCAAGATTTCTTACTCACGAAAGAACATTTGATTTCGTGGGAAGAGGAACACGGGAAGATACCCGCTGGAAGCTGGGTGTTTATGCGTTCTGATTGGCGGATGGTCGTGAGCTCTGACAACATCGCTAACATCAAGGAAGATGGTGCGCACAATCCGGGACCAGACAACGAATGCGTCAAGTGGATGATCGAAGAGCGCGATGTGCTGGGTTTTGGCACAGAGTGCGTCGGGACTGACGCGGGTATCGCTATGAGTTTTGATCCACCCTTACCCTGTCATTACTTCATGCACGGTGCCGGCAAATACGGACTGCAATGCATGACCAATCTAGATCTTTTACCACCTACAGGCGCTGTCATTTTATGTCCGCCTCTTAAAATCGAGGGTGGCTCGGGCAGCCCGCTAAGAGTTCTTGCTCTCGTGACACATTAAGCGAAGCGTCGCGCAGGGAGGTGGCTGGCAAACTCATCGCAGCGGCTCTGCCATATATCGAGTCCTATCCGAGCCGATCGCTCGGAGTGATTCGCGGGTATCTGCAGTCAGACTCGGCAGAGAATAATGGCGGACTTTCATTCAGTTCGAATATGGGGTTTTAAACCCGCTTATCAAATGGCTGCTGCAGCCGCCTCCGCGGCGCCTAAACATTCAGGCCATTAACAGGCCAGGCAGAGCCTTTGTAAGCTGACCTGCTCACAAAACTTGTCGAGCAAAGCACATCAAATTTAACTTCATGAAACGTTGTGGTAAGCAGCACTGCTGTGGCTGTGTTCAGCGCAGCAAGGTCGGTCAGAACCCGATCATGACTTCGGGTTAGAATAGCGTCAGTCAATCATTGCAGAGCTTTACTTTGACAACCCCCACCTCCCCCAGCGGCCATCTGACCAGCGACCTCATTGCCTTGGATAAAGGCGCCATCGTGGCCTTCGCCGCACGCTTCGACCCCCAGCCATATCATTTGGACGCCGATGCCGCAGAGCAGTCCATATTCGGAGGCCTCTGCGCCAGCGGCTGGCATATCGCTGCTCTAGCGACGCGCCTGGTAAGCCAGACCTTGTTAGATAATGGAATCCCGTTTGTAGAAATGACCTCAGTCAGTCATTTGACGTGGAGCCGACCCACCTTCGTGAACGAAAAAATAGGCGTTCGCATTACACTTGACGCATCACTTGCAGACAGCCCCATTGCCGGCACATACAGCCAGACACTGGAAGTCGATGTCCGCAACGACGACGGAGCGGTCGTAGCAACGATGACGGCAACCGCTGCCATCGCGGCCGATCCTACTGTCGTGGCCGCACCATGACCGCCCTGTATCTCAGGGAGCGATGGTTTGAAGACCTTCCGTTGGGAGAGTTCCATGTATTTGGCTCACACACCTTTAGTGAGCTGGAAATTGTCGAGTTCGCCGAGGCATATGATCCTAGGCCTGAGTTGACCAATCCCGAACAGGCGCTTTATAGCCACAGGCAGGGCCTTGTCGCGAGTCCTTGGCTGATTACAGCCATGTGGATGCGCAAGATGGTAGATTACATGGAGGTCTACGCACAGGGTGTTAATGACGGTCGGCGCAATGGGGCAGGCGTCGCTATAAATGACCTGCAATGGCTCGAACCCGTTCGACCCGGACATACATTGACCTATACCTATGAAATCATCGCTAAACCAGACCGAGTGATCCGGGAAAAATGGGGTCTAATTCGGTCACGAAACGAGGCGTTCAACCAGTACAGGACTAAAGTGATGCAATTTGAAATCGATATTTTAGCCGAGCGCCGCCCTCCAAACTCAGACGATCCTCAGCAGCAATAAACCTGCAATCGTCGCGGCAAGAAAGAGCGTCTCCCCTCCAAGCAAAATGATGGGTCGCCAGCCGATCGAGGCTACCTCGCGTAGCGAGGTCCGAACGCCGATTGCCGTCACGGCCAGCAGCAATAGCCCAGTCGCAAAGCGAGACGCTCCCTCGGTCAATACACCGGGCAACACCACCGTGTTGTTCAACAGAAATAACGCGATGAAACCAAGCAAAAACAGCGGAAACGGCGGCGTTGAGACCTTATCAGCGCTATGCGCTGGCGAAGAAACACGGCACAGGAATGCGATGGCCATCACGATCGGCACAAGCATTGCCACACGCAACAACTTCACAAAGGTGGCGAGATCCCCCGTCTCCGGTGAAACGCTGTATCCCGCCCCCACTACCTGAGCAACGTCATGAATTGTCGCACCAATAAAAAACCCCATATCTGTCGCAGAGAGGCCAAGAGCATCACCGACGATGGGATAAAACACCATTGCGGCGGTACTGAAAGCGGTCACTCCGATAACTGTAAAAAGGGTTTGTCGCTGCTTGGCCTCAGACTCTGGGAGAACTGCGCTGATTGCCATCGCTGCGGAGGCTCCGCAAATTCCCACGGCGCCCCCGGTCAGCAAACCCAACTCCCGATCGCAACCAAGTGCCCGAGACCACACAATCCCAAAAATCAGCGTCATGCACACCGCAGCGCAGACAGCGCTGACAGCCGGCCAACCCAGAATGGAAACCTCTGCAAGACTAAACCTAAGCCCCAGTAAGGCCACCCCGACTCGAAGGCAGGGACCTGACGCCCACACCAAACCCGTCGCAAAGCGGCCCATCTCGGTGACAAAGTGACATGACAGCCCCAGTAATAGTCCCATCAGCATCGCTGGGGCACCGTAGCGATAGGAAATGGCGGAAGCCAGCAGAGCGAGCACGACGCTAAGCGCGGCACCGGGCGCAATGTCCCGACTGACTGCGGCAATCTGATTCAAGCGGGCTCGGGGCTTGGGCGCAAAACAGCACTCGGGTCAAAGGCTGTATCTGGATTCATGGCCGCTTTATGGAGAGCGGTAATGGTGCAGGAATCGCTGTCGGGCGACCGCTCGAGATAATCCAGAATCTGCATCAGCCTCGAGGTCGTGCGATGCCGGGTTTCCCCGTAACCCTTGACCATACCGCCAAGCGCCGCAATCGCCATAGACCGGTCCTGCCCTTGAGCAGCTAGCGCGGCCTCATACCATCGGTCGATCATGTGTTGCTCATGCGCGTAACCGAGAGTAGACCGTCGAAAGCGTCGAAGACTTGCCAGACAGCGGAATATCAATTGCATGCTGACACGGTCCGTTCTCAAAGTCCTAGGCCCAAGGAGTCGAGTGCCCCATCGCCGCGCAATATCGGACTTCAGCAACGATTCGCCCCATTTCTTCGGGAGCAAGGCGGCAACCTCCTCAATACGCGGGTGAAAAAACTCTGCCAGCGTCATGGGCTGATCGGGAGTCGCTTTAACCTCAGATCGAATCATGGCTTCTCTGTCCGGTCGAATCTTAAGTTGCGCCACTCGCGGTATATCTTCAAACGTCATCCACAGCGCGAGGTGCCGCCCGACTTCACATGAAAAAGAATAACTCTCTTGATCTGCATCGCGATCGATCGCAGCTGACAGTCGGGCCCACCACTCTTCCGCATAAGCCTCGTCCTGATAATCGATCAATCTGTTCACGCTGTGATAGGCCATCTCATGCAGCACTGTAGGTAAGTCGGCTATGCGAGGCAGCCACCGCGCTCCCAAAGGACTGCTGACTGCCGGCAACGTGAAGGGCGCTGCCCCCTCTGGTACGTACTCGCCCACACCCCCAGATGCGGCCCGCCGGTAACTCTCGTCGAAGGCAGCAAGATTGGCCCCTGCGGACCCTCCCTCGGAAAGCAGACTGCGAAAGCAGTCCGCCTCAAACGGCAAAGCCCCGCTCCCGGCTATTGCACCCAGCAATGCTCCTGATATAACGGTCCCGTGACGCTGCACAATTTCCGACATATCAAAATGAACGAAAGCACGCGCATAGCGCTCACCCATCTCGAGGATCAGTTCTCTATCGACCGAGCCATCACCCGTTGCACTTTTTTCCGTGATGCCAAATACCCGATGATCAGAGGCAATCAACACGCTTTTGTCCGGTGAAATAAAACCACGGCTAATCATCCGCCCCGCCTCGGCAATTTCTGAGGCAACCGCTACGTCGATATCGCCTTGCGCAGGAAACAGCGACATCACAGGAGGGTGCTCGCCCACCTTCCGCAACATAAACTCGAGATAATAAATGGTCGCGCCCGTTCTCTGTGCTACACCAGCGAGCGAGGTACTCTGACACCACCACCCACTGCGCTCCGCTGCGGCGATAAGCCAGTTGGTCAGCACACCGCCGCCCTCACCACCCAGTGCAGCGATCACCATGTTGATGGTCCCATCTTCTCGGAACATCAGAACTGCCGTTGCGCCTTGCGCTTCCGATCACGCACTCGCCACCACTCGCGAACGCGGACACGAGTCGTGTTTAGCAATCGATCCCAAGCATTGGGGTTGGAGATCATGTCCACCCGTGAGAAAGAGGGGCACAGCACCGCCGAATGCGCATTGGTCCCGCAAACACCACAACCGACGCAGCTATTGTCGACGTAAGACACGGGATCCGAGCGCAATGGGTCCGGATGATCTCGGATAGTCAACGAGGGGCAACCTGAAAGGCGAATGCACCCATGATCGCCGGTACAGGTCTCTGGGTCGATGTAGAAGCGCGCGCGCTTCACGCGTCGTCCCTCAGAGACCGCCTTGCGCACCAGCGGCTTGATCCGGCGCTGCCGGTTGAGCATGCACTCACCCTCCGCCACCACCACCTTGAGACCAGGAGCATCGGTCTTGAGTGCTAAACGCAAGGTCTGCTTCATGGCGTCGATATTGTAGGTGCTCACGGTGCGAATCCACTTCACCCCCGCACCACGACAAGCATCCTCAATGGTCTGCCAACTCTCGCGCTTGGGCTGCTTCGAATCCAGCGTTGTGGCGATCAGATTAGGCTCAACCAGAGACGGAATATCCTGCCCGCCGGTCGCCGCCGAGTAGCCATTATCGATAACAATCAATAGGCCATCATGCTCGTTGAATACCGCACTGGTGACTCCGCTCGTCAGGCCATTGTGCCAGAAACCGCCGTCGCCCATGATGCTGATCGCCTTGTGCGGCAGCGCGTGGCGCATCCCGGAAGAACTGGCGAGAGAGAGGCCATAACCCATGATGGTGTTGCCGAGATTGAAGGGAGCGGCAGTAGCGAAAGAATGACAGCCAATATCAGAGGAGATGTGAAAAGGCCCCATCTCTTCTTGTAATTGTTTGATGGCAGAGAACAGCGGGCGTTCAGGGCATCCAGTGCACAAACCCGCGGGTCGCGGCGGTAATTCCGCCATCAACCGACCAATATCCTCTTCTGAAACCGGGGTCTCTGTCGCCCGCACAGCCTCGAGTGAGAGCTTCAGTGGAATATCTTGTCGCGAGGCTGCTTGAATAAATCGGGTAATCCCCTCCAGCATGACCTGCCCCGTATACTCGCCCGCCATCGGCATAATGTCCTTGCCGTAAACACGCGTTTGCACGTCCTGCCGGCGCAATACCGTCTGAATACCTTGCTCGATGTACTCAGGTTGGCCCTCCTCAAGAATCAGCACCTGCTCTTTACCGGCACAGAACTGTACGAGCTCGTTAGGAATCAGTGGATAGGCAACATTAAGGCAGTAAAGGGGAATCTCGGTCACGCCGTACACGTCAGCTAATCCCTGCCGCTGCAGCGCGCGAATCACCGTGTTGTATGAACCGCCGCAGGTAATGATCCCCACTGACTCGTATCGCCCAGGAAAAACCTCATTAAGCGCATGATCCTCGACGAAGCGAATGGCCGCAGGCAGTCTCTCGGCAATTTTTTCCCGCTCCTGCTGATACACGAAGGGCGGCAAAATAATTTTCTCAGGCTCTCGATTCGGCGTTACCGGTGCCTGGCTGTGGTAAGCGGGAGCAACATTATCCCGGGCAATAAACTCGCCGGTCACGTGACAACCACGGATGCGCATCATATAGAAAATGGGTGTGTTAGATGCTTCTGAGAGCTCGAAGCCCTTCTCTACCATATCAACAATGCTGGGCAAGTTGGGTCGCGGGTCCAAGAGCCACATCTGCGCTTTCATGGCGAACGCATAACTGCGCTCCTGCATGATGCTAGAGCCCTCTCCGTAATCCTCTCCGACGATCACCATGGCGCCGCCAGTCACCCCGGAAGAAGCAAGATTTGACAGCGCATCAGACGCGACATTGGTACCAACGGTTGACTTCCAGGTCACAGCGCCACGGAGAGGATAGTTGATGGAGGCCGACAGCATTGCTGCCGCTGTGGCTTCGGAACCGTTCGCTTCGAAGTGGACACCCAAATCACCAAGAATGTCCTGTGCATCGTTGAGCACATCCATCAAGTGTGAGATGGGGGAGCCCTGATAGCCGCCCACGTAGGAAACGCCGGACTGGAGTAGCGCCTTAGTGATGGCGAGAATACCTTCACCCTTGAAGACCTCTCCGTCTCCGGCGCTGAGCTTTTTCACTTCTTCAGTAAAGGACCGTTCAGCCACGACAAGCCCTCCCGCTTAGCCTCATGGCAGCACCCCGATCAACGTAACGAGGCATTTCCTTCTTTAAAAAAAACAAGGCTTCGCACACCCAAAATGTTCGCGCAGCGCCAAAATAGGCCACTCCGCCGAGAACGTCGCGCTCAGGCCTCTCGTTTCCAACCAACCCATGACCGGCCCCGCTGACAAATTAATCCGTACCGCATTTGTCATACAACTTCTCCTGCTGTCGCTAGGGCAACCTCGATTCATTGGCACCGGTTCAGACCTATTTTCGCGTGATTATAGCCTTATGGCGAATATTTTAAGTATAAAATATAATCGGCACTCCGTCATTACAAACCGAGAATGTCGCATGCACAAAACCTTGCTACCTGAGGGTTGGACACGTCCAAAGGGTTACGCCAACGGTGTCATCGCTCAAGGCGATTCCATGATCTTTTGCGGAGGCCAGATTGGGTGGAATAAAGACGAGCGCTTTGAGCACCATGACTTTATCGGCCAGTTCCGGCAGGCACTAGAAAACGTCGTTGCGGTTCTGAAAAGCGCGGGAGCAGGGCCCGAGCACGTTACCCGAATGACATGGTACGTCACAGATCGACAACAGTATGTCGCGGACCTTGGCGCAGTGGGACGCACTTATCGGGACATCATGGGAAAGCACTTTCCCGCGATGTCAGTCGTTGAGGTCTCAGCCCTCATCGAGGACGACGCACTGGTCGAGATCGAAGCGACCGCGGTCAAATAGCGAGTAGTCAAACAATGCGCCCGACATTGTGGCGCAATTTCTAGTGATTTGGACGGACCCGCACAAAAACGTGGGTCGTCATCTTTAGCACCTCAATGCCCTGCTGATTCCACAAGACCACACCTGTTGTCACTATCCCTCGATCAGGCTTGGAGGCAGATAGCCTCGCATGCTCGACAGTTGCTTCGCCGCTAATAACATCTCCCGCTCGCACCGGGGCAAGCCACTGTAGCGCGTCGACTCCAGGAGACGTCAGCACCGCTGCGTCCCCGAGATAAGCGTCAACTGCAAGGCGCATAAAAATCGCTGTACTGTGCCAACCGCTGGCCATGATACCCCCCAGCCCCATGGTCAATGGATGATCCTCATCCACGTGGAACACCTGTGGATCATATTGAGTCGCGAAGTTAATGATCTCCGCCTGAGTCACTTTATATCGACCAAAGGTAATTCGCTGATTGACCTGAAAGTCCTCGAAGTAATTCACGCTTCCCCCCAGAAATCCGCAAGCTGAAGCGCCTGTCTCTCAGACAACATCATAGCGGTCGCCAGATGGCCGCTACTGCCGCGCTGCAACAAATCGTTTGCTTTTGACACTACATCACCAGCTGGAGAGATTAACATTTTAAGCTTAAACTGTTAATCTATTGTCTTTCCGTAACGGGTTACCAATGAGGACTGCACATGAACAGAACGCGGGCGCCCATGTTCAACGAAAACAAACTCAAACTGGGAACATTCTCTGCAAACTGTTCTAGTGGCATGGCTGTCACTAAAGTCGCCGAGCGATGGGATAATAGCTGGGCAAACAACATAGATCTCGTCAAGCAATGTGACGAGGCTGGGATCGAGTTCATGCTGCCGATAGCCCGATGGATCGGCTACGGCGGTGAAACCGACTTTCATGGGAACGTTCTAGAAACCGTGACCTGGGCTGCTGGGCTCGCGGCACACTCAAAGAATATTCAAGTTTTCGCCACCGTGCACACCGCGTTCAATCACCCCATCGTCGTGGCCAAACAACTGGCAACCCTCGATCAAATGTCGGGGGGGCGACTCGGCCTGAATGTTGTCGCAGGCTGGAATAAGCCGGAATACGATGCCTTTGGGGTGGACCTGCCTAGCGACCACAGCGACCGCTATGCAATGGCTCAGGAATGGTTCGATTACATCCAAAAGCTGTGGACTGAGGACAGCGCCTTTGACTGGAACGGCGACTTTTATCAAGGCAAAGGGGTCTACAGTCTGCCCCACCCCATCCAACCCAAAATGCCAATCATTAACGCCGCGGGGTCAGAAGAGGGCCGAGTCTTTGCCATGCGCAACGCCGATTTTCTGTTCACACCGGTTTTTGACTTTGACCAAGCCAAGGCAACCGTCGTGGATATCACCGAGCGCGCCGCGAGTGTAAACCGCAAGGTAGATCTGCTCACATTCTGTACTGTGGTGTGTCGCCCCACCCAGCAAGAAGCCGACGACTACCTGAACTGGTACTCGGAAGAGCAGGCAGACTGGGACGCGGTGGACAATCTGATGACACTACAGGGCATGCATGCGCAGTCATTTACCCCTGAGGCACTCGCCTTGTACCGTGATCGCATGGCGGCGGGACACGGGGGCTTTCCTCTAGTGGGCACGCCCGACACGATTGCTGATCTGCTTGAAGAATTAAGCGACACAGGTATCGCCGGCACCACCCTCGCCTTCGTGGATTACGCCAAGGAGTTTCCCTACTTCAGACAGGAAGTACTACCACGCCTAGAGGCCAAAGGCCTCCGTCAACCAGTCAGCTGACCACATGGATTTAGATGGGGACAAGTGGAATATAAAATGCCATCTTGGTAGAACATTTCATTATTTTTCTCCCCCGTTGATGCACTACACTGCTCGGGTCAAGATTGCGCAGGATAACCCAATAGCCTGCTGGAGAGCGAGCCTGATGGTGTTCAGCTTTACAGGCATCTGCTGCACCCTGATATACCCAAGATGGCCTTCGCGGGTTATAACCACGGTTTCATGCATGTGCCGGCGGTTGAAATCGGCATGCTGTGGTTATCC
>JAQWUD010000003.1 GCA_029242325.1 Luminiphilus sp.
GGCCGTCACACCGCGCCACTGCCCCTAGCCATCAACAGTGAACCCTATAAAGGAAGACCGGCCTGCCACTACGACGGCTGGTGTGACTCCGGATGCTCGATCGGCGCGCTGGGTAACCCGCTCGCGGTCTGGCTGCCACGCGCGCGCTCGGCCGGCGCACGAATAGAACACAACGCGAGGGTATCGCGTGTCATACGCGACGCCAAAAACTCCCAGCGCATCGAGTGCGTGGAGTACCTACAGGGCGGCGAGCGCAAGACCATGCATGCCGAGCACATCATCATTGCCGCATTTGCCGTGCAGTCGGTGCGCATTCTTCTCAGCTCAGCAACGGAACAACACGCTGCTCCGGGTAATCACTCTGACAAACTGGGCCGCTACTTGATGACTCATCCCGCAGGGACGATTTTCGGATTATTCGAAGAGGAAACCTTTCCGCATCAGGGCGTCACGGCTGGACAGCTTCTCAATCACGATGACTACGACAAAAAAGATGCCCCCGGCGGTTTTGGCTCCAGCCAGTGGATGATCGGGCATGCCATCAAACCACATGACCTGCTCGGATATGGAACCAACAGACCAGATATAGTCGGGGCGGACTTGGAGCCATGGCTCAAGAGAGCCTCTCGGCACTTGGGCAATATGACACTGGTCTGCGAGGATATTCCGTTGCCCGAAAACCGAATCACTTTGAGCGACCGAGTAGACGCCGACGGCGTTGCATATGCTCATGCGCATCACGATTTAGACCCCTCTGCTGCGGCCAGGTGTGCTCAGCGCATGTCAGAGGGCGAAGACATTATGCGAGCGGCAGGGGCCTCAGAAGTTTGGGCTGGCCCTCGGATTGGTCAGCATCACATGGGTGGCGCTGTAATGGGAAGTGATCCCGCGGAATCTGTGACCGATACCTACGGGCGCGTGCACGATACCGACAACCTCTTCGTGGCGGGGCCCGCATTGTTCCCCAGTAGTGGCGCCGTAAACCCTACGTTTACATTGAGCGCACTCGCCTCACGCCAAGCAGACCACATACTAGCGATCAAATAACACGAGCCCATTTGCTCTTATATGCCCTCCGCGCTGCGTGACTCGCGGAATTTCCAAGGGATATTTGCATGACAACTTCAGTGAGCTATTCGGCAAACCAGCGAATTGGCACCATCTTAATCGAATCACCTCCCGTCAATGCGCTCTCGCAACGCGTCAGAAGTGGGATTTTGGATGCGCTCCAAGTGGCCTCGAAGGACGATACTGAAATAGTCATTCTGCGCTGCGAGGGGAGAACCTTTATCGCGGGCGCAGACATCAGCGAATTTGGCAATCCACCCCAAGAGCCCACTTTGGCGACGGTATTCGAGGCCCTGGAATCCTGCCCCAAACCGATTCTTACCGCTATTCACGGAACAGCCCTCGGTGGCGGACTGGAGCTGGCACTGTGTTGTGACTATCGCCTGGCGATAGAAACGGCCAAAGTCGGTTTGCCCGAAGTCAATTTGGGCTTGCTCCCCGGTGGGGGCGGGACCCAGCGGCTGCCGCGACTGACAGGTCACAGGATCGCGATCGACATGATCACCAGCGGCCGCCCCCTCAGTGCCAGTGACGCGCAAGTCGCAGGCATATTGGATGCAGTCAGCAGTGACAATTTACCGCAGGCTGCCGAGGCCCTCGCTGCAGAGTTGCTGGCGCGAGAAGCCGGTAAGCGCCTGACCAGAGACATTCCTTTAG